>NZ_JBHRXK010000002.1:0-639649 GCF_042648505.1 Lysobacter cavernae
CACCTCCTCCTCCTCCTCCACCTCCACCTCCACCTCCACCTCCACCTCCACCTCCACCTCCACCTCCACCTCCACCTCCACCTCCACCTCCACCTCCGCCTCCGACCCCGCACTATCGACAGGAGGTCTCGCTCATTGCCGCGCTGCCGGTGATGTCGGCGTACTACGGCCGCGCCCTCATCGACACGCTGCACGAGCGCGTCGGCGAAGAGGAACTGCTGCGCGCGCGCACCGACCTGGATCCGGACGACACCCGCGTGAACGGCGCATGGGCCCGTGTCCTTGCCCACGACGGGGAGCGCAAGAGCGACGGCCAAGGCATCTACGGCCGCGGCGGACCACAGTTCGATTACGAATTCCGCGCCCTGCAGGCGGGCATGGACCTGTACCGCGCCGAGGACCCCGACGACCGCAGCCGCGACCACGCAGGCCTGTATGCGGCCTACGGCAGAGGCGAGGGCGAGGTGACCCATCACCTCGCCGACCTGGTGGAGTTCCATGCCGGGCGCGACGAGTTAAAGGCCAAGACGCTGGGCGGCTACTGGACCCGCTTCAGCAAGGACGGCCGTTATCTGGATGCGGTGCTGCAGGCCACCTGGTACGACCTGATCGCGCGCTCACCGCGCCTGCCGGCGTCCAAGACCGACGGTTTCGGCTGGGCCGCGTCGCTGGAGGGCGGTTGGCCGTTCGTGCTCGACGACCAGGCCCTGTGGCGGCTGGAGCCGCAGGCGCAGCTGCAGTACCAGAGGGTCAACGTCGACGACGTGCGCGATGCCATTGCCCACGTGCGGTTCGACGATACCGACTCGCTGGTGGGCCGGATCGGTGCCCGGCTCAACCGCACATGGGCGGGCGAGAGCGACCAGGGCGAACCGCGCCTGACCAACGGTTGGCTGCGCGCCAACGTCTGGCACGAGTTCCGCGGCAACCCGCGCGTGGAGTTCTCGTCGCAGACCGGCTACGTGCCGTTCAGCGCCGATCTCGGCGGCAGCTGGGGCGAGCTTGGCCTGGGCGTCACCACACAGGTCTCGCGAGCGCTCTACCTGTACGGCGATATCGACTATTCGATCAGCTTCGACGGTGACGACCGCGCCTGGAACGGCAAGCTCGGCCTGCGTTGGCATTGGTGAGTGGCACAACTTCGCCGGGTAGGCAAAGGCCCACCCGGCGCGCCACGATCGCATCGGCTTTCACCGCATGCCCTGCAGAAAAACGAACCGCAACCCTCATTCGTCCGGCAACGGCCCGAACGGCTTGAGCCGCAGTTTCACGCGATGCTCCACCCCGGCCGGGCACGCGCCGTCGGCATCCACGCCTCGAAAATAGGCGCGTTGCCATTGCGCCTGCTCGGCCGCCGAGCCCGGCTGGGCCAGGTCGGTGAGAAAGTCACCGCGGTTGTGCATCCACTTGCGGTGCTGGCGTTCCAGCTCCGGCTCCTGCGACAGCAAGCGTCGCTGCGGCTGCGCGGTTTCGAGCAACTGCCGTGGCACCGGAAAGAAATGGCAGTACGGCTCATCCTTGGCAAAGCGCACATGACCGGGGCGGGTGAACTGCCAGTTCATGGTGAAGGTATAGGGCGCCCAGTCGGCCTCGATCAGGCCACTCAAGCCAGCGATGCCGTGCTTGGGCCGGTTGAGCGGCGCGGTGACGAACAGGTCGATGCCCGCCTCGGTGCGAAACAGGCACGGAATGTGGAAGGTCAGGATGCCGTGACCAAAATGGCTGACCGCCGGCGCCGGGCCGCCCGCCGGCGCAAAGACCCGCAGGTCGGCAATCTCCTTGCCGCCGTTCCAGACCGCCTCGAAGGCGCTCGGACACAGCAGTTCCCAGCCATGCGCGTTGGCGATGTCCAGCGGCAGGCAACGGTACGCGTAATGGCGATCGGTGCGATCCATCCATTCGCGCTCGCGCGGTGCCGGCCGGATGTCGAGCGTATGCCCGTCAAGGACGTAGGCGGTGAGTTTCATGGGCTCCTTCCGCTATACGCGGATGCGGTCATCACTACGAATCCGGCGAACTGCGGTCGCGACGACACCCAAGCCATCAATGAAAGTGATAACGCAGCGCGTAATAGACGACATACAGCCACGACAGCAGGCCGTGCACGATCGCCCATAGCAGCGACTTGTTCGCCGTCCACGAGATCACGATCGCCAGCGCGCTGCCGAAGCTGATCCCGGCCTTGACCACCTGCCTGCCGCCGTCGCCCATCGCCTCACCTTCCTTGTCGAATGTCCGCACCGAGCTTGCCGACGATAGGGCACGCGTGCAAGCAAAGGGCGTCATTCCCGCGAGGGCGGGCTGCGTTCTACCTCGGCGGTAGCCGGGCATCCATGGACGTTTGGCGCTTCGAATCTGAAGTCCAAGGCAAAGTCCGTGGCTCTGCGATCCCCGGCCATCGGGCATGGCCCGATGGCGCTCAACACCGCGCGAGCCCGTGGCTCGCAAGCAGCGGCGATCCCCCCCGCCTTCGCGGGGATGACGGACCTGCGCTCAGGCCTTGCGATAGACCTGCGCGCCCTGCGCCAGGAACTCCGCCGACTTCTCGGCCATGCCCTCGGCCAGCGCGGCGCCCTCGTCGACGCCGTGTTCCTTGGCGTAGTCGCGCACGTCCTGGGTGATCTTCATAGAGCAGAAGTGCGGGCCGCACATCGAGCAGAAGTGCGCGGTCTTGTGCGCGTCCTTCGGCAATGTTTCGTCGTGGTACTCGCGCGCACGCTCCGGGTCGAGGCCGATGTTGAACTGGTCCTCCCAGCGGAACTCGAAGCGCGCCTTGCTCATCGCGTTGTCACGCGCCTGCGCGCCGGGATGACCCTTGGCCAGATCGGCGGCGTGCGCGGCGATCTTGTAGGCCATCAGGCCCTCGCGCACGTCGTGCTTGTTGGGCAAACCGAGATGCTCCTTCGGCGTGACATAGCACAGCATCGCCGTTCCGAACCAGCCGATCATCGCCGCGCCGATCGCACTGGTGATGTGGTCGTAACCGGGCGCGATGTCGGTGGTCAGCGGGCCGAGGGTGTAGAACGGCGCCTCACCGCAGACGGCGAGCTGCTTGTCCATGTTTTCCTTGATCAGCTGCATCGGCACATGGCCGGGGCCTTCGATCATGGTCTGGACGTCATGCTTCCAGGCGATCTTGGTCAACTCGCCGAGCGTTTCCAGCTCGCCGAACTGCGCGGCATCGTTGGCATCGGCGATCGAGCCCGGGCGCAGGCCGTCGCCGAGCGAGAAGGCCACGTCGTAGGCCTTCATGATTTCGCAGATGTCCTCGAAATGGGTGTAGAGGAAATTCTCCTTGTGGTGCGCCAGGCACCACTTGGCCAGGATCGAGCCCCCGCGCGAGACGATGCCGGTGACGCGCTTGGCCGTCAGCGGCACGTAGCGCAGCAGCACGCCGGCGTGGATGGTGAAGTAGTCCACGCCCTGCTCGGCCTGTTCGATCAGGGTGTCGCGGAAGATCTCCCAGGTCAGCTCCTCGGCACGGCCGTCGACCTTCTCCAGCGCCTGGTAGATCGGCACCGTGCCGATCGGCACCGGCGAGTTGCGGATGATCCACTCGCGGGTTTCGTGGATGTGCTTGCCGGTCGACAGGTCCATGACCGTGTCGGCGCCCCAGCGCATCGACCACACCAGCTTTTCCACTTCCTCGGCGATGCCGGAAGATACGGCGCTGTTACCAATATTCGCGTTGACCTTGGTCAGGAAGTTGCGGCCGATGATCATCGGCTCGCTTTCCGGGTGGTTGATGTTGTTGGGGATGATCGCGCGGCCGCGCGCGACTTCGTCGCGGACGAACTCGGGCGTGATCAGCTTCTGGATGTTGGCGCCGAAGCTCTCGCCCGGGTGCTGGCGCAGCAGGTGCGCCTCGCGACCACCGCTTGCGAGCATGGCCTCGATGCGCTGGTTCTCGCGGATCGCGATGAACTCCATTTCCGGCGTGACGATGCCGCGCCGGGCGTAGTGCATCTGGGTGACGTTGGCGCCGGCCAGCGCGCGACGCGGCTGCGGACGCTGGCGGAAGCGCACGGCGTCGAGCTTGGGGTCGTGCTCGCGCTTGCGGCCGAACTCCGAACTCAGGCCCGACAGCAATTCGGTATCGCCGCGCTCGGCGATCCACGCCGCGCGCAGCGGCGCCAGACCGCGCGCCAGGTCGATCTGCGCGTTGGCGTCGGTGTACGGGCCCGAGCAGTCGTAGACCGCCAGCGGCGCGTTGTCCTCGCCGCCGAACATCGTCGGCGTCTTCGCCAGCGCGATCTCGCGCATCGGCACGCGGATGTCCGGACGCGAGCCCTCGACATGAATCTTGTGCGAGCCCGGGATCGGGCGGGTGACGTCGGCCGACAGCTGCTCGGCCTGGCGGCTCAATTCAGTGGCGGTCAGTTCGGAGGGGACTGCATTCATGGCGCTCTATCCGCTTTGTGAGAAGTCCGCACGGGGTGTACGGACTCTTGCGAGTGACTCGCATAAAGCGGGCGGCGCGCACCGCCGGGGGCGATGTCGCGAAGCTTCCCTACGGCGGTTGGGGAGTCGACGGGTGGCGTCGGGCCTCCTTACGTGCATCAGGTTCGAAGGGTCTGTCTCAACCGGCGCCCCGCTTCGGCAAACGCGTGGCGGCCGGTACCCCCGCTTCGGCGAGCATTTGACCATGCGCGCCGGGCTTGGGCCAACCTTGGCGACCGCGAGGAGCTGCAGGTTTCGTTTGCAACTGTTGACAGCCGTCGAAACCGCGTGGTCTGCTCGCCCCATATGACGCATCGCAACATGCCGCCGCAGACGCTGCCGACCCCGCCGCCAGGCCGGGGCGTCACCGCCGTGGCGACCATGGCGATTACCACCGGTACCGGTACCACTCCATTCGGGGTGCGGACGGGCGTGTCCAGCTGATCCAGACCACGCCTCCGCACCCGACCCGGGTGCGAAGGCCATGCACCCGGAACCGATGCGGAGGCTCCACCAGGAGCCTGCCCCGATGTCGTCCGCCGATGCCTCACCGCCCCACGCCCCGCCCGTCCGCGCCGTCGTGCGCTGCCATGTGCACAAGTTTGGCGGCAGCAGCCTCGCCAACGCCGCGTTGTATCAGGCCGTCACTGCGTTATTCGATGACGGCGCGCGCCAGAGCGCGGTCGTGGTCTCGGCGATGCAGGGCGTCACCGATGCCCTGATCGCCCTGCTCACGGCAGCGCGCGCTGGGCAGGACTGGGCGCCGGCCTGGCACGGACTGCAGCAGCGCCATCTCGAGGCCGCCGACCGGCTCGATGAGCACGGCCGCCACGGCCTGCGCGAGACGCTCGGGCACGAGTTCGCCACGCTGCGCGACGAGCTCGCCGCACTCGCCGGCGGCAGCGCCGAATCCGAGGCGATCGCGCTGCGCCTGCCCGGCTGGGGCGAGGTCTGGTCGTCGCGGTTGATGCAGGCCGCGCTCGGCGGTGAAGCCGCCGGTTGGCAGCGGCTCGACGCCCGCGAAGTGCTGGTCGTGCACCCCGGCGAGCTGGGCGTGGCGGTCGATTGGGACGCCAGCCACGCCCGCCTGGCCGCATGGCGCGCCCAGCACGGCAACGGTCACGTCGTGCTCACCGGTTTCGTCGCGCGCGATGCGCAAGGCCGCGCAACCACGCTCGGCCGCAACGGCAGCGACTACTCGGCGGCGATCTTCGCCCATCTGCTCGACGCCGACGCACTGACGATCTGGACCGATGTCGACGGCGTGCTTTCGGCCGACCCGCGGCTGGTACCCGATGCGGTCTGCCTCGACTCGATGTCGTACGCCGAGGCCTGCGAACTGGCCTATTTCGGCGCCAAGGTGCTGCACCCGCAGACGATGGCGCCGGCCATGCAGCGCGGGCTGCCGATCCGCATCCGCAACACCCTCAACCCGGCCGCACCCGGCACGCTGATCGCCGCGACCTCGCAACCGGCGCCGTCGCCGGTCAAGGGACTGAGCCTGGTCGACCGGCTCGCCGTGCTCGAACTCTCCGGCGCCGGCTTGATCGGCGTGCCCGGCACCGCCGAGCGCATGTTCGCGGCGCTGCACCGCGCCGGCGTGTCGGTGACGATGATCTCGCAGGGCTCCTCCGAGCATTCGATCTGCTGCGTGGTGCGCGCCGACCAGGCGCAGCGCGGCCGTGAAGTGGTGGAGGCGGCGTTCGCCGAAGCCATCGCCGACGGCCAGGTCGAAGGCGTGCGCCTGACCCCCGACATCGCCGTGCTCGCCGCGGTCGGCGACGGCATGGTCGGCACGCACGGCGTATCGGCGCGGCTGTTCGCCGGGCTGGCGCAGGCGCGCGTCAACATCCGTGCGATCGCGCAGGGCGCGAGCGAGCGCAACATCTCGGTGGCGATCGCCGCTTCTGATGCCACCCGTGCGCTGCGCGCCGCGCACAGTGCGTTCTGGCTGTCGCCGGCGACGCTGTCGATCGGCGTGATCGGCCCCGGCCAGGTCGGTCGTGCGCTGCTGCAGCAACTGGCGCAGGCGCTGCCGCGTTTCGCGGAAGAAGGTCGACTCGACCTGCGCCTGCGTGCGATCGCCAACAGCCGGCACATGCAACTGGCCGGCAAGCGACTCGACCCGGACGCCGCGATCGCCGCTCTCGCCGACGGCGAGCCGCTCGACCTCGACCGCTTCGCCGCGCACGTGCGTGCCGAGCACCTGCCGCACGCGCTGATCGTCGACTGCAGCGGCAGCGACGCGGTCGCCGCGCACTACCCGGCGTGGCTCGCCGCCGGCATCCACGTGGTCACGCCGAACAAGCACGCCGGCAGCGGCCCGTTGCCGCGCTATCAGGCGATCCGCGCGGCCACGCGCCACGGCGGCACGTTCCGCTACGAGGCTACGGTCGGCGCCGGCCTGCCGGTGATCCAGACCCTGCGCAGCCTGCTCGACACCGGCGACGAACTGACCGAAGTCGAGGGCGTGCTGTCCGGCACGTTGGCCTGGCTGTTCAACCGCTACGACGGCACGGTCGCGTTTTCCGAACTGGTGCGCGAGGCGCACCGGCTGGGCTACACCGAGCCCGACCCGCGCGACGACCTGTCCGGTACCGACGTCGCGCGCAAGCTGGTGATCCTCGCGCGTGAAGCCGGACGCGAGCTGTCGCTGGACGAGGTCGCGGTCGAAAGCCTGGTGCCGGAAGCCCTGCGCGACGTGAGCAAAGACGAGTTCTTCGCGCGCCTGCACGAGCTCGACGCACCGCTGCTGGCGCGTTACCAGTCGGCGCGCGCGCAGGGCCTGGGCCTGCGCTATCTCGCCCGCCTCGACCGGGATGGCCGCGCCAGCGTCGGCGCGGCCTCACCCGCCGCCGGCCACGCCAGCCTGCACAGCCGTCTCACCGACAACCTGATCCAGTTCCGCACCCGTCGTTACGCGGATAATCCGCTGGTGGTGCAGGGCCCTGGCGCGGGGCCCGACGTCACCGCCGCGGGCGTGTTCGGCGACATCCTGGCGATCGCGCAGACGCTGGGAGCCCGCGCATGAACCGGATGCCCGTCAATACATCCTCCTTCGAACCGACGAGTAGCACCTTGAACAACCCCACGACCCGCGCGGTCCGCGCGTTCGCCCCCGGTAGCGTCGGCAACATCGGCGTCGGCTTCGACCTGCTCGGTCACTCGATCGACGGCGTACGCGATGTCGCACTGGTGCGTCGCATCGCCGAGCCGGTCGTGCGTATCGCCGCGATCCGCGGCGATGTTGCCGGGGCCGATGCATTGCCATTGGAGGCCACGCGCAACACCGCCGGGCAGGCACTGATCAGCCTGCGCGAGAAGCTCGGCCTTGGCCACGGCTTCGAGCTGGAGCTGGAAAAAGGCATTCCGCTCGGCTCCGGCCTCGGCGGCTCGGCGGCCTCGTGCGTGGCGGCGCTGGTCGCCGCCAACGCGCTGATGGACGCACCGCTGCCACGCGAGGCGCTGTACAAGTACGCGCTCGACGGCGAATCGGTGTCCAGCGGCAGCCGCCACGGCGACAACGTCGCGCCGATGCTGCTCGGCGGCGTGGTGATGGCCACGGCCACACGCATGATTCCCTTGTCGGTGCCGGCGTGGCTGCACGCGGTGGTGGTGCATCCCGACCAGGTGCTGGAAACCCGCCGTGCCCGCGCGGTGCTGGCCGAGCCGTATCCGCTGCCGCTGGTGGTCGAACAAAGCGCGCACCTCGCGCTGTTCCTGACCGGGCTGCAACGCGGTGACGTACAACTGCTGCGCGAAGGCCTGCACGACCTGCTCGTCGAACCGCGCCGCGCTCCGCTGATCCCCGGTTTCGCCCAGGCCAAGGCCGCCGCGCTCGACCACAGCGCGCTCGGCGCCAGCATTTCCGGCGCAGGGCCGAGCACGTTCGCCTGGTTCGCGTCGAAAGCCGACGCCGCCGCCGCCGCGCCGGCGATGCAGGCCGCCTTCGCCGAGGCCGGATACGGCTCGCGCGCCTACGTCACGCCGGTGGCCGGGCCACGCGCCGATGTGATCACCGACGAAGGCCGCGACGGGGTTGCCGCATGAGGTTCGTCAGCACCCGCGGCCAGGCGCCCGCCACCGGCATCGACCAGGCCCTCGTCGCCGGCCTCGCCCCCGACGGCGGCCTCTATGTTCCGGAACACATCGCCCGTCTCGATGAAACACCAGTCGGCGCCACGCTGGCCGACACCGCGCGCAGCGTGCTTGCCCCGTACTTCGCGCAGTCGTCGCTGCGCGACGCGCTCGCCGACCTCTGCTTGCACGCCTATTCGTTCCCAGCTCCGCTGCGTCCGCTCACCGGAAGCAACGACTACCTGCTCGAGCTGTTCCACGGGCCGACCGCCGCATTCAAGGACTACGCGGCGCGCTTCCTTGCCGAAGCGCTGTCGCGACTGCGCACTGTCGATGCGCCACCGACCACGATCCTGGTCGCCACCTCCGGCGATACCGGTGCCGCGGTGGCCAGCGCCTTCCATCGCCGGCCCGGCTTCAACGTGGTGATCCTCTACCCGGACGGCCGCGTCTCGCCGCGCCAGGCGCATGGGCTGGGCTGCTGGGGCGACAACGTGCATGCGTTCCGCGTCGACGGCAGCTTCGACGATTGCCAGCGCCTGGCCAAGCAGGCGCTGTCGGACGAGGCCTTGCGGGCGCAGGTGTCGTTGAGTTCGGCCAACAGCATCAGCCTCGGTCGGCTGCTGCCGCAGGTCGCCTATTACGCGCATGCGGCGTTGTGCTTCTTCGCCGAACACGGGCGTCCACTCAACTTCATCGTCCCCACCGGCAACCTCGGCAACGCCTGCGCGGCGTTCGTCGCCCGGCGCATGGGCCTGCCGGTCGGCGAGCTGGTGCTGGCGTCCAACGCCAACGACGTGCTGCCGCGCTACTTTCAGGGCGAGGACTACGCACCGCGGGCGACGCGGGCGACACTGGCCAACGCGATGGACGTCGGCGCGCCAAGCAACTTCGAGCGGCTGCGCTACTGGCACCACGACGACGCGCAACTGCGCGCGGCGCTGAGCGCCCATGCCGTCGACGATGCGACGATCACCCGGACCATCCGCAGCGCGCCGCAACGGCATGGCGTTGTGCCCTGCCCGCACACGGCCACCGGCCTGTACGTGCTGGAGCAGTTGCGCAGCCGCGGCGACGACCGTCCCTGGGCGGTGGCGGCGACGGCGCACCCGGCCAAGTTCGACGGCATCGTCGAGCCGCTGGTCGGGCACCGGGTCGAGCCCCCGCCGGCACTGGCCGAGACGCTGTCCTGGCCTGCCTTCGCCGAGCCGTTGGCCGCCGATTACGGGGCGCTGCGTGAACAACTGGTACGGGCGTCGTGACAAGGCGCCCGCCCGCCCCAGCTGATGATGAGCCCGCCGTCACGGCTTGACGCCGTTACAAACGTAACTGTTGACACGCCGCAAGAGGCCGTGTTTCTCTCGTTCCCATGACGCAGCGCAACAACCACCCGCAGACCGCCATCGCCAAGCCGCAGGGCTCGGCCGATAGGCTGCGACTTGCGCTGCTACTGACCGCGTCCGCGGCGCTCATTCTTGTACTCGTACTTATTACCGGGCATGCCAGCGCGGAGTACGGGTTTGCGTAAGTAACACCAACAAACCCCGGTCGAAATACAGACCCCGCGCCCCAAACGGCGCGGGGTTTTTGTTTATGGGCCTGGGGTTCCTGACCAAGGAACACCTGTACGTGAGAAGCAACGCCATCAAGCAAGGCCCCGCACACGCCCCGGCGCGCGCGATGCTGCGCGCCACCGGCCTGGACGATGCCGCCATCGCAAAACCACTCGTCGCCGTCATCCACACCTGGACGGACGTGTCGCCGTGCAACCTGACCCTGCGCGACCTGGCCCAGCACGTGCGTGCCGGCGTGATCGAACACGGCGGAACTCCTATCGAGTTCAACACCATCGCCGTCACCGACGGCATCGCGATGGGCAGTGATGGCATGCGCAACTCGCTGGCCTCGCGCGAGACCATCGCCGACTCGATCGAGCTGGCCGTCAACGGCCACTGCCTCGACGCGATGGTGCTGCTGGTCGGCTGCGACAAGACCATCCCGGCCGCGGCGATGGCGGCGGCACGCCTGGATATCCCGACCGTGATCCTCTACGGCGGCACGATCATGCCCGGCCACTGCCCATCTGCCGACGCGCGACGCGCGTCGACCTCTCCCACAGGGGGAGAGGTGGAAGCGGCCGACCCTCCCTCTCCCCTTGCGGGAGCGGGACAGGCTCGCGCAGCGAGCCAGGGGGAGGGCCGTGCGCTGACCGTGCAGGACGTGTTCGAGGCGGTCGGCGCGCACTCGGCCGGCAAGATCGACGACGCCGAGCTGCACCGCATCGAATCACACGCCTGCCCCGGCGCCGGCGCCTGCGGTGGCCAGTTCACTGCCAACACGATGGCGATGGTGCTGACCTTCCTCGGCCTGTCGCCGCTGCAGCTCAACGACATCCCGGCGGTGCACGCCGACAAGCCCGGCGCCGCCCGCACCTGCGGCGCACTGGTGATGCAACAGTTGCGTAAGGGGGGGCCGAGACCGCGCGCCCTTCTCTCTCCAGCCGCGTTACGCAACGCGGCGCGCGCGGTCTCGGCCACGGCCGGCTCCACCAACGCGGCGCTGCACCTGCTGGCGATCGCGCACGAAGCCGGCGTGGCGTTCGACCTGGAAGAGTTCGAGGCCGCCTCCGCAATCACCCCGGTCATCGCCGACCTCAAACCCGGCGGCCGCTACACCGCCGCCGAGATGTTCGAGTACGGCGGCAGTGCGCTGGTCGCGCGCGAGCTGCGCACGGCCGGCCTGATCGAGGACATCGCCACCGTCACCGGCCGCAGCTTCTTCACCGAACTCGACGAGGTCGAGGTGTCGGCGTCGCAGGACGTCGTTCGCCCGGTCGCCGATCCGATCAAGCCGCGCGGCGGTTACTCGATCCTGTACGGCGACCTCGCCCCGGAAGGCTGCATCGTCAAGCTGGCCGGCCACGGCCGCGAGCATTTCGAAGGCACGGCGCGCGTGTTCGATTCCGAGGAGGCCGCATTCGCCGCGGTGCAGTCGCGCCAGATCCAGGCCGGCGACATCGTCGTGATCCGTTTCGAAGGCCCCGCCGGTGGTCCCGGCATGCGCGAGATGCTGGCCGTCACCGCTGCGCTGGTCGGCCAGGGCCTGGGCAACGACGTCGCACTGATCACCGACGGTCGCTTCAGCGGCGCCACCCACGGCTTCATGGTCGGCCACATCTCACCGGAAGCCGCGCGCGGCGGTCCGATCGCGCAGCTGCGCGACGGCGACACCGTGCGCATCGACGTGCGCACGCGCAGGATCGACGCGATCGATACCGACCTGGCGGCGCGCGAACCGGCGCGCATCGCTGCACGCGTGACCACCGGCGTGCTGGCCAAGTACGCGCGGCTGGTCAGCTCCGCCTCGCAGGGCGCGGTCACCGCACCTGGCCCGCTCGACGACGCCCGCCGTATCGCCACCACGCTGATCGATACGCCCGCCACCGCGCGCGAGCCCGTCCCCGCCTGAGCCTACCCGACCCCACTCCGCGCTTTTCCCTTTCGCTTTCGCACACCACCAAGGACACCGCAATGACCAGCACCACCAAGCCCAAGATCACCATCGTCGGTTACGGCAGCCAGGGCCGCGCGCACGCGCTCAACCTGCGCGACTCCGGCTTCGACGTCACCATCGGCCTGCGCCCGGGCGGCCCGACCGAGATCAAGGCCAAGGCCGACGGCTTCACCGTCAAGACCCCGGCCGAGGCGGTCAAGGACGCGCAGATCGTCGCCGTGCTGACGCCGGACATGGTGCAGCCGCAGCTGTACGGCGAGGTGATCGAGCCGAATATCGCCCAGGGCGCCTGCCTGCTGTTCGCGCACGGCTTCAACGTGCATTACGGCCAGATCACCCCGCGTGAGGATCTCGACGTGGTGCTGGTCGCGCCGAAGGGCCCGGGCGCGCTGGTGCGCCGCGAGTACGAGATCGGCCGCGGCGTGCCGTCGGTCTATGCCGTGTACCAGGACAAGAGCGGCCACGCCGAGCAGTTGGCGCTGACCTACTGTGCCGGCATCGGCGGCGCGCGCCAGAACGCGATCAAGACCACCTTCAAGGAAGAGACCGAGACCGACCTGTTCGGCGAGCAGGCGGTGCTGTGCGGCGGCGCCACCAAGCTGGTCCAGGCCGGCTGGGAGACCCTGGTCGAGGCCGGTTACCAGCCCGAAGTCGCCTACTACGAGTGCCTGCACGAGCTGAAGCTGATCGTCGACCTGTTCTACGAGGGCGGCATCACCCGCATGCACGAGTTCATCAGCGAGACCGCGCAGTACGGCGCGCTGACCCGCGGCAACTACGTGGTCGACGACAACACCCGCGCGCAGATGAAGAAGGTGCTGACCGAGATCCAGGACGGCACGTTCGCGCGCCAGTGGATCGCCGAGTACGCCGCCGGCAACGCCAACTACAAGGCGATGAAGCAGGCCGACCTCGACCACCCGATCGAGGAAATCGGCAAGAAGCTGCGCGCCAACATGAAGTGGCTGTCGACCGCCCCGGCCCCCGTCAAACCCGCCATCACTTCCGAGGCTGCGTGATGAACGGTGCCCGCTGGCTGGTGCAAGCACTGGCCGCCGAAGGTGTGGACACGCTGTTCGGGTATCCCGGCGGCGCGATCATGCCTTTCTATGACGCCCTGCACGGCGCGGCTACTGGTGAGCATGCTCTCAAGCATGTCCTGGTCCGTCACGAACAGGGTGCGGCTTTCGCTGCCAACGGCTATGCCCGTGCCAGCGGGCAAGTAGGTGTATGCGTCGCGACCTCCGGTCCCGGCGCAACCAACCTGGTCACCGGCATCGCCGATGCGATGCTGGACTCGGTGCCGATGGTGGTCATCACCGGCCAGGTGTCGACCGCGTTGATGGGCACCGATGCGTTCCAGGAGCTGGACGTGTTCGGCATGATGATGCCGATCGTCAAGCACAGCTTCCTGGTGCGCCGCGTCGACGACCTGCCCAACGTCGTCGCCGAGGCGTTCCGCATCGCCCGCTCCGGCCGTCCCGGCCCGGTGCTGATTGACCTGCCCAAGGACGTGCAGATTGGCGACGCTTCGCATCTCCCGGCGCACGCGCCGCGGCCGGTCGACGAGGCGTCGCGCCCGATCGATGCCTCGCTGCATGCGGCGCTGGCGCTGATCTCGCAGGCACAGAAACCGGTGGTCTATGGCGGCGGCGGTATTGCCCTGGGCGATGCGGTGCAGGCCTTCCGCACCTTTGTCGATGCCACGCAGATTCCGACCGTGCTGACGCTGCGCGGCCTGGGCGCATTGCCGAGCGAACACCCGTTGAACCTGGGCATGCTCGGCATGCACGGCTCCCGCGCCGCCAACCTGGCGGTGCAGGAGGCCGACCTGTTGATCGTGGTCGGCGCCCGTTTCGATGACCGCGCCACCGGCAAGCTGGCCGAATTCGCACCGAACGCGCGCGTCGTCCACATGGACCTCGATACCTGCGAAATCGGCAAGCTGCGCCACGCCGATGCCGGCGTGCGCGGTGACCTGCCCACCACGCTGACAGCGCTGACCCTGCCCTGCGCTGCCCACCTGCACGGCCGCAACGGCGCCGCCCGTCGCAGCTGGCGCGCAACTTGCCAACAGCGCGCGCGCGACCACGCCGCGCGTTACGACGCTCCCGGCGACACCGTGTTCGCACCGGCGCTGTTGAAGCGCCTGTCGGAACTGGCGCCGCAGGCCGTGGTCGCCTGCGATGTCGGCCAGCACCAGATGTGGGTCGCGCAGCACTGGCGCTTCAACGACCCGCGCCAGCACCTGACCTCCGGCGCGCTCGGCGCGATGGGCTTCGGCCTGCCGGCGGCGATCGGCGCGCAGCTGCAGCAGGCCGATGCGCAGGTCGTGTGCGTCAGCGGCGACGGCTCGTTCCTGATGAACGTGCAGGAGCTGGCGACGCTGCGCCGTTACGGACTGCCGGTGAAGATCGTGCTGCTCGACAACCAGGCGCTGGGCATGGTGCGGCAGTGGCAGGAGCTGTTCTTCGACAAGCGCTACTCCGAGATCGACCTGTCCGACAACCCCGATTTCGTCGCGGTCGCTCAGGCCTTCGGCATCCAGGCACTGCACGTCGACCGCCGCGACCAGGTCGAGGACGCATTGCAGGCCCTGCTGGCCGCCGACGGTCCGGCGCTGCTGCACGTCGCCATCGACACCGCTGCCAACGTCTGGCCGCTGGTGCCACCCAACCACAACAACGCGCAGATGCTTGACCCGACGGACACCGAAGCCGAAGCGCGCACCACCAATCCCTCTCCCACTGCCGAGGATTCCCGCCATGCGATATCAGCTTGATCTCACGTTACGTCAGGCCGAGGGCGCGCTGGTGCGTGTGCTCGGCGCTGCCGAACGCCGCGGTTTCCGCCCGCTCGCCGTCGACGGCGAAGCCCAGGCCGACGGCGACCGCTGGTACCTGCGGCTGACCGTCGAAGGCGACCGCGACGACGCCAACCTGCAAAGCCAGCTCGCCAAGTTGTACGACTGCCTGTCCGTGGAGGTTTCGCCATGTCAGTGAATACATCGCAAGCGCAGGCCGCGGCGCGACAACACGCGGCGATGCCGTTGTCGCTGCTGGACCAGCAGCGCAACCCGGACGTGCCGCTGCTGTGGTTCGACGGCGCGCTGGCCGCCAGCGACACCCTGCAGGTGCCGCTGAACACGCACGCGATGCACTACGGCACCGGCGTGTTCGAGGGCATCCGCAGCTACGCCACGCGCGACGGCTCGTCAGTGTTCCGCCTGCCCGAACACCTTGAACGCATGCGCAAGGGCGCCGATCTGCTCGGCATCGATTTCGATGTGGCGCAGGCGTTCGAGGCGACCGTGCAGACGCTGCGCGCCAACGGCCACCGCGATGCCTACATCCGCCCGTTGACCTGGCTGGGCACCAGCGCCACCGGCGTGTCGATCGGCCTGGACGTGCCGGGACTGAGCCAGCACTTCATGGTGATCACGCTGCCGACGGTGGTGCACCTGAACGGCAAGCGCGCGCGCCTGACGGTGTCGCCGTGGAAGCGCAACCCGGCCTCGTCGTTGCCGCCGTTGAAGCTGTGCGGTGCCTACGTCAACTCGATCCTGGCCAAGCACGACTCGCGCAAGCGCGGCTTCGACGAGGCGCTGTTCGTCGACGAGGACGGCTATGTCGTCGAATGCACCGGCGCCAACGTGTTCATGGTCCGCAACGGCGAGGTCACCGCGGTCGAACACCGCGACGCGCTGCCGGGCATCACCCGTGACACGCTGATCGCACTGACCGGCGCAACCTCGCGCCCGGTCACGCACCACGAACTGCTCGACGCCGACGAGGTCTTCGCCTGTGGCTCCGCCGCCGAGGTCGCGCCGATCAGCGTGCTCGACCGCCGCGAGTTCGGCGACAACCCGGTCACGCGCGAACTGTCGGCGCTGTACGCACGCGTCGTGCGCGGCGAAGAGCCGCAGTATGCCGGCTGGCTGACGGCGGTCTGAGGCGATGGACTGCGACGTACATGCCGATACAAGCACGGACGCAGGCGGCGCAACTGCCGACGTATCCGTTGCCGACGTACTGGCGGCGCAGGCCCGCCTGCGCCGCTACCTGCCGCCGACACCGCTGCATTACGCCGAACGTTTCGGCTGCTGGCTGAAACTGGAAAACCTGCAGCGCACCGGCTCTTACAAGGTGCGCGGCGCGCTCAATGCACTGTTGGCCGGTCGCGAGCGCGGCGACACGCGCCAGGTGATCACGGCATCCGCCGGCAACCATGCCCAGGGCATGGCCTGGGCCGCCTATCGCCTGGGCATACACGCGATCACGGTGATGCCGCGCAGCGCGCCGCAGACCAAGATCGCCGGCGTCGCCCACTGGGGCGCGACCGTGCGCCTGCATGGCGACAGCTACGACGAAGCCAAGGCTTTCGCCGCCGAACTGGCGGCGCAGAACGATTACCGGCTGCTGTCGGCATTCGACGATGCCGACGTGATCGCCGGACAAGGCACCGTCGGCCTGGAACTGGCCGCGCTGGCACCGGACGTGGTGCTGGTGCCGATCGGCGGTGGCGGGCTCGCCTCCGGCGTCGCGCTGGCGCTGAAATGGGCGTGCCTGTCGGCGCCGCAGACGGCCCGACGCGTGCGCGTGATCGGCGCGCAGGTCGAAGGCGTCGATTCGATGTCGCGTGCCTTGCGCGGCGACCGCACCCTGCGCGAACCGGTGGCAACGCTGGCCGACGGCGTGCGCGTCAAGGAACCCGGTTACCTGACCCAGAGCGTGCTCGAACGCCTGCTCGACGATGTCATCGTCGTGCGCGAAGCCGAGCTGCGTGAAACGCTGGTGCGGCTGGCACTGGAAGAACACGTCATCGCCGAAGGCGCCGGCGCACTGGCGCTGGCCGCCGGCCGCCGCGTTGCCGGCAAGCGCAAGTGCGCGGTCGTGTCCGGCGGCAACCTCGATGCCGGCGTGTTGGCGCAGCTGCTGTCGGACGTTCGCCCACGCGCGCCGCGGCGGCCGCGCCGTCGCCACCGCGAACTGGGCGCCGCCACCGCTTTGGAGCCGGCCATCGCCATGATCGGCCCGGCTTCCGCTGCTTTCCCCACTTCACCCTCCCGCGCCGCCGTCACTGCGCGCGCACACGACGAGGAGCTCACCGCATGAACGACCCCGCAGCCCGAGTACGCATCTTCGACACCAGCCTGCGCGACGGTGAGCAATCGCCCGGCTGCAGCATGACCGCGCCGCAGAAGCTGCGCTTCGCCCACGCCCTCGCCGAGCTCGGCGTCGACGTGATCGAGGCCGGGTTCCCGGCCAGCTCCGAAGCCGACATGGACGCGGTGCGCTCCATCGCACGCGAGGTGCGCAACGCCACCGTCGCCACGCTGGCACGTTGCCACACCGGCGACATCGACGCCTGCGCCCGTGCACTCGAAGGCGCCGTGCATCCGCGCATCCACGTCTTCATCTCGACCAGTCCGCTGCACCGCGAACACAAGCTGGGCCTGAGCCGTGAGCAGGTACTGGAACGCGCGGTGATGGGCGTCGAGCGGGCACGCAGGTACGTCGACGACGTCGAGTTCTCGGCCGAAGACGCGCTGCGCACCGAACCGGAGTTCCTCGCCGAAATCTGCAGCGCTGCGCTTGCAAGCGGTGCACGCACGCTCAACATCCCCGACACCGTCGGCTACACCACGCCGAGCGAGATCCGCGCATTGTTCGAATACCTGCGCGCGAACGTGGCGCGCGCCGATGAAGCGGTATTCAGCGCCCACTGCCACAACGACCTGGGACTGGCCGTGGCCAACTCGCTGGCCGCGATCGAAGGCGGGGCGCGCCAGGTCGAGTGCACCATCAATGGCATCGGCGAACGCGCCGGTAACTGCGCGCTGGAAGAACTGGTGATGGCGCTGCGCGTGCGCGGCGAGTACTACGACGCGCACACCCGCATCGATACGCGTCGGCTGGTGCCGACCTCGCGCCTGCTGTCGCGCATCACCGGCATGGCCGTGCAGCGCAACAAGGCGGTGGTCGGGCAGAACGCGTTCGCGCACGAGTCCGGCATCCACCAGCACGGCATGCTCAAGCACCGCGGCACTTACGAGATCATGCGCCCGGAAGACGTGGGCTGGGCGCAGTCGCAGATGGTGATGGGCCGCCACAGCGGCCGCGCTGCTTTGAGCGACCGCCTGCAGGCACTGGGCTTCGCTCTGGATGAAGCCAAGCTCAACTCGGTGTTCGCCAGCTTCAAGGCCTTGGCCGAGAAGAAGCGCGAGGTGTTCGACGCCGATCTGGAAGCGCTGGTGCTGGGTACCGACGCGCGTGCGGTACGCGGCCATCGTCTGGCACGCCTGCACGTCAGCACCGGCGTCGCCCAGGACAGCCTGCCCACCGCCAGCGTGCAACTGGTCGACGCCGACGGCAACACCGTCAGCGAGGCCGCGGTCGGCGACGGACCGGTGCATGCGCTGTTCGCCGCGCTCGCGCGCGCCACCGGGCTGAATCTGGACATCGAGAGCTACCAGGTATCAAGCGTCACCACCGGCGACGATGCCCAGGGCCAGGCAAGCATCACCGCGCGTGTCGACGGCATCGAGCTGACCGGCTCGGGCACCAGCACCGACATCCTCGAAGCCAGCGCCCTGGCCTGGCTCGACATCGCCAACCGCGTGCAGCGCACGCGCCAACCGCAACGCCTGGCGGCGACCGCCTGAGACCTCATCGCAATGTCATCGACCGCATCATCAATGAAAGCGCCCACCACCTTGTTCGACAAACTGTGGGACGCCCACGTCGTCACTCCCGAGAGCGACACCGCGCCAGCGACGCTCTACATCGACCTGCACCTGATCCACGAGGTCACCTCACCGCAAGCCTTCGCCGAACTCGACGCACGTGGCCTGCCGGTGCGCCGGCCCGAGCGCACCAAGGGCACGCCCGACCATTCCACGCCGACGCTGCCGCCCGACGCCAATGGCCGGCGCCCGTACGCCAGCGTTGAGGCACGCGCGCAGGTCGACAAGCTGCGCGAGAACTGCACGCGCTTCGGCGTCGAGCTGTTCGACTACGACAGCCCGCACCGCGGCATCGTCCACGTGATGGGCCCGGAGCTGGGCCTGACCCAGCCCGGCCAGACCATCGTCTGCGGCGACAGCCACACCGCCACACACGGCGCGTTCGGCGCGCTCGCCTTTGGCATCGGCACCAGCGAGGTCGGCCACGTGCTGGCGACGCAGTGCCTGCTGCAGCGCAAGCCGAAGACGCTGGCGATCACCGTCGACGGCGAGCTGCCCCCCGGCGTCGGCGCCAAGGACCTGATCCTGCACGTGATCGGCGTGATCGGCGTCAACGGCGGCACCGGCCACGTCATCGAGTACCGCGGCAGCGCGATCCGCGCGCTGTCGATGGAGCAGCGCATGACGGTGTGCAACATGTCGATCGAAGCCGGTGCGCGCGCCGGACTGATCGCACCGGACGCGGTCACCTTCGACTATCTGCGCGGTCGCCCGCGCGTCCCGCAAGGTGCCGACTTCGATACAGCGGTCGCGCTCTGGCGCGAGTTCCGCAGCGACGATGGGGCAACGTTCGACCGCGAAGTGCGCATCGATGCGCGCGACATCCAGCCGACCGTGACCTGGGGCACGCATCCGGGCCAGGTCGCGGTGATCGCCGGCAACGTGCCGGCCGACAGCAACAGCGACGACGCCAAGGCCCGCGACTACATGGGCTGGCAGGCCGGTGCGGCGTTGGCCGGGCGCGCGGTCGACGTGGTCTTCGTCGGCAGCTGCACCAACTCGCGCCTGTCCGACCTGCGCGAGACCGCGCGCGTGCTGCGCGGCCGCCACGTGCATCCGCGCGTGCGCATGCTGGTGGTGCCCGGTTCCGAACAGGTCAAGCGCGAGGCCGAGGCCGAAGGCATCGACGCGATCGTGCGTGCCGCCGGTGCCGAGTGGCGCGAACCGGGCTGCTCGATGTGCATCGCCATGAACGGCGACCTGGTCGCACCGGGGCAGCTCGCCGTGTCGACCAGCAATCGCAACTTCGAGGGCCGCCAGGGCAAGGGCGCGCGCACGGTGCTGGCCTCACCGGCCACCGCCGCCGCCTGCGCCGTCGCCGGCGAGATCACCGATCCGCGGCCGTACCTGACCACCGCGCCGGCCGAGCAGCCGTCGGTCGAGCTGGAGCACGTCTGATGCCCGTCACGCCTGCCACTGCTTCTGCTCGTCATCCCCGCGTAGGCGGGGATCCAGCGACTTTGCTTTTGTCGACACCCCGGCAAAAGGCACTGGGTTCCCGCCTTCGCGGGAATGACGGATTTCATTTCCCGGAGCACTCCTGATGCGCCCCTTCACCGAACTGACCTCGCGCACCGTCGTGCTGCGCGAGCGCAACATCGACACCGACCAGATCATCCCGGCGCGCTTCCTGACCACCACCGAGCGCAAGGGCCTGGGCAAGCACGCCTTCAACGACTGGCGCAGCCTGCCGGACGGTACGCCCAACCCGGAGTTCGCGTTCAACAAGCCCGAGAACATCGGCGCGCGCATCCTCGTCGCCGGCCGCAACTTCGGCTGCGGCTCCTCACGCGAGCACGCGCCGTGGGCGCTGACCGACCTCGGCCTGCGCGCGGTGATCAGCGCCGAGATCGCCGACATCTTCCGCAGCAACGCGCTGAAGAACGGCCTGCTGCCGATCGTGCTCGACGAGGCCGTGGTCGACGAACTGCTCGATCGCCCCGGCATCGAGCTGCACATCGACGTCGCCAGTCGCAGCGTGACGCTGCCGGGCGGCACGCGCGTGCAGTTCCCGCTCGACGCCTTCGCCCAGACCTGCCTGCTCGAAGGCGTCGATCAGCTCGGCTACCTGCTCAAGCAACAACCCGCCATCCAACGTTACGAAAACACTGTTGACAGGAGCGCGCGTCATGCAAGCTGACATCGTCGTTCTGCCGGGCGACGGCATCGGCCCGGAAGTCACCGCCGCCGCGGTCGAGGTGCTGCGCGCGGTCGGCCAGCGCTACGGTCACGATTTCCGTTTTGAAGAGAAGCTGATCGGTGGCGCCGCCATCGACGCCACCGGCGAGGCGCTGCCGGCCGACACACTGGCCGCGGCGCAGCGCGCCGATGCGGTGCTGCTCGGCGCGGTCGGCGGGCCGAAGTGGTCCGACCCGAAGGCGCCGGTGCGGCCCGAGCAGGGGCTGCTGGCGATCCGCAAGGCGCTGGGCCTGTACGCCAACCTGCGCCCGGTCAAACCGCATCCGGCCGCGCTCGGCGCCTCGCCGATCAAGCCACACCTGCTCAACGGCGTCGACCTGATGGTCGTGCGCGAGCTGACCGGCGGTATCTACTTCGGCCAGAAACAGCGCACGGCCGGCTCTGACGGCAACGAATCCGCCAGTGACCTGTGCGAGTACTCCACCGCCGAGATCGAACGCGTGGTGCGCCGCGCCTGCACGCTGGCGCGCACCCGTCGCGGCCGCGTCACCTCGGTCGACAAGGCCAACGTGCTGGAGACCTCGCGGCTGTGGCGCGAAGTCGCCACGCGCGTGGTGCGCGACGAGTTCCCCGACGTGCAGCTGGAGCACCAGCTGGTCGACTCGATGGCGATGCACCTGCTGGCCAAGCCGCGCGAGTACGACGTCATCGTCACCGAGAACATGTTCGGCGACATCCTCACCGACGAGGCCTCGATGCTGGCCGGCTCGCTCGGCCTGCTGCCGTCGGCCTCGCTCGGTGGAGGCCGCGTCGGCCTGTACGAACCGATCCACGGCTCCGCGCCCGACATCGCCGGCCGCGGCATCGCCAATCCCTACGCGACGATCCTCAGCACCGCGCTGCTGCTGCGTCATTCGCTAGGTCTGGAAGACGAGGCCAGGTGCGTGGAGAAGGCGGTCAGCGGCGCGCTCGACAGCGGCGTGTTCACCGCCGACCTGGCTCCGGGCGGCCGCGGCGCGAGCACACGCCAGGCGACGGCGGCGGTGCTGGAGCAGCTGCAGCTCGAATGTCTGCCGGTGGTGATGCGCGACTGACGCCACGCATGCGCAGGCGGCCGTGTTGCGGTAGCGCCTGCGCGACCGCTACGGTGCGTGGCATGACGACCCATGCCCGCACCGCCCTGCTGCCCCTCGCCCTGCTGCTGGCACTCAACGCCTGCAGCTCGACGCCCGCGACCACGGCGGGCGAAGGCTTGCCTTCCTCCATCCCGCATGCCGCCGATGGCTCGGCGCTGACCAGTCCAGCTAATGCGTTCTTCCAGAACGTGGCCGCGCTGTGCGGCCACGCCTACGCCGGCCGCATCGTCGCCGACACGCCCGCACCCACCACTGCCGATCCGTTCGCCGGCAAGCCGCTGGTCATGCACGTGCGCGAGTGCGACAAGGACGTCATCCGCATCCCGTTCTTCGTCGGCGACGACCGCTCGCGCACCTGGCTGCTGAGGCGCACCGCCGACGGCCTGCGCCTGAAACACGATCACCGCCATCAGGACGGCAGCGAGGACGCGGTCACGATGTACGGCGGCGACAGCGCCGCCCCCGGCAGCGCCCGGCGCCAGGAATTCCCGGTCGATGCCGAATCGAAGGCGATGTTCGATCGTGAAGGTCGCAGCGTGTCGAACAGCAACGTCTGGGCGATGGAGGTCGAGCCGGGCCGACGTTTCGTCTACGAGCTGTCGCGGCCCGGACGCCTGTTCCGCGTCGAATTCGACCTGACCCGGCCGCTCCCCGCGCCACCGCCGCCGTGGGGCAGCCGCTGACGGCAACGAAAAGGGCGCCACGGTGGGCGCCCTTTTCGGTTGCCCAGTCCACTGCGCTCACGCCTCCTGCGGCGCCTTCACCTTGAACCAGGCCGCGTACAACGCCGGCAGGAACAGCAGCGTCAGGAACGTCGCCACCGTAAGGCCGCCCATGATCGCCACCGCCATCGGCCCGAAGAAGGCGCTGCGCGACAGCGGGATCATCGCCAGGATCGCCGCCAGCGCGGTCAACACGATCGGACGGAAGCGACGCACGGTCGCCTCGACAATCGCCTGCCACGGCGGCGCACCTTCGCCGATGTCGTGCTCGATCTGGTCGACCAGGATCACCGAGTTGCGCATGATCATGCCGGCCAGCGCGATCGTGCCCAGCATCGCGACGAAGCCGAACGGCACGCGGAACACCAGCAGAAATAGTGTTACGCCGATAAGCCCCAGCGGCGCCGTCAGCAGCACCATGAAGCTGCGCGAGAAACTGCGCAGCTGCAGCATCAGCAGCGTGAACACCACGAACACGAACAACGGCACGCCGGCGGCGATGGAACGCTGGCCGCGGCCCGAGTCCTCGACGCTGCCGCCGACATCGATCGAATAGCCGTACGGCAGCTGTGCGCGCAGCCCGTCCAGCGTCGGCGAGATCTGCGCGGTCACCGTCGCCGGCTGCGTGCCGTCGTAGATGTCGGCGCGCACGGTCATGGTCGGCTGGCGGTCGCGGTGCCAGATGATGCCTTCCTCGAAACCGTAGTCGAGCGTGGCGATCTGCGTCAGCGGCACGCTGGTGCCCTTGCTGGTCGGCACCATCAGGCTGCCGAGCATGTCCAGGCGCAGACGCTCCTGGTCCGGGCCGCGCAGCAGCATCTCGACCAGCTCGTTGCCTTCACGGTAGGTGCTGATGTGCGAACCCGACAGCGAGCTCGACAGGAACTGCGACAGGCCGGCGGAGCTGACGCCGAGCGCACGCGCGCGCTCCTGGTCGACCTGCAGACGCACGACCTTGTTCGGCTCATCCCAGTCGAGGTTGACGTTGGCGACGTGCGGGTTGTCGCGGAACTTCTTCTGCACCCGGTAGGCGATCTCGCGCACCTTCTCGATGTGCTCGCCGGACACGCGGAACTGCACCGGGTAGCCCACCGGCGGGCCGTTCTCCAGTCGCGTCACGCGCATCTGCAATTCGGGAAAGCGCTTGAACACATCCTCGATCAGCCAGGCGCGAAGGTCCTCGCGCGCGTGCAGATCCTTCGGCGTCAATACGAACTGGGCAAAGTTGGCCGCCGGCAGTTGCTGGTCAAGCGGCAGGTAGTAACGCGGCGAACCGGTGCCGACGTAGGCGACGTAGTTGGCCAGGTCCTTGCGCTGCTTGAGGATCGCTTCCAGCCGCTGCGCCTGCGTGGTGGTCGCACGCAGCGAGCTGCCTTCGGCCAGCTCGATGTCGACCATCAGCTCCGGCCGGGTCGAGTCCGGGAAGAACTGCTGCGGCACGAAGCGGAACAGGAACACCGACACGACGAACGCGGCGGCGGTAATGCCGATGATCAGCCAGCGCCGGCGCACGCAGAATGTCACCCACTCGCGGAAGCGCACGTAGAACCTGCTCGCATACGGATCGTGCGCATGACCGTCGATCGGCGGCTTCGGCGCGAGGTAGTCGTGGAAGGCGGGGAAGCGATCGGCCAGGCGCACGCGGAAGTCGTGCCAACGCGCGGGCAGCGAGCCCGGCTTCGGCGGCTTGGCCGCATGCCCATAGTCCGGTAGCAGCTTGTCGCCCAGGTACGGAATGAACGCGACCGCGGCGACCCACGACACCACCAGGGCGATCGTCACCACCTCGAACAGCGAGCGCGTGTACTCGCCAGTGCTCGACTTGGCGGTGGCGATCGGCAGGAAGCCGGCGGCGGTGATCAACGTGCCGGTCAGCATCGGGAAGGCGGTGCTGTCCCAGGCGAACGCGGCGGCCTTCATCCGGCTGAAGCCCTGCTCCATCTTGATCGCCATCATCTCCACCGCGATGATCGCGTCGTCGACCAGCAGGCCCAGGGCGAGCACCAGCGCGCCGAGCGAGATCTTGTGCAGGCCGACGCCGAAGAAGTCCATCACCGCGAAGGTCATCGCCAGCACCAGCGGGATCGACAGCGCCACCACGAAGCCGGTGCGCATGCCCAGCGAGAAGAAGCTCACCAGCAGCACGATAGCGACCGCTTCGGACAGCACCTTGACGAACTCGCCGACCGACTCCTCGACCGCCGCCGGCTGGTCGGAGACCTTGCGCAGCTGCATGCCGGCCGGCAACGTCTTCTGCAGGCTGGCGAACTCGACCTCCAGCATCTTGCCGAGCTTGAGGATGTCGCCGCCTTGCTTCATCGCTACACCTATCCCGATGGCGTCCTCGCCCATGAAGCGCATCCGCGGCGCCGGCGGATCGGAGAAACCGCGGCGCACGTCGGCGACATCGGCAAGACGGAAGGTGCGGTCACCGACGCGGATCGGGAACTCGCGGATCTGCTCGACCGACTTGAACTTGCCGCCGACGCGCAGCGGCACGCGCGTGCTGCCGGTCTCGAAGAAGCCGGCCGGCACCATCGCGTTCTGCTCGTCCAGCGCCTGCTGCACCGCCGAGGCCGGCACGCCCAGCGTGGACAACTTGACGTTGGACAACTCGATCCAGACCTTCTCGTCCTGCACGCCGAACAGCTCGATCTTGCCGACGTCCGGCTGCTTCTGCAGCGCCAGCTGCACGCGCTCGGCGTAGTCCTTGAGCACGGCGTAGTCGAAGCCCTGGCCGGTCAGCGCGTAGATGTTGCCGAAGGTGTCGCCGAACTCGTCGTTGAAGAACGGGCCGACCACGTCGCCGGGCAAGGTCGCGCGGATATCGCCGATCTTCTTGCGCACCTGGTACCACAGCGGCTCGATGTCCTTGGAGCGCAGCGAGTCCTTGGCGACGAACATCACCTGCGACTCGCCGGCGCGCGAGTACGAGCGGATGAACTCGTACTGGCCGGTCTCCATCAGCTTCTTTTCGACGCGCTCGGTGACCTGGCGCGAGACTTCCTCGGCGGTCGCGCCCGGCCACAGCGTACGGATCACCATCACCTTGAAGGTGAAGGCCGGGTCCTCGCTGCGCCCCAGGCGCAGGTACGAGAACATGCCGGCGATCGCCATCACCAGCATCGCGTAGACGATCAGGCTGCGGTGGCGCAGCGCCCATTCGGACAGGTTGAAGCGCATGTCGGCCTCAGCGCGTGGCGGTAGCGGTAGCGGCGGCCGTCACGGCGACCGGTCGGTTGTCGCGATCGACCGGTTGCACCTTCTGCCCGGCGCGCAGCAGGTGCCCGCCGGCGGCGACGACCCAGTCGTCCGCGCTCAGCCCGCTCTTCACCGGCACGCGGTCTTCACCGAAGGCGCCGGTCTGCACCGGCTGCAATTTCACCGTCGAGGTCCTGGCGTCGATCACGTACACCGCGTTGCCGCCGTTGCTGCGCTGCACAGCCGCCATCGGCACGCTCAGGCTGCCGTTGCCGTTGGTGGGCAGGTAGACGCGTGCGCTCTGGCCGAGTTCGAGTGCGTCGGCCGGCGCCTCGACGCTGGCGCGCGCGGCGTAGGTGCGCGAGGCCGGGTCGGCAGCCGGAGAAATCTCGCGGATGCGGCCATTCCAGCGCTGACCGCTGCGCGACCACGACTCCACCTGCACAGGCTGGCCCGGCTTGACCGTGGCGACCATGCCTTCGGGCAGGGCGAAGGCGATCTCGCGCACGCCGTCGGCGGCCAGCGTGAACGCGGTCTGCCCGGCCGCGACGACTTGCCCGGCCTCGACGCTGCGCGTGGCGATCACGCCGTCGCGCGGCGCGCGCAGCTGCGAATAGGCGGCCTGGTTGCGCGCGACCTCGAGGTTGGCGCGGGCGGCGTTGGCCTGCCCCTGCGCGGCTTTCGCGGCGGCATCCTGTGCATCCAGCGTCGAGCGGCTGACCAGTTGGTCATCGGCCAGCTTGGCAAAACGGGATTGGTCAGAACGGGCGCGGCCGAGTTCGGCCTCGGCCGCGGCAAGTTGCGCCTGCGCCGCGCGCGTCTGCGCCTGCAGGTCGCCCGGATCGAGCACGGCGATGACCTCGCCCTGACGGACGTGGTCGCCGACGTCGACCTGGCGCTCGATGAGCTTGCCGCCGACGCGGAACGACAGTGGGCTTTCCTCGCGCGCATGCACTTCGCCGGCGAAGGCGGTGGCGGTGTGTGACGAGGCGGTCGGGTGCGTTACCAGCACCGGCCGCGCGGCCTCCGCGGGCGCGGCATCGCGGCCGCAGGCCACCAGCAATCCAATCGACAGCAACAAGGGCGACAGCCGGGTCAGCGCCGGAACGGCGCGACGGGCAGCGGCATGGGGACGGCTGCGCATTGCGGGAGACCTCGGGGTTAATTAATGTACCTGGTGGTACTGTATAAATATCAAACCCAATAGTCTAGTATTCAAGCATGACCGCTACACGCAAGCCCGCAGCCCCACATTCCGCTGCCAGCCCGCCCTCACCTTCCGTGCCCGCACACGGCGCCAAGCCCGCCGGTCCCGGGCGCCCGAAAGACCTCGGCAAGCGGGCGGCGATCCTGGACGCGGCCAAACGCATGTTCACCCGGAACGGTTTCGACGGAACCAGCATGGACCAGATCGCCGCCGAGGCCGGGGTGTCCAAGCTCACCGTCTACAGCCACTTCGGCGACAAGGACAGCCTGTTCGTGGCCGCGGTGAAATCGCATTGCGAGCGCTCGCTGCCGTCGTCGCTGTTCGAGCCGGCGCCGGGCACGCCGCTGCGCGAGCGCCTGCTGACGATCGCCCGTGCGTTCTACGAGATGATCAGCAGCCCCGAGGCGGTCGCCGGCCATCGCATGCTGTGCACGCCGCAGCTGGCCACCTCGGCATTGCCGAAGCTGTTCTGGGAGGCCGGGCCGATGCGCGTGCAGGACGACTTCGCGGCGCTGCTGGAACGCCGCATCGCCGCCGGCGAGCTCGTCATCCCCGACGTACCGCGCGCCGCCGCGCAGTTCTTCACCCTGCTCAAGGGCGAGCCGCATGCCTGCCTGGTGTTCGGCTGCGATGCCCCGGACGAGGGCGAGATCACCACCCATCTGGCGGCCTCGGTCGACCTGTTCCTGCGCGCTTACGTCGCACCGTCCGGGACGGAGCAGGCATGAGCACGACGCAGGCCCGGGCGCTGGTTACTTCAGTCTTGGTTACTTCTGGCACTCAGGCCGTCCACCGGCACGCGGCGATGCTGTGCACCGCGCCCGCGTCGGCCCGGTAACGCAATCCCGGTACAATTCGCGGTCTTCCGCGCGAGATATCTGCCCCCCGATGAACACGATGGATTACGCCAAGGCACGCGAATTGATGGTCGAGCAGCAGGTCCGCCCCTGGGACGTGCTCGACCCGCGCGTGCTCGACGCGCTGGCGACCGTGCCGCGCGATGCATTCGTGCCGGCCGCCCACCGCAACCTGGCTTACGCCGACCTGGCGCTGCCGCTGGCGCACGGCGAATTCATGATGAAGCCGGTGCTCGAAGGCCGTGCGCTGCAGGCGCTGGCCCTGGACCCGGGCGACGACGTGCTCGAGATCGGTACCGGCAGTGGTTTCCTCACCGCCTGCCTCGGCCACCTCGCACGCGAAGTGGTCAGCCTGGAGCGCCACGCCGACCTCGCCGACGCCGCGCGTTCGGTGCTGGCCGCGCACGCCATCAACAACGCCCAGGTCGTCACCGCCGACGCCTTCGCCTACACCACCGAGCGCCGCTTCAGCGCGATCTGCGTGACCGCCGCCGTCGACGTCATCCCGCAGCGCTTCCTCGACTGGCTGCAGCCCGACGGACGCCTGTTCGTGGTCCGTGGCCGCTCGCCGGCGATGGAAGCCGTGCTGGTGCGCAACGAAGTCAACGCGCCGCGCATCCAATCGTTGTTTGAAACCGACCTCCCCTACCTCGTTGGCGCAGCCCCCGTGCCGACCTTTGAGTTTTAAGGACAAGGACCTCGCATGATCCGCCGCCCGCTCGTACTCGCCCTCGCATCCGTTCTGAGCGTTTCCACCCTGCTGCCGGGCACCGCAGCGGCTGAAGACCTGTTGCAGACCTACGAGCTGGCCCGCACCAGCGACCCGCAGCTGTCCGCGGCCGAATCCAGCCGCCTGGCGGTCAAGGAAGGCGCCGTGCAGACGCGCGCGGCGATGCTGCCGCAGCTCGACGGCAGCGCCTCGTTCACGCGGTCGCGCAACTACAGCCGCGGCGAACTGTTCACCAACGCCGACGGCACGCTCAGCGGCGGCAACACCGGCTCGGACACCAGCACCCGCGGCACGCAGGTCAGGCTTAATCAGATGATCTACGACCACGCCAACATCACCCGCCACCAGAGCCAGAAGGCGCTCAGCCAGGCCAGCGACTTCCAGCTCGAAGCCGCCGGCGACTCGCTGATCACCCGCACCTCGGCGGCGTACTTCAATGTGCTGATCGCGCTGGAGTCGCTGTCGGCCGCCGAAGCCGCCGAGACCGCGCTGAAGAAGCAGTTCGACTACGCCTCCAAGCGCCTGGAGGTCGGCCTGGCGCCGATCACCGACGTGCACGAAGCACGCGCCCGCGCCAACACCATCCTGGCGCGTAACGCGGTCGAGGACTCCTACCAGGCCCTGGCCGAGCTGACCGGCCAGCCGATCCACAACATCCGCGGCCTGCCCAAGGACTTCCAGCCGAGCCTGCCTGAATCGCGCGACTCCGAAGGCTGGGTGCAGACTGCAATCGAGAACAATCCGTCGTTGCGCGCCAAGGATCTGCAAGTGCAGTCGGCCGAAGCCAACGTGCAGACCGCACGCGCCGGTCACTACCCGACGCTGTACCTCAACGGCAGCTACGGCGACAACACCACCTGGGGTGACAGCAGCCTGCTTTCCGGCCGGGTCAACCGCGACGTCGATGGCCGCGATTACGGCCCCAGCGTCGGCGTGACGCTGGCGGTGCCGATCTTCTCCGGCGGCGCGACCCAGTCGCGCGTGCGCCAGGCCTTGGCCAACCGCGACGTCGCCAGCGACGAGCTCGAGCAGCAGAAGCGCGCCCTGGTGCGCAACACCCGCAACGCCTACCAGACCCTGGTCGCCAGCGTCAGCGAGGTCGAGGCACGTCGCCTGGCGCTGGTCTCGGCCCAGAGCGCATACGACGCCTCGCAGGTCGGCCTCGAGGTCGGCACGCGCACCGTGCTGGACGTGCTGCAGAACCAGAACAACCTGTTCGTCGCCCAGCTCGAGTACGCCCGCGCCCGCTACAACCACCTGCAGAACCGCCTGCTGCTGGAACAGGCCGCCGGCACGCTCGACGTCAACACCGTGCAGGACGTCAACCGCCTGCTCACCGCCGACGCCGAAGCGCAGGTCCAGGCCGGCGATCTGCAGCGCTGATCCGCGCCGAACGCCGCGGTCAACGCCATAAAAAAACCGCCGGGCTTCCCGGCGGTTTTTTTATGGCCCCTCAGGTCGGCGGCAACAGCGGTTGCAGCAGCGCCATGGTCCGCGCCAGGGCACCGCGGCCGGTTTCCACCAGGGCGCGGCCGGCCTGCGCCATCCGCTCCCGTGCCACTGCGTCCCCGAGCAGTTCGGCGAGCGCATCGCGTACCGCCCCGGTGTCGTCGCCAATGCGCAGCGCACCGGCGTCCTGCAGGCGCTGCGCGATCTCGACGAAGTTGTGCAGATGCGGGCCGGTGACGATGGCGGTGCCGGTCGCGGCCGGCTCCAGCAGGTTGTGACCACCGATCGCCTGCAGGCTGCCACCGACGAAGGCGACGTCGGCACAGGCGTAGAAGCTCATCAGCTCGCCAAGCGTGTCGATCACGAACACCGCGTCGCGTGGCTGCGGCCAGCGTGCGCGTGAGCGCGTCGCCACCGTCCAGCCGGCGGCGCGCGCGGACTCGGCGACCAGGCGGAACCGCTCCGGGTGGCGCGGCGCCCACAACAGCAACAGGTCGGGAAACTGCGCGCGCAGGCGACGGTGGATCGCGATCACCGCGCCCTCCTCGTCCTCGTGCGTGCTCGCCGCGATCCACACCGGTCGCGCGCCGGCCTTCGCACGGCATTCCTGCGCGAACGCGAGCAGATTCTCCGGCACGGCGACATCGAACTTGAGATTGCCGACCACGGTCACCTGTTCGGCGCGCGCCCCCAGGCGCACGAAGCGCTCGCCGTCCGCATGCGACTGCGCCGCCACGGTCCGCACCGTGCGCAGTGCGCGTGCGACCAGCGGCGCCAGCACGCGGTAGCCGCGCAGCGAGCGCTCGGACAAGCGCGCGTTGAGGATCAGGGTAGGCACGCCACGATCGCGACAGCCGAACAGCAGGCTCGGCCACAGCTCGGTTTCCATGATCAGCGCCGCGTGCGGACGGAAGTGCGTGAGAAAACGCGCCACGGCACCGGGCAGATCGTAGGGCAGGTAGACGTGCTCGACCGCGTCGCCCCACAGTGCTTGCACGCGCTCGGAACCGGTCGGGGTGATGGTGGTGACCAGCAGGCGCAGGTCGGGGCGACCGCGGCGCAGCGCGTTGACCAGCGGCACCGCGGCATTGACCTCGCCGACCGAGACCGCGTGCAGCCACAGCGTCCGGGCGTGCGGACGATCGCCGTACAGTGCGTAGCGCTCCTGCCAGCGCTGGAAGTACGCCGGTTGGCGGAAGCCGCGCCAGATCAGGTGATAGACCGTGATCGGCGCCAACAGGTACAGCGCGACCGAGTACAGGCCGCGCAACAGGCGCTCGATGGGGTCTGTCGACATCGCGACTAGGATAACCAAGCCGACGTGAGCCGGGGCGACCGGGATGCGGCGCCGGTAGAATCCCCCGTATGTCCGCAGCTTCCGTTTCCTCTCCCGCACTTGCCCCGCCACCGCTCGGGCCACGTCATTGGCCAATGTGGCTGGCGCTGGGCGCGATGTGCCTGGCGGCACGGCTGCCGTGGCCGTTGCAGCGTCTGCTCGGCCGCGGCATCGGTGCGCTCGCGTTGCGCGTGGCCGGCGATCGCCGCCGCGCCACGCAGACCAACCTGGCGCTGTGCTTTCCCGAGAAGAGCGAGGCCGAACGCAGCGCGTTGCTGCGCGACAGCTTCCATGACCTCGGCATCGGCCTGCTCGAATTCGCGCGGGCCTGGTGGGGCACGGTCACGCCGATGCGGCGCACGGTGCGCATCGAAGGCCTGGAGCTGCTCGACGCGGTGCGTGCGCAGGGCCGCGGCGTGCTGCTGATCTCTGGCCACTTCATGACGCTGGAGATGTGCGGCCGACTGATGTGCGACCACCTGCCGCTGGCTGGCATGTACCGCCGCCACCGCAGCCCGGTGCTGGAGTGGGCGGTCAAGCGCGGCCGCCTGCGCTACGCCACGGCGATGTTCACCAACGAGGAAATCCGCCCGGCGATGCGCCACCTCAAGCAGGGCGGCTTCCTGTGGTATGCGCCGGACCAGGACATGCGCGGAAAGGACACGGTGTTCGCGCCGTTCTTCGGCGTGCCGGCGGCGACCATCACCGCCACCCACCAGTTCGCGCGCCTGAGCGGTTGCGCGGTGGTGCCGTTCTTCCATCGCCGCGAAGGCGCCGATTACGTGCTGCGGCTCGGCGCGCCGCTGGCAGACTTTCCGTCAGCGGACGCGACCGCCGACAGTGCGCGCGTCAACGCCGCGATCGAGGCGATGGTGCGCGAGGCACCGAGCCAGTACCTGTGGATCCACCGTCGCTTCAAGCGGCGACCGCCGGGGCAGGCCTCGCCGTACCAGGCCGGCGACTAGCGCCTGCGGAGCCCCAGATCCGATCAGGCCGCGCCCTCCGCACGCGCCGGCTCCCTGGCCAGCAGGCTGCCGGCGTACAGCGCGACCAGCAGCAGGGTCAGCCCTCCCCAGAAGGTCGAGTAGAACGCGAGGTGGGTGTTGAACGGGAACACCGTCACCACCAGCGCCCACATCGCCGGTCGCGCGCGCTCACGCGCGGCGACATCAGCGAAACGCCAGGCCCGCCAGGCCAGGGCGATGCCGGACAGCCACATCAGCAGGCCGAACACACCGGTCTCGCTGAGGATCTCCAGCACGATCTGGTGCGCGTGCAATGCCGGCCCGCCGCCCCAGGCCGCGACCTGCCCCGACGCCGGGTCGCAGGCCGGGAACGCCTCGCGGAAACCGCGCGCGCCGACACCGTTGAGCGGCTGCTCGCGCACCATGCACAACGCCGCACTCCAGATGCGCGCGCGTCCGGACAAGGCGCTGTCGACAGCGTCCGCGTTGGCGGCCAGCACCGGCGTGGTCCGCATGATGCGCTCGCGCACTTGTGGCACGGTCAGGCCCAGCACCGCGACGATGACCGCGCCGGCGGCAAACACGCCCAGCAGTTTCTTCCAGCCGAGCAGGCGCCAGCCCGACAGCAGCAGCACCAGCACCAGCGTGTAGGTGATCCAGGACGCGCGCGAGCCGGCGAGCACCACCACCACACCGACCGCCGCAGCCGCCACCAGCCAGCCGAGGGTGCCGAGCCGGCGGCCGCCGACGTAGAGCAGGAACGGCGACAGGCTGGCGATGACCTGGCCAAGTTTGAGATTGCACGGCCCGAGCACGCCGCTGAGGCGATCGACGCCGGCCAGCTCCTCCGGGCTGCACATGCCGTGCCCGCTGATCGCCAGCTTGATCGCCTCGATGCCGAAGAACAGCGGGCTGGTGCCGGACACCGCCTGCAGCAAGGCATCGACGGTCCAGATCGCAACGATGATCGCAAGCCCGCCGAACGTAGTGCGACGTCCGCGCGGATCGGCCACAGCCGACGCCGCCAGCCACAGGAACGGCAGATAACGCAGGTCGACCGCCGCCTCGCGCAAGGCGCGCGCCGGATCGACCGCATCGATCGCCGACACCAGCTCCGGCGTCCAGTAGGCGAAGAACAGCACGCTGGTCAGCGCCCAGGCCGGATTGCTCAGCAGCTGCGTGCCGCCGCGGAAGCGCGAGGCCCCCAGCTTGATGACCGCGGCCAGCGCACCGAGCACCAGCACGGTCTCGGCATAGCCCGGTGCCGGCCACAACACAACGTAGGCGAGGATCCACGCCGGTGCCCAGCGCCAGCCGTGCGCGCGCGGCACGGCGGCCGCACCCGGCTCAGTGGCGGGAGTCATCGAAGAGTTCTGCGTAGACGGCAAGCGTGGCCTCCTGCATGGTGCGCAAGGAAACATGCATGTAAAGCGGCATCGTAGCCGGTGGCGCCGGCTGTTGCCTAAGCAGTTCGTGTGCGCGGCGCTGCAATGCGTTCATGTCGAACGGCGCGACCGCACCTGACGGCTGCCACTGCGCCAGCAGCTCGCCGACACCGCCGTGGCCCCAGCCCAGCACCGGCCGCCCCACCGACAACGCCTCGATTACGGTGCGGCCGAACGCTTCGGGCTTGTGCGAGAGCTGCAGCACCAGATCGCTGGCGGCGTAGGCGCGCGCGATCGCGTCGGTGGGCGCGGTGAAGGCCACGGCATCGGCCATGCCGAGCGCGGCCGCTTCGCGTTCGAGTTCGGTAATGTAGGCCGAACGCCCAGGCTCGCGCGCGCCCGGCAACCACAGCCGCGCGTCTGCACCATGACCGCGCAGGTGCGCCAGCAACGCCAACGCGTCGGCATGGCCCTTGAGGCGGGTGCCGCGGCCGGGCAGCAGCAGCAACGGGCCGTCGCCGCGCAATGCCGGGTGCTGCGCCGCGGCCCAGGCGCGGGCCTCGCGGTCGGGTGAGGGCGCACGCGGAAACGCCGCCGGATCGATGCCGCGCGCGATCACGCGCAGCTTGGCGGAGTCTGTGCGCGGGTAATGCCGCAGCACGTAATCCCGCACCGTCCGCGACACGCAGATCACGCGTTCGCCGCGCAGCATCACCGCGCTGTAGCGCGAGGGCGAATTGAGGCCGTGCACGGTGGTGACCAGGCGCGGCCGTTGCATCGCTGGCATCGCGCGCAGTGCCAGCACGCCGATCCAGGCCGGCAGGCGCGAACGCGCGTGCACCAGGTCGACCCGTTCGCGCGCCAACAGCGCGCGCAGCGTGCGCACATGGCGCAGGGTCCACAGCGATTTGCGGCCGATGTCGAGGGTGATGTGCTCGGCCCCCAGTGCCTGCAGCTTCGCCACCAGGCGGCCGCCGGCCGACACGACCAGGGCACGGTGGCCGGCGTCGACCAGTGCCTGGGCGATCTCCAGCGTGGAACGCTCGACACCGCCGGACTCGAGCGCCGGCAGCAACTGGACGACCGTCAGTCGGCGCACGGCCGGGCGCCGTCGCAGGCGGTCAGCCTTCGAGGACGAAATGCGCGCCGCAGTACGGGCACTGCACTTCGCCCTCGGCCTCGATCGGCAGGTACACGCGCGGGTGCGAGTTCCACAGCGCCATCGACGGCAGCGGGCAGCTCAGCGGCAGGTCGGCGCGCGTGACGGTGTAGCGCTGCTGCGCGTTGGCCTGGGTGGGATGGGCGTTGGCTGCGGTCATGGGCGGGACGGGTGGCGACGCGGGCCGTCATTCTACCAGCCCGGCCGGCGCGCCCTGCCGCCGCGGCCGCGCTAATGCGGCAGATCGAACAGCAACACGTCGGCACGCCCTTCGCCCGCGCCCTGCAGCCGCAGCACGCCGGACTCGGCCTGGAAGCCGAGCGCGTCACCGACCTGCAGCGCGCGGCCGTTGGCGGTGATGGCGCCCTGCGCGACATGCAGCCAGTACAGGCGCGCCGGGTCGAGCACGTGCTCGGCAGTCTCGTCACGGTCCAGGCGCACGTCGTAGACATCGGCGTCCTGGCGGATCGCCAGGCTGCCGTCGCGGCCGTCCGGCGAGGCCAGCAACGTCCAGCCACGCGCGTCGGCGGGAATCGCCGCGCGCTGGGCATAGGTCGGTGCGTGGTTCAGCCGCGCGGGCTGGATCCATATCTGCAGGAAGTGCACCGGCGCGGCGTCGGAGGCGTTGTACTCGCTGTGCTCGACGCCGTGACCGGCGCTCATCCATTGCAGTTCGCCCGGACCAATCACCCCCGCGGCCACGCCGCCCCCGCCGCTGCTGTCCTGGTGCGCCAACCCGCCGTCCAGCACGTAGCTGAGGATCTCCATGTTGGCGTGGCGGTGCGGGGCGAAGCCCGCGCCGGGTTGGACGCGGTCTTCATTGATCACCCGCAACGGGCCGAAGCCCATCCACGCCGGGTCATGGTAGTGACCGAAGGAAAACGTGTGGCGGCTGTCCAGCCAGCCAATCGCAACCTGGCCGCGGGTCGTGGCGGGGCGTTCGATGATCATGGCAACCGCTTACTTCTTGGCGGCGTCGGCCTTGGGCACGATCGCCTCGGTGGTGATGCGGATGGTGACCGCGTCGCTGACGTTCGGCGCGTACTTGCCGACGCCGAAATCGCTGCGCTTGATGGTGGTGGTGGCGTCGAAGCCGGCAGCGGCGCGCTTGGCCATCGGCTGCTCGCCGACCTTGTTGATGGTGGTGTCCAGCACCACCGGCTTGGTCACGCCGTGCACGGTCAGGTCACCGAACACGCGCAACTTCTTGTCGCCTGCGGCCTCGACCTTGGTGCTCTTGAAGGTGATGGTCGGGAACTTCTCGGCGTCGAAGAAATCGGCGCTGCGCAGGTGCTCGTCGAAGTCGGCCACGTGCGAGTCGAGCCCGGCCAACGGGATGGTCACCTCGACCTTGGAGGTGCCGACGTTGTCCGGGTCGTAGGTGATGAAACCGTCGACCTGGCCGAAATGCGCGATCGGGTTGGAGAAACCGAGGTGGTTCCAGCTGGCGACCACGTCGGTGTGGTTGGGATCGATCTTGTAGGTCAGCGGTGCGGCAAAAGCGGCGAAGCTGGCGGTCGCCAGGGCCGCGGTGAGAACGATGCGCTTGAACATGAGGTTGCTCCTGGAGTGGAAGAACTGCGGGCCTTACAGGATCTGTGCGGCTTCGTCGAAGGACAACCGCGGCGAACGCGGAAACAGCTGCGCCGCATCGCCGTGGCCGAGGTTGATCAGGAAGTTGGACTTGATGCGCGTGCCGGCGAAGAAGGTCGCATCGACCAGGGCGTTGTCAAAGCCCGACATCGGACCGGTGTCCAGGCCGAGCGCGCGCGCGGCCAGAAGCACGTAGGCGCCCTGCAGGCTGCCGTTGCGCAGCGCGATCGTCTCCAGCGCGGGCTCGGGCTTGCTGTCGAACCATGATTTGGCGTCGGTGTGCGGGAACAGGTACGGCAGCTTCTCGTAGAACGCCAGATCGTAGGCGACGATCACCGTCACCGGCGCCGCCATCGTCTTGGCGTGGTTGCCCTCGTCCAGGGCCGGGCCGAGCTTGGCCTTGGCCTGCGCCGACTTCACGAACACCAGCCGCAGCGGCGACATGTTGGCGCTGGTCGGCCCCCACTTGGCCAGGTCGTACAGCCGGTGCAGCGTCTCGTCGCTGACTTCGCCGCCCAATTGGTTATGGGTGCGGGCGGTGCGGAACAACTGGTCGAGGGCAGCGTCGGACAGGACTTGGGACATCATGGGCTCCATGCAGCGCCGCGACGGACAGCGCGGCCAAGGTCCGGAAGTGTAGAGTCTGGCGCGACCGAGACAGCCGCCGCATCCAGAACGGATTGCCCACAATCGTGCAACAACCGCCCCCCGACCGCACGACCGTTGCAGGCACGGCCTTCGCTGCGGGCCCGGTCGCGAGTGTCGGTGCCTGGACGCTCACCGACGGCCACGCCGGCAACCGCCGCCAGGCCGAGGCGCTGGCGGCCGCGCTCGGCATCGAGGCACGCGCCTGGACCCTACGCGCGCGCGCGCCCTGGCGCTGGCTCGCGCCGCGATGCGGGCCGGGCGCGGAACGGGCGTTCGGCGCGGAGTTCCGCACCGCCGTGCACGCCGCGCCGACGCTGGCCATCGGCTGCGGCCGCCAGGCCGCACTGGCCACCCGCCTGCTGCGCGCGCACGGCGCGCGTGCGGTGCAGATCCTCGACCCGCGCATCGCCCCGGCGCACTGGGACCTTGTGATCGCCCCGCAGCACGACGGCCTGCAGGGCGCCAACGTGATCCCGCTGCTCGGCAGCCTGCATCCGGTCGATGACCTGTGGCTGGCCGCGGCGCGCCGCGAGTTCGCCACCTTCGCCGCCCTGCCCGCGCCGCGCATCGCGCTGCTGATCGGCGGCGCCAGCGCCCACGCGCGCCTGGATGCGGCATGGCTGGAGGCATTGCTGGTGCGCGTGGCAGACCAGGTGCATGGTGAAGGCGGCAGCGTGCTCGCCACCGCCTCGCGGCGCACGCCGGTGCCGCTGCGTGCGCACCTGCGCGAACGGCTCGCGCGCGTCCCCGGCGTGGTCTGGGGCGGCGACGCTGATGGCGCCAATCCCTACGCCGGCCTGCTCGGCTGGGCCGACCGCATCGTCTGTACCGCCGACTCGGTCAACATGCTGTCGGAAGCCGCGGCGACCAACGTGCCGGTGTTCGTCGCCGGCGCCGAGCGCGTCGGCGGCCGCCCCGGGCGCTTCGTGCAGGACCTGCTCGACCGCGGCCGCGTGCGCCCCTTCGACAGCGGCTGCAGCGCCTTCACGGTGACCCCGCTGCGCGAGACCGCCCGCGTCGCGGCCGAGGTCCGGGCCCGGTTGGCGCTGTAGCGGCCGCAGCGCATCCGCCCGCGGACACCGTCTACCAGGACGAAAGCCGCCTCGGCCGGCCGACACACCGGCACATCTGATTGATAGGTCTGGCCACCGCCTTGCGGTAGGCATGGATGTGGGCGAAGTGCCCACGGTGTCGACGCCAGGCGTCACGCCCCCCTTCCTCCAGACAGGTACCCCCATGAAACTGCTTTTGATCTCGACCGCCGCGCTGTTGCTGGCGGCCTCTGCCGCGCAGGCGCAACCTCCGGGGCCGGCATCTTCGCCCGGCGCGTCCGGGCAGGACGCGCACACCACGCAGGCCACCCTCACCGTCCGCAAGAGCGGCTCCCAGAATTCGCACGCGTCGGGGGCCACCACGCCCGCGGTGATCGTCCTGCCGGAGCAGAACGACGAGGAAGCCATGGGCCTGCTGTTGCCCGCCGTGCAGAAACTGCTGGCCCCACGCGACCCGCGCCGCTGAGCGCCCCTTCCACCGGAGATCCCGCCATGAAATTCGCCGTCCATCACTGGCTGGCCACCGCTGCCCTCGCCGCCGCCGTACTCGGTGCCGGCAGTGCCCACGCCCAACGCCAGGTCCAGTGCCCCAAGAAGACCGAGGTCTACAAGTGCGAGACGATCAACGGCCAGTCCTATTGCCGTTGCAAGCCGCGGCCGATCACCGCCCCGCCCGGCAACGACATCGAGCCGCGGCTCAAGGGCAAGCCGCAGCACAACGTCAACCTCGGCGGCAGCGCCACCGACCAGGGCAACGGCAACCCCGAGCCCACGCCGCGGCCGTAAACCGGTTCAGGCCGGGGGCTGGAGCGTGTCGAAGTCCAGCCCCCGCGCCTGCGCCGCCGTGCGGATCGCGGCGCGCGCGACTGCGAGCGCCGGGTCCAGCGGCACGCGCCGCGGGCGCCGGTCGAGCGTGCAATCCAGACCGCGCGCGAGCAGCGTCGCATGCGCCTCGCGCAGTGCCGCAGCGGTGTCGGCGTCGAATACCTCCGTCCCGTGCAGCACATCGATCAAGCCCGGGGTGTTGCGTGGCGCGAGCAGCGCCGCGTGCCCGCGCGCCACGCCCAACACCAGCGCCTGCAGCAGGAACTCCAGGTCGACCAGCCCGCCCTCGCCCTGCTTGAGGTCGAAGGTCGCCGCATCGCTGCGGTCCAGCTCGGCCCGCATGCGCCGGCGCATCGCCACCACGTCGGCATTGAGCGCCGCGCGATCACGCTCGATCGCCAGCGTCTGCGCGCGCACCTGCTCGAAGTCCTCGCCCAGCGCCGCATCACCGGCGACGAAGCGCGCGCGCACCAGCGCCTGGTGCTCCCAGGTCCAGGCGCGCTCGCGCTGGTAGTCGCGGTAGCTGGCCAGGCTCGACACCAGCAGGCCCTTGGCCCCGTCGGGACGCAGTCGCACGTCGACGTCGAACAGGCGACCGGCGCCGGTGACCGCGCCGAGCAGCGCCACCACTTTCTGCGCCAGGCGCGCGAACCAGCGCGCCGCCTCGAGCGGGCGCGCACCGTCCGAATGCGCGCCGTCGCTCTCGCCGGCATGCGGCGCGTCGTAGAGGAACACCAGGTCGAGATCGGAACCGAAGCCGAGCTCCTCGCCGCCGAGGCTGCCGTAGCCGAGCACGGCGAAGCGCGCACCGGCGACGCGGCCGTGCGCGGCCGCAACCTCGTGCTCGGCCAGACGCAGCACGCGCATGACCACACCGTCGGCCAGCCAGGCCAGCTGCTGCGCGCTGTCCACCGCCGTCTGGCGACCGTCGCGCAGCGCCATCGCGATGCGGAAGCTCAGTGCCTGGCGCACTTCGTTGAGCGCCTGCAGCACCGCCTCGGCATCGGCGTCATCGCCTTGCACCACAGCCGCGCAGGCGGCGTGCAGCGCCTCGCGCCCGGGCAGCGGACCGGCGACCCGCGCATCCAGCAGCTCATCGAGCAGCAGCGGATAGGCGGCCAGGCGTTCGGCCAGCAGCGCACTGTGGGTGACCGCTTCGACCAGCCGCGCCAACGCCGCCGGCTGCTCGTCGAGCAGGGCCAGATAGGCGCTGCGCCGCAGCACGTTGTGCAGCAGGGCCAACAGCCGGCGCAGCGCCAGCATCGACTCGCTCGACGCCGCGGCGGCCTGCAGCAGCGCCGGCAGGACGCGGTCCAGCCGTGCTCGGGCGCTGTCGGACAGGCCGCGCACGCCGGGGCTGCGCGCGAAATCGCGCAGCATCGCATCGGCATTGCCGGCCTCGATGAAACCGGCCTCACCCAGCACCGCGCTGTCGCCGCCCTCGGGCAGCGCGCGCCAGTAGGCAGTGAGCGCATCGGGGGCATTGCGGCGGCGGCGCGGCGCCAGCAACGCGTCGAATTCGGCCATGACGTAGGCCCGCTGCCGATCGAGCGCCTCGCGCAATGACGGCCAATCGCGGTAGCCCAGCGCGACGGCGATGCGCGCGCGGTCCTCGGGCGACTCGGGCAGGGCGTGCGTCTGCGCGTCGCGCAGCATCTGCAGGCGGTTCTCCAGCCGGCGCAGGAAACGGTAGGCCTGTGCCAGCATCGCGCCGGCCTGTGCGCTGACCCGGCGCGCGGCAACCAGCGCCTGCAGCGCCGGCAGCAGATGACGGTCACGCAGTTCCGCCTCGCGGCCGCCGTAGATGAGCTGCAGCGCCTGTACCAGGAATTCGATCTCGCGAATGCCGCCGGGACCGCGCTTGATGTCGTCGGCCAACTCCTTGCGCGCGACCTCGGCGCTGATCGCCGCCTTCATCGCGCGCAGGCCGTCGAGTGCGCCGAAATCGAGGTAACGCCGGTACACGAACGGCCGCAGCGTCTCGAGAAAGCGCGCGCCAGCATCGAGGTCGCCGGCCACCGGCCGTGCCTTCTGCCAGGCGTAACGCTCCCAGTCGCGGCCCTCGCGCTGGAAGTACTGCTCCATCGCCGCGAACGACCACGCCACCCGGCCAGCATTGCCGTAAGGCCGCAGGCGCAGGTCGACGCGATGGCAGAAGCCGTCGGCAGTGACCTCGTCGAGCAGCTTGGCCAATTGCTGGCCGAGTCGGGCGAAGTAGTGCTCGGCATCGAGCGGGCGGGGGCCGTCGCTGCTCCCGGACAGCGCGCCGCCATCGTGCTCGTAGGCGTAGACCAGGTCGACGTCGGAGCTGAAGTTGAGCTCCTCGCCGCCGAGCTTGCCGAGGCCGAACACCACCAGTCGCTGCACGGCCCCCTCGCGGCCATCGTCGCCACGGCTGCGCACCACGCCATGGCGCTGCGCGAATTCGGCCTCCAGCGCGGCCAATGCGACCTGCAGGCAGGTTTCGGCCAGCCGCGTGCTGCCGGCCAGGGTCGCGTCGACCTCGTCCAGGCCAAGCACATCGCGCCAGATCAAACGCGTCGACTCGGCCGTGCGGTAACGACGCAGTTGCCCGGCCCAGTCGCTGCGGTGCTCGGGCGCGAGCACGGGCGGGGCGGCAGCTTCGGCACCGTCGTCATGGGTCAGCCTTGCCAGCAACTCGGGCTGGCGCGCCAGGGTGTCGATCGCAAAGTCGCTGGCGACCGCGATCCGGGCCAGCTTGTCGGCGAGTACCGCGTCGGCCGCGGCCGTCGGCAGCAGGTGCTGCGCGCGCATGCGCAGCGCGTCCAATCCATCGTTGTGCGTCATCGCGCGATGATGGCACGGCCGACCCATCTCCAAAAAACAGACGCCCGCCGGAGCGGGCGCCTGCAGTGCGTTGCAAACAGTAGCTGGGATCACTTCACCGACTTGTACGCATTGACCCGGCCGTGGCCGTAGAAGTTGTCCTGCAGATGTGGGCCGAGGTCGTCGGCACCGACGCGCAGACGCAGCTCCACCTGCATCGGCGACAGCGTGCCGCCGGCCTTGCCGATGATCAGCGCGGCGACGCCGGCTGCATGCGGCGCGGCCATGCTGGTGCCGGCGGACCAGGAATAGAACTGGGTGCCACCGCTGACGAAAGACGTGCTGAGCACCATGTCAAACGCCCAGCAGGGATTCAGGATGCCAGCCACTACGCACAACTGATTGGCCGGGGTGTAGTCGAAGTCGCCGCCCGGTGCCGCATGCCGCACCAGCCGCTTGCCGTAGTTGCTGTAGCTGGCCGGCAGATCGAGGTTGGTGTTGGGGTCGACGCCCCAGCCTTCCGGCGCCGTCGCCGAGATCGCGACCACGCCACTGAGCCCGGCCGGAAACGCAATCTGATGTGTGCCGTCCGCGTTGCTCTCGGTGTCGTAGTCGGTGGCGTCGTTGCCGGCGGAAGCAATCACGGTGGTGTTCTTGCCACGCGCGTAGTTGACCGCGCGCTGCACCGCCAGCATCAGCTCCAGGTTGTCGGGCGATTGCGCGATGCCGCCGCTCACGCCCAGGCTCATGTTGATCACGTCGGCGCCGTTGTCGCTGGCGTAGACGATGCCCTGCAGGATGCCGCCGAAGCTGCCGCTGCCGGTAACCTCGGACAGTACCTTCACCGCAAAGAACTTGGCCTGCGGCGCCACGCCGATGGTGCCGAAGGCATTGTCGGCGGCGGCGATGATGCCGGCGACGTGGGTGCCGTGGTTGAAGCCCGGGGTGGTGACGCACGGACCCTCGCCCGGCACGAACGACGTGTTCAGCGCACCCAGCATGTTGCTGGCAAGATCAAAATGCTGGCAATAGACACCGCTGTCGAGCACCGCCACGCGCGCGCCGTTGCCGCGGTAGCCCAGGTCCCAGGCCTCACGCGCGTCGATCGCGGCCATGCCCCACTGGAAGTTGAAGAAGGTGTCGTTGTCGCCGCTGTTGGGCGGGTCGGCCTGCGCGCTGGCGTCGAACGGTACGGACTCGGGAATCTCGAACTGCAACTGCACATCAGGCACGGCGGAACGGATCTGGATCAGGCTTTGGGCACGGGCACGGAACCCCGCATCGGCTTCGACGATCGCCACGCCGATACCCGGATAACGCGCCGTGATGTGGCCGCCGTTCGCTTCGATCTGGCTCGCCAAGGCATCGCTGAAGCTCAGCGATTTGGCCACCACCACATGTGTTGCCGCCTGCGCTTGCCCGGCCAACAGCGCCGCGGCCGCAGCCATTGTCAACGTTAGGACTTTCATGGATGCCTCTCCGACAAGTGTGGCCTGCGGCCACGTTGTCCCCCGCGCGCAGTCCAACGCCGCCCTTTTCGACGCGGAACTGCACTCATTGGCTACGGCAAAAGCCGGCGGAATCGGCCCAGGAAAACCCGTCGGCGCGGGCAGGCAATGGCGCGCTTCTTGCCAGGCAGCCCGCGTCGCCCGCGCGGTGTGCGGACATGCCGTCCGGGCATCAGGAGTCGGGCAATAAAAAAGCCCGCCCCGGTCGAACCGGTTGCGGGCCTGCTCCCTCCCCCACGTCGGGATGCGGGACCGATCGTGAAGGAAGCGTTAGCGTGTTTGCACGCTGCAGTGCAAAACAATACTTACGAGTATAGAAAGCCCCCCGCCCGGACCTCCCGGCTTCGGCGATTGCATCGCGGCGGCCGGCGGCGCAGGATCGGCCCGTTACGTTTTCATTAATAGGCGCCCCACCCCGCATTCATCTATCCGCCCGCCACGTGCACACGGAGATCGCCATGGCCCGCCGTCCGCTCGTTCTGTCCCTGCTCGCCGCACTAGCCCTGCTCAGCCCGCCCCTCGCCGCCGCGCAGACCGCGCCGCCCCCCGCCGAGGACGACGACACCGAGGCCCGGACCCTGGACACGGTGGTCGTCACCGGCACCCGCAGCCAGACCCGCACCGTGGCCGAATCGCTGTCGCCGATCGACGTGATCGGCGGCCAGGAACTGGAGAACGCCGGCACGCCCGAGCTGCAGTCGGTGCTGGCGCGGCTGGTGCCGTCGTTCAACTTCCCGCGCACCTCGATCACCGACGGCTCCGACCATGTGCGCCCGGCGCAGTTGCGCGGGCTGTCGCCGGACCAGACCCTGGTGCTGGTCAACGGCAAGCGCCGCCATCGCACCGCGATCGTCAACGTCAACGGCACCGTCGGCCGCGGTTCCTCGCCGGTCGACCTCAACGCGATTCCGGTCAGCGCGATCAAGGCCATCGAGGTGTTGCGCGACGGTGCCGCGGCGCAGTACGGCACCGACGCCATCGCCGGCGTGATCAACATCATCCTCAAGAACGCCGACGAAGGCGGCGAAGTCGACGTGCGCGTCGGCGAGACCAGCGAAGGCGACGGCGAACTCGCGCAGGGCGCGGTCAACGTCGGCCTCAACCTCGCCGGCGATGGCTTCCTCAACCTCACCGCCGAGTACCGTGACAAGAACTTCACCAACCGCTCCACGCCCGACCGGCGCCAGCAGTACCCGCTGGTCGGCGGCCAGCCGGACCCGCGCGAGGCGACGTTCGACCGCATCAACCACCGTTTCGGCGACGCCGCCACCATCGACCGTGCGCTGTTCTTCAACGGCGAGATGCCGCTGACCGAAGCGGTGGCGCTGTACGCCTTCGGCGGCTGGAGCGCACGCGACGGCGAGAGCGCCGGCTTCTACCGCCGCGCCCTCGACGCGCGCAACGTGCCGGCGATCTACCCCGACGGCTTCCTGCCGCTGATCGTGTCCAACGTCAGCGACATGTCGCTGGTGGCGGGGCTGCGTGGGCAGTTCGGCGCGGGTTGGGACTGGGACCTGAGCCTCAACACGGGCGGTCAGGAGTTCGACTTCTTCGTCGAGAATTCGCTCAACCGCGCGCTCGGCGCCAGCAGCCCACGCGACTTCTACGCCGGCACGCTCGACTACCGCCAGAACGCGGTCAACCTCGACTTCAACCGCGCCTTCGACGTGGGCTGGATGAGCGGGCCGCTCAACCTCGCCTTCGGTGCCGAGTCGCGCGAGGAGAAGTTCGTGCTCGCCGCCGGCGAGCCGGCGTCCTACATCGGTGGCGCGCTGGGGCAACCGCCGGGTGCGCAGGTGTTTCCGGGCTTCCGGCCCAGCGACGAGGCCGACGCCTCGCGCGACATGTGGGCGCTGTATGCCGACCTCGAAGGCAATCTCACCGAGCGCTTCTCGCTCGGCCTGGCCGGCCGCCACGAGGACTACTCGGACTTCGGCAGCACCACCAGCGGCAAGCTGTCGGCGCGCTTCGCCTTCACGCAGCACTGGGCGCTGCGCGGCACATTCAGCAACGGCTTCCGCGCACCGAACCTGCAGCAGCAGTTCTATTCGACCACCGCGACCAACTTCATCTCCGGGGTGCCGTTCGACATCCGCACCTTCCCGGTGTCGAGCCCGGTCGCGCAGGCGCTCGGCGCCGAGCCACTGCAGCCGGAGGAGTCGCGCAACCTCAGCTTCGGATTGGTGGCGCAGCCGCTCGACACCCTCAATTTCACCCTCGACTTCTACCGCATCGACATCGACGACCGCATCGTGCTGAGCGAGAACCTGACCGGCACGGCGATCACCAACTACCTCGCCTCGCAGGGCTTCCCCGGCGTCACCGGCGGGCGCTACTTCACCAACGCGATCGACACGCGCACCGAGGGCGTGGATTTTGTCGGCCGCTGGACGCCCCCGCTCGGCGATGCCGGCAATTTCAGCCTGACCCTGGGCTACAACCACAACGACACCGAGGTCACTCGGATCGCGCCGAACCCGCCGCAGCTGCAGGCGATCGATCCGAACCTGGTGCGCTTCGGCCGCGTCGAGCTGGGCCGCCTCACCGTGGGGTCGCCCAGGGACAAGTGGGTGCTCGGCGGCGACTACGGCATCGGCGCGTTCTCGGCCAGCCTCACCGCGACGCGCTACGGCGAATGGCAGGTACTGGGTGCGCCGCTGAGCGGGGGCCTGCCGCCGGTCGACGACACCTTCGGCCCGGACTGGGTGGTGGACCTGGCGCTCAACTACCGCTGGGACCGCGTCACCTTCACCCTGGGCGCGGAGAACCTGTTCGACCAGTACCCGGACGAGGTCACCACCCGGCTCGCCACCGATGCCAACGGCTTCGTCAGCAGCCTGCCGGGCGACAACAGCAACACCGGCATCCTGCCGTACCCGCGCGACTCGGCGCCGTACGGGTTCAACGGCCGCTTCGTGTATGCGCGGGTGAATTACCGCTGGTGAGTCCGAGCGACGGCGTGCCGGGCCGCGCTACGCGGCCTGGCGCAGCCCCAGGCGCGCCAACACCGCCCGTGCCGCCGCCTCGCCGGACTCGCAGCCTCCCTCCATGAAGCCCTGGGTGTCGAGCGCGCAGTGCTCGCCCGCGAAATGCAGGCCGTCGACCGATTCGCCAATCGCGCCGCGCAGGCTCGACCAGTCGCCGGGGCGGAAGCAGAGGTAGCTGCCGAGCGACCACGGATGCGAGGGCCAGTGGAAGCGCGCCTCGCGTCCGCGCCCGCGCGCAGACGCGATGCCCGGGAACACGCGCTCGAGGCTGGCGGTGGCGCGCGCGGCCTGTTCCTTCGGCGTGCCCTGGCCGAGCTCGATGCCATGGCGGCCGCCGGTGAAGTTGGTGAGCACGCCGCCGCTGCCGGCCTGCTTGCGCGAGGTGTCCCACGTGGTCTGGTACGCCAGGTCGCTCATCGAGGCGCCGTTCGCGTCGTGCTCGCGCCACACGCGCCGGTCGTAGCCGATCATCAGCTTGGCGTTGCTGCCGTAGGCGGCGGTCTCGATCGCGCGGCGCTTGGCCGCCGGCAGTTCGAGCGCGAGTTCGACCTGGCGCAGCAGGGTCAGCGGCAGCGCGAGGATCACCTGCCTGGCGCGCACGTCATGCGAGGCTGCACCACGCCGGAACGTGAGCGTGTAGCCGTCGGCGTCGCCGCGAAGCGCCTCGAGCACATAGCCGGTCTCGATCGCCCCGGCGAGCCTGTCGCCGAGGCGCTTCGGGATCAGGTCGTTGCCGCCGCGGACGTGGAAGCGTTCGTCGCTTTCGCCGAACACCTTGAACGCATCGGGGTCGTCGGTGCCGATGAAGGTGAGCAGGTTCAGCGCCGACTGCTCGCCGATCTCGAGCCCCATCTCGGTGGTGTAGGCAACATCGATCAGCTTGCGCAGCCAGCCGGATACGCCGTTGTCGTCGAGCCATTGCGCGATCGAGCGCGCATCGAGCGCACGAAACGCGGGATTGCTGTCGCGATGGTCAAGGTCGCCGTCGCCCAGCGCTGCGACATCGCGCTCGATCGCGGCGGCCACCGGCACGAAGGCTTCGACGATCTCGCGCTCGCCGATGCGGCGGCCGTCGAAGTACCAGGTGTCGTGCGCGGTCTCGCCGTCGAGCAGGTCGTCGAGCGTCAGGCCGAGCTCCGCGGCGAGCGCGCGGATGTGGACATGGTCGCTGTCGATCAGCTCGCCGCCGAGCTCGATCACCGGGCCATCGCCGCTCCTGTCGAGCGTGAAATGGTCGCGCAGGCTCAGCATGCGTCCACCGATCCGGTTCTGCGCCTCGAACACGCGCGCCGCCACGCCCTGCTGGCGCAGCCGCCAGGCCGCGGTCAGCCCGGCGATGCCGGCGCCGACGATCACCACCTCACCGCCGCTGGCATCGGGCTGCGGCAGCTGGGTGCAGCCGGCCAGCACCAGCGCCGCGCCCGCCCCCTGCAGCAGGCGACGGCGCGTGGCATCGACGCGCAAGGCGCGACCACGCTCGTAGAACTCGTCGAGCGGCGACGGCGCGTGGCGCGCCGCCTGCGCGATCCGCGCGGCACGGCGCAACAGATGGAACAGCGGGGTGCGCGACATCGGCGGCTCGATCGAACGCGGGGCGGTGTCCATTGCACGCAATCGCGCCGCCGGACCGGCCATGCGCCGGCATGACGGCGGCGATACCGGACACGCCGGCCGACGTCCGCGTCCACGCGGTCTCGTCAGCCGGTCGGATGCGGATGCACCCTCGCCCACCGTCCTGCTTCAGTTCCTTCTCGCCGGCAGCAGGGTCTGCCAGAAGAAGCCGTTCTGGAACGAGAGGAAGAAGCTCAAGGCCACCGCCACGCCGCTTTCGAACACGTAATCGCCGGTCTGGAGCATGGAGATGCACGCGATCGGCGCGGCGATCACCGCCTTCATGAAATTGGCCGGCTTGGCGACCTCGACCGACAGGATCTTCCAGGTCAGTTTCGATCCGTGCTTTTCGATGACGTCGTAGACCACCTTGCCAACCATGCCCAGCAACACGAACACCAGCGCGACCAGCCGCAGCGCCTGCTGGTCGACCGATGCGCCCGCGACTTTCCGCGGCAATCCGTCGTCCATCGGGCTGGCGGCGACGGTGCCACCGGGGGCCGCTGGCGCGGCCACGGCCGTGGCTATCAGGCCGAAGGAAAAGAACGCCGGCTCCCTGCGGGTCGATCCGTCGCCGGGCCGCAGCCACCCGGAATAGACCCAGCCCTGGCGCCCGTCGTATTCGATCCGGTACCACAGCCGTTGGTCGACAATGCCGACCGTCCTTTCCTCGCATACGGTCACGCGGGTATTCGGCGGCAACGACTCCAGCACGCCCGCCTGCTGCCAGCCTCCGCCCGTGGAGAACGTCGGGGCATCGGCATGGACGTTGATCTGCCCCACGGTATAGGCGGCCCTTGGGCACTGGGCGCCTGCCAGTGGCACGACGGCCAGCAGCAGTATGCCGAGCAGGGCCAGCCAGCTGTTCCTGTTTTGCCTGGTGATGTTCATTGCGATGCTCCCAATGCGGTTGTATTCGACGCAGCAGGCCAGGCTGCTGCCGGTTCACTGCCATGACAGGCCATCGACCAGGTGCAAGCACGGACCACGCGACCCGTTGCCGGCCGCCGGCACGGTTCGCCCGAGGTCTTCACGGGCCGCCTTCACCTGCGCTCGTGGCCTCAGCCGGATCCGTCGAACGCGCTGCGCGCCCGCAGCACCCGCCGGAGCGGGCGCGACCAGACCGGAACCACCGGTCCGGTCATGCGGCTGCGGGCCCGTGCCAGCGGTGGCAACGCCCGGCGCCAGCGCGATCGCCAACAGGCACAGGGTCAAGCTGGATGTCATGGCAGCGTCCTCTCGCAGTGGCGCAGCCCTGCGCCGTGTCGCGTCCTGCATGAGAGTGATACGCCGTCCGCAGCGGCGATGACCGGCCGTTGGCGACGCACTGCGCACATCCTCGGCATTGCGGAAGCAATCCCTCACAAACCTCATCAAGACAGCCGCCGCCCGGCGGTTCGCTACGACGGTGAGCATCGGATCGGCGGATCGCGGCGCTGCCCGTCGGCGGCGACTACCAGGCGCGCGACAGGCTCAAGACCCAGCCCGAGCGGTCGGCCGGGCGGGCGCTGGGATAGATCGGGAAGCGCCCGCCGTGGCCCTCGCTCAGCACCCAGGCCAGCTGCAGATCGAACCCGCTCAGGGCCAGCCCGATGCCGGCGCGCAGATCGAAACGCTCGCGCTCCAGGGGCAAGGCCGTCTCGCCAGCGCCGCGGCGCAGCCAGCCCAGGTGCGCGAGCAGGCGCGTGCGCTCGGACAGCGCGTGCGTGCCATTGAGCTCGGCATAGACCACGGGCACCCCGCCGAAGTGGCGGGCGAAGTAGAACCTTGCGCCGAGGTGCTCGGAGGCCAGGCCGACGTAGAGCTCCGGGTAGTCGTAATCGGACGCGCCGACCAGCATCGCGTATTCGACGCCGGCCTCCCAGCTGAGGCCGTTGCGCAGGCGCCAGGCATGGCCGAGGTAGGCCAGCAGCTGCGCATCGCCGCCGACCTGCGGCGCGGGCCGGACGCTGGAGGCGAAGGCGCCCGCGTACCAGCCGTCGGGGTGGTCGTAGGCGATGCCCAGTTGCAGCGCCGGGCGGTCATCGCTGAGGGAAACGCCGCGGAAGCGGTAGTCGGACACCACCGCGACGTTGCCCGAGACCTGGGCCTGGGCGGTGCTGGCGAACAGCAAGGTCCACAGTGCGACGGCACCACGCGGCACGGGCGGCTCTCATCGGCGCGGCCTCGCACTCGCCGTGGGCGCTGCAACGCAGTCGCAGGCGCAGCGTTGCGCCACGCGCACGACCGCGGCACACGCGTCGATCAGCGTCGGCCGCCTCGACGCCAAGCCTAGCCCAGGTGCCGGGGCCAGCGCAGCGCGCAGTTGTGTGGCGCGCAGGCGCGGCGACAGCTCGCGCAGCAACGCCACCAGGCCGCTGACCTGCGCGGCGGCGTAGGACGGGCCGGACACCAGCGTCCAGCCGCCGCCGGGCGTGGGCGCGGGGATGCCGCGGTCCGGCGCCAGCAGCACGCCGGGGCGGGCGCCGTGATCGTGCACGCCGGCCACCGCCAGCACGCCGGGATGGGCGGCCGGAAACCCGCCATCGTCGACATCCACATCGACCGCGGCGACCACGGTCACGCCGCGCTGCAGCGCGGCGTCCAGCAGGCGCGCCAGCAGCCGGTCGTCGGCGCCGGTCAGGCTGAGGTTGAGGACCTGCGCGTCCGCATCCAGCGCGAACTGCAACGCCTTGGCCAGGGTGAAGCTGCTGCACGCGGCCGCGCCGTCCGCGCCCGGCGACTGCCAGCACGCCCGCAGCGCCAGCAGCCGTGCCTGCGGCGCGACCCCGGCGATACCGATGCCGTCGTCGGAGCGCGCGCCGATGATGCCGGCGACTTGCGTGCCGTGCGTCTCCGCCGGTGTGGCACCGCCATCGACGAAGTCGCGCGTGACCGCCACCTGCCCGTGCAAATCGGGATGGTGGACGTCCACGCCCGTATCCAGCGCGGCGACGACGACGCGCCTGCCGGTCGCCAGCGTGTGCAGTTGGCGCAGGTGCCAGCGGGCGACCGCAGGCTGCGCGGCAGACAACGGATCGCCGGCGCCAAGCCGACCCGCGCCCCGCAGGCGGAACAGTTGCATGGGCTGCACCGACTCCACGCGCGGATCGGCTGCCAGTCGCGGCACGATGCGGGTGCGCGCATCGCCGCTCACCGCCTCCAGCACGAAGCAATCCAGCCCAAGCGCCGGCATCGGCCAGTCGTCGCGCAGGCGCAGGCCGTGCTCACGGGCAAGCTCGCGGGCGATGCGTCGGCGCGCGTGGCGTCCGGGCGCGGTCTGGTAGTCGCCGGCATAGTCCGCGTCGGGGCGGAAATGCGGCGGCGGTGCGCGCAACATCAGCAGCAGTTGCCGCTCGGCCATCGCCTGCTCCGGCGTCGCAGCGGACGAGCTCGGCGCGAGCGCCAACCGCGATGGCGATGGCGGCACGTCCGCAGCAGTCGCTACCGCCAGGCACAGCAACGCGAGGAGCACGGCCGCGCGCATGCTCAACGCCGCTCGCGCGGGCCCAGGCTTTCAACCAGCACCACGCCGGGCGCGGCGCGCAGTGCCTCGCGCACGGCCGCTGCGCGCGCGGCCGGCACCGCCAGCACGTAGGCGCCGGCGTCATTGGGACCGTCGACGATGCGCGCCTGGCTCGCCCGCAGCAGGCGCTGCATCTGCGCCTGTTCGATCTGCGGATCGAACACGACCGCCAGGTGGTGGACGTCGACGGCGGGAGCCGGCGCCGCAGCTTCGCCCAGGGTGCGGTACATCGCAGACGGTGAGCCGCCGCCCAGCAGCAAACCCGTCAGCACCAGCATCACCGCACACTGCGCCGCCACGGTGCAGCGCAGCCAGGTCGGCGTTGCCGCCCATGCCTCGCGCACGGCGCGCCACCGCGGCCACGACGCTCGCACCACCGGTGCCCGCAGCCGATGCCGCAGTCGTCGCAACGACGGCGTCGCATCGGGCACCGCCGCAGCCTCGGTGCAGGCCCGGTGCAGCGCGCGCAACTGCTCGACCTCGCGCTGGCACCGCGCGCATTCGGCCAGGTGGCACTGCACGCGCGCGAGTTCGTCACCGTCCAGCGTCGCGTTGACGAACCACGGCAGCAGCCGCTCCGCCTCGCTGTGCGCCGAGCCTTCGAAGGGAAGCACGCGTCCGCTCACATGGCCTCCTCGTGGCTGTCACCCAGCAGCGTCCGCAGCCGGCGCCGCGCGTAGAACATCCGCGTCTTCACCGTATCGACCGGGCAGTCCATGATCTGCGCGATCTCGCGGCAGGCGTAGCCGAGGTAGTAGGTCAGCTCGATCACCGCGCGTTGCTCCGCCGACAAGGCCCGCATCGCCTGGTCCAGCTGCGCGCGCAGTTCCCGCTGCTGCAGGGCGCCATCCGGGCCGACCTGCGGCGACTCCTGCAGCGCCTGCGCGCCGGGCTCAACCGCGTCGTCGACCTGCCGCAGCGCCTTGAGCGCCTGCCGGTAGGCGATGCCGAAGATCCAGGTCGACACCTTCGCGCCCGGGTCGTAGCTGTGCGCGCGGCGCCACACCACCAGCATCGTGTCGTCGAGGATTTCCTCGACCAGCGCCGGCCGTCGCGTCATGCCCTGCAGGAAACGGGTCAGGCGCGGGTGGTAGAGGCGGTACAGCGACTCGAACGCGTCGATCTGCTCGGCGGCGACGCGGCCCATCAGGGCGACCTCGTCACGTCCGTCGCCATCACGTCCGTCACCGTCACGCGCGGCAGCGCCCGCGGTGGCCGGCCCTGCATCGCGGTGTGGGTCCGACCTGGTCGCCATGCGCCTCGTCCTCGCCCTCATCACCGTCGATACCCGCGGCGGCGGTTCCGGTTCAATCCTGCGCCTGTGCACGCGCGGGCGTGTTGTCGGCGCGTGAGGGTGAACCGATGGCGTCCGCACCGGCATACACGGCTTGCAGCGCAGTTTTTGCCCTGCAAAGGCGGCGCTGGCACGCCGCGCCTCCCCCCGCAAACCAAGGAGTCCCCACATGAAGCCGCTTGCAAGCCTCCGCGCGCGCGTCTGCGCGCCCCTCGCGCTCGCCTTCGCCCTGGTCCTGGCCGCAGCGCCTGTCGCGGCTGACGTGCGCTACGCGCAGCGCAACCTGGTATCCAACGGCGCCATCCCCGCCGAGCACACCGATCCCAACCTGGTCAACGCGTGGGGCGTCGCGTTCAACCCGTTCGGCGTCGTCTGGGTGGCCAACGCCGGTTCCGGCACCTCCACGCTGTACGACGGCGACGGCAACATCCAGTCGCTGGTCGTGCAGATCCCCTCGCCCACCGCCGCCACCGGCGGCGCGCCGACCGGCATCGTGTTCAACGCCTCGGGCGGGTTCACGGTCAGCCAGGGCGCGGCGACCGGGCCGAGCCGTTTCATTTTTGCCACCGCACAGGGCGTCATTGCCGGCTGGGCGCCGAACGTCAACCTGCTCAACGCGATCCGCCGGGTCGACAACTCCGCCGGCGGCGCCAGCTACACGGGCCTGGCGCTGAGTGCCGGCGGCAGCGGCCAGCTGCTGTATGCCGCCGATTTCCGCAATGCGCGGGTGGACGTGTTCGACGCCTCGTTCAATCCGGTGGCCTTGCCGGCGGGTGCGTTCGCCGATGCCCGGATCCCGGTCGGCTATGCCCCGTTCGGCATCCACGCCATCGGCGGCAACCTCTACGTCACCTATGGCCTGCAGGACGCGAACAAGACCCGCGTGATGCGCGGGCCCGGGCTCGGCTTCGTCAACGTGTTCACCCCCAACGGCCAGCTGATCCGCCGCGTGGCCTCGCGCGGCAGTCTCAACGCGCCGTGGGGCGTCACGCTGGCCCCGGCCGGGTTCGGCACCTTCAGCAACGCGCTGCTGATCGGCAACTTCGGCGACGGCCGCATCAATGTCTACGAGCCGGTGTTCGGCTTCCCGCTGGGCAGCCTGCGTGACCGCCACTTCCGGCCGATCGTGATCGATGGACTGTGGGGCCTCGCCTTCGGCAACGGTTTCGCCAACCAGCCGGTCAACACGCTGTTCTTCGCCTCTGGCCCGAACAACGGCACGAACGGGCTGTACGGCCGCCTCGACACGATTCCCTAGCGTTACCGGCACGGTGTTGGCCGCGACCACGAAAAACCCCGCCGTATGGCGGGGTTTTTCGTGCCCGACATGCCTGCCGGTCGGATCTCCAGCTTGCCCACGCGACCATCGCCCGATCGGGCGGTGATCGCGCCGCAGGCTCAGCTCCTGCGATCGCGCTGGATCACGACCACCACGACCCGGCCGTCGACCTCACGCGTCAAGCGCATCGGCTTGCCGGCCAGCAACCCCTGCACGAACTCGTCGCCCAGCGCGCGGGCAATCTTGCGCTCGATGCGGCCGTGGTCGGAGCGGAACTCGTAGTAGGTCAGTGGTGACCAGCCCATCAACATGCGCACTTCGTATTCGGTGATTCCGGCCGCTTCAGCCAGCGCGCGGCTTTGTCCGTCGCCCGCGACCGCTGCGGCAGGCAGTGCACCGGCGGCCAGCGCCAGCATCAGACCGATTGTCAGCTTGTTTTTCATGTCAGTGTCCTCGTTCGGCGCCAGGTAGACGCTGGATGGTCATCCCCCTGCATCACTTGCATACGCGCTTTTACGCGGGTCCGACGCGCCGCCCGGCGACCCAAGGGACATGCAAACAGGTAGCGCACAGCGTCCATCGAAAGACCTCACAACCCTCGCACTTCCATCGCATATGGCGGTGGCCGGCCTGTCCGGGGCATCCCCGAACGGGCACCGGCATCGCAACGCCGGCACATCGTATTTAGGCCCGTGCCGGCGCCGGCGAAAGTGCAGCAAGGCCCCGTTACCGTTGGCATCCCCGGCGTTGCGCCGACGAACGGCAGGCTTGTGAGCTGCCCGGCACCGGAGCTCGCGCGCAAAGAAAAACCCCGCCTGGCGGCGGGGTTTTTCGTGTTGCGTATGTGCTCAGTTGCGATTTAGAAATCCATGCCGCCCATGCCGCCCATGCCACCGCCGCCCGACATCGCCGGCTCGTCCTTCTTCGGCAGCTCGGCAACCATCGCTTCGGTCGTGATCATCAGGCCGGCGATCGACGCAGCGTTCTGCAACGCGGTGCGGGTGACCTTGGTCGGGTCCAGGATGCCGGCTTCGAGCATGTCGACGTACTCGCCGTTGGCGGCGTTGTAGCCGAACGCGCCCTTGCCTTCGATGACCTTGTTGAGGATGACCGACGGCTCTTCACCGGCGTTGGTCACGATCTCGCGCAGCGGCGCTTCCATCGCGCGCAGGGCGATCTGGATGCCGTGGTTCTGGTCCTCGTTGGCACCCTTGAGGTTGGCGATCGCGGCCTTGGCACGCAGCAGCGCGACGCCGCCGCCCGGCACGATGCCTTCCTCGACGGCGGCACGCGTGGCGTGCAGGGCGTCTTCGACGCGCGCCTTCTTTTCCTTCATCTCGATCTCGGTCGAAGCACCGACCTTGATCACCGCCACGCCGCCGGCCAGCTTGGCCACGCGCTCCTGCAGCTTCTCGCGGTCGTAGTCGGAGGAGGTCTCCTCGATCTGCGCCTTGATCTGCTTGATGCGGGCCTGGATGCCTGCGCCGTCGCCGGCGCCGTCGATGATGGTGGTGTTCTCCTTGGAGACCTGCACCTTCTTGGCACGGCCGAGGTCGGCGATGGTCGCCTTCTCGAGCTGCAGGCCGACTTCCTCGGAGATCACGGTGCCGCCGGTCAGCACGGCCATGTCTTCGAGCATCGACTTGCGACGGTCACCGAAGCCCGGCGCCTTGACGGCGCAGACCTTGACGATGCCGCGGATGGTGTTGACCACCAGGGTCGCCAGCGCTTCGCCTTCGACTTCCTCGGCGACGATCAGCAGCGGCTTGCCGGCCTTGGCCACGCCCTCGAGGACGGGCAGCAGGTCGCGCACGTTGGAGATCTTCTTGTCGTACAGCAGGATGAACGGATCATCCAGCTCGGCCGACATCGACTGCTGGTTGTTGATGAAGTACGGCGACAGGTAGCCGCGGTCGAACTGCATGCCCTCGACCACGTCGAGCTCGTTCTCCAGGCCCGAACCGTCTTCAACGGTGATCACGCCTTCCTTGCCGACCTTGTCCATCGCCTGCGCGATGAGGTCGCCGATGTTGGTGTCCGAGTTGGCCGAGATCGCGCCGACCTGGGCGATTTCCTTGCTCGTCGACGACGGCTTGGAGAGCTTCTTCAGCTCGCTCACGGCCTCGACCACGGCCTTGTCGATGCCGCGCTTGAGGTCCATCGGGTTCATGCCGGCGGCGACCGCCTTCATGCCCTCGCGGATCAGCGCCTGCGCCAGCACGGTGGCGGTGGTGGTGCCGTCACCGGCGTTGTCGGAAGTCTTGGACGCGACTTCCTTCACCATCTGCGCGCCCATGTTCTCGAACTTGTCGCTCAGCTCGATCTCCTTGGCGACGGACACGCCGTCCTTGGTGATCGTCGGCGCGCCGTAGCTCTTCTCGAGCACGACGTTGCGGCCCTTCGGGCCGAGGGTGGCCTTGACGGCATTGGCGAGCACGTTGACGCCGCGCACCATCTTTGCGCGCGCGTCCTCACCGAAACGGATTTCTTTGGCAGCCATTGGTGGAACCTCGTGATGAGTGATTCGTGATTGGTGATTCGGAAAAGCGAGAAGCGACGGATTCGTGCGGGACGGTGATGACGGAGCAGGCTTGCTCTTACGAATCACCAATCACGAATCACGCCGTGATCGGCTATCAGCCGAGCACGGCAAAAATGTCGTCTTCCTTCACCACCAGGTATTCGGTGCCGTCGAGCTTGACCTCGGTGCCGCTGTACTTGCCGAACAGCACCTTGTCGCCGACCTTGACCACCGGCGCGCGCACGCTGCCGTTGTCGAGCACCTTGCCCGCGCCGACGGCAACGACTTCGCCCTTGATCGGCTTCTCGGTGGCGGAGTCCGGGATCACGATGCCGCCGGCGGACATCTTTTCTTCTTCCATGCGCTTGATGACCACGCGGTCGTAGAGCGGCTTGATATTCATGGCAACAGCCTCCGAGGAGCGTACGTAAGTGGTTGAACGGGTGGGAAAAGTCGCGAAATTTTAGCAGTCGCCCGAGACGAGTGCCAACGCCGCGTGCAAAAGAAGCCCGGCGAACCGGGACTGACGGGAAGATGGGGCGCGCGCCGGGGCTTTCAAGGCCTGGCGGAGAAAACCTGAGGCGAGGACATCGGAACCAATGGGGCCCGTGGTGCAGGAACAAAAAAGGAGCGCGTCCCGTGGAACGCGCTCCCTTGGTACGGAGTAGGCCGTCCTCTGCACGGCGCTGTCCTGCGCCCGTCCCCCGAACCGACGCCCTGTCGATGCCGACTTCCGTGTCAGCGAAGGGCAATCTTGTTCATTCCGCGTCACTTCGGCCAGTGCTTCGGGTGTGATCAAATGCCTAGTATCGGTAGCGGTTGCCGCTGAAATTCACATGAAACTATTGATTAAGCTTAGAAAAGTGCGATCGCCATGCTATCAATAGCGCACAAGCTTAGGTGTATATCGTTCGCCTGGTGAGTAAAGGTCGCTCCTAGAAGGAAGCCCAGTCATGACCCCACAGCAACGCATCCGCCTGGCCCGCCGCCACGCCGGGCTGTCGCAGGCCGCCCTTGGCGCGGCGGTCGGCGTGCAGCGCAGCGCGGTCGGCCACTGGGAGGCCACCCAGGGCAAGCACCCGAGCGCCGCCCACCTGCGCGAAGTCGCGCTGGTCACCGGGGTGCAGTTCGAGTGGCTGGCCACCGGCCGCGGCAAGATGAGCCTGTCGTCGGACACGGCGCTGGATTCGGTCGCCGCGGCCGACGCGACCCTGGTCGACGACCCGCTGGAGCTGCGCCTGCTGGCCGCGTTCCGCGAGGCACCGACGCGGGCCAAGGCACCGCTGGTCGAGGTCGTCGAGCAGCTCGCCGAGCTGCGCACTGGCCGCACTCGTCCCCGTGTCGGCGCCGGCGGCAACGCCCACGGCGAGCGTTAGCCCCGACGCAGCCGCTTGCTGCTATCGCCGGCCGTATTCGGACGCGCATCACATAGCCACCGCGCCGCGTCCCGGACCGCCCGAACTGTCATCGGCCGCGCCGTATAGTCGGCACTGGATCGCAAGGAGCATGTCCGTGTCTCATCACTCGTCTGCCGTGGCAAGGGCGCTGGGTTGCGCCTGTCTGTTCGTGGGTGGCGTCGTCCACGCCGAAGTCTTCATCAACGAGCTGCATTACGACGACGCCACCGCCAGCGGCGACGTCGGCGAGCGCATCGAGGTGGTCGCCACCGCCGGCGAGTCCCTCAGCGGTTACCGCCTCTACCTGTACAACGGCGCCACGCCGTCGGCGGCCACCACCTACGACAACGACCCGCTGCCGGCCGGCAGCGCGGTCAGTTGCGGCGGCAGCGTGCGCATCGCCACGGTCAGCTACCCCAGCAACGGCCTGCAGAACGGCGCCAACGACGCGCTCGCCCTGGTCGATGCCAGTGGTGCGGTGGTGCAGTTCCTCAGTTATGAGGGCACGGTCACGGCGTCCAACGGCCCGGCCGCGGGGCGCAGCAGCGTCAACCTGCCGGTCAGCGAATCGGCATCGACCGCCGCCGGCACCTCGCTGCAGTTGGGCGGCAACGGCGGCCGCTACAGCGACTTCAGCTGGCGCGCCTCGGCCACGCAGACCTTTGGCGCCTGCAACCACGGCCAGAGCTTCGCCACGGCCAATCCGGCGCCGACGGTCACCGCCACCACGCCGGTCGACGGCGCCAGCGACTTCCCGGCCGCGGGCGAGCTGTCGGTCAGCTTCAGCGAAGCGGTGACGCTCACCGCCGGCGCCTTTGCGCTGCAGTGCACGCAGTCCGGCACGGTCGCGCTGAGCCATCCGGGCAGCGGCAGCAGCTTCATCATCTCGACCGGCACCGCGCTGCACGCCGGCGAAAGCTGCAGCCTGACCATCAGTGCCGCGCAGATCAGCGACAGCGGCGGCGCGCACCCGGCACAGGACCGTGTGATCGACTTCAACGTCGCCACGGGCGGTGGTGGCGGCGGCGATTACTACGCCCGCGTCAACACCGGCAGTGGCGCCAGCCAGCTGCGCTGCTCGCTGCACGCGACCATCCAGGGCCACACGGTCTACCCGTACAGCGGCGGCACCAGCAACACCTGGAGCATCCTGGAGATCGCCGACGAGGACCCTAACAACGCCGGCCGCGTCCTCGACGCCTACCGCAACCGCAGCTACCTCAAGGTCACCGAGCGCGCCGGCAGTGGCAGCGGGCTCAGATACAACCGCGAGCACACCTGGCCCAACTCGCTCGGCTTCGGCAGCACCACCGGTGACAAGGGCCTGCCGTACGCGCCCTACACCGACACCCACATGCTGTACCTGACCGACGCCACCTGGAATTCCGATCGCGGCAACAAGCCCTACGCCGATTGCACCGTGGCAGGCGGCTGCGGCGAGCGCATCACCGAAGCCAACGCCGGCCACGGCGGCGGCAGCGGTGTCTACCCGGGCAACTCCAACTGGGTGAAGGGTCCGGACGGCAACGGCGGCTCGTTCCAGGTCTGGGGCCACCGCCGCGGCGACATGGCACGCGCCGTGCTCTACATGGCGATCCGTTACGAGGGCGGCACGCACCCGGGCACCGGCCAGGGCGAGCCCGACCTGGAGCTCACCGACGACCGCAGCAAGATCGTCATCACGTCCGCGTCGCCGGCCTACATGGGCCTGCTGTCGACGCTGCTGGCCTGGCACCAGGCCGACCCGCCGGACGCGGCCGAGCGCGAACGCAACGAGGTGATCTACAGCTTCCAGGGCAACCGCAACCCGTTCATCGACCACCCGGAATGGGCGAGCGCGGTGTTGTTCACCTCGAGCCAGCCGGCGAGTTGCCAGCTGGCGAACTGAGGGCTTCGGCCGGGGCTCGGCCCGTGCCGCAAGCACGGGTCGACCTTGACGGGCAGCGGCTTTCACCAGCCCCTGCGGCCGATGGCCCCAAGGCGGTGCGGTTACCCGCTCAGCGGTTCAACAGCCGCTTCACCGCCGCGGGCGGCAGCGCCGCGCAACCGGGCGTGGGTTCGAATGCCGCGGCGACCGGCTCGCCGTCGTGCACCAGTTGCAATCGCCGCGGCGTGTGGCCCGCTTCCAGGACCAGGCTCCAGACCGCACGGATCGTGCCCTGCATCGGCGGCTCGTCGAGCACCTGGCCGGCGTCGTCGACGAAGACCGGACCGTTGACCGCCCACACCGTATCGACCGCCGGGTCGGCGTCGCGCGCCGTCATCGCCCCGGGGTCGGCCACGCAGTCCAGCGCCTGCTCGCAGGCGGTCTCGACCAGGACCAGCCGCGTCGTGCCGGCGACTTCGTAGCAGGCGCCGCGCACGCCCTGGGCGGCGGCCGGCAGGGTGGCGGCCACGCTCAGGAACAGGGCCAAGGGCAGGTTGCGGATCATGGTCGTCCCCCAGGAAGGTCGTCGGCGCCGGCAGACTACGCCATCGACGCCGGCCGCGGCGAGCCGGGCCATTCGCCCGCGCCGGGGGCGGAGGCTACACTGGCGCCCCTCATGCCCACGCCTCCCGCCTCGCCCGTACGGCTGGTTCTCAGCAGTTGCCCGGACCCGCAAACCGCCGCCACGATCGCCTCGGCGCTGGTCGAGGAGCGCCTGGCCGCCTGCGTGAGCACACTGCCCGGGATGCAGTCGACTTACCGCTGGCAGGGCACGCTCGAGCGCAGCGACGAGGTGCTGCTGTTGATCAAGACCACCGCGCAGCGCCAGGACGCGCTGATCGCACGGCTGCAGGCCCTGCACCCGTATGAACTGCCGGAGGCGATCGCGGTCGAAGCCCTCGGCGGCCTCGCCCCGTACCTGCATTGGGTGGCCGAACAGACCCGTGACGATGACTGAAGAAAACCTGCCTTTCCGCGGCCGCCGCCTGCGCGCCGGCCTGCTCCGCCTCGGCCTGGCCGGCCTCGCCGCCCTGTTCGGTCTCACCGGCCCCGCCGCGGCCGCGATCGACGAAGACGACCTGCTGCCGGTCGACCAGGCCTTCGTGCTCAGCGCCCAGGCCACGGCCGCCGATCGCATCGCGATCCACTGGCAGGTCGCCGACGGCTATTACCTTTATAAGCACCGGATCTCGGTGCAGGCCGATGCCGGCTTCGCCGCGCAGCCGCTGCAGCTGCCCAAGGGCAAGGCCTACGAGGACGAGTTCTTCGGCAAGGTCGAGACCTACCGCCAGGCCGTCACCGCGACCCTGCCGGGCCAGGCCCGCGCCGAGCACGTCACCCTGAAGATCAAGTACCAGGGCTGCGCCGACGCCGGGGTCTGCTACCCGCCGCAGACGCGCAATGTCAGCGTGGCCTTGCCGGTCGCCGCATCCGCTGCCCCGGCCGGGCCGGTGGTCGCCTTCGGCGCCCAGCGCGGCGGCAATGCGCCCTTGACCGGCGGCCTGCTCGGTGGCGCCGCCGGCAGCGAGGCGCTGCCGCTGCCGCCGGAACAGGCATTCGGCTTCGAAGCCATCGCCGGCGACGGCAACACGCTGCTGCTGCGCTTCACTCCGGCGCGCGGCTATTACCTGTACCGCGACAAGACCTCGCTGAAGCTGGATGCGGCCGCGGCGAAGGCGGGCATCGCGCTGGGCCCGCCGCGCTGGCCGAAGGGCGTCGCCCACCGCGACGAACATTTCGGCGATGTCGTCGTCTACTTCGACCAGATCGACGTGCCGGTGGTGCTGACACGCAGCCGCGCCGAGGCTGCGGACCTGCGACTGACCGCGGGCTTCCAGGGCTGCCAGACCGACGGCATCTGCTACCCGCCAATGACGCGCACGCTGACGCTGGCGCTGCCGGCGGGAGTGGTTTCATCGCCCACGGCTGTCGCCCCCAAAGGGAACCTCCTTCGCGGCGCAGGAGCGGCTTCAGCCGCGTCCGGCGAAGCCAGCGCAGCAAGCAGTGCGGATACCGGGGGCGCGGCCCGTGCGGCCACCGGTCTTCCGGACGGAGGCGCCACGACCGAAGCGGTGCCTGCACGCGCGACGGAAAGATCAGGGCAGGAGCTCGCGGCTGAAGCCGCTCCTGCGCCGCGAAGAAACTCCCCTTGGGGGGCCGCGGACAATGACGCGGGCCTCGCCGAGGACAGCCGCCTAGCCAAGGCCCTGTCCGGGCCGAACCGCTGGTGGGCGCTGGCGAGCTTCTTCGGCTTCGGCCTGCTGCTGTCGTTCACGCCGTGCGTGTTGCCGATGATCCCGATCCTCTCGGGCCTGATCGCCGGCCACGGCCCCGGCCTGGGCGCGCGCCGCGCGTTCGCGCTGTCGTTCGTCTACGTGCTGGCCAACGCGCTGGTGTTCACCGCTGCCGGCGTGGTCGCCGGCCTGGTCGGCGCCAACCTGCAGATCGCGTTCCAGAACCCGTGGGTGATTGCCGCCTTCGCCGCGCTGTTCCTTGCCCTGGCCCTGTCCAGCTTCGGCCTCTACGAGCTGCAACTGCCGGCGGCGCTGCGCAACAAGCTGGGCTCGATGAGCGACCGCCAGCGCGGCGGCTCCTGGCTCGGCGTGGCGGTGATGGGCGCGCTGTCGGCGCTGATCGTCGGCCCCTGCGTGGCGCCGCCGCTGGCAGCCGGGGTGCTCTACATCGGCCAGACCCAGGACCCGGTGTTCGGCGGCGCGGCGCTGTTCCTGCTGGCGATGGGCATGGGCGTGCCGCTGCTCGCGTTCGGCGTCGCCGCCGGCCGCGGCCTGCCGACCAGCGGGCCGTGGATGGTCGCGGTGCAGCGCGCGTTCGGCTTCGTCTTCCTCGGCTTGGCGGTATGGATGCTGTCGCGGGTGCTACCGGGACCGGCCGCGCTGGCGCTGTGGGGCGTGCTGCTGCTGGCCGCCGCCGCCGCAGTGGCGCTGGCGCTCAAGCCGCTGCGGCGCGACGGCGCGCGCGTGCTCGGCTGGACCGCGGCCTTGCTGCTGGGCCTGCTCGGCACCGCGCAGCTGGTCGGTGCCATGGCCGGCAGCCGCGACCCGCTGCAGCCACTCGCCGGCCTGCGCAGCGCCGGCACGCAGACCCGCGAGCTGCCGTTCCGCAAGATCAAATCGCTGGCCGACCTCGACCGCGAGGTCGCCGCCGCCCGGACTGCCGGCAAGCCGCTGCTGCTCGACTTCTATGCCGACTGGTGCGTGGCCTGCAAGGAGATGGAGAAGTACACCTTCCCCGAAGCTTCCGTGCAGCGGGCGCTGACCGGCTTCGTTCTGCTCAAGGCCGACGTCACCGCCAACGACGACACCGACCAGGCCCTGATGCAGCGCCTGGGCATCATCGGCCCACCGGCGACGCTTTATTACATCGACGGCAGTGAGCGCCGCGAATTGCGCCTGTTTGGCTTCGAGGCCGCGGACAAGTTCGTCGAACGCGGGCAGCGGGCGACCCGCTGATGGCGCTGGGCCCGACCACCAAGGTGCTGCTGGTCGCGGCCGCGGCCGCCGTGCTCGGCGCCGTCGCCGGCCTCTGGCTCAACGGCCCCGGCCCGCTGCTGCGCAGCGAGATCGGCCAGCGCGCGCTGCAGAGCGTGGTCAATGCCGGTGCGCCGCCGGCGCCGGCCGGCCTGGCCATCGCCGGTCGCGGCGAAGCCATGCCGCCGCTGTCCCTGCCGACCCTCGATGGCGCGACGGTGGCGTTGCCGGCGGCCTACGCCGGCCGGCCGCTGCTGATCAACTTCTGGGCCAGCTGGTGCGGGCCGTGCATCGAGGAAATGCCGGAACTCGACCGCTTTGCGGCCGCCCAGGCCGGCAACGGCACGCAAGTGGTCGGCATCGCGCTGGACGACGCCGACGCCGTGCGCGCCTTCCTGCAGCGCATCCCGGTGCGCTATCCGGTGCTGCTCGACCAGGCCGGCCCGCGCGACAGCAGCGTGCAGCTGGGCAATCCGAAAGGGGTTTTGCCCTACACCGTGTTGATTTCGGCCGACGGCCGCCTGCTCCGGCAGAAGATCGGCCCGTTCCAGGCCGGGGAAATCGACGGCTGGGCGCAGAATTAGAGCGGCCACTCAAACAACTGCTTAAATCGCGACAAGTTCGGCGATATGGCGTCGAACTTCTAGACACCCTGCCGGCCTTCGCGCACACTGCCGGCCTTTCGCCCGTTCCCGAGGGCGAACGCACGGTCCCGCGATGGCGAAGCTGCTGGTACTGCACGGCCCCAACCTCAACCTGCTCGGCACCCGCGAGCCGGAGGTCTACGGCCGCGCCACGCTCGCCGACATCGACGCCGACCTGCGCGCCCGCACCCTCGCCGCCGGCCACGACTTCGACAGCGTGCAGACCAATGCCGAGCATGTGCTGGTCGACCGCATCCAGGCCGCGCGCGGCGACGGCACGGCGCTCATCCTGATCAACCCGGCGGCCTTCACCCACACCAGCGTGGCGATCCGCGACGCCCTCGCGGCGGTCGCCATCCCGTTCATCGAAGTCCACCTGTCCAACCCGCACCGCCGCGAACCGTTCCGCCACACCAGCTACTTCAGCGACCTGGCCGTGGGCGTGATCTGCGGCTTCGGTGCCGACAGCTACCGCTACGCGCTCGACGCCGCCCTGGCGCGGCTGGCCGACGCCCCCTGAACCCCATCACGACCCCGCCCTCGGTTCGAGGGCACTGACCAGAGGCCCGCTTCATGGACCTGCGCAAAATCAAGAAACTCATCGACCTGCTCGAGGAATCCAACCTCGCCGAGATCGAGATCAAGGAGGGCGAAGAGTCGGTGCGCCTGGCACGCACGCCCAAGGGCATCGCCGTCGCCGCGCCGGTGCTGCACGCCGCGCCGGTCGCCGCCCCGGTGATGCCGATGCAGGGCCCGACCGAGGCCGCCACCGGCGGTCACGCCAAGCCGCAGGCCGACCTGCCCGAAGGCCACGTCGTGCGCGCACCGATGGTCGGCACCTTCTACGCCTCGCCGGCACCGGACAAGCCGGCCTTCGTCAGCATCGGCCAGACGGTCAAGGCCGGCGAGACGCTGGGGATTATCGAGGCGATGAAGATGTTCAACCCGATCGAGGCCGACGTCGCCGGCACCGTGCTCAAGATGATGGTCGAGAGCGGCCAGCCGATCGAGTTCGACCAGCCGCTGTTTGTGATTGGCTGAGAAGCCGGGATTCGTGATTCGTGATGGGTGATTCGGACAAGCGACCGCACCAGCGCCTGGATGTATGGCATGACGCCATGGACTTGGTCGCTGCGGTCTATGCGTATTCGGCGCAGTTTCCAGCGGACGAACGCTTCGGCCTCACCTCCCAGGTGAGACGCGCCGCGATCAGTGTGCCGTCCAACATCGCTGAAGGGGCAGCGCGCAAGTCCCGCAACGAGCTACATCGCTTCCTCTCGATCGCCCGCGGATCACTCTCGGAACTCGATACACAGCTTCTGATCGCCGCTCGCTTGGAATTCGGCACTACGCCAATCGAACTGGACCAGATATTGGACCGCACATTCGCCAGGCTGAATGCGCCGATGACGAGCATCGCCGCACGCATGGACGAATCACCCATCACCAATCACGAATCACGGCCCTCCCATGCTCGATAAAGTCGTAATCGCCAACCGCGGTGAAATCGCGCTGCGCATCCTGCGCGCGTGCCACGCGTTGGGCATCCGCACGGTCGCGGTGCACTCCACCGTCGACCGCAACCTCAAGCACGTCGCCATGGCCGACGAGTCGGTCTGCATCGGCCCGGCGCCGTCGACCGACAGCTACCTCAACATGGCGCAGATCATTGCCGCCGCGGAGGTCACCGACGCCCAGGCGATCCACCCGGGCTACGGTTTCCTCAGCGAGAACGCCGACTTCGCCGAGCGCGTGGAGCAGTCCGGCTTCATCTTCATCGGCCCCAAGGCCGACACCATCCGCCTGATGGGCGACAAGGTCGAGGCGATCCGCGCGATGAAGGCCGCCGGCGTGCCGTGCGTGCCCGGCAGCGGCGGCCCGCTCGGCGACGACGCGGTGACCAACACCAAGATCGCACGCGAGATCGGCTACCCGGTGATCGTCAAGGCTGCCGGCGGCGGCGGCGGTCGCGGCATGCGCGTGGTCCACACCGAGGCCGCGCTGGTCAACGCCATCGCCACGACCAAGGCCGAGGCCAAGGCCGCGTTCGGCAACGACATGGTCTACATGGAGAAGTTCCTGGAGAACCCGCGCCACGTGGAGATCCAGGTGCTGGCCGACGGCCAGGGCCACGCCATCCACCTGGGCGAGCGCGACTGCTCGATGCAGCGCCGCCACCAGAAAGTCGTCGAGGAAGCACCGGCGCCGGGCATCACGCCCGAGCAGCGCGCGCAGATCGGCAAGGTCTGCGTCGAGGCCTGCCTGCGCATCGGCTACCGCGGCGCCGGCACGTTCGAGTTCCTGTACGAGAACGGCCACTTCTATTTCATCGAGATGAACACCCGCATCCAGGTCGAGCACCCGGTCACCGAGATGGTCACCGGCATCGACCTGGTGCGCGAGCAGCTCAACATCGCCGCCGGCCACAAGCTGGCGATCAAGCAGAGCGACATCGTGCTCGAGGGCCACGCCATCGAGTGCCGCATCAACGCCGAGGACCCGGACACGTTCATGCCGTTCCCCGGCCTGATCCAGCACTTCCACGCCCCGGGCGGCCCCGGCGTGCGCGTCGACAGCCACATCTACGAAGGCTATCGCGTGCCGCCGAACTACGACTCGATGATCGGCAAACTCATCGTGCACGGCCCCGACCGCGAGACCGCGATCGCACGCATGCGCGTGGCGCTGAGCGAAATGGTCGTGGACGGCATCAAGACCAACATCCCGCTGCAGCAGCGCATCCTGTCCGACGTCGGCTTCCAGCAAGGCGGCATGAACATCCACTACCTCGAGAAGCGGCTCAAGGAGCAGAAGGAAAAGTCGATCTCGATCGTGTGATGGTTGCGGCCCTCTTCCGCTCGCGGGAGAGGGCACGCCTGCCGATCACGGGCGACGGCTCACGACGGTGGCCGATGGCGCGCACCCCAGGCGCGGATGCTTCCTGGCCGCTCGACGGCCGCCCGCTGCCGCGGCTACTGCCGCTGAACCTTGTCGGAGACGGACGACTGCGAGCCATCGTGGTCGGCCCGCGGCTGCGCCGGGTCCGACTTGGGCGCGCGCTGCTGGGTGCCGGCGATCGGCTGCACGCCGCTGCTCGCGGACGGGCTGACGACCATCACGTACTCGCTCGAGCCGTCCGGCCAGACCACCCGGAAGGTGCTGCCCGGGGACAGCGTCGCGAACGGTGCGCCGCTGCGCGCGCGGTACACCGCCGCGACCTGCGCCGCCCCGGTCATGCGTACCTCGTCGGACGACTGCACCGTGGTCACCGCGACCTGCGACAACTCGCGGTAGTCGTCACCGAGCACGTCGATCACCACCCCGGCCGCGGCGACCGAGTAGGTGGCGAACAGCAGCACCCAGAAATACCGTTTGACCTTGTCCACGAAGCGCACGTTCTTCATTTCATTACCCTCTCCTCGCCCAACAGCGAGGTGACCATGTCATTGACCACGTCGGCGCCTTGGCGCGGGACCGCGGCGTCGTAAACGAAGCTGGGGAAATCCTGGCCGGCATCGCGCGAACAGATGCCGCCATTGGCGCAGTAGTTCGTCATCAGGGCGCCCTCGGGGCCGCAATCCAGGCCCAGGCGGCATGCCGCGAGTTGCCAGGCGAGCTCGGCGAACTGCGTGCCCGCCACCTGCTCGGAGAACGCCGAGCGCCCGTTTGCGGCGATGCCCATGCCCGGCGACAGCGCGGCATACGCCTCCGGATCCTTCGACTGCTGCACGCGCTCGACCAGAGCGTGCTTGTACGGGTCGTCGCTCTTGAGCGGCTTGCCCATTGCCAGCAGCGCGGCCTCGGCTGCCAGGCTGCCGGCTTCGGCGGCTTCGACCCGCTGCAGCAGGATCGCCCGGTAGGACAGGTCGTCCTCCGGCACGAAGCGCGCGCAGCGGCGGCTGACGCGATTGCGCGCGGTCACCAGCGCCGCGGACGTGCGCAATCCCATGTCGCCAAACACCTGGGTGTCCTTGGCATAGGCGGCCGGGGCCACGGCGTAGCCGGCACAGTAATCGTAGACGCGGCTCAGCATCCAGATCGCGTCGGGCTCCTTGGCCTGCACCGCCGGGGCCAGCCGCTGCGCGAACGCATACAGGTCGGTGGCTGCTTCAAAGTCGCGGCGCAGGCTCGGCGGGCGCTGCGGCGTGATCGCGCCGTCGTCGCGCACGGCGACATCGCCGCGCGTCCCCAACGATGCCGGCGACAGCGCGGCGCCGGTCGCCACGACCGCGTTGGCCGCCGCCTCCTGATGGCGCGACACAGTCCAACCGCCGCGGTACAGCAGCAGGCCCGCGAGCAACGCCAGCGCCACCAGCACGCCCAGCTTGCGCGTGCGCGGCTGCGCCCACGCCGGGGGTCTTGCCCTGGACTGCGATGTCAGCACCTCGGACACCTACGTCGGCCCTCGCCATGAAGCCATGAAAATCCACACTGCCGCGACCGCCATCCCGCGCGGCCCCGCTGACCGGCAGCCTGGCGCAAGGCCCGTGCAGCCCCGTGATCGCCACGGCTCCCGGCCGTTGAAGAACGGCCATCTTAAAGCAATGCACCCCGGCGCCTGCCGCCATCAACCTGAATGCGGCATCGGCGCGCCTTCACGCCAGGCAGCCGCTCTTTACGCCACCGCACGCGCGCTCCACCATGCCCGCCTCGCAACACGCCTTGACCCCATGCCCTACCTCGAACTCACCCTGTCCTGCACCGAATCCCAGCAACCGCGCTACGAGCGCGCCCTGGAAAGCGTCGGCGCGCTCGCGGTCACGTTGGCCGACGCCCATGCCGACGCCCCCGACGAGCAGGCGATCTTCGAGCCGGGCGTCGGCGAGACGCCGTTGTGGCACGAGTTGACCCTGACCGCGCTGTTCGAGGCCGACACGCCGCGCGAACTGCTGCTGCATGCGCTCAGCGCCAGCGACGAAGGCCTGGACTGGTCGCAGGTCGCGTTTCGTGAGGTCGCCGACCAGGACTGGGAGCGCGCCTGGATGGACCAGTACGTGCCGCTGCAGTTCGGCACCCACACGTGGATCGTGCCGTGGAACCACGACCTGCCCGACGGCGCCGATGCCGACGACGCGGCCGTGGTGCGGCTGGACCCGGGCCTGGCCTTCGGTTCGGGCACGCACCCGACCACCGCACTGTGCCTGCAGTGGCTCGACACGCTCGCCGACGAAGGCGCGCTGCGCGACGCGCGCGTGCTCGACTTCGGCTGCGGCTCCGGGATCCTCGCACTGGCCGCGCTCAAGCTCGGCGCCGCCTCCGCGGTCGGTGTCGACAACGACCCGCAGGCGCTGCTCGCCACCGGCGACAACGCGCAGCGCAATGGCGTCGGCGATCGCCTGGCGGTGTACCTGCCCGAAGACGAACCCGCCATGACCTATCCCGTCGTGGTCGCCAACATCCTCGCCTCGGCGCTGGTCGCACTCGCCGACACACTCGCCGCGCGGGTCGCACCCGGCGGCCGCATCGCCCTGTCGGGCATCCTCGCCGGGCAGGAGCACGAAGTACTGGCGCGCTATGCCGAGACGTTCGACGACCTGCGCGCGCAGCGCCTCGAAGACTGGATGCGCGTCACAGGTGTGCGCCGCCGCTGACGGGGCCGGCATTCGGCATGATTGAATAAGCCCATGTTCGTGCCCTGCCCCCATTGCGGCTATCTGGTTGCGCTGATCGTCTCGCAGGGCGGTCCGGCGCAGCGCTGCCCACGCTGCGATCAACCGGTGCAGGCCGACAGCACCGCGGTGAATCCGCCGGTCGAGCCCCTCCTCTCCGAACCGGCTCCGGCACCGGTGCAGATCACTGCGGACAGCCCCCTCGCCCCGACTCTCGACGTCGCCCCGCCCGCGCTCGAGGAGGCCATCGTGGCGTCGACCGGCAGCACCGGCACGGCCCGTGCACGGGCACGCCCGTCGCGCCCGCGCAAACGCAACGCGCCGAGTTTTGCGCGGGCGCAGGCACCGGTCGTGCCACCGCGCACGCACTGGCGCTGGTACGCCGCGACCGCGATCGCGCTGCTGTTGCTGGCGCTGCAACTGGTGCTGGCGCAGCGCCAGGAGCTGGCCGCCGACGCGCGCTCCCGCCCGTTCGTCGGCGCGCTGTGCCGCGTGCTGCAATGCGCGCTGCCACCGTGGCGCGAGCCGTCCGCATTCACCATGGTCACGCGCAACGTGCAGCCCAAGCCCGGCGCCACCGGCGTGCTCACGGTCAGCGCCCACTTCCGCAACGACGCGCGCTGGCCGCAGCCGTGGCCGACGCTGTTGCTGAGTCTGTCCGATGCCGACGGCCGCCAGGTCGGCCTGCGCGCGTTCACTGCAGACGAGTACCGCGGCAAGAAGCACGCCGACGACCTGCTGTCGCCCGGCCAGGACACGGCCGTGCAATTCGACGTACTCGAACCGGCACCGCGCATCGTCGCGTTCACCTTCGACTTCCGATAATCGGACGTCGGTCGCGTTGCCGGCGGTGACAACGCCGCGCTAGACTCCCCCTCCCGTCCCCGCCCGCTCCGTGGCCTGGCGGTACGACCACAGGCCTGGGACGCATTTGAACGCCGCAACCGACCGCACCGAAGCCGCACGCACAGGACCCCGTGTACCGCTGCGCGACCACGTTGCGACTTCGATCCGGCGCTTCCTCGGCGACCTCAACGGTTGCGGCACCGAGAACCTCTACGAGATCGCCCTGCGCGAACTCGAGATCCCGTTGTTCGTCGAAGTCCTGGAGCACTGCGACGGCAACCAGAGCCGCGCCGCGGCGATGCTCGGCATCCACCGCGCGACCTTGCGCAAGAAGCTGCGCGAGTACGGACTGGAGTAAGTCCGTCCGTACAGGAGTCGTCGGCCGGCGCCTGCGCAACCTGCTCCGCCCCACCCAGGCCATAGCGGCAAAGCCCCGGCGGCAACCGCCGCTATAATTGCCGCGCCTTCCGCTGCCTCTCCCTGCGCATGACCCCCGACCGTTTGCCCGCCTCGCCGGTGAAGATCCGCCGCGCGCTGTTGTCCGTGTCCGACAAGACCGGCCTGATCGAACTCGCCCAGGCGCTGGCCGCCCACGGCGTCGAACTGCTCTCCACCGGCGGCACCGCCAAGGCCATCCGCGACGCCGGCCTGCCGGTCCGGGACGTCAGCGACGTCACCGGCTTCCCGGAAATGATGGACGGCCGGGTCAAGACCCTGCACCCGATCGTGCACGGCGGCCTGCTCGGCCGCGCCGGCACCGACGATGCGGTGATGGCGCAGCACGGCATCGCCCCGATCGACCTGCTGGTGCTCAACCTGTACCCGTTCGAGCAGGTTTCGGCCAATCCGGACAGCTCCTTCGAGGACATCGTCGAGAACATCGACATCGGCGGCCCGGCGATGCTGCGCTCGGCAGCCAAGAACTTCGCCCGCGTCGCCGTCGCTACCGATCCGGCGCAGTACGCCGCGCTCGTCGACGAATTGAACGGCAACGACGGCGCGCTGTCGGCGCGGACCCGTTTCGCGCTGTCGGTGGCCGCGTTCAACCGCGTCGCCCAGTACGACGCGGCGATCAGCAACCACCTGTCCGCGCTCGACGACGCGCATACGCAGCAGCTGTTCCCGGCGCAGAGCAACAGCAACTTCGTCAAGGTCATGGACCTGCGTTACGGCGAGAACCCGCACCAGCACGGCGCGTTCTACCGCGACCTGTGGCCGGTGCCGGGCACGCTGGCGACGTTCACCCAACTGCAGGGCAAGGAGCTGAGCTTCAACAACCTCGCCGACGCCGACGCGGCGTGGGAGTGCGTGCGCCAGTTCGAGACGCCGGCCTGCGTGATCGTCAAGCATGCCAACCCCTGCGGCGTGGCCCAGGGCGTGGCCTGTGGCGATGCCTACGAGCTGGCCTACGCCACCGACCCGACCTCGGCGTTCGGCGGCATCATCGCGTTCAACACCAAGCTGGATGCGGCGACGGCCAAGGCCATCCTCGACCGCCAGTTCGTCGAGGTGCTGATCGCCCCGGAGTACGAGGACGGCGCGCTCGACTACGCCAGGAAGAAAGCCAACGTGCGCGTGCTGCGCATCCCGCACGGCGAGGGCCGCAACAACTTCGACGTCAAGCGCGTCGGCTCGGGCCTGCTGATGCAGACCAGCGACATCCGCGAGGTGACGCGCGACGAACTCAAGGTCGTGACCCAGCTCGCGCCGACGCCGGAGCAGTTCAATGACCTGCTGTTCGCCTGGCGCGTGGCCAAGTTCGTCAAGTCCAACGCGATCGTCTACGCAAAGGACGGACGCACCATCGGCGTCGGCGCCGGCCAGATGAGCCGCGTGTACTCGGCACGCATCGCCGGCATCAAGGCTAACGACGCCGGCCTGGTCGTGCCGGGCTCGGTGATGGCGTCCGACGCATTCTTCCCGTTCCGCGACGGCATCGACGCCGCAGCCGAAGCCGGCATCAAGGCGGTGATCCAGCCGGGCGGTTCGATGCGCGACAGCGAAGTCATCGCCGCGGCCGACGAGCACGGCCTGGCGATGGTGTTCACCGGCGTGCGCCACTTCCGGCATTGATGCCGGGCTGCGCTGGCATCAATCCCAAAATTCGCTGTGCGAACTTCGGGCCCCGCCCACGCACCCCCATTCGCGCCTGACTCAGGAGGTTGGTGGAGCGGTCGTCGTGCTGACTACGGCATCACCGTCGGCACGGCACACTGCCGTCACGCACAGGAGGCGCCCCATGTGGATTCGCACCGAAACCGCCGATGACGCCAACGCGATCCGCGCCGTCATCGGCAGCGCGTTCGCCAGCCAGCCTGGCAGTGGTCACATCGAGCAGGACATCGTCGATGCGCTGCGCGCGGACGACGCACTGAGCCTGTCGCTGGTGGCCGACATCGACGGCCGCATTGCCGGCCACATCGCCTTCTCCGCGGTGCGCATCGAGGACGGCAACCCCCACTGGTACGGACTCGCGCCGTTGGCGGTCGCGCCCGACGACCAGCGTCACGGCGTCGGCAAGGCGCTCGTGCGTGCCGGCTTGATCGAACTCGAACGCCTGGGTGCGCGCGGCTGCGTGGTGCTGGGTGATCCGGGCTACTACGGCCGGTTCGGTTTCCGCGCCGACAGCGCGCTCGTCTTCGAAGGCGTGCCGCCGCAGTACTTCCAGGCCCTGGCGCTGGCCGGCGAGCGGGCTGCCGGTCGCGTGCGCTATCACGAGAGTTTCTATCCCGACGCTTGAGCGTGGCCGGCCTCAGTGCCGCCGCCTCGCTCGTAGCCCGGGTAAGCGAAGCGCACCCGGGGCGCGATACGTTTTCCGGTCGCGGCAGCCCGGCCGGCTCACGTAAAATCGCCGGACCCACGTCAGACAGGCTCAGGAGCAGGCATGAAAGTCCTCGTCATCGGATCCGGCGGCCGCGAGCACGCCCTGGCCTGGAAGCTGGCGCAGTCGCCGCGCATCGACGAGGTGCTGGTCGCACCCGGTAACGCCGGCACCGCCAACGAGGCCAAGTGCCGCAATGTCGCGGTCCCCGCCAGCGATATCGACGCTTTGCTCGCCCTGGTCGAACGCGAAGGCGTGGCGGTGACCGTGGTCGGTCCCGAAGGCCCACTGGTCGCCGGCGTCGTCGACCGCTTCCGGACCAAAGGCCACCGCATCTTCGGCCCGACCGCCGCCGCCGCGCAGCTGGAGGGCAGCAAGGCCTACGCCAAGGACTTTCTCGCGCGTCACCAAATCCCCACCGCGCACTACGCCGTGCACACCCACGTCGAGGAAGCGCTGGAGTACATCCGCGAGAAGGGCGCACCGATCGTCATCAAGGCTGACGGCCTGGCCGCCGGCAAGGGCGTGATCGTGGCGATGACGCTGGCCGAGGCCGAAGCCGCCATCACCGACATGCTGGCCGATTACGCCTTCGGCGCCGCCGGTGCGCGCGTGGTGATCGAAGAGTTCCTCGACGGCGAGGAAGCCAGCTTCATCTCGATGGTCGACGGCGCCACCGCGCTGCCGATGGCCACCAGCCAGGACCACAAGCGCGTCGGCGACGGCGACACCGGCCCCAACACCGGCGGCATGGGCGCGTACTCGCCGGCACCAGTGGTCACGCCCGAGGTGCACGCGCGGGTGATGCGCGAGGTCGTCAATCCGACCGTGCAAGGCATGATCAAGGACGGCGTGCCGTTCACCGGCTTCCTCTACGCCGGCCTGATGATCGACAAGAGCGGCGCACCCAAGGTCATCGAATTCAACGTCCGCTTCGGCGACCCGGAAACGCAGCCGGTGATGCTGCGCCTGCAGTCCGACCTGCTCGATCTGGTCGAGGCCGCGATCGACCAGCGCCTGCACGAGACGCAGGCGCAATGGGACCCGCGCCCGAGCCTGGGCGTGGTGATGGCCGCCGAGAACTACCCGGGCACGCCGCGCCTGGGCGACCCGATCAACGAATGGGACGTGCCCGATGTCGAAGACACCAAGGTCTTCCACGCCGGCACCAGGCTCGCCGACGGCCAGGTCGTCACCGCCGGCGGCCGAGTGCTGTGCGTGTGTGCGCTCGGCGACAGCGTCGCCGACGCCCAGCACACGGCCTACGAGGCGGTCGCCGGCATCTCCTGGCACGGCGAGTTCCACCGCCACGACATCGGCTGGCGCGCGATCGAGCGCGAGCGGGCGGAAGCGGCGGCCTGATCGGGCCAGTTCAACAGGATGCCTCCGGGCGTCGGTTGCGGCCGCCCGGCTGTCTCGGTATAACATTGGTTATAACGACCCGGAGCCGGCCATGAAGCTCAAGATCACCACCATCGGCAATTCCGCCGGCGTCATCCTGCCCAAGGAACTGCTGGCCCGCCTGCGCCTGGAAAAGGGCGACGAGCTGTACGCGCTGGAGACGCCGGACGGCATCCGCCTGACCGCCTTCGACCCCGAACTGGCCGCGCAGATGGAAGTGGCAGAAAAGATCATGCGCGAGCGCCGCACCCTGCTGCACAAGCTGGCGCAGTAAGGGCGCGCCGCCATGATCGTGTGGATCGGAAAGCGCCTCGGCCTGGCCATCCACGACCGCCAGTTGGCCGAACACGGCGGCAGCACCGGCGTGCGCGACGACACCCTGCTCGACTCCGCGCTCGCGCGTCCGAAGCAACTGCACGCCTATGGCGAGCCACCGCCGGACCTCGCCGACCTGGCGGCAAGCCTCGCCTTCGGCCTGGCGCGCAACCATCCCTTCATCGACGGCAACAAGCGCACCGCGGCGGTGGCCTGCGAAACCTTCATCGTGCTCAACGGCGCGTCGCTGCAGGCGGACGATCTGGAGCTGTACCCGATGTACGTGACCCTCGCCGAAGGCACTCTGTCCGAAGCCGACTTCGCCACCTGGCTGCGCTCGCGCATCCGTCGCGAAAGCGGCCACGACGTGCACGAACCGCATGCGAGTTACAGGCGCTGACCGCGCGCCCTGGTGCGAGTCCTTCCGTCACGCCCGGTCGCAACTACTCCGCATCCAACGCCTGCGGCACGTACACCCGCCTCAGCGGCAATAGCCCCTTGTGTTGCGCATCGAAGGCCTCGTAATGGCCCAGGATCAAGCCGACGAACTCGTCGCCGTCGATCAGCCGCAGGTTGGACTTGCCCTGCTCGAAATTGCGCGATGCCGGGCTGAACGCGCCCAGCGTGATGAACAAGCCGTACTCGCCCGCTGACAACTTCCCGTAGAGGGCCGACACGTCCTTGTCGGTGGCCGTACCGTCGCCGCTCTTGACCTGCACCTTGATGATCGGGGGCTCGATGCCGAGGTGGTCCTTGTGCGCGATCACGTCAACGCTGGGCTCGTTCTTGCGGGTCAGGCGGGCGTGGTAGCCCATGCACTGCAACAGGTGCACGACGAACGACTCCAGCGGCAGCCCCTTCAACTCCTGCGACAGGCGCTTGAGGATGAAGTCGCGCGTGTTCTCCTCGATCTCCTCGGCCACCGCCGCGACGGTGGCGTCGTCAACCACGGGCGCCGGTTCCGGCGTTGCACCCTCGACGACCGCGCGAAACTCGTCGGCATAGGTCTTGATCTGGAACATGCTCAGCGCCGAACCGATCTCGTACAGCGCGCCCTGCGAGAACTTCAGCCGCGGCACGTGCTTGAGCCATTCCACCTTGCGCCGTTGCGGATAACTCGACTCGCCGGTCGTCTGGTAATGGTACGGCCCGACGATGCGACCGATATGGATCTGCTTGTCCAGCTTGGACGGATAAGCCACCAGGTCGCCGGCCTTCATCTCGTGCAGGAACCGGTATGGAATGCCCGACACCGTCGCCAGCCCACCCGGCTTGGCATCGGGATAGGCCTGGCTGTAGCGTTGCCTGAACGCCTCGCGCGTGGGCGCAAGATCGGACAGGTTGCCCAACTTCGCCCAACCGATCGCGATGCAGTCCTGCTTGAGGAACAAGGCCTCCGCATCGCCGGTGCGGCCGGCATGGATGCCCCAGATCGTTGCCTCTGCCATGTGTTGCTTCCCCTGTTGCAGATGGATGAAGAAATCCCGGGACGACCGTTGCGTGGTTCAGCCCTTTTCCGAGGGTGCACTCGATGGCAGCGCCGCCGCCACATCGCGGAACGAGGCCAGCGCCGCTTCCAGATGCTCGATGATCTCCTGCGCCAGCACGTCCGGCGCCGGCAGGTTGTCCAGGTCGTCCAGGCTGTCGTCCTTGAGCCAGAAGATGTCCAGGCTGGCCTTGTCGCGCGCCACCAGGGTTTCGTAATCGTAGTAGCGGAAACGCTCCGATTCCGCACGCTCGTGGCGGTTGGCCGGGCGGTAGCAATCGATGAAGTCCTGCAGATCCTCGCGGCGCAGGGTCTTGGTCTTCAGGGTGAAGTGCTTGTTGGTGCGCAGGTCGTAGATCCACACGCCCTTGGTGTGGACCTTGCCGTCCTTGGGCCGGGCATCGAAGAACAGCACGTTCGCCTTGACGCCCTGTGCGTAGAAGATGCCGGTCGGCAGGCGCAGCAGGGTGTGCACATCGCAGGTCTCCAGCAGCTTGCGACGGATCTTCTCGCCGGCACCGCCCTCGAAAAGCACGTTGTCTGGCAGCACCACTGCGGCCTGGCCGGTGGTCTTGAGCATCGAAACGATGTGCTGCAGGAAGTTGAGCTGCTTGTTGGAGGTGGTCTGCCAGAAATCCTGGCGCTCGTAGGTCAGCGCGTCGCGGTCTTCCTCGCCCTCGGCATTGGTGATGGTCATGCTGCTCTTCTTGCCGAAGGGCGGGTTGGCCAGCACGTAGTCGACCTTGCGCGACGGCTCGGAGATCAGCGCGTCGGAGCGGTCCACCGTGGGTTCGCCATCCAGGTCGCCGATGTTGTGCAGGAACAGGTTCATCAGGCACAGGCGACGGGTGGCGGCGACGATCTCGTTGCCGAAGAAGGTGTTGTGGCGCAGGAACTCCTTCTGCTTCCTGTTGAGCTGCACGCCCTCGCGGGTCAACCACTCGTAGGCGCCCAGGAAGAAGCCGCCGGTGCCGCAGGCCGGGTCGGCGATGGTCTTGCCCGGCTCGGGCTGCACGCATTCGACCATCGCCTGGATCAGCACGCGCGGGGTGAAGTACTGGCCGGCGCCGCTCTTGGTGTCCTCGGCGTTCTTCTGCAGCAGACCCTCGTACAGGTCACCCTTGGTGTCGGCATCCAGGCTGATCCAGTTCTCCGCGTCGATCATCTGCAGCAACCGCGCCAGCTTGGCCGGGTCCTGGATCTTGTTCTGCGCCTTGAAGAAGATCGCCCCCAGCATGCCCGGCTCGTCGCCCAGCTTGTGCAGCACCTTCAGGTAATGCGCCTCCAGCGGCTCGCCGGTCTTGCCGCGCAGGCTGGCCCAGTCGCAACTCTTGGGCACGTGGGTGTCGCGGTTGTACGGCGGCTGCGAATACTCGTGCGCCAGCTTGAGGAACAGCAGGTAGGTCAGCTGCTCCAGGTAGTCGCCATAACCCACGCCGTCGTCGCGCAGGGTGTGGCAGAAGTTCCAGATCTTCTGGACGAGGGTGCTGCTGTTCATGGTGTTCCGTTTGATTCATGAACCTGTAAGTCGCGCTTACAAGTTGGTGGGTGGCTGTTCAGTTGCAATCCTACGGCCGGCTGTTCCCCGCCGACAGTCGGTTTGCACTCGGGCAAGGCCCGGCTTACCATGACCTTGCAGGCAAGCGTGAGATTTGTAGAGGTTGCCGGAAACGGCGACAGCCCGAACGGGCGGGATCCTCGAGCTCAGGGCCTGCACAACAAGACGCCCGCACCAAGCGGGCGTTCTTGTTTTTCCTATGCCGCATTGAGTGCCGCCAGCAGGCGCGCGACGACCGTCCTGTCGGTCACCCAGAATTTGAGTCCGTACCCTTCCGCCCTACGTTCATGGCAGTAGATGGTCGGTCCGACCAACCGGAAGTACCGGTCCTCGATATCACCATAGAGATTCGGCGTCACCGCGTAATAGACGCTCGTGGCGACCGCGTCCGCCAGCTGCAGACCAGCGAGCTGGTCGTGATTGACGGCCCTGACTTTGTCCGGGTTGATCAGCGGCCATTCGATGCGGACGTCCCGCCGCTCAGCCTCCTGCCGCAACTGAACCAGATAGCCGCGTAGGGCGTCATAGGACATAGCCGACCGATTGGAGAAGATCAGTTCAACTTCGCCTGCATCGCGGCGGTGATCGCGGCATAGCCAGGACACCCGCTCCAACAGAAGGCGGCTGGCGTAGCGGTAGAGCGAATATGCCTCTTGCTGGAAATGTTCCTGCTCTGGAATAGACGGCTTATGGATGAGAACGCTCACGGTGCGGGACGGCATCTGACCGATCAGACGAGCCAGCGCCACGCGCTGCTCGTGCTTGAGATCGCGGAAATGCAAAGGAAACCGAGGAGGCTTCCGCAACAACTCCCGTGCCTCCCGGGCGGTTTCCACCACCTTTGGGTCGTTGACTCTACGCATCACCAGCGCCGACAGCACCAGCCAGCGCGAGCTTCCGCTGCCATCATCCCGAAAGGTGAAACCCTCATCTCCGGATTCATCGATGTAGGCAACAAACTCGGTACTCATGCCAGCTTTCCGACGCCGGCAGTTGTCAAGTAAAACTTGACAACTGAATCCTCGGACAGCTCGCCGTCGGCAAGGATCTTGCGGATATGCAGGCTGATGTTCTGCTTGCTGGTTTCGAACAGTTCGGCCATTTCGGCCTGGCTCAGCCAGGCGGTGCCGTCGGCGGCGCGCAGGTGGATGTCGGTGCGGCCATCGTCGGTGCGGTAGAGGATCAGTTCGCCTTGGTCGTTCATGCGTTCTCCTTGGCCTTGCGGCCACGCTTTCTCGTGATGGAGCCATCCGCCGCGCGCGTGGCGCGGATGCGCGCAAGCAGTGCGCTGGCGGGTTCGTCGTTGGGGTCCTGTGGGACCAGTTGGCCGGCGAAGGCGGACTTGAGGATGTTTTTGCGTTGTGCGGCGGCTTGGGTGAGGGCGTGTTCGATGGCTGCTTGCTGCTCCTTAACGGCTGCGAGCGCAGCATTCAACGTAACAGCGATCTCGACTTGCTCGAATGGCGATGGAAGCGGAACTGCAAGCGCTTTGACAATTTGAAGATTGAGATTGGGCTGTACGCCACCGGACGCCTGTTTGCGCATCGCTTCGTAGGCGTCGAGCAGGAACGTTCTCACATGCGACCTGGCCTCTATAGCCGGCTGCTCGAAAACAATGGCTGCAATCGCCTGATTTATGGTTGACGAAAAGGTGAGCTCAGCGCACTTTCCTCTCGTCTTTCCTTCACCGTACATCGCTACAAGCAACGTGCCCGCTGGATACATCTGCAGCCGACATTCGTCCACTGCAGCCTGTGTGACGTATTCGGTTGCTGAAGTGACGAATTCGTCGTTAAGTGCGCCACTGGTCGTCCACGGAATTTCGCCGCCATCGAAGTAAGCGCGCTTCGAGCGCAATGGGGTGACACCGGTTCCGACATGTGCAACCTGATCAATCGTCGCCCACGTCCACCCGTCCGGCAGCGGCGGCAGGTCGCTGAGGTCGGGCTCAATGGGTTGCGGGTACTTGGCTTGCCAGTCCTTCGGCGGCGTCTTGCCTTGGTCGGCGAAGCGGGCGAGTTGCTTCTGCTCCCAGCGGGCGCGGCGTTCGCTGAGGATGCGTTGCAGCAGGTCGGCGCCGGTTTCGCCTTGGCCCCTTCCCCCGCTTGCGGGGGAAGGTTGGGATGGGGGCGCGTGGTGCGGTGAGGCTGCACGCGTCGTGTTGCCCCCACCCTCTCCCTCCCCCGCAAGCGGGGGAGGGAGAGGGACAGGGACTGTTCCGATGCGAGCCGCGCGCCAGTCGGCGGTCAGGGCGCCTTCCACCGCCGCCTTCAGCAGGGACTGCCGGTACTGCGCCAGCTTGCGCTGCGCAGCCTTGAGTTCGGCCACGCCGGCGTCGAGGTCGGACAGCAGTTCTTCCAGCTTTTCGACGATGCGGGTTTGCTCGGCGCGTGGAGCTACAGGAACAACATGCAACGCAAGCTCACTACTCTTGATGTTGTTGATGTTTGAACCAGCGGAGATTTCGGAGATTGCGCTTCGATACTCTGGTGATTCGAAGTAATAGCCAACGTACCTCGGATCTACTTCAACGGCTGGGCGAATGACAGTACAAAATGCGCCGAATGAAACCGGGGCAAACTCGGCAACCATTTGCCCTGCCTTTCCGACGACGTCCTTGCTCCCGCTTGAAGACGCGATGACGATGTCGCCGCGCCGGATAATTTGATCGGAAGATACATAGCGTTTCGGAACGTGGACAAGACCATCGAACGTCAACGAGCTACCGGTGATGTTCGTTGCGCGAATTAATGGCACGGAGTCACTTGCGGGAGATGACGAGGCATCTTCCTTCTTGTAGGACACACCCCGCATCAGGTCGGCGAGCCCAGAAAGCTCTGACTTGGACCAGCTTGGCGGTACCTCCGCAACAGAATCATCACTCACGCCACCAACTCCTCATTCATCTCCACCAGCAACCCATCCAGTTCCTCTCCAAACACCGCCCATGCCTTCTGCAAGCCGCCCTTGTCGGCCAGTTGGGCGTAGTCGAAATCCTCGCGCTCGATGCGGCAGCTGCTGGCGATATGATCCTTGACCAGGCGCAGCCAGGCCATCTGTTCCGGCGTGAACGCGGTGGCGCGGCGGGCATTGTGGCGGAATACCCAGTCGGCGAAACGCTTGTCCACCGATTCGGCAAACGGACGCAACTCCTCGTCCATGCCCAGCGCGAAGCGCACCAGCGACACCAGGTCGGTCAGCTGGCGGCGGATGCCATTGCCCTTGACCTTGCTCTCCTGCACGCGCGCATAGGCCGACCACAGGCGCTCGGTGGTCAGCATCAGCGGCGGGCGCTGCAGGGCGTCGTGCAGGTCCTCGATCATGTCGAAGGTCAACGCGCGGCGGCGGTAGGGCTGGGCGTAGAAGAAGCCCAGCGCGGCAATCTGGTCGCGGTGCTCGCGCAGGTAGTCGCTGAACTGGCGCACCACGGCTTCGGCATTGGCCTGCGCCTGTCCGGCGTACTCGCTGCGCGTCACGGTGTCGATATTGATCGTGTCGATCAGCTGCTCGCGCTCACGGCGCGCGGCTTCGATCAGCTCGCGCAGCGCCGGGTCGTCGAAGGGTTGGCAGGCGGTGGCGACGCGCTGGCGGCGGGCGGCGTCGAGTTCATCGTTGCTCAGGCTGTCGGCGCTGCGGGTGATGCCGGCGGCGTGGGCGGCATCGAGTGCATCGGCGGTGATGCGGTCCGGGTCCAGCGCCTGCACCAGCCCGCGCGCCAGGTCCTGCAGGCCGATGCCGCCGCTGGCCTGCTTGATCCGCGCCAGCGCCTTGTCGTCCAACTGCTTGCCCAGGCGCACCAGCCGGTTGCCGAGGCTGAGCACGGTGTCCTCGTCGCGGGCGCCGACGGCGATGCCCTTGAGCAGGTTGTCCAGCGAGACGGTGGGCTTTTTCTCCAGCGGGCGGCTTTCGGTCTTGAGCGACTTCTCCACGCCCACCGCGTCGATCAGCACGAAGTGGGTCTTGGCGCTATCCGCACTGTTGCTGACCTTCTTCAGTGACTCGGCATCCAGGCTGCGCACGCCGCGGCCTTTCATCTGTTCGTAGTAGCCGCGGCTGCGCACGTCGCGCATGAACAGCAACACTTCCAGTGGTTTCACGTCGGTGCCGGTGGCGATCATGTCGACGGTGACGGCGATGCGCGGGTGGTAGTCGTTGCGGAAGCTGGCCAGCACGCTGTCGGCGTCGTCGCCGGGCACGGGCTTGCCGGTGTCGGCATCGATGCCGGCGCGGTAGGTGACCTTCTTGCAGAAGGCGTTGCCCTGGCCGTAGACCTCGCGCACGGTGCGGATGATGTCGTCGGCGTGGCTGTCGGTCTTGGCGAAGATCAGGGTCTTGGGGGTTTCGGTGCGGTTGGGGAAGATCTTGCCTTCCACGGCGGCCTTCATCGCCTGGATCACCTGGCGGATCTGGCTGGGGTTGACCACCGACTTGTCCAGGTCGGTGGCGGTGTAGGCGGTGTCTTCCTCGGTCTGGGCCCAGCGCCTGGCGCGGGTCTGGCGGTCGCGGTGGTCGATCCACTCTTTGGCTTCCAGCATCGCCCCGGCGCGGCTGATGTCGGTCTCGATCTCGTAGACGTCGTAGCCGACGTTGACGCCATCGACCACCGACTGCTCGTAGCTGTACTCGGCGACCACGTTCTCGTTGAAGAAGCCGTAGGTGCGCTGGTCCGGCGTGGCGGTGAGGCCGATCAGGAAGGCATCGAAGTAATCCAGCACCTGCTTCCACAGGTTGTAGATGCTGCGGTGGCACTCGTCGATGACGATGAAATCGAACTCCTCGATCGGCACCTTCGGGTTGTATTGCACCAGCCGCGCCTGCGACGGCGCCTGCCCGAGTTCGTTGAGCGAGATGTCCTCGGCGGACTCGTCGATGGGTTCGCCCGACAGGATGGAGTACATGCGCTGGATGGTGCTGATGCAGACCTGGGCGTGCGGGTCGATGGCGCTGCTGGACAGGCGCTGGACGTTGTACAGCTCGGTGAACTTGCGGGCGTCGTCCGGCGGCGTGTAGGCCATGAACTCCTGGTGCGCCTGCTTGCCCAGGTTGCGGGTATCGACCAGGAACAGGATGCGCTTGGCGCCGCCGAACTTGAGCAGGCGGTAGACCGAGGTGATGGCGGTGAAGGTCTTGCCGGCGCCGGTGGCCATGTGCACCAGGGCGCGCGGTTTGTTGGCCGCCAGCGATTTTTCCAGCCCGGTGACGGCGCTGACCTGACAGTCGCGCAGGTTGCGCGCGGGCAGCGGCGGCATCTGCTCGGCGAGGCGGCGGCGCAGGGTGTCGGATTGCGCGGCCCAGTCGGCCAGCGTTTTTGGGCGGAAAAAGTGGAACAGCTCGCGGGCGCGTGGCGCGGGGTCGGCGCCGTCGGTGAAGAAAATGATCTGGCCGGTGCTTTCGTACAGGAAGCGCAGCGGCAATTCGCCCTTGCGCCACTTCAGGGTGGCGTTGGCGTAGCGCTCGGTCTGGGTCTCGTGGGCGCTGAGGTTGGCGCCGGCATCGTCGCGCTTGGCTTCGATCACGCCAACCGGCTGCCGGTCGACGAACAGCAGGTAGTCGGCCGGGCCGGTGTCGGTGGGGTATTCGCGCACCGCGACGCCCGGGCCGGCACCGAGGTTGAGTTGCTTCATGTCCTGGACGACCCAGCCGGCGGATTCGAGCTTCTGGTCGATGAGCTGGCGGGCTTTGGCTTCCGGCGTCATGGCGCCCCCAACGCTGATGGTGGCAGGCAGTTTATAGACTCGCCCCTCGAATAATCGTTGTAGGAGCGGCTTCAGCCGCGAGCTTTGGGTGGACGCCCCATGGACAGGCGAAAGGCTCGCGGCTGAAGCCGCTCCTGGATCAAACACCATTCGGGCCGGATCAAGGTGGCAGGCCCAGCCTGCGCAGGCCCTGGACTTCAACGTCGAACCTTTTTGCCTCACGCCTCGAAGCTACGGGCCTCAAAGTCGACGGTTTGAGCCTGACGCCCGAGGCACCCCGGCCTCGAGGTCGAAGTGAAATGCCGCACCCCGCAGGCCCATCGGCTTTCGCCCGAGGCCGCCGAGCCTCGCCCCTTGCGGCACAGGGCCTGGCCCCCGAAGCAAAAAGCCTGGCGGACGAGGCGTTGGCGCCTCACCCGCCAGGCTTGATCACTCACACACCGTCCGCGCCGGTTTCAGGCCACCGGGGCAGGCTCGGCGGCACGCGACGGCTTGGCAAACCGCGCCGACAGGTCCTTGCGCGCGGTCTTCAGCGCCTCGTTCTTGCCGGACACCTTGAGCAGGCCGTAGCCCTCCAGGGCGACGGTGATGATGTCGCTGCCCAGCGCCAGGGCGGTGTCGTCGGCGCGTTCGACCAGTTGCTCCAGCTGCTGCAGGCGCGGGCGCAACAGGTCCAGGGCCGCCAAGTCGGCCTGCGCTTCGGCCAGGTTGAGGCTGGGCGGGATGATCTGCGGGTTGGCGGCCAGCACCGACAAGGTCTGCCGGCAGAAGACCTCGGACTTGTCGCCCATCTTGTACAGGTCGCGGCGCTGCGAGGGTTGCAACGCGATCATCGGGGCAAAGACACGGCGCAACGTGGCGATGGCGGTGTCGGCATCGGCGAGGTCCTGCGCCGACAGGTTCAGCGAGACAAGGTTCTGCATTGGCTATTCCTTACGTCCATTAGCGAGTCCGGGCATGCCGAGAAAGGCTGGGCCGGACGGTCCATGCTCCGCCGCGTTCCATGCGGTCGGTGGGGGCTCGTGCCGAACGGATCGACGCAGGAGCTGGCGCAGTGTCGAGCACGGCATCGGCGACAACAAGCGCGGACGTAGCCCGGGTAAGCGCAGCGCACCCGGGGATGGCAGCCCCGGATGCGGCCTTCGGCCTTATCCGGGCTACGACTTGCTGATCTTCTGTAGGAGCGGCTTCAGCCGCGAGCTTTTGCGCTTGCAATAGCGATGCATGGCCCCGCGGGTTGCCCACTAAAAGCTCGCGGCTGAAGCCGCTCCTACAAGCGCAATCGGCTCTGTTAGGCTCGCGCAAACCCCGGAGGCCGCATGGCGCATAACCAGTTCGAGCTGCTCAAGCAGCGCCGCTTCCTGCCGTTCTTCATCACCCAGTGTCTGGGCGCGTTCAACGACAACGTCTACCGCCAGGCCATCATCGGCCTGCTGTTCTGGCTGGGCGTGTCGCCGGAGCAGCGCACGCTGTACACCAATCTGGCGCCGGCGCTGTTCATCGCGCCCTACTTCCTGTTCTCGGCCACCGCCGGGCAGATCGCCGAGAAGCTGGAGAAGTCGAAGCTGATCCGCATCACCACGACGATGGAGATCGTCATCATGTCGCTGGCGGCAGTCGGCTTCTTGACCCAGAGCATGACCGTTCTGCTGGTCGCGCTGTTCTCCACCGGATTGCAATCGACGCTGTTCGGACCGGTCAAGTATTCGATCCTGCCGTCGGTGCTCAAGCCCGAGGAACTGACCGGCGGCAACGGCCTGGTCGAGATGGGCACGTCGATCTCGATCCTGGTCGGCATGATCTTCGGCGGGCTGATCTTCGCGCTCGCCGGGGCGCACGGACCGGTCGTCGCCGCCACCGCGATCGTGGTGCTGGCGATCACCGGCAACCTGGTCAGCCGTGCGATCCCGCGCGCCGAGGCCGGCGCACCGGAGTTGCGGATCAACTGGAATCCGCTCCCTGAATCGATCGCGATCCTGCATCTGGCCAAGCGCCAGCCGGCGGTGCGCAACGCCATCCTCGGCGTGTCGTGGTTCTGGTTCATCGGCACGGTGCTGACCTCGCAGCTGCCGACCTACGCCGAGACCAACCTCGGCGGCAGCGGCACGCTCTACATCTTCGCGCTGGCGCTGTTCTCGGTCGGCACCGGCGTCGGCTCGATGCTGTGCGAGCGGCTGTCGGCGCGCACGGTGGAGATCGGCCTGGTGCCGCTGGGCGCGTTCGGCATCAGCGCGTTCATGATCGACCTGTACTTTGCCCGCAGCGGCGCGGCGCCGGCGCAGGTGTCGACCGTCGTGGCGTTCCTGCAGCAGCCCGGCAGCTGGCGCATCGTCATCGACCTGGTCGGCATCGGCCTGTTCGCCGGCTTCTTCGTGGTGCCGCTGTTCGCGCTGATCCAGAGCCGCACACCGCGCAATGAAGTCTCGCGCGTGATCGCCGGCATGAACATCCAGAACGCCGCCTTCATCGTGTTGGCCGCGGTGCTGGGCATCGTCGTGCAGCGCTTCCTCGGCTGGAGCATCCCGCAGGTGTTCCTGGCGGTGGCGATCGCCAATGTGATCGTTGCGATCTACATCTTCACGATCGTGCCCGAGTTTTTGATGCGCTTCCTCAGTTGGGTGCTGGTGCGCGGGCTGTACCGCTTGCGCCTGCACGGCATCGAGAAGCACGTCCCGGACGAAGGCCCGGCGCTGATCGTGTGCAACCACGTCAGCTACATGGACGCGTTGATCCTGGCGGCCAGCATCCCGCGGCCGGTGCGCTTCGTCATGTACTACAAGATCTTCAACATCCCGGTGATGAGCTGGATCTTCCGCACCGCCAAGGCCATCCCGATCGCCGGCGCCAAGGAAGACCCGGCGCTGATGCAGCGCGCGTTCGACGAGATCGACGCGGCCTTGGCGCAGGGCGAGATCGTCGGCCTCTTCCCCGAAGGAGCGTTGACGAAGGACGGAGCGATCGCGCCGTTCAAGTCCGGTGTCGAACGCATCCTCGAACGCACCCGCGACGCCGGCCGCCCGGTGCCGGTGATCCCGATGGCGCTGCGCAACATGTGGACCAGCATGTGGAGCCGACGCAGCACGTCATCCAAAGGCAGCCGCCTGGCGCGCATGCGCGTGCCGCGCCGGTTCCGAGCGCATGTCGAGGTGATGGCCGATGCGCCGCTCGACGGCGCCACGGTCGATGCGGCGCAGCTCGAAGCCCAAGTACGGTCGCTGCGCGGTGACGCCGCATAGCATCATGCTGTTTGTAGGAGCGGCTTCCGCGCGTCAGGGCCGCGCAAACGGCCTCAGCTCACCCAGCCGGCGATGACGAACAGTGCCAGCACTGCCAGCCAGACCAGCAGGCTGCGCCAGACCAGACTCATCGCGTCGCGCAGTTCGGGCAGCTCGCCCGTCGCGATGGTGAGCGGCGGTGGCGGTGGCAGCCCCGCTTCGCCGGCTTCGACGCTGCCGTTGTCATCGGCGTAGTCGGCGGCCTCCTCCGCCAGTTCGCTGCGCACGCTGGCGCGTGCGACCGCGCCGAGGAAACGCAGGTCGAGATTGAATGCGGCGCCGCCGGACTCGCGCCAGGCGCCGAGCACGGTGTCGAAATTGCCGACCAGCGCCAGCGACAGGGTCATCAGCTGCGTCACCGGCCAATCGAGGAGCGCCAGTACGGTCTGTGCGCCGCTGCGGGTCTCGTCCGGCAAGGCGCGTGCGGATTCGCCTTCTGCCGACAAGGCCGTCAACCGGTACAGCAACGCACCGAACGGGCCGAGCAGCAGGAACCAGAGCAACACGCCAAACCAGCGGCGCAGTGCGTTGCGGAACACCGCCTCGACCAGCGCGCCGCCGTCGAGCGAGGGCGTGCCGCCTTCCGGCCACAGCGCCGTGGCCGCGGCGCGGCGCGACGCAGAGTCGTTGGCGTCGACGATCGCATCGACGTCCAGATCCAGGTCGCGCGGCCCCCAGGCGTAGAACAGCGCGGCGATGCCGAACGCGAGGCCAGCCAGGCCGAACAACGGTTCCGCCAGTGCCAGCTGGAACAGCCCGACCGCAAGCAGCGGCGGCAGCAGGGCGATGGCGATGCCCCAGCGCCCACGCCAGATACCCTCCGCGGGAAAGCGGCCATCGAGCCAGCGCAGCCAGTCCTGGTACCAGCCGTAGTGACGCACCGACACCACCAGCGACTGGGCGAGGTGGCCAAGCACGAGCGCAACGACGACGGCGATCAGGGTGGCGGACATTGCGCAGAGCCTCCAGGCGTCGCGGCGATGGATGACGCGATTCTAGCCTGCCTCACCGCTGTTCAACGGGCGTGGCGATCCGCATCGGCCGCAAGCCAGTGTTCGATCAGCCAACGCGAGATCGAGATGCTCGGCGACAGCACCGGGCCCTCGCCGTCATCGTCGGCACCGTCCCATTCGCCGCGTGCGCAGGCCGCACGCACTTCCTCGCGGGTGAACCAGGCCGCCGCTTCGAGTTCATCGCTGACCTGCGGCACGTCGGGTTCGGCCTGCGCGGCGAAACCGAGCATCAACGCGCCCGGAAACGGCCACGGCTGCGAAGCCAGGTAGTGGCAACGGCGCACGCGCACGCCGGTTTCCTCGAGCACCTCGCGCGCGACGGTCTGCTCCAGCGTTTCGCCGGGCTCGACAAAGCCGGCGATGACCGAATAACGCCGCGCCGGCCAGGCGCTCTGCCGGCCGAGCAGCAGGCGTTCGCCATCGCTGACGGCGACGATCACCGCCGGATCGGTGCGCGGGTAATGCTCGGCGCCGCACCGCTGGCAACGGCCTTGCCAGCCACCGCGCGAGAGCGTGACCTCACCGCCGCAGACGCCGCAGAAACGGTGGCGACTGCGCCAATGCTGCAGCGCGCGCGCCTGCGCGAACACACTGGCCTCGAATGCCGGCCACAGCGCCGCGGCGCTGCGCAGGTCGACGCGCCGGGGCGCATCGAATGCGGTCAGTGCCGCCTCCAGCGCGAACCAGCCGCCACCGTGTGCATCGAGCCCGAGGAACACCGCCGCACCGACGCCGCCGGGGCCTTCGCTAATGTCCTGCCCATGCGGCGCGCGCAGGTTGCCGTCGGCATCGGCCAGGGCATGGCCCTTGTCGTCGAGCAGCAGGACACGCGCCTGCAGCCACAACGCGGTCAGTGCCGCGGGGTCGTCGCGCAGACGGTCGGCGCGATCGAGTGCGGCGCGGCAGGCAGCGTCAGCGCCCGCCTCGACGAACGCGAAGGGCGCTGCCCCGGTACTCACGCCGAGAACGATGACCCGCAGCCGCAGGTGGTCTTCGCGTTCGGGTTGCGGATCACGAACTGCGCGCCGTGCAGGCTCTCGGTGTAGTCGACCTGCGCCCCCATCAGGTACTGCAGGCTGAGCGGGTCGACCAGCAGGGTCACGCCGTCGGTCTGTACCGCCAGGTCGTCCTCGCCCTGCTGCTCGTCGAACTCGAACCCGTACTGGAAGCCCGAGCAGCCGCCACCCTGGATGTAGACGCGCAGCTTGAGCGCGTCGTTGCCTTCCTCGGCGATCAGCTCGCGGACCTTGCTCGCGGCTGCGGAGGTGAACTGCAACGGGCGGTCGAGCGACTGGTAGTCCGGCGTCGCGGCGGCGGGGGTGATCGATTCCATGGGCTCAGGATGGGGGCCGGGGCCGCTGCGTTCAAGCCGCGTACCCGGCACGGTGGGTTGCAGCGGCGGCGCTCAAGGCGCAGCGACGGCTGGGGCGACATCACGCGTGGCGTCGGCCCAGGTGAAGGACTCCTCGATCGCGGCGCCCGCGCGCGGCGCCAGCCGCACCGCGACCCGCACCGGCACGAACCCGGGCGGCAGGAACACGTCGCCTTCGACCTGCTGGAAGTACTTGAACGAGTACGCCAAGCCGGGCGCATCCGCTTGCTGACGCAGGTCGGGCCAGGCCAGCTTCTGCAACTTGCCGGCGCGGGTGCCCTCGATCGACAGCGTCAGCAGGCCGGTGCTGACGGCGCCACGGTTGAGGTTCTGGGTCAGGGTGGTGGTGAAGTGCCAGGCCGTGTCGTTCTGCGGCTGCATCTTGAGGGCATGCACGTTGAGGCCGCGGCGCTGCGCGGTCGCGCCGACCAGGCGCTCGTAGAAGGCGACATCGGCGCGCAGCGCGGCGATCTCCTCGTCGCGCTCGGCCAGCGTGCTCTGCAGGTCGCGGTTGGCCTCGCGGCTGATCTGGTCGGAGCGGGTCAGCGTGGTCACGCGCTGCTGCAACTGGTCGAGCTGCGCCTGCCCACTGCGGTTGAGACGCTCGCTGGTGTCCAGTTGCGCGCGCACGTCACCCGGTGCCAGCACCCGCCACAGGCCCCAGGCACCGAAGGCCAGGGCCAGCACGAATACGGCCACGGCGACGATGCGCCAGATCGGCGGTGATGTGGTCCCGGGAGTCTCGCCCGCAGGAGTGGTCATGCCGGTCGCCGGTGGAAACGGGCGCCCAGCCTACAACGGCGAGCTGTGACGGTCAGCCCATTACCGCGCCGACGTCCAGATGGCCTTCAGCTGCGGTAGCGGTGGCCGGGTCGACGTGGATCAGGCGACCGGTCAGCTTGGCGCCGGCCAGCATCTCCACCACCTGGTAATGCACATTGCCCTGCACCCGCGCCTTGGTCGCCAACTCGACGCGCTCGCTGGCGTGGACGTCGCCGGTGAGCTGGCCGTTGATCACCACCACCGGCACACGCACCTCGCCCTCGATGCTGCCCTGCTCGGCCAGGGTCAGTGTGGCACGCTGGCCGTCCTCGGCAATCACCTTGCCGATGATGCGGCCCTCGATATAGAGCCCGCCGCTGAACTGCAGATCGCCGCGGATCACCACCTGCGGCCCGATCAGGGTGTCGACCTGGCCGTCGTGCTGGCTCGGCTTGTTCTTGAACATCGTTTGTGTTTTCCGATAGTGGGGAAAGTCCGGGTTGTCCGGCCTTCTTCAGGTCGTGCCGCTGTTCCAGCCCAGTGTCTGTTCCACCGCGACATCGCCGCCATGCAGCGACACGCGCACGCGTTGCGGCGTAAAGCCTTCCGGCAGCATCACGCTGCCATCGAGCTGCTGGAAATAGCGGAACGAATAATCCTGCGCCGGCACGCTGGCGCGCTGGTGCAGCTCGTCCCAGCTGACCGTGGCCAGCTTGCCGTCACGCACGCCCTCGATGACGAAACGCAGCTGGCCGCTGCTGATCGCGCCGCGGTTGAGGCTCTGCGTCAGCACGATCTGGTAGCGCCAGGTGCCGCCGGTCTCGGCGGCAAACTGCGCCGAGTGCACGTTCAGCCCCTTGGCCTGTCCGGTCGCCCCGACCAGGCGCTCGTAGAAGGCGACATTGGCGCGCAGGTCGGAGATCTCTTCCTCGCGTTCGGCCAACGCGCTCTGGACTTCCTTGTTGGCGGCGCGGCTGATCTGGTCCGAGCGCGACAGGGTGGCCTCGCGCTGCTGCAGCGTCTCGGCCTGGCCTCGCCAGTGCTGCAGTTGCACGCGCGCGTTGTCGAGTTCGGCGCGGATCGCCGGCAGGCGCGGTGCCGCCAGGCGCTCGGAGCCGATCCACGCCGCCGCCAGCGTCAACAGCCAGGCCAACGTCAACGCCGTCCACACCAGCGGCCGTCGATCCGGACGCTGCTGGACGATCGTGAAACGCGCCGGCGGCGCCTTGCGTGGCGGCTTGTTCATGACCTGCGATCCGGCGACGACCCCACCGGTTTCCCCATGCCCCTATACTCGGCCCACAGTCTAGCGGGGCCGCCGCGATGTCAGATGCGCACCTGTTCGCAATTGGCGTAGTTCTCGCCTGGTTGGCCGGCATCCGCGTGTACCTGACCGTGTTCGGGGTCGGGCTGGCCGGGGCGTTTGGCTGGGTCGAGCTGCCGCAGGCGCTGCAACTGACGCAGTCGCCGTGGGTGATCGGCGTGTCCGGCGCACTGGCCGTGGCGGAGTTCTTCGCCGACAAGATCCCCGGTGTCGACTCGGTCTGGGACCTGCTGCAGACCTTGCTGCGGGTGCCCGCCGGCGCGTTTCTGGCCGCGGCGACGCTGTCGCCGAACGGCGAACTCGGCGCCGGGGCACTGGCTGCCGGGGCCGGGGTGGCGTTGACCAGTCACGTGCTCAAGGCCGGCTCGCGCGCCCTGCTCAATACCTCGCCGGAGCCGGTCAGCAACTGGACCGCCTCCATCACCGAGGACGTGGCCACGGTCGGCGGCCTGGCCCTGGTGTTTGCCCACCCCTGGATCGCGTTGTCGCTGGTGCTGACGATCACCCTGACACTGGCACTGCTGCTGTGGTGGGTGTGGCGCAAGCTGTTCCGACGCGCGCCACGGCCCGGCGCCGTTTGACGTAGTCACCCGACGAGACATCAACTAATGAAGACGCCGCCGAGGGTTTCGGCGGCGTTGGTGCGGCAGACGCGGGAGCCCCCGCGGGGATCGACTCGGCAGCCGTTATCCCTCGACCTTGGTCAGCAGGTAGTTCTGCTCGCCCAAGCGCTCAATCAGCGACAGCTGGGTCTCGATCCAGTCGATGTGCTCTTCCTCGGAATCGAGGATATCGGCGAACAGCTTGCGGCTGACGTAGTCGTGGACGCTCTCGCAGTACTTGATCGCCTCGCGCAGCAGCGGCAGCGCTTCCAGCTCCAGCGCCAGATCGCAGTTGAGCACCTCGCGCGGGTTCTCGCCGATGCGCAGCTTGCCCAGCGCCTGGAAGTTCGGCAGGCCATCGAGAAACAGGATGCGCTCGGACAGCTTGTCGGCGTGCTTCATCTCGTCGATCGACTCGTGGTACTCGTGCTCGGCGAGTTCCTTCAGGCCCCAGTTCTTCAGCATCTTGGCGTGCAGGAAGTACTGGTTGATCGCGGTCAGCTCGTTGTAGAGCGCCTTGTTGAGGTATTCGATGACCTTGGCGTCGCCTTTCATGGCCGTGCTCCGTGTGCCTGCAATGGCGGCACTCTAGCCGCTTCGCGGCAACCGTGACGGAACGCGAATCGGGTGCAGGCGCGGGCGAGAATCAGTAGCTTTTGACGCGGCTCAGGCGGCTTGCTGCAGCACCGGGAACGGCAGATCCCGCACGGCGTGGACCGCGTCCAGCATCGACGACGCCATGTCCAGGCAGCTACCGCAGTTGGCACCGGCACCGGTGCGCATGGTCAGTTCGGTCACGCTGCGGCAACCGGCATCCGCGGCCTGGCGGATGTCGTGGTCGGTAACCCCATTGCAGATGCAGACGTACACGGTGGCGATGGTCGGGCAGGCAGCCGGATCGACTGCAGGGCCATTTCGCCACGAATGCGAATGATTGTCAATTAACCGCCGGATCGCCGCTGTTGCCACCCCGCACCGGCGCCCCGGGCCCGCGCGAACGCAGCCGCTGGCGGCTGCGTGCCGCGGAACCGCGCGGATCCTGAATGCGGATGTCCGGCCCCGGCAGCGGCACCGCCTCGCCGGCCACCTGCCGGGCCACGGGCGCCAAGTGGCGCAGCGCGCTGGCATAGACGCCGCGCTTGAACATCACCACGTGCTCGACCGGGTACCAGAAGTCGACCCAGCGCCAGTGATCGAACTCGGGTTTGTCGGTCAGGTCCAGGCGCAGGTCGGCCTCGCAGCCGGTCAGGCGCAACAGGAACCAGACCTGCTTCTGGCCGATGCAGACCAGCCGGTCGTTGCGGCGGATCGCCCGCTGCGGCAGGCGGTAGCGCAGCCAGCCCGGGGTCGCGCCGAGGACCTCGACGTGCTCGGGCAGCAGCCCGGTCTCCTCGCGCAGCTCACGGTACATGGCCTCGAGCGGCGTCTCGTCGGTGTTCATCCCGCCCTGCGGGAACTGCCAGCCGTCACGGTGCACGCGGCGGGCCCAGAACAGGCGGCCGTCCGGGTGCATCAGCACGATGCCGACATTGGGCCGGTAACCGTCCGGATCGATCACGATGCGGACTCCTTAATTCACTGCATCCGACTCTGCCACGACCCTGGCGGGGACTACAAGCCGCTCCAGACGATTGACGGCACCGCCCTGCGCATGAATAATTCGCGGTTCTCCGCGCGGCTATGTAGCTCAGCCGGTTAGAGCACAGCACTCATAATGCTGGGGTCGGTGGTTCGAGTCCACCCATAGCCACCATCCGCACGGATCGAAAACCCGCCCAACGGCGGGTTTTTCGTTTCCAGCGCAGCCCGAGCCATCCATACGCGATGGCTCGCCCGGTAAATCCTCCGCGCGCGACTCCTTGCAGCGCTTGTCCACGACGCACTCGACTGTGCCGAATGTGGGCAACACCTGCCCTGCGTCACTTACACCGCGCGTCATCACGAAAACTTCACGCGCCTCCGCGACACCATTGGCTTCATGTGAACGCGGGGCTACGGTGGCGTTCGCGACCCGCATACGACGAACTTGACCTGCGCCAACCGGTTCGGGATGAACGGTCGTCTGCGCAGCTGTAGCTGTGGGCCGCCTCCCGGGCACTCGCGGCACCTGTAACAAGCGCGGCGATTCAACTTATGAGGACGCGAAGGGCCAGGAGTCTGAGCGATTCATCATCCAATACAGCGCTCCAGGGTCGTCATCACGCGTTGATCACCTGTCTGTCAACCTGACTCCCAGGCCGTCAGATGACACCGACCAAGGACACGTTGCGCTACTTCACCGCTGTTCAAGGAGGGGACCATGCTTCGGATACCACCGTTGACACTGGCATTAGGCATCACGCTGCTGGCGATACCCTTGGCCCACGCCCAGTCCGCACCCGCGGCGGCGCCGTCCGCCGCGTCGGCCGCCATCGAACCGCAGGCCGTGGCCGCGTTGGAGCGCATGAGCGCCTACCTGCGCAAGCTCAAAGGCTTCACCTTGACCGGCACCACGTCGATCGAATACGTGATGGACGACGGCCAGAAGTACCTGTTCCCCGGCACGGTCGAATACCGGACGCAGCTGCCCGACCGGTTGTACGGGGCCGTGCGCAGCGAACAGCGCGAGCGCGAGTTCTTTTACGACGGCAAGACCTTCACCTTGTCCGCGCCGAAGCTGGGCTATTACGCCAGCGTGCCGGCCGCGGGCAATGTCGACGCCTTGCTGCGCGATGTCCACTCGCGTTACGGCCTGGAGATGCCGCTGGCCGACCTGTTCTGGTGGGGCACCGACAGCGCACCGGTGTCGGCGATCCGCGCCGCCAGCGTGGTCGGGCCGGCCAAGATCGACGGCCGCGACTGCACGCAATACGCCTTCCGCCAGGCCGGCGCCGACTGGCAGGTCTGGATCCAGTCGGGCGACCAGCCGCTGCCGCGCAAGCTGGTCATCACCAGCACCGGCGATGCGGCCCGCCCGCAATACGTCGCCCAACTGGACTGGAACAGTGCCACGCCCAGCGCCACCAGCTTCCGCTTCACTGCCCCGAAGGGCGCGCACCCGATCGTGATCCAGGAGATCGAAGTCGCCGCCAGCCGCCAGGAGACCGCGCCATGAGCCGCCATGATCGTATCCGCCCGCTGCTGATCGGAGCGCTGATCGTCGGTCTGTCCGGGCAATGGTGGATGGCCTCCACGGCCGAGGCACGCCGCCCCATCGGCCTGGCCCGCACCGCGATCAACCACCCGCCGGCGCCGCATCCGCACCCGGGCCCGGCGCCGCATCCCGGCCCGGGGCCTGCGCCCCACCCGGAGCCTGGCCCCGCGCCGCATCCGCCCGGTCCGGGGCCACACCCACCGGGTCCGGGACCGCATCCCCCTGGACCCGGACCGCATCCGCCAGGCCCGCCTCCGCCTCCGCCGCATCCCTACCCTTACTGGTACGACCACCCGTGGGCGACGGCCGCCGCGATCACCACCACCGCCGCGGTCACCGCTGCCGTGATCGGTTCGATGGTGTACTCGCTGCCACCGAGCTGCACCGCCGTGGTCGTCGGCAACGTCACCTACGAGCAGTGCGGCAGCACCTGGTACCAGCCGCAATACAGCGGCAGCCAGGTGACCTACATCGTGGTGAATTCGCCCTATTGAGTCGCAACCGCCCGGCCCGCCGTGCCGGGCGGACCGAGCAGCAAGTACCGAAACCCAAGGAGAGTCCATGTCACGCATCGCGTTGTTCCTGGCCCTGAACGCAGCGCTGTTCGCGCCGGCGGCGTTGGCCCAAACCAAGACGGCCCCTCCGGCCGCCGCCTCAGCCGCACCAACGGTCGATCCACGTGCCACCGCCGCTCTCGAGAAGATGGGCGCACATCTGCGCAGCCTCAAGCACTTCGGCCTGCACGCCGACACCGCCATCGACCTGGTCATGGAAGACGGGCAGAAGCTCGAATTCCCCGGCACCGTCGACTACAAGGTGCGCGCGCCGAACGGGCTGCAGGTTGACGTCAAGAGCGACCGCAAGGAACGCCAGATGTTCTTCGACGGCAAGACGCTGACCGTCTATGCGCCGAAGATGAAGTACTACGCCAGCGTCGACGCCCCCGGCACGATCCACGACCTGCTGTCCACCGCGCAGGACGATTTCGGCATCGAACTGCCGCTGGCCGACCTGTTCCTGTGGGGCACGCCGCAGGCGTCCAAGTCGGCGATCCAGTCGGCCGTGTTCGTCGGCCCGGCCCGCGTCGACGGCAGCGTCACCGAGCACTACGCGTTCCGCCAGCAGGACGTCGACTGGCAGGTGTGGATCGAGGTCGGTGACAAGCCGCTGCCGCGACGCCTGGTGATCACCACCACCGACGACCCGGCACTGCCGCAGTACGCAGCCACGCTGGACTGGAACACCAACGCCACGTTCAAGGATTCCAGCTTCACCTTCGCTCCGTCCAAGGATGCACAGCGCATCCAGTTGGCCGAGGTGGATGTAGTCGTTGTCGAGGACAAGGAGGGCACGCCATGAGCATCCGCACCCACGCTTCGACCCTGGGCCTGGCCCTGGGCCTGTTGGCCGGCGGCACCGGCCTGCTTGCGGCCAGCTTCGCGGCCGATGCCGGCCCGCACGCGCGCGGCGGTGCACGCACCAGCGTCAACCGGCCCGCACCGAGCCACAACGCCGGCGCCAACCGCTCCGCCAACGTCAACCGCAATGCCAACGTCAATCGCAACGCCAATATCAACCGCAACCGCAACACCAACGTCAATCGCAACACCAACATCAACGTCCACAACGATGTGAATATCGACGTCGACGATCATTGGCATGACGGCTGGTACGACCACCCGGTCGCCGCGGCGGCCGCGGTAACGACCGCCGCGGTGGTGACCTCGGCGGTGATCGGCTCGATCGTGACCTCGGTGCCACCCAGTTGCGTGACCACCGTGATCAACGGCATTGCCTACCAGCAGTGTGGCAGCACCTGGTACCAGCCGCAGTACGCCGGCAGCAACGTCACCTACATCGTCGTGAACCAGCCGCGCTGAGTGGCTGCCGGCTACCGTGTGATGGACGGCGGGCCGCCTGGCCCGCCCGACCTTTCCAGAAATAGCGCCCGACCGAGGTAACCCATGCGCATCGTTCCCACCGCCAAGGCCCTGGCCCTAGTCGCTGCGCTGCTGTGCGCGCCGGCCTGTGCCAAGGAACCTGCGCCCCCCGCATCGACGGCAGCCCCTGCTCCCTCCGCCGCCCCGGCGGCCACAACCGCCGCCGTCAACATCGACGCGCGCCCGTTTCCGCGCCAGTTCACCGTGCAGGGCACGCAGTTCAACATCCACCAGCCGCAGTACGACAGTTGGCAGGGCAACGCGCTCAAGGGCCGTTTCGCGATGTCGGTGAAGAGCGGCATCCACACCGGCGCCGATGGCAAGAGCCAGGACACGCTCGACTACGGCGTGGTCACCTTCAACGCCCGCACGCAGATCGACAAGGACGCGCGCGCGGTGGTGCTCAGCGGCATCAAGTTCGACAGCGCCAGCTTCCCGACCGCGGCCGCCAAGCAGGACCAGTACCTGCAGCTGGTGCGCGGTGCACTCAAGGAAAAGGGCACGCTGACAGTGTCGCTGGACCAGTTGGAATCGGCGCTGGCTATCGCCGCGATCGACGCCAAGACCGCTTCGCTGCCGGTGCGCAACGATCCGCCCGACATCATTTTCAGCACCGGCGCGGCCGTGCTGGTGCTGGTCGACGGCCAGCCCGCACTCAAGCCCAGCGGCGTCAGTGGCGTGCAGCGCGTGATCAACAGCCGCTCGCTGCTGCTGCAGCACGGCGGCAAGTACTACACGTATCTCGCTGGGCATTGGGCCTCGGCACCGGCACTCAACGGGCCATGGACCGCAGCGGCCAGCGTCGATGCAGCGCTGACCAACGCGATGAAACAGGCCGTCGCCAGCAAGCAGGTCGACACGCTCGACAACCCGCCCGAGGCGCTCAAGCAGGCGTTCGCCGCCGGCAAGCTCCCGGAGCTGTACGTGCGCACGCATCCGGCCGAGCTGATCACGACGCAGGGCGATCCGCAGTTCGTCGCCATCCCCGGCACCCGGCTGAGCTACATCGACAACACCGGTGCCGACGTGTTCGTCAACGGCGCCGCCGACCATGCCTGGTACGTGCTGGTGTCCGGCCGCTGGTTCACCGCCGCCGGCAGCAAGGGACCGTGGAGCTACGTCGCACCGGACAAGCTGCCGGCCGACTTCGCCAAGATCCCGGCAGACAGCGCGAAAAGCGGCGTGCTCGCCTCGATCCCGAACACGCCGGAATCGCGCGAGGCGCTGATCGCCAACGCCATCCCGCAGACCGCGACGGTCAACCGCAGCCAGGCCAAGCTCACCGTGCAGTACGACGGCGCGCCGCAGTTCCAGGCGATCGGCGGCACCTCGCTGCAGTACGCGCGCAACACGCCGGTGCCGGTGATCCGCGTCGCCGCCGACAGCTTCTACGCCGTCGACAAGGGCATCTGGTTCACCGCCACCGCAGCCACCGGCCCGTGGACGGTGGCGGCCAGCGTGCCGGCCGCGATCTACACGATCCCGACCAGCTCGCCGCTGCATTACGTCACCTACGTCCGCGTCTACGGCACCAGCGGCGACGACGTCTACGTCGGCTACACGCCGGGCTACTACGGCACCGTGGTGACCAGCAACGTCGTCGTCTACGGCAGCGGCTACGCCTGCACGCCGTGGATCGGCGCGTACTGGTATGGCTGCCCAGCCACCTACGGCATGGGCGTGTACTTCGGCTGGAACGCCTGGGTCGGCTGGACCTTCGGCTGGGGCTGGGGCTGGTACGACGGCTGGTACGGCCCGTATTCGCCGTGGTGGGGGCCTTGGTACGGCCCGGTCTATCCGTACGGCTGGTGGGGCGGCGGTGCCGCGGCGTGGAACGTCTACGGCCACTGGGGCAACGCCGCGGTGCGCGGTACGGCCGCCGCCTGGGCCGATCCGTGGACCGGCAACGTCGGTCGCGGCGCCCGCGGCGGTTTCTACAACGAGCGCACCGGCGGCCAGGGCATCGGCCGTGCCGGCATCAACACCAACGTCTACACCGGCACCACCCGCGCCGGCGCGCAGGGCATCCGCTACAACCCGCAGACCGGGCGCGTCGTCGCCGGCGAGCACGGCGTCGCGGTGAATCCATACACCGGTCGCGCGGCCGCAGGTGGCGATCGCACCGTGGTCAACACCAACACCGGACGCGTGACGCATGAAGCCGGCGGCGCCGTGGCCGGGCAGCACGGCGCGGCCGGTGCCGGCGGGTTCGACAGCCAAGGCGCGGGCGGCGACGCCAAAGGTGCCGGCAGCTTCCACTACAATGCCGACACCAGCACCTTGCACCACAGCGGCGCGATCGACGTCAACGACCAGGTCTACGCCGGCCACGACGGCAACGTCTACCGCCATGACGAGAACGGCTGGAGCAAGGTCACCCGGCCTGACACCTCGAACAACATCAGCGGAGAAACCCGCCACACCGACCCGGGCAATCTCGACCGCGACCGCTTCGCCCGCGAGCGCGGCGACCAGCGCATCAACGGCAATTTCCCGCAGCGCAGCGAGCGCCCGCAGGGCGGCTTCCAGCGCCCGGCCGGTGGCTTCGAGCGTCCGGTCGGCGGTTTCCGCCCCGGCCTGGGCGCGCGCCCGATGGGCGGCGGTTTCCGTCGCCGCTGACCCAACTCAATGAGAACTGCACGATGACCCAGTACTCCTGCCGCACCGTTCCGATGCTCAAGCGCAGCCTGCTCACCCTGGCGCTGTGCGCGCTTCCGTTGGCCCAGGCCGCTGCCACCGAAGGCGGACTGGGTCGCCCGATCACCGGCATCCAGGGCACGTCCTACTCCGGTCTGATCCCACCGACGCCGGGCTGGAACCTGCAGATCGGCTACGTCCATTACGCCGGCGAGATCGGCGGCCAGCGCGAAATCCCGGTCGGTGGCGTCGCCTCGCTGGGCCTGGATGCGACGTTCGACATGATGTCGGCCACCGGCCTGTACATCTGGGACACCGGCGAGGGCCGCTGGAACTTCGCCTCGATGGCAACGGTGCCGTTCATCTACATCGACGCCACCGCCAACGTGCAGCTCGGCCCGGTCCAGCGCCAGGTCAACGACGTCGGCAACGGCCTGTTCGACGCGTTCTTCGCCCCGGTCATTGCCAGCTACCACATCGACAAGCTGCGTCACGTGTCGATGTCGCTGTACGTGTACGCGCCGACCGGCGACTACGAGGCTGGCGCACTGGCCAACCCCAGTCTCAACAACTGGACGTTCTCGCCGACCTTCGGCTACACCCAGCTGTTCCAGGAAGGCACTCTGGAATGGAGCAGTACCGCCGCGGTCGACATCTACACCAAGAACGACGACACCGACTACGAGAATGGCGCGGTGTTCCGCCTGGACTCGGTGCTGATCAAACGCTTCGGCAACGGCTGGGGCTTCGGCGGTGCCGGCGGCTGGATTGAGCAGCTGGAAGACGACAAGGGCGCGACCGCCGACCGCCTCAACGGCTTCAAGGGTCACTCGCTCGCGCTCGGACCGATCGTCACCTACGCCAAGAAGTGGGACGGTGGCCAGGTCGAGTTTTCAGCGCGCTACCTGACCGAGTTCGACGTGAAGAACCGCCTCGAAGGCGACCCGTTCATGCTCTCGGCGAGCTTCCAGTTCTGACGCCTGCTACCGCCTGCCGTATCCGCTTCTGGAGTTGGAAATAATGATGAAACCCCGCGCACTCACGTTGATCCTGCTGGCCTCGGCCGCCCTGCCCGCATTCGCCCAGCAGGCGAGCGAAGGCGGCGGATCGTCGGCCGACGACATCTCCCGCAAGCTGGCCGACCCCGGTGCGGCGCTGATCTCGGTGCCGTTCCAGTACAACTACCAGGGCAGTGCCGGTCCCGGCAGCAACTACGACAACCAGACGCTGAAGGTGCAGCCGGTGATCCCCTTCGTCGGCGACAAGGGCAAGTTCATCCTGCGTCCGATCCTGCCGTTCGTCTCCAACGAGTTCCCGCAGGACAAGAGCGGCCTGGGCGACGTGTTCGTGCAGGGCTATTACATCCCGTCGCACCCGGGTCAGGCGCGCAGCACCGAGTTCGGTTTCGGCCCGGCGCTGATGCTCGACACCGCCAGCCACGACAGCCTGGGCACGGGCAAGTACTCGATCGGCCCGGCCTTCATCGCGGTGCACAAGACCAAGAAGTGGACGATCGGCGCGCTGGCCAACCACCTGTGGTCGTTCGCCGGCGACGACGACCGCGACGACGTCAGCGTCACCAACGTGCAGCCGTTCATCACCCGCAGTCTGGCCAACGGCTGGTCGGCCGGTTTCACCTCCGAGACCTCCTACAACTGGGAGGCCGGCAGCGGCAACGAGTGGACGGTGCCGATCGGCGGCACGATCTCCAAGGTCACACACTTCGGCCACATGCCGGTCAGCATCGGCGTGGGCGGTTTCTACAACGTCGACCGGCCGGAGTACGCCAGCCGCTGGACCGCGCGCTTGATGATCACGCTGGTGTTCCCGGAGTGAGTGCGTCGCAGCGCGCGAACGCATGGCCCATCGTGCGATTGCAATGACGCCTTGCCGGCTGCGTCGAGACGCCTCAATGCAGCCGGCATATGCAATCGACGCGGCCCGCAGCATTCCGGCGACCGCCCCCCGCATCCTGTCGAGGATACCCATGCGAGCCTCAGCCCAAACCCTTGTGTTCCTAGCCCTGGCATGCGCCGGTGCGGCCCACGCCGACGACGATACCGCGGTGGCCACGCGCGCGACCGATGCGGCCCCGGCAGCGGTCCCAGCCCCCCCGACCGCGGACACAACAGCGGCCCCAGCCACGGACGCAACGCCGACCCCGGCCGCCCACACCAGCCTGTTCAAGGACCCGCTGGACGGCAAGTTCGACCTGTCGCGCTGGCTGCTCGAGCACAAGGGCTTCCTGCCGGTGCCGATCGTCATCACCGATCCCGCGCTCGGCTACGGCGGCGGCGTCATGCTGGCTTTCTTCCATCGTCCCAAGGGCAGCGCGCCGACGCGCACTGGCTCTGACGGCAAGCAGGAGATGATCACGCCCAACATCTACGGCGTCGGCGGCATGAAGACCGAAAACGGCAGCACGGCTTATGGCGCCGGAGCGGTCATGCACTTCGACGAAGACCGCTGGCGCTACATGGGCGGCATCGGTGTTGCCGACCTCAACGTTGATTTCTATACCAGCGGCCGTTTGTTCCCGGCGCAGGAGGTTGCGGTCAACCTGAACAGCAAGGCATCGTTCCAGCGGGTGGCGCGCCGGCTCGGCGAGCAGGACATGTTCCTGTCGCTCGCCTGGATCTACATGGACATCGATCCGCGCCTGCAAGTGGCGGAAGACCGCAAGCACTTCACCGACCTGGATTTCGAGCAGGTCAGTTCCGGACTCGGCCTCGGGCTGGAATACGACACCCGCGACAATCCGTTCACGCCGTCCAAGGGCTACTTCGGCAAGGTCGAAGGCAATTTCTACATGCCTGCGATCGGCAGCGACGTGAAGTTCCAGAGTTATCGCACCCACGGCTACGGCTACTGGCCGCTGGGCACGAAACTGGTGCTCGGCGGCCGCGCCGACATGCGCGCGGCCGAAGGCGACATACCCTTCTACCGCCTGCCCTACATCGACCTGCGCGGCGTACCCTCGGCCCGCTACCAGGACACCCGCGTCGGCATGCTGGAAACGGAACTGCGCTGGAACATGACCCCGCGCTGGGCCACGATCGGCTTCCTCGGCGCCGGCCGCGCCTGGGGCGACCGCTCCAGCTTCGGCGACGCCTCGACCGCGGTCAGCAAGGGCGTCGGCCTGCGTTACCTGATCGCCCGCCAGATGGGCTTGTATGTTGGCGCCGATTACGCTTGGGGGCCGGAAGACGAGACCGTCATCATCCAGGTCGGCAGCGCCTGGCACTGAGCGCCGGAGGGCTAGCACGCACGAATGCACGTTCACGGAAGGGGCCTTGTGGCCCCTTCCGTGCATCCAGGGCGATCGCGGCCCGCCCCGCGTTGTCCACGGGCGCTAAAATGCCGCCATGAAGATTTTCAAGGCATTCACGCTCGAAGCCGCGCACCGCCTGCCCCACGTGCCGGAAGGGCACAAGTGCGCGCGCCTGCACGGCCACAGTTTCCGCATCGAACTGCACGTCGAGGGCGAGCTCGACCCGCATCTGGGCTGGGTGATGGACTTCGCCGACCTCAAGGCGGCGTTCCAGCCGCTGTACGACCGGCTCGACCACCACTACCTCAACGACATCGACGGCCTCGACAACCCGACCAGTGAACGGCTGGCGGTGTGGATCTGGGAGCGCCTGAAGCCGGCGCTGCCGCTGCTGTCGGAGGTGGTGGTGCACGAGACCTGCACCTCCGGCTGCCATTACCGCGGCGTTTAAGCCGCGGTTTACGTCGCCCCACCCACTTCGACCGCGACGCGCGCTATTTGACGCGCGGACGCAGCAGTGAGCCGAAGGTCAGGTACCAGGACGACTCGCCGTCGTCGTTGCCACCGTAGGCCAGGAACATCGGCCCCAGCGGCGTACTGAAGCCCACGAACAGGCTGCCGGCGATGATCAGGTCGTCGGCATCGACGTTGTCCTGGCTGAACCAGGCGTTGCCGGTTTCCAGGCTGGCGCCGACGTACATCGGCAACGAGAACAGCCTGCTGGTGTTGCCGGTGCGTCGGTACGCGACGGCGCGCGCCAACGCAGTCTGGTTGCCGAACAGCGCGCGCTCCTCGAAACCGGACAGGTTGAGGAAGCCGCCGAGGAAGTCCTGGGCCTGGAAGAAGTTGTCGTCTTCCAGCGCGCTGGTCAGGCGCGCACCCAGCAGCAGGTGGTAGCGTCCCCAGGCGCGGGCCCAGTCCGCGGTCAGTCGCGCGACGTTGCCGTTGACGTCGGCGCCCATGACATCGTAGTAGGCCTCCATGTCGGCACTGACGCGCAAGCCGCGGGTGGGGAAGTTGATGTTGTCCAGCGTGTCCCAGGTGGCGTTGTAGAGCACCCCGGCGTACTCCTCCTTGTCGCCATCGATCACACCCGGGGTACCGATGAGCAGGTCGGCACGGTCACGGCCGCGCACCAGTTCCGCGCTGACCCTCCATTCGGGTTGCGGCGACCAGCCGGCCTCCAGGCCCAGCTGACGCCGGTTGACGCGGAATTCGGCCAGGTGATGGCCCTGCACCCACAACGGCAGGGACTCGTTGCGCAGGTCCAGCGACGGCTGCAGGTAGAACGCGCCCGTCTCGCCGAAGGGTTGGTAGAACTCCGAGCGCAGGCCGGTGATCCGCCCCAGCCGGAACACGTTGCGCCACTCCGCGCCCAGTGAATTGACGTCGTTGAAGGTCAGCTCGGCCGACACCAGGTAGCTGTTGCCACCGTTGAAGTTGTCGTCGAGCTGGAAACCGAGTTTGCCAAACGCCGACCACGCCTTGAGCGCCGGAATGATCTCAAGACCGGTCTCGCCGTTGCGCTCGACCACGCGGTAGTCGATCTGCTGGAAACGGCCATCGCCGTAGGCGCTGCCGAGGTCCTTCTCGACGCGGTCGGCGTCGAACGGCTCGCCCACGTTCTCGGCCATGGCGCGCTCGACCTGGCGCATGGCCGACGGCGAGCGGCCCTTCACCACATCGAGGAATGCCACCAGCCCCGGATCGAAATCACGACGCCGCTGGCGGGCCTCGAACGCAGCATAGGTGGCTTCGTCGACCGACAGCGCGCGCAGCCGCGGCAAGGCCGCCTCGGCCGCGCGCTCGCCGATCTCGATCGCCTCCTTGCCGCGGTTGAACTGGGCCGAGGTGATGTCGCCCAGTTCGGGCGTGATCAGCACGTCCTGCGGGCCGAGCGTGGCGAGCACGCGCCGGGTTTTTTCGATCATCAGCGCGCTGATCATCTGGTCCATGATCACGACCGGGTTGGTCAGCGACTCCTCCTTGTGCAGCGGCGAGCCGACGTCGACCACGATCAGCTGCTGCGCGCCCATGTCGCGCACGACGTCGACCGGGACGTTATCGACCATGCCGCCGTCGACCAGCAGGCGGCCGTCGACGCGCACCGGTGCGAACGCGCCCGGCACCGACATGCTCGAGCGGATCGCCAGCGCCAGGTCGCCGTCGTCGAACACGACCTTGTCGCCGGTGACGATGTCGGCGGCGACGGCACGGAACGGGATCGGCAGCGCGTCAAAGTCCTTGGCATTCCATGTCGACAACGTGAGCCGGCGCAGCAGCATCAGCAGCTTCTGCCCCTGCACGAACCCGACCGGCAAGACCACGTGGCCATCCGTGTAACCGATCTCCAGGTCGAGCAGGTAACGGAAGTCGGCGTCCTTGCGCCGCATCGGCAGGCCTTCGCGCGGCGGGTCATCGACGAACATGTCGGCCCAGTCGATGGTCTCGATCAGGGTTTCCATTTCCGCCGGGGTGTAGCCGGTCGCGTACAGGCCACCCACGATCGAGCCCATGCTGGTGCCGGCGACGCGGCAGACCGGGATGCGCTCGCGTTCAAGCACCTTGAGCACGCCGATGTGCGCCGAGCCGCGGGCGCCGCCGCCACCGAGGACCAGGCCGATGCAGGGCGCGGAGCCGGGGCCGTCCGCAGCCCGGGCCGGGACGGCGGCCATCAGCCCACCCAGTGCCAGCACGGCGGCCAACCCGAACCGCTGCAACCCCAGGGGCACCCCACCGGCAGGCCGGTTCACGTCGCGCATCATCGTCTCGTCATCCTCGAAAGTGACCGGCCGTCCATCGGCCTTCCGGCAGCCGCCGGTCCACTGATTCTGCCATTGGAACGTGGCCGCCAACGACAGCTGAATCCGCATTCGGCGGGCTTACAACCAATGTTGCATCGCAACAAATTCCGGATTATGCTGCACCGCACAATCCGACCTCCCCCGGCCGGTGATCGCAGGAGTCCTGCCATGTACCAGTTCAACGAACAGTTTGCCGCCGCGACGCGCCAGTTCGCGGACACGGCAGCCCAGGTCAACCGCCTCGCCCTCGACAACGCCGAGGCCGTGTTCGGCCTGCAGTTGACGGCGATCGAGGACCGCGTCAACGCCACGTTCGCCTTCCTCGGCGAGGCCGCCGAAGCGCGCGATTTCGACAGCCTCAAGACCCTGTGGCCGAAGGGCGTGCAGGTCGCGCGCGAGAACATCGAGCGCGCCGTCAGCACCGGTCAGGATGCCCTCGGCCGCACCCTCAAGGCGCAGGAAGCGATCGGCGAGTTGACCAAGTCGCAGCTCGAGACCAGCGCCAAGACCGCCCAAGCCAACGTCGACAAGGCCACCAAGGCTGCGTCCAGGTCGGCCAAGTAACCGTCTCTCTCCGCCGGCCCCCTCCCTCGGCGGAAACCCGGCAGCGCAAGCTGCCGGGTTTTTTATTGCCTGGGCGAGCGGGCAGTACGTTGCGCCGGCCCCCGCACGCACGCCGCGCAGAAACGACAAGCCCGCCGTGAAGGCGGGCCTGTCGCGCGGGGCAACCGATGCTCAGCGCGCCGGTTGCAGCTCCTCGTCATCGTCGCGGACGATCACCGGCTTCTCGTCGAGCTTGTCGCCGAGCACGCGCCGCACCACCACGTAGAACACCGGGATCAGCAGCAGGCCCAGGAACGTGGCGAAGATCATGCCGCCGATCACGCCGGTGCCGATCGCGTGGCGCGAGTTGGCGCCGGCGCCGGACGAGATCGCCAGCGGGATCACGCCCATGATGAACGCGAACGAGGTCATCAGGATCGGGCGGAAGCGCAGGTGCGCGGCCTCGACCGTCGCCTCGCGCAGGGTCTTGCCGGCTTGGCGCTGCTCGATGGCGAACTCGACGATCAGGATCGCGTTCTTTGCCGCCAGGCCCATCACCGTGATCAGGCCGATCTTGAAGTAGATGTCGTCGGGCAGGCCGCGCGCGAGCGAGAACAGCACCGCGCCGAGCACGCCCAGCGGCACCACCAGCAGCACTGCCACCGGCACCGACCAGCTCTCGTACAGCGCTGCTAGGCACAGGAACACCACCAGGATCGACAGCGCCATCAGCATCGGCGCCTGGTTGCCGGACAGGATTTCCTGGTAGGACTGGCCGGTCCAGTCGTAGCCGAAGCCTTCCGGCAGGTCGTTCTCGACGATCTGCTGCATCACCTCCATCGCCTCGCCGGAGCTGTGGCCCGGCGCCTGCGCACCGACGATCTCGACCGCGGAATAGCCGTTGTAACGGGTCAGCGACGGCGAGGCCATGGTCCACTGGCTCTTGACCACGTTCGACAGCGGGATCATCGCGCCGGTGGTCGGATCGGTGTCGTCGGTTGCACCCGCCAACGGGCTGGGCGTGTAGAACCGCGTCAGCGAATCCGGCCCGGTGCGGAACGGCGCATCGGCCTGCATGGTCACGCGCTTGATGCGGCCGCCGTCGACGAAGTCGTTGACGTAGATCGGCGCCAGCATCAGCTGGATCGAGCTGTAGATGTCGGCCACCGACAACCCCATCGCCTGCGCCTGCACGCGATCGACGTCGAGCTTGAGCTGCGGCGCGTCCTCCAGCGTGTTCGGCCGCACCGCGGTCAGGGCCGGGTTCTGGTTGGCCTTGCCGAGCAGGGTATTGCGCGCCTGCGTCAGTGCCGCGCGGCCCTGGCCGCCGCGATCCTGCAGGTACATGTCGAAGCCGCCGAACTGGCCCAGGCCGCTGACCGTCGGCAGGTTGATCACGAACATCTGCGCGTCGCGGATGCCGTACAGGGCCTTGTTGGCGCCCTGGATGAACTCCATCGCGGTGACCTTGCGCTCATCCCAGGGCTTGAGGCGGATGAAGGCCAGGCCCACGTTCTCGCCCTGGCCCATGAAGCTGAAGCCGGCGACCTGCATCATGCCGTCGTAGCCTTCCTGCTTCTCCAGCGTGCCGCGCATCTGCTCGAACACGCGCTGGGTGCGGTCCAGGGTCGCCCCCGACGGCAGCTGCACCAGGGCGATCGCGTAGCCCTGGTCCTCTTCCGGCAGGAAGCTGCCCGGCATGCGCGTGTAGAAGAACCCGCACAGCACCGCCAGCAGCGCGAACACCAACATCCAGCGCGGCGCATGCTTGACCGCATGGCCGATGTGGCCGACGTAGGTCTTGGCGACCTTGTCGTAGTACTTGTTGAAGGTGCGGAAGATGAAGTTTTCGCGGTGGTGGTCGGCGGTCGGCTTGAGCAGCGTCGCGCACAGCGCCGGGGTGAAGCCCAGCGCCAGGAACGCCGAGAAACCCATCGCCATGGCGATGGTGATGGCGAACTGCTTGTAGATCTCGCCGGCACTGCCGCCCTGGAACGCACTGGGGATGAACACCGCCGCCAGCACCACGGTAATGGCCACGACCGCGCCGCTGATCTGGTTCATCGACTTGCGCGTGGCCGACTTCGGCGACAGGCCTTCCTCGGTCATGATGCGCTCGACGTTCTCGATCACCACGATCGCGTCGTCGACCACGATGCCGATGGCCAGCACCATGCCGAACAGGCTGAGCTGGTTGATGGTGAAGCCGATCACGTACATGCCCAGGAACGTGCCCAGCAATGCAATCGGGATCACCAGGGTCGGGATCAGCGTGGCCCGCAGGTTCTGCAGGAAGATCAGCATCACCAGGAACACCAGCACGATGGCTTCGATCAGGGTCTTGACCACCTCCTCGATCGAGACCTGCACGAAGGTCGAGCTGTCGTACGGCGAGAACCAGCTCACGCCCTGCGGGAAGCTGGCGGCCAGCTGGTCCATGCGCGCGCGCACTTCCTCGGCCACGCCCAGCGCGTTGGCGCCTGGCGCCAGCTGGATGGCGAAGGCGCCGGTGGGCTTGCCGTTCCACTTGGTGTCGACACCGTAGCTCTGCGCGCCGAGCTGGATGCGGGCGACGTCGCGCAGGCGCACCGTGGTGCCGTCCTGGTTGGCGCGCAGGATGATGTTACCAAACTGCTCCGGCGTGCTGAAGCGGCCCTCGGCCGAGACCGTGGCGGTGTAGGCCTGCTCCTGTGGCGACGGCTCGGAGCCGATCGAACCGGCGGCGAACTGCACGTTCTGGCCGCGCACCGCCGCCAGCGCCTGGCTGGCCGACAGGCCGTAGCCACGCAGCTGGTCGGGGTTCAACCAGATGTTCATCGCGTATTCGCTGCCGAACTGCTGGGTGCTGCCGACACCGGGCACGCGCGCGATCTGGTCGAGCACGCGCGAACCGATCAGGTCGCTGAGCGCGTTGCGGTCGACGTTCGGATTCTCCGAGCGCACCGCCACCACCATCAGGAAGCCGGGGTTGGCCTTGGCCACGACCACGCCCTGCTGCACCACCTCGGTCGGCAGCCGTGGCGTCGCCAGCGACACCTTGTTCTGCACCTGCACCTGGGCGATGTCGGGATCGGTGCCCGGCTCGAAGGTCAGGGTGATCGAGCTGCGCCCGGACGAGCTGGACGAGGAGCTGAAGTAATCCAGGTTGTCGATGCCGGTGAGCTGCTGCTCGATCACCTGGGTGACCGCGCCTTCGGCGGTCTCGGCGCTGGCGCCGGGGTAGCTGGCCGACACCGTGACCTGCGGCGGCGCGATGTTGGGGTAGGACTCGACGCCAAGATTGAAGATCGCGAGCACGCCACCGAGCGAGATCAGGATCGCGATGACCCAGGCGAAGACCGGGTGGTTGATGAAGAATCTGGACATGGCGGTGGATCAGTCCTTCGCGGCCGGGGCCGCCGGCTTGTCGCTGGCGGCGGCGTTGGCGGGCGCGCCGTTGCCCGATCCTGGCATGGCCTTGGCCGGCTGCCCGGGCTGGGCGCGCTGGATGCCCGAGATGATCACCTGGTCGCCCGGCGCCAGCCCCTTGCTCACCACCCAGTTCGCGCCCTGGGCGCGATCGGCGGTGACGTCCTTGCGCGCGACCTTGCCGTCGCTGCCGACCACCAGCACGTAGGCGCCGCTGGCGTCGCGCAGCAGCCCGGTCTGCGGCACCAGATAGGCATTGGCCTGCTCGCCGAGCACCGCCTTGAGGGTGACGTAGGTGCCGGGCAGCAGGGTCTTGTCCGGGTTGGGCACGCGCGCGCGCAACGCGATCGCGCCGGTGGCCGGGTCGACCACGTCACCGGAGAAGTCCAGCGTACCCTTGCGCTCGTAGACGCTGCCGTCGGGGAGGATCACCTGCACCTCGGCCCGGTCCGCACCGGCGACCTGGGCACTGCGGATCTGCTCAAGCTCGGCCACACTCAGCGAGAAGTTCACGTACAGCTGGTCGATCTGGTCGACCGTGGTCAGCAGCGTCGCCGTGCCCTGCCCGACCAGTGCGCCCTCGGTGACCTGCTGCTTGCCGGCGCGGCCGTTGATCGGCGAGCGCACGGTGGCATAGCCCAGGTTGATGCGGGCATTGGCCAGCGCCGCTTCGGCCTGCTTCACCGACGCGCTGCCGCTGCGCTCGGCGGCGAGGGCGTTGTCGAGGTCGGACTTGGAAATGAAGTTGGCCGGTGCCAGCTGGCGGGCCCGACTGGCCGTGGCCTTGGCGTTGGCATAGGAGGCCTGGGCCGCCGCCACCGCCGCCTGGGCCTGGCCGACTTCGGCCTGCAGCTGCGCCGGATCGATCTGGAACAGCACCTGCCCCACCTTGACGTCGCTGCCCTCCTCGTAGACGCGGCGCTGCAGCACGCCCGGCACGCGGGCGCGCACGTCGGCGCTGCGGTAAGCGGCCAGGCGGCCGACCAGGTCCTTCTGCAGCGGCACATTGGCCGGCTGCACCTTGACCACGCCCACTTCCGGCGGCGGCATGCCCCCTTGGGCGGCGTCCTTGTCGCCGCCGCAGGCGGACAGTGCGAGGGCCAACGCGGCGGCCAGTGCCACCGAGCGCAGGTTCATGACCATGGGGGAAGACTCCGATTGCTTCATATAAGGGTGAGCGGTTCTGCTCTACGGCTTTCTAATTCCTATACCGGCCAGTCTAACATTCGACACTGACCGCCCACCCCCCATTAGTCATGACGGCGGTGGCACGCGCCAGATCAGGCAAACAGGCTCGGCGCAGGGGAGTGCACTACGGTAACGGTGGTGCCCGGGGCGGCGACGTGAAAACCGCAAGCAACCGCAGGGCGACGCAGGCCGGGCGAACCACGAGCCCGGTTCCAGCACACGCCACCGCCCCCTGACGATCGGCCCATGCCTTCCCGGCCAGCACTGCGTACGCTCCGCGCGCGCTACCGCAATGCGCGTGCGTCACAATAGCGATCGCCCGTTGACAGTCGGCCGGCGCCTGCGGGTTCGTGCAAACACGAACGATGGGAACCGCAACGCTCATGCCGCCGAGCGGATCGCGCGCACGAATCGGTGCGGCGGTACGACGGCATCGCTCCGGCGAACGCCGCACGGCCCGACACTGCCCCTCGCCTCGCCGGCGCTAAGGATTTTTCCAAGGATAAAGCTCCATGGCCAAGCACGACCCGTACTCCCTCCAGCGCGCTCCATCCACGCGCAAGCGCATGATCTGGATGCTGTTGATCACCGGGCTGGTGTTCGGCGGCGTGTTCGCCGTCAAGGCGTTCTTCGCCAGCCAGACCAACCAGTTCTTCGACAACATGCCGCAGCCGCCGGTGGCGGTCAGCGCCTACACCGCCCAGCAGGAAAGCTGGAGCGACGCCCAGGAAGCGGTTGGCACGCTGGTCGCGGTCAACGGCACCGAGGTCACCACCGAGTCCGGCGGCGTGGTCAAGGCGATCGCCTTCGACGCCGGCCAGCCGGTCAAGGCCGGTACGTTGCTGGTGCAGCTCAATTCGGCCAACGAGTTGGCCACGCTGAAATCGCTGGAAGCCTCGGCGAAGCTGGCCGCCGTGCAGGCCGACCGTTGGCGCAAGCTGGCGACCGACAAACTGGTGTCGGTGGACGAGGCGCAGCAGCGCGCCACCGCCGCGGCGACCGCACAGGCGCAGGTGGAGGCGCAACGCGCCTTGATCGCGCAGAAGACGGTGCGCGCACCGTTCGATGGCGTGCTCGGCATCCGCAAGGTCAACCTCGGCCAGTACCTCAATCCGGGCGATCCGATCGTGAGCCTGCAGTCGCTGGACCCGATCTATCTCAACTTCACCCTGCCCGAGCAGCGCATGTCGCAGACCCACGAGGGCACCGCGATCCGCGCCACGGTCGATGCCCTGCCGGGCCAGGCCTTCGAAGGCCGGATCACCGCGATCGACCCCAACGTCGATGCCAGCACGCGCAACTTCGCCGTGCAGGCCACGCTGCGCAATCCCAAGCGTGACCTGCGCCCGGGCACGTTCGCACGGGTGGATTTCGAATCGGGCCAGGCGCGGCGCGTGGTCGTGATCCCGCAGACCGCGGTCAGCTTCAATCCATACGGCAACGCGGTGTACGTGATCAGCGAGAAAGCCGCCGCGCCGGGCGCCCAGGGCGCCGATGGCAAGCCCGCCGGCCCCACGCTGTCGGTGCAGCAGCGCTTCATCAAGACCGGCACGACCCGCGGCGACCTGGTGGCGGTGACCGACGGCCTCAAGCCGGGCGAACGCGTGGTGACCAGCGGCCTGCTCAAGCTGCGCAACGACGCGCAGATCACCATCAACAACAAGGTGGAGCCGACGGCGCAGGCACGCCCGACCCCGGAGAACCGCTGACATGGCGGCCCCGCATTCGTCCTCGCCGGACGGCATGACGCCACCTCTTCCCCCCAACCTTCTTCGGCGCGAAGAAGGGGAGAAATAAGCGGATGAAATTCACCGACATCTTCGTCAACAAACCGGTGCTGGCGGTCGTCGTCAGCCTGTTCATCCTGTTGTTCGGCCTGCGCGCCTACAGCTCGCTCAACGTGCGCGAGTACCCGGAGCTGCAGAACGCGGTAATCAACGTCAGCACCGCCTACTACGGTGCCGACGCCGACCTGATCCAGGGCTTCATCACCACCCCGCTGGAGCGCGAGGTCGCCAGCGCCGAGGGCATCGACTACCTCACCTCGAGCAGTTCGGCCGGCATCAGCACGATCCAGGCCTACATCCGCCTCGACCACAACGCCAACGAGGCGCTCACCCAGATCTCGGCCAAGGTCAACAAGCTGCGCGGGCAGCTGCCGCCGGAGTCGGAAGACCCGGTGATCGAGCTGCAGCAGGGCCAGCAGATCGCGGCGATGTACGTGTCGTTCGCCAGCGAGGTACTCGACAACAACCAGATCACCGACTACCTCACCCGCGTCGTCGAACCCAAGCTGGCGACGATCCCGGGCGTGCAGCGTGCCGAGATCCTCGGCGCCGGTACCTTCGCCATGCGCGTATGGCTCAAGCCGGACCGGATGACCGCGCTCAAGGTCACCGCCAGCGACGTCGACGCCGCCTTGCGCAACAACAACGTGCTGTCCGCGCTGGGCTCGACCAAGGGCCAGATGGTGGCGATCGACCTCACCGCGCGCACCGACCTGCGCAACGCCGAGGAGTTCCGCCAGCTGGTGGTTCGCGAGCAGGACGGCGCGATCGTGCGCCTGGGCGACGTCGCCGACGTGGTGCTGGGCTCGGAACAGTACGGAACCTCGGTGCGCATCAACGGCGACGCGGCCACCTTCATGGGCATCTTCGTCTCGCCTGACGCAAATTCGCTGGACGTGATCCGCGACGTGCGCAAGGTCTGGGACAGCGAGATCATCCCGCAGTTGCCGCAGGGCATGAAGGGCACCATCCCCTACGACAGCACCGAGGCGATCCAGGACGCCATCGACGAGGTCATCCAGACCATCATCGAGGCGGTGATCATCGTGATCGTGGTGATCTACCTGTTCCTGGGCTCGCTGCGCAGCGTGATCATCCCGGCGGTGACGGTGCCGCTGTCGCTGGTCGGCACGTTGTTCCTGATGCTGCTGATGGGTTTCACCATCAACCTGCTGACGCTGCTGGCGATGGTGCTGGCGATCGGGATAGTGGTAGACGACGCGATCATCGTGCTGGAGAACGTGCACCGCCACATCGAGGAGGGCATGTCGCCCTATGACGCGGCGATCAAAGGCGCGCGCGAGCTGGCCTGGCCGGTGGTGGCGATGACCACCACGCTGGTGGCGGTGTACCTGCCGATCGGCTTCCAGGGCGGCCTCACCGGCGTGCTGTTCACCGAGTTCGCCTTCACCCTGGCCGGTTCGGTGCTGCTGTCGGGCGTGATCGCGCTGACCCTGTCACCGATGATGTGCGCCAAGCTGCTCAAGCCGCACACCCAGGGCGGCAAGGGCCGGCTGGAATCGTGGCTGGACGCGCGCTTCGACCGGCTGCGCCAGGGCTACCAGAACCGCCTGCACGGCGCGCTGGCGACCAAGGGCGTGATCGCGCTGTTCGGAGCGATCGTGTTCGTCTCCTGCGTGTTCCTGTACATGGGATCGCCGAAGGAGCCGGCACCGGCCGAGGACCAGGGCTTCATCTTCTCGATCGGCAGCGCCGACCCGGCGTCCACGCTCGACTACGTCGAGCGCTACACCGAGGAGATCACCCAGATCGCCAAGGGCGTGCCGGAAGTGGACAACTACTTCCTGTTCAACGGCGGCTTCGGCGGTGGCGGCGGCGCCAGCAACAGCGCCATGGCCGGCTTCGTGCTCAAGCCGTGGAGCGAACGCGAGCGATCGACCAAGCAGGTGCTGGAACAGGAGCTGCAACCGAAGATCGCCGAGGTCACCGGGCTCAACGTGTTCGCGCTGATCCCGCCGCCGCTGCCCAGCGCCGGCGGCGACGGCGGCGGCGAGTTCGTCATCGGCGGCATCGGCTCGCTGGAGCAGTTGCAGGAACTGGCCGACGCGATCCTCGCCAAGGCCTACGCGAGCAAGCGCTTCATCTTCCTCGACAAGGACCTGAAGATCGACAAGCCGCGCATCGAGGTGCAGATCGACCGCGACAAGGCGGCCACGCTCGGCATCGACATGCGCACGCTGGCCGCCGACATGACCGCGATGCTGTCGGGCGGCTATGCCAACCGCTTCGCCATGCAGAACCGCTCCTACCGGGTGATCCCGCAGGTGCAGCGCAGCGACCGCCTCAACGCCGAGCAGTTGGGCAACTACTACACCCGCACCCGCGACGGCGAGCTGATCCCGCTGTCGACCATCGTCACGCTCAAGGAAAGTGCGCAGCCGCAGACGCTCAAGCGCTTCCAGCAGCTCAACGCGGTCGGCATCAGCTTCGCGCCGCGCCCGGGCGTGAGCAAGGGCGAGGCGCTGACGATCCTGGAGAACGCGGCCAAGGAAGTGCTGCCGCAGGGCTACAGCGTCGACTACGCCGGCGAGTCGCGCCAGTTCAAGCAGGAAGGCGCGGCGATGCTGGTGACGATGGCGTTCGCGCTGATCATCATCTTCCTGGTGCTGTCGGCGCAGTTCGAGAGTTTCCGCGACGCGCTGATCATGCTGGTCACCGTGCCGATGGCGATCTGCGGCGCGCTGCTGGTGCTCAACGTGCTGGCCCTGCTGAGCAACATCCTGGGCTTCGCCGGGATCGAGGCCTTCCCCGGGATGAGCATCAACATCTACACCCAGGTCGGCCTGGTGACCCTGGTCGGCGTGATCTCCAAGCACGGCATCCTGATCGTGGAATTCGCCAACAAGCTGCAACTCGACCGTGGCCTGAGCAAGCGCGAGGCGATCGAGGAAGCCGCCGCGATCCGTCTGCGCCCGGTGCTGATGACCACCGCCGCGCTGGTGTTCGCGATGGTGCCGCTGCTGATCGCCACCGGCCCGGGTGCGGCCTCGCGCTTCTCGATGGGTGTGGTGATTGCCAGCGGCATGTTGATCGGCACGACGTTCACGCTGTTCGTGCTGCCGGCGTTCTACCTGTACATGGCGCGCGACCACAGTGCGCACCGGGCGCAGACCGGCGCGGCACTGCCACCGGCGACGCCGGCACCGCAGCATGGCTGAGGCCAGTCGATGCCGTGGCACAAAGGGCGCCCAAGGCGCCCTTTGTGTTTCTGCGGTCAGCGCCGCAGCGGCGTCAGGTCGAGCAATCCAGCCGGCGCGGCTGGCGTCGGTCCCGGCAGATACGGCAGGCGCCCCAGGCACGGCACCGGCAGGCGCGGCTGCAGCAACGCGAAGTACTCGTCGCGCTCGGCCAGGCCCGGGTCGACCTCGTTGCCGATCCAGCCGAGCAGGCGCACGCCGTCGGCCGCGATCGCGCGCGCGGTCAGGCGCGCATGGCTGATGCAGCCCAGTCGCAGCCCGACCACCAGCACCACCGGCAAGTCCAGCGCGCGCACCACATCGAGCTGGTCCAGTTGCGCCGACAGCGGTGCGGCCCAGCCGCCGACGCCCTCGACCACAACCGTGTCGGCCTGCGCCGCCAGCCGCCGGTAACCGGCTTCGATGCGGTCCAGTGCCAGCACCACGCCGGCGCGGTGCGCGGCGATCTCCGGCGCGGTCGCCTCCGGCAGCGCGTACGGGTTGACGTCGTCGTAGTCCGGCAGCGGATCGCTGGCGGCCTGCAGCGCGAGTGCGTCCTCGTTGCGCCAAGCACCGTCGACACGCCCGCAGCCGCTCGCCACCGGCTTCATCCCGACCGCACGCCCCCCGTGATCGCGCAGGGCGTGGACCAGGGCCACGCTGGCGATCGACTTGCCGACGCCGGTATCGGTTCCGGTGACGTAGACACCGGCTACAAGGGGGGCGTTCGCAGGCATCGGCGCATCGTAACAGCCGCCCGCAGCGCTGCTAGACTCGACCCGATGAGCTTCTCCGCCACCGCCCTCGCCGGCAGCAAGCCGGACCAGTACACGCAGTTGCTCGCGCAAGCGCGCGCGTTGCTGCACGGCGAACGCGACCGCGTCGCCAACGCCGCCAACCTGGCGGCGCTGGTCTATCACGCGTTGCCGGCACTGAACTGGGTCGGTTTCTATTTCTTCGACGGCCGCGAGCTGGTGGTCGGTCCGTTCCAGGGCCTGCCCGCGTGCGTGCGCATCGCGCTCGACAAGGGCGTGTGCGGCGCCGCGGCCTCGACCCGGCAGACCCAGCGCATCGCCGACGTGCACGCCTTCCCGGGGCATATCGCCTGCGACTCGGCTTCCAATTCCGAACTCGTCGTGCCGCTGGTCGCGGCCGACGGCGCATTGATCGGCGTGTTCGATCTCGACAGTCCGCAACTCGACCGCTTCGACGCCGACGATCAACACGGCCTCGAGGCGATCGCACTCGCCTTCGTGGAGTCGCTGGCATGAGCACTGACAAGCTGCGCAACATCGGCCCCAAATCCGCCGCCTGGCTGCGCCAGGTCGGCCTGCGCACGCACGAGGACCTGGCCGCGGTCGGCACGGTCGAGGCCTTCATGCGGGTCAAGCGCGCCGGCTTCAAGCCGACCTTGAACCTGCTCTACGCGATCGAAGGCGCGCTGCTCGACTGCCACTGGCAGGAGATCCCGGACGAGCGCCGCAGCGAGCTGATCCTCGCCGCCGACGCCGCCACCGCCCTGCTGCCGGCGCCGCGCAACCGCCCCGCCGCCGGACCGGTGCGGACCACCGTGCTGACCGAGGACACCGTGGCGATGCCGCCGCTGTTCGACGAGCCCGAGCGCGGCGACTGACACGCGCTTTTGGCCGCCGCCAGCGGATCGCGTAGACTGCGCGCGCTTCGAGGTGACCCGGCGGCGTCCTGCCGACGGGTTGAAACGGGAAGCCGGTGACGCCACGCCCAGCGTGGCCAGCCCGGCACTGCCCCCGCAACGGTAAGCGAGTCGAATCGCGGCACACGCCACTGTCTGGCAGCTCCTCCGGGAGCGGCCGGCCCTGAAACCAGGGCCGCACGGGAAGGCGCTGCGATCGGAGGTTGCCTCCACTCGCGAGTCCGGAGACCGGCCTCGGTGCACGACTGATTGCGATGCGGAGGGCGTCGCGGCGGCGACGTCGGCGTCCCGTGCGCCTGCAACGCAGCCCCGAGTTCTCCACGCGATTCCCCCTCGCCCGCGCGGCCCTGCCGTGCGCCGGAGAACCCCAGATGTCCCTGCGAATCCTGTCCCTCACCGCCGCCTGCGCGCTGGCCCTGCCCGCCGTCGCCCGGGCGCAGGACGCCACCGACCTCGACCAGGTCTTCGTCACCGCCAACCGCACCGCGATCAGCGCCAATGACGCGCTGACCCCGGTCGAGGTGATCGACCGCGAGCAGATCCAGCGCAGCCAGGCGCGTTCGCTGCCCGACCTGCTGCGCGGCCGCGCCGGCATCACCGCGTCCAACCAGGGCGGCCAGGGCAAGCTGACCACGCTGTTCCTGCGCGGCAGCGAGTCCGACCACGTGCTGGTGCTGGTCGACGGCATCCGCATCGGCTCGGCCACTTCCGGCCTGGCATCGTTCCAGGACCTGCCGGTGGAGATGATCGATCGCGTCGAGATCGTCCGTGGCCCGCGCTCGAGCCTGTACGGCGCCGACGCCATCGGCGGCGTGATCCAGGTGTTCACCCGCCGCGACCGGGGCGCGTTCGTGCCGCGCGTGCGCGTCGGCGGCGGCAGCAACGGCCTCACCGAATACGGCGTCGGCTTCGGCGGCAGCGGCGGCCGTGGCTGGTTCGGTGCCGACTACCAGTACCGCCACACCCAGGGCATCAACGCCTGCAACGGCTCCAGCACGCTGTTTGCCGGCTGCTTCACCGAGGAGCCCGACCGCGACGGCTACACCGCCAACGCGCTGTCGCTGCGTGGCGGTCTTGATTTCAACGAGCAGTGGAGCCTGCAGGGCCACACCCTGCGCAACGAAGGGGACAACGAGTTCGACGGCAGCTTCTACAACCGCTCCGAGACCGTGCAGCAGGTGATCGGCGGCACCCTGCGCTGGCGCCCGTCCGACCGCATCGACCTGCACCTGACCGCCGGCCGAAACGTCGACGCCTCGGACAACTTCGCCGACGAGTTGTACATCGACACCTTCAGCACCGACCGCGACAGCGCCACCTTGCAGGGCGACTTCGGCATCGGCCGCGATCAGCTGCTGAGCCTGGGTCTGGACTGGCTGCACGACCAGGTCGAAAGCACCACGCAGTACGACCGCACGCAGCGCGGCAACCAGGCCGCCTTCGTCCAGTACCAGGGCCGTTTTGAAGCAGGAACGCTTGGCGAGCAGTCGCTGGAAGCCAGCGTGCGCCGCGACGACAACGACCAGTTCGGCGGCCACACCACCGGCAGTGCCGCGTGGGGCCTCGGCTTCGCGCAGAACTGGCGCGTCACCGCCGGCTACGGCACGGCCTTCCGCGCGCCGACCTTCAACGAGTTGTACTTCCCGCCGTTCGGCGGCTTCGCCAGCAGCAACCCCCACCTGCGCCCGGAAGACTCGAAGACCTGGGAACTGGGCCTGGCCTACCAGGCCACCACGTTCACCGCGCACCTGGATGCCTTCGACACCGATGTCGACGACATGATCGCCTACGACGCCTCGATGGGCGTGCCCAACAACATCGACCATGCGCGCATGCGCGGCGCCGAACTGGGCATCGACACGCAAGTGCTGGGCTGGACCGCGCGTGGCGCCATCAGCTACCTCGATGCCGAGAACCGCTCGGGCGTCTATGCCGGCAATGAACTGGCGCGCCGTGCCCGCAACAGCGCGCGCGTGGACCTGGATCGCGCCTTCGGTACATTCCGCGTCGGCGTGACCGCCACCGGCGAAGGCGCACGCTTTGATGACGTCGCCAACACCCGCCGCATGGGCGGCTACGGCACGCTCGACCTGCGCGCCGAGTACGCCTTCACGCCGTCATTGAGCTTGCAGGCACGCGTAGCCAACGTCTTCGACCGCGACTACGAGACCGCCTCGTTCTACAACCAACCCGGGCGCGAGTGGTTCCTGACGCTGCGCTACGCGCCAGCGCAGTAAGCGATACGGCACCTGCCCGCCGTCGTGGATCACGGCGGCGGGTATGTTGCCGTCAGGTGCCCGTTCGCGCCCTGACACCGAGTCGCCGCGGCTCACTGGCGAAACACCACGGCCAGCAGGCCCATCACGCCGAGCAAACCGATCAGCGTCGCCAACACCGTCGCCGGCGACCACGGCATCGGGCCGTAATGGGCGCGCAACCGGCCCATGTTGCGGCGGTGGTCCCAGGTCGCAACGACCAGCGCGATGATGCCGCTGCCGATCATCACCATCGCGAAATGACGCGGCCCGAACAGGCCGGTATGCACGACCTTCTGGTCCTGCTGCAGGTACTGGAAGAACTTGTAGATGGTGAAACCAAACGAGATCAGCGACACCGCCGTGCGCACCCACGCCATCATCGTGCGCTCGTAGGCCATGCGCGTGCGGTCCAGCGCCAGCGCGGTCGAGTCCGGCAGAGCGGCCGGATTCATCTTGTCATTGCTCATGTCTCAATCCTTCCTTTTCGACGCAAGGCGCCCTGCCTGAAACGCCCCCATTGCAAGCGATCCTAGGTCGCAAGGGACGATTGCTCAAGCGCAAATTGCTTGAACAACATTCATGCAATATCCGTAGCAGCCGCACTCTCGCGCTGGCCATCCAGCACCGCCATCCGGGCATGCAACGCGCGTTCGACATTGCGCCATGCGTCGCTGCCCAGCAGCAGCCGCAATGGCGGCGAGGTCGAATCGGCACAGGCGATGATCGCCTGCGCCATCCGCTGCGGATCGCCGAGCCGTGGCAGGCGCCCCATCGCATGCAGGCGCAGCAGGTTGCCGACGCTGGTGCGCTGGTAATCGTCGATCTGCGTCTGCGCGGGCACGGAGCTTCGATCGAAAGCGGTCGCAATACGCCCCGGCTCGACGATGATCATCTGGATGCCGAGCGGTGCAACTTCTTGCGCCACGCTCTCGCAATATCCCTCGATGCCCCACTTCGCCGCCTGGTAGCAGCTCAGTGCGGGCAGGCTCATCTGTCCGTTCTCGCTCGACACCTGCACGATCCGGCCATGCCCCTGCCTGCGCAGGTGCGGCAGTGCGGCGCGGATCAGGTGGATGGGACCCAGCAGATTGACCGACAGGTGCGCGGCGATCTGTTCATCGCTCGCTTCTTCGGCGGCGCCGACCAGCGCATAGCCGGCGTTGCTTGCGACGACATCCAGCCCGCCCAGGGCAGCGACGGCCTCATCGACCGTTGCACGGATGGCGGCATGGTCGGCCATGTCCAGCTGTCGCACGATGAGCCGGTCCGGATGCTGCCGCGCCAGATCGTCCAGCGCATCGAGCTGGCGCACCGTGGCCGCCACGTGATCGCCACGCGCCAGCAACTGCTGCGTGATGGCCCGCCCCAGTCCGCGGCCGGCACCGGTGACCAGCCAGCGCTGGCTCATGCCACGACGCTCCCGGAGCGCGTCGCAAGCGCATCCACCGGCCGGCTAATCGGAATCACCCGCACGGGTTGCCCACCTTCGCGGAGCATCTGCGCTTTCCAGTGGTAACGCGGCTCATCCTGCGTGGTCAATTCGAATCGTGCGTGCAACAGGAACACCGTCAGGAAGGCCATCAGCTCCACCAGCGCGAAATGCTTGCCGCCGCAGATGCGCGGCCCAAAGCTGAAGGCGGTGTTGACTCCCGTGGCCGCCCCCTTGCGCGCAGTGCCATCGGCGTGCAGCGACCACGGATCGGGCCGGAGGCGGGCGTCGTGCTGGATGCCGACGAACGAGATCAGCACGTTCTGATCGGCGGCGATGTCATGCGGGCCGATGCGGTCCGGGCCGATTGCCAGGCGCGCGATGATCGGCGTCGGCGGAAACAGCCGCAACGTCTCGGACAGGAAATCTGCGAGATCGTCGAAGGTCGCCAGCTCGCTCCAGCCCCAATCCTCGTTGCTGCTGGCGATGCGCTCGGCCTGCTGCCGCAACCGTTCCTGCACCTGCGGACGCCTGGCAAGCAGGTACAGCGCCCAGCCCGCCGTCGCCGCAGAGGTTTCGGCGCCAGCGGCGAAGAACGTCAACAGCTCGTGTTCGAGCACGACGTCGCTGGCCGGATCGGCATCCGCGACCAGCATGTCATGCAGCATCGGACCGGCCGGCACGCTGCCGTCGCGGAAGATGCGCAGGTCCTCCAGTACCCGGCGACGCAACGCCGGCAGGTGGCGCAACCCGTCCAGGTACAGGCGGCCGGTCTCGCCCGACGGCACGAAGGAATAGGCGGAGCCGTACTCCATCAGCTCGGCGATGCGTTGCAGGTCGATACCGGTCTGGGCATAGGGAATACCGAAGAAGTTCTCGACCAGCACCGACACGGTCATCGTCCGCAGCACGCCGTCGTCGAGGGCCGTGGCGCCGCCTGCGCTGTCGCGCATCAGACGATCAACGGCCTGCGTTGCGTAGCGGCGCGCCAATGTGCAGGTTTGCTCGCGGTCGAAACGGGTGAAGTAGCCGTGCGTGAGTGCCTGGCGGATGCGCCAGGCCTCGCCGTCCTCGGAGAAGCGCGAAGCGCCTAGCGCCTGGCGGAACCAGGCCATGTTCTTGCGGTAGTTGTCGCTGCGCGCACGCAGCACGTGGTCGGCGTCCTCGTGCCGCTGCAGCAGCAGCACCGGCACGCCATTGAGTTCGATCTCGACGTTCTCGCCGTTGCGCTCGCGCGCCAGCCGATAGAGATGATTGCAGATATCCGCCGAGCGGATCACCGATATCGTTCCAACAACGTCGCCACGTCGCGCACGGTCTTGAGTTCCAGCAGTTCCATCACGTCGATCGTGCGGCCGGCGCGTTCTTCCAGTTCCATCACCACCGAGGCGAAGCTCAGGCTGTCCATTTCCTTGATCGACTGGATAGTGGCCTCGTCGTCGATCTTTTCGACCGGGATGAACAGGCAGCCGGAGAGCAGCTCCTTGGCTTCCAGCAATACGCTCATGCGGGTATCTCCGTGTTGTCCTTGCGTGCCGGCGGCGTGTCGATGCCCAGCACTCCGGCCAGATATTGGCCCCTGGCGCGCGCGCGCGCCAGCTTGCCCGAGGACGTGTAGGGCAGGCTGCGCGGCGGCACGAACACGATGCTGGCGGCCACGCCCAGTGCCTGGCTGATCGCCGCTGCCAGACGCTGCTGCAGATCAGATGCGGACTGACTGTCGGTGGCGCGCCGCTGCACCAGCACGACCAGCGTTTCTTCGCCGTCGCGTTCGATACCTATCGCCGCGCAATCGCCCGCGGACAGCGGCGCCACGCGTTCGACCAGTGATTCCACGTCCTGCGGCCACAGATTGCGCCCGCGCACCAGGATCAGGTCCTTGGCGCGGCCGGTGACGAACAGTTCGCCATCGACGAAGTAGCCCAGGTCGCCGGTATCGAGGAAACCGTCGTCGCGCAGCACGCGTTCACCGGCGTTGGCGCACTGATATCCGCGCATCAACGCCGGGCCGCGGACCCACACGCGGCCGATGCGACGTTGCGGCAGCGCCTGGCCGCGGTCGTTCTCCACGCGGACCTCCGTGCCCGGCAACGGTCGGCCACAGCCGACGAAATCGCGCATGCCGCTCGCGCCTTCATCCGGTTCATGCCGTGCGACCACCGTTCCATCCGCCTGCATCGCGCAGATCACCCGGTCGATGCGCGGGTCGCTGTCGGCGTCGCTCATGGTCACCGCCAGCGTCGCCTCGGCCAGACCGTAACTGGGCTGGAAAGCACTCAGGCGGAAGCCGCTGCTGGCCAGTGCCTGCGCGCATTCGACCAGCACCTGCGCCTGAACCATGTCGCCGCCAACACCGGCAATGCGCAGCGCCGACAGGTCAAGCGCGTCCTCGGCCCGATAGCGCTGCGCCGCCAACCGCCAGGCAAAACCCGGTGCATACACAATCGTCGTGGCTTGCGCCGACATCAGTCGCAGCCACACCAGCGGCCGCGCGGCGAACGTGGTCGGCGCCAGGTAGTCGACGCTGCGCTGGCCGCACAGCGCCACCACCGAGAATCCGACCAGCCCCATGTCGTGATACAGCGGCAGCCACGAGCACGCGCGGTCGTGCGCGTGCATGCGCAGGCCGTGACGGGCAATCGCGTCGGCATTGGCCATCAGCGCGCGCTGGCTGACCAGCACGCCCTTGGGTTGCGCGGTCGAGCCGGAGGAGAACTGCACGTAGGCCAGCGCCTCATCATCCGGCGACGCCGCCGCGTCGCGATCCTCATCCGCGATGGCGGCGACCGGCTCGGTCGATGTCTCTGTCGTGTCGACGATCGCATCAAAGGCCAGCACCGCCTGTGACGCTCCGGCAGCCTCGTCGACGACAGCCAGAACGCCCGACGGTGCCAATACCGCACGCGCATCCGTGGCGACCAGCAACAGCCGCAGTTGTGACTGGTAAGCCTCGTGCGCACCCGGAAAGGCCTTGTACGGCAACGGGCATGGCACCAGCCCTGCGTACTGGCAGCCGTAGAACAGCACCAGGAACTCCGGGCTGGTATCGGCGACAAGCGCGACGCGGTCGCCGGGACGAAGGCCCGCATTCCGCAGCCGGGTAGCGGCGGCGAGCGCCAGCGCGCGCAATCGCCGATACGTCATGGTCGCGACCAACGCGCCGCGTGCATCGAAGAAGTTCACGCCGGTGTCACCCTGCGCGGCGTAATCCAGCGCCTCGCGCAGACTGGCAAACCCGCCCAACCGCAACGGCAGGCGGCTGTTCGCGGTCGGCGTCGGGGTCATGGCGCGGTTCCGTCTTCTCGTTTGCCATCCTTGAACGAAGCGAACACCAGCACGTCCACGCGCTCGCCCGCCGGGGTCAGGCATTCCTTGCGGAGCCTTGCCTCGCAGACGAAGCGCGTATTGCCGACGAAGTTGAACAGCATGCCGTGGTTCTTAGCGAGGATGCGCGCGGTGATCTTGTCGATGTTGCGAAAGGTGAAGAAGTGATCGAGCAGTGCGTCGATGGTCCGCCAGAACACGCGTTGGCCGGCATATTCGGGCTCACCGATGCTGGCGGTGATGTTGCCCACCTTGTGCGCCAGACTGACGTCCAACGTATAGAAACCCAGCAGCAAACCGTTCGCGCGGTCGAAGATGCCGATGAAGTGGTGGTGCACTCCGTCGAAGCCGGCAATGAACTGCGCCAGCCGTTCCGCGGTGAATCCAAGCTCCGGCAGGTTGAGGCCCTCGCGCATGCGCGCGTCGTTGATCCATTCGACGAAACGCGGCGTCACGTCGGCGGGCACCAGCGTGCGCAGGAGAAAACCGTTGGTTTCGATCGTCACCAGCGCTGGCGGCGCGCGCGCGGGTTGCGCCGGCACGGCGGGCGCCGTCCTCGCCACTGGCGCCATTCCCCGGAACGTCCATCGCACCTCAGCCATCAGCTCTGCGCTCCGCCCATTCGTCTACCCACTACAGATCAAAGTGCATGGCCCGAACCGGCCATGCGGCCCTATGCCTCAGAAGCGCCACTCCAGATAGGCCTTGATACCGTGGTCTTCGTTGTCGTCGCCCATCTGCCCGGAGTACAGCACACCGGCGTTCATCGTTGGGCGCAGTTGCACGTCCAATCCTATGTCGAGGGCGAGTGCGTCGCGCTCGATCGGGACGCCGACAACCTGGAATGCCGTGCTCGACGCGAAACGCAGGTTCGCGGTCGGCGTGAGGTCACCGAAGGCATGCCGCCAGCCCACCATGGTGCGCAACTGCACCGCCCGCTCAGCGGAAAAGTCCAGCCGGCTGGCCATGCGCAGGCCCAGCGTGGTGAAGGTGATGTCGCTGCGGTCGCTGTCCGCGGTCAAGGCCGCCGCGCCGCCCGACTCGGCGAAGCCGTCGCTGTCCAGCTGCACATAGGCCACGTTGAGGAACGGCTGCAGGTCGAGCGCGCCGGCCATCGACAGGTGATAGCCGACCTCGCCGAACACCTGCGTCGTCGACGCATCGAAGTCCGCCTTGAGACGATCCGTGTAGCCGGCGAAGCCGACGCTGCGGTCCACCGACACGTCGTGCCAGGTGTAGGCCGCGCCGGCCTGCAGCGACACCCGGCCCCAGCTCGTGCCGGCGTAACCGCCGAGGTGGAAGTCGTCGCTGGTACCAGATGAATCCCAGCGGTCCACGTCGAAACTGGAATGGCTGTAGCCGCCGACCAGCCCCAGCCGCCAGCGCTCGCCGACATCGCCATCGATGCCGAGGAACACGCCACCGATGTCGCGGTCCAACCGCGCCGCGTCGGCGTCGCCACCGAAACGGCCCCAGGACCCGAAGGCATGCCCCCACAGGCCGCGGCCGTCGTCGCTGGCGTTGCTGCGGTCGACCGCGACGCCGTCGCTCGCGCCGCGCAGGCGATTGCCCACGGCCTCGCGCAGGAAGCGGCTGTCTTCGACGAACGCGGTGCGTGCGGAGGCGTAAACCTCGCCGGTGACCTGGCCCAGCGCGTTGCAGGCGCTGGCGTCGTCGGGACTGGCGAGGATGGCCCCCAGCAGTGGATCGCCGACCGCCAACGACTGCACCCCGGCCGCGGCGGCATTGGCATTGCGCGCGCAGTCCACGTCGGTGAGTGCACGCGTCTGCGCCACCTGCAGGTAGACGTTGTTGGCATCGTAGACATCGAGCAGCGAGACGAAGGCGGACAGCGCCGTGTCGCCCTGCAGGCGGTAGGTGCCGGTGACACCTCCGGTGGCGGTCAGCACCGTGTAGCGCGTGCCCAGCGCGTAGGCGGTTTCACTGGTGCGCTGTGCGTACAGGATCGCGTTGGCGGAAATCTCCGCCGCACCCATGATGCTCAGCAGGTCCGACTGCGCCGACGTCGGATCCAGCTCGGCCAGATAGACCGCGTTCGACCACTGCTCGTAGTTTCCGTTCACCGTCAGCGTGCCGATGGAGTCGCCCGGCGTCAGCAATGAACCGCCCAACATCCGGGTGCTGCCCACGGTTCCGGTGCCGCTCAGCCGACTGTCGTTGGTCGCGATCACGCGCGATGCCGCCAGCGAACCATCGACGTCGAGCCTGCCGGCCATCACCGCGGTGATCCCGGAGAACGCACTGTTGCCGGTCAGGTGCAATGCGCCCGCACCATTCTTGAGCAACACTCCGGTGCCATCGACCACACCGGACAGCGTCAGCTCAGTGCCCAAGTCGGTGGTGATGCGCCCCCAGTCGCGCACCGTGACCGCACGGCCGGTTTCGAAGACTTCGGTGGTGTGCAGCGTGCCGCCCGACAGGGTGATGCCCCCGGCCGATGCGCCGAGATTTACGTCACGCGAAACCTGCAGCGTGCCCTCGTTGACCTGGGTGCCGCCGGTATGGGTGTTGGCACCGTTGAGCACCAGCGTGCCCAGGTCATCCTTGACCAGCGTCGCGTCGCCGGTGATTTCGGAATCGACGGTGGCGATGTACTGGCGGCCGTCGACCGTGCCGTCGCCGACCCGGATCAGGCTGAGCGGTTCCACCAGGTGCAGGCGATCGCCCTGCAGTCGATAACCGCTGGTGGCGAACTGCATGCCTGCGGCGCGTACATCGCCCAGGCTGGCGTCTACTGTCACCGCGCCCGCCGCACCGGCAAAGATGGCGAACGCATCGTCGGAGTAGACTCCGTTCTGCGCACCGCCCTGCTCGGTCCAGTTGTCGTTGCCGGACGAGTTCTGCCACAGGCCGTTGCCGCCGTCGACGGCACGGTTGTTCTTGGGACCGGCGTCGCCATCCCAGAAGGTGTACTGCCCGTCCGGCACGCCGAAGATCAGATTGACCTGCCCGGCGACCGAGGTCTGCACCGACAGCCCTGGCACCGGCACCGTGCCCAGGTCCAGGTCCAGGCCGCGATCGTCGAGTGATCCGGTGTAATCGATCACGCGGTACAGGCCGATATTGAACAGACCTCCCGGACTCTGGGTGACGTTCAACACGCCGTCCAGGGTGAGGTCACCGTTGACTATCAACAGGTCGTTGAACGCGCCGCCGACCACGTTGGCCTGGCCGAATTGGTAGTCCAGCAATGCCCCGCTCGCCAGATCCAGGCTACCGCCGATGCTCAACGTACCGGGACGACTACCGGTCGCGCCCGGGCTGAGATGGCCTCCCGCCGCGACACCCACATCGCCGCCCAAGGCGCCATTGCCGCCCAGCAAAGCACCGCTGGCGACCTGCGCATGACTGCTGGCATTGCCAAGCGTGCCGTTGACCCACAGCGCGCCACCGTCGACGCGCGCGGCGCCCGTGTAATTGCTGCTGGCGCCGGTGAGTACCTGCAGGCCATCGGCGAGGATGAAACCGCCGCTGCCGGTGAACACGCCGGCGTAGGTGTCCGATGCCGCCGTCAGCGTCAGGTCCTGGCCGCCCAGCGCCACCACGCCGCGGCCGGTGAGCCGCTGGATCGAGGCACCTGCGGTGGTGTCGGCAATGTCGAAGGTGCCGTCGGCGACCACCCGGCTGGACGTGGCGATGCTCGCGCCACCGGTCAACGCCAGCGTGCCGGCGAGCACCTGCGTCTCACCGAGATAGCCGTTGACGGACGTCAAGGTGAGCGTGCCGTCGCCGAGCTTGGAGAGCCCGCCAGCGCCGGTGGCGATGCCATCGAGCGTCAGCGTCGTGTTGGCGTCGGTGCGGAAGCGCCCGGTTTCGGTGAAGGTAAGACCACGCGCGGAGGTCATCGTCGCCGTGCTCCACAACTCGCCGCCCGTGAACACCAGACCGCCCGCCGCCACGCCGAGATTGGCGTCACGCGACACCTGCAGCGCGCCTTCGTCCAGCGTCGTGCCGCCGCTGTAGTTGTTGTCGCCAGCGAGCACCAGCGTGCCCAGGTCGGCCTTGACCAGCGTCGCGGTTCCAGTGAGCTGCGAGGCGATGTTAGTCGTGTAGGCCGCGCCCGCGGTCGAGCCGTCACCGACGCGGATCACCGCCTGCGGCCCCAGCAGCGTGATCGGATCACCCTGGACGCTGTAACCGTCGACGGCGAACTGCATGCCCGACACGTTGATCGCACCAAGGCTGTCGTCGACCGTGATGCTGCCCGCGCTGCCGGTGAACACCGCGAACGCGGCATCCACGAAGGTGCCGTTGACGCTGCCGTTGCTGCCGGTCCAGCTTTCGTTGCCGGTGACCGCCTGCCAGACGCCGTCGCCGCCGTTGACCACGCTGTTGTCTTTCGGCCCGGCCGCGCCGTCCCAGAAATCGAAGCTCAGGCCGGCGTCGTAGAACAGGTTGACCTGGCCCGCCACCGAGGTCTGCACCTGCAGGCCATACGCCGGCTTGTCGCCGATCAACAGCCCCTGGTCGGTCAGCGTGCCGGTGTAGTTGATCACCCGGTACAGCCCGGGCAGGAAGCTGCCGCCGGGAGTGACTTCGATGTCGAGGGTGCCGTCCAGAACCAGGTTGCCGCCGACATTGATCAGGTCGTTGAGCGTGCCGCCAGCGACGGCCACCTCGCCGAACTGGTAATCGAGGAAGGCGCCGCCGGCCAAGGTCAGGTCGCCGCCGATGTTCAACGTGCCGGGGACACCCAATGCCGGTCCCGGTGCCAGCGTGCCGCCGTCGGCGACGGCCACGTCGCCACCGATCGTGCCACGGCCACCAAGGCGGGCGCCGTTGTCGACGCTGGAGGCGGCGCTGCTGGTGTTGCCAAGCGTGCCGTTGACCCACAACGTGCCGCCCTCCACACGCGCGCCACCGGTGTAGGAATTGCTGTTGCCGGTGAGGATCTGCGTACCGGCCTCAAGGACGAACATGCCGCTTCCCAGCAATTCACCGCCGAAGGTGTACTTGGCGGCAGTCAGGGTCAGATCGCGCGCGCCAAGATTGGCGATGCCGTCGCCATACAGGACCCGGATGGACGCACCGTTGCTGGTGCCTGAGATATCGAACGTGGCGTCGAGGCGCACGCCACTGGATTCGGCAATGCTCCCATTGCCGACCAGCGCCAGCGTGCCCTCGCTCACCCAGGTTTCGCCGGTGTAGGAGTTGGTAGCGGACAGTTGCATGATTCCGTCGCCAAACTTGTCCAGCCCGCCGACGCCACTGATGGCCCCGTTCCAGTTGAGCGTGGTGCCCGCATCGGTGAGGAACCGGCCGGCTTCGAGCAGTTCCGCCGTACGACTGGACGCGAACGATGCGGTCGTCCACAGCATCCCCCCGACGAACGTCAGACCACCAGCAGCATCGCCAAGGCTGGCATCGCTGGATACCTGCAACCGACCGTCGCGCAGTTCGGTACCACCGGTGTAAGTGTTTGCGGCGGTCAGCACCAGCGTGCCCATGTCGCCCTTGATTAGCTGCGTGGTGCCGGTGAGGACGGAGTCGATGGTGGAGGTCATGTTGGCCCCCTCCGCACTGCCATCGCCGACACGGATCAGCGCCTCCGTGCCGACCAGCGTGATCGCATCGCCCAGCACCCGATAACCGTCGGTGGTGAACTGCATGCCCGAGGCACTGACAGCACCCAGGCTGTCATCGACAGTGACCGTACCGGCGCTGCCAGCGAACACCGAGAACGAACCGTCCGCATGTGGTGCATTCAGCGCGCCGTCGGCTTCGGTCCAGTTGTCGTTGCCGGTCGAGTTCTGCCAGGTGCCATCACCACCGTCGATAACCAGGTTGTTGTTTTCGAGGGGGTCAGCGCCATCCCAGAACCTGAAGACTTCGCCGTTCATCGCCGCCACCAGGTTGACCTGGCCGCCGATGGAGGTCTGCACGTAATACGCACCGGCGGGAGGCATCGTGCCCAGGTCCAGGCCGTTGTTGGTCAGGGCACCGGCGTAGCTGATGACGCGGTATATCCCGCTGTCGAAACTGCCGCCCGGCGACACCGCGACATTCAAGGTGCCATCGAGCGCCAGGTCACCGGTCGTGACCAGCAGGTCGTTGAGCGGCCCGCCGACGACGCTGGCTGATCCGAAGTCGTAATTCAGCACCGCGCCGCTGGCCAGATTCACCGCGCCGTCGACCGTCAGCATGCCGGGTGTCGCAGCCATCGCGCCAGGTGTCAGCACGCCACCCGCGGCGACGTTCAGCCCGCCGACCACGGTGCCGTCGCCGCCGAGTTGCCCGCCTGCGGCCACCGTCGTCACCGGGCTGGCGGCACTGCCGACGATACCGTTGATCCACAGCGCGCCGCCGGTGACCGACACCGCACCGGTGTACGCGGTGCTGTCGCCGCTGAGCGTCTGGTTGCCGCCCTGCATGGTGAACGCACCGCTGCCGGTGAGCTGGCCGGCGAAGGTGTCGTTGCCGGTGGTGATGTTGAGGTTCTGCGCACCCAGCGCGGTCGTGCCACTGCCGGCCAGGCTGCGGATGGAAGCGCCAGCCGTGGTCGCGGTGATGTCGAACACGCCATCGGCCACGACCCGGCTCGACGCGGCCAGACCGGCCGTGCCGGTCAGGGCCAGCACGCCCGCGCTGACCCGGGTTTCGCCGAGCAAGGCGTTGGTCGCGGTAAGCGTCAGCGTGCCGGTGCCGGTCTTCCCGTAGACGCCCTGGCCCGAGATGCCGCCGGCCTGCGTGGCCGACTCGCCGGCATCCACCGTGGTCGACAGCACCGCAGCGGCGGCGATGTCGATGCTGTTGGCGATGCTGACCGTGTCGTCATAGATCAAACCGGCGCTGGCCAGCGCCTGCACCGCGCTGCTGCCGAGCGCGGCGTTGTAACCCAGCCCCAGCACGCCGCCGTGCAGTTCGGTCACGCCACTGAAACCGCTGTTGTCGATCGCCGCACCGGCGGGAGGCGTAGGCGCCGGCCGCAACCAGGTCGTGCCGGCGTAGCTGGCAAGCGTGCCCAGGCCGACCAGCGGCGTGGTGAACGTGTAATCCGTCGCGGTGTGGTTGAACACCACCGCCCCGTCGCCCGACCCGAACTGCACCTGCGCCGCACGCAACTCGCCAGTCGCCGCCGCGGTCTCGCCTGCGGCCGCACCGATGTTGAGCGTTCCTTCGCTGCCGGCCTGCTCGGCCAGGAACAGCGTACCCAGGCCATCGTCGAACTGGACCAAGTCGTAGTAGTAGGAGGAGTCGCTCCCGTCGTATTCGCTAATGTTGCCGACATACGCCGTGCCCAACGTCACCACGCCACCGTCGGCGATGGTCAGGCTGCCGCTGCCGGATACCCCCACATACAGGTGGCCGATCTGCGTGCCGTCAGTGATTGGCTGGAGATGGAGGCTGGAGTCGTCCGGGTCGATTCCATCGTTGTCGATGTACGAGGAATTACTGGTCGATGTCGCCGCGCCGACGTACCAGATCGAGCCGGCCCCGGAGACCAGCGACGAGCCCGTACCGCCGTCGATGCCCAGCTCGACCGGCGGCGGATCCTTGCGGATGTTTTGCTGGCTGCTCTCGTCCCATGTATCGAGCGCAGATGTGTTGACGTAGTTGAGCGCCTTGCCGCCCGCCAGCACGTTGACCGCACCCACGCTGCCCGCGCCGGTACCGATGTCCAGTCCTGTCGTGAAATTCGCATTGCTGGCGTAGTCCTGCGCATTGACACCCGAGACGGCGAGGGTGCCAGTCCCGCCATTGCCGCCAATGACATGGTTCGGCGGCAGGCTGCCGCTGCTGGTGCTGGTGCTGTCCGCCAGCTTTCCGCCCGATAGCACGTTGAGCGTACCCACCGAACCGGTGCCCACGCCGATGCCCAGCGCAGGCTCGGGCACGATGGACGGATCGGAAGCATAGAAATACTCGCCAGCCATCCAACCGGCATCCTGGACTGTGAACACGCCGACTCCCCCATCGGCGCCAATCCGGTGCCACTGGTAACCGCTCGACTGGATCGAGCCCGAGTTGTACTGGTTGGAAGAGGCTTGCGCATACACGGTCTTGCCGGCACCCAGCAGGTTCACCTCGCCGTGGCTGTCTGCGCCCGAGCCGATGAGGAAGCCAAGCGGTGCGCCCTGCGAATCGTTCCTGATCCGCAGGGACGTTCCGGGCATCGTGCCGCTGTTCATGTTGAAATCGACGATGCCGCCGCCACCGTCGATGCCCACGGTGAATGCCGGACCAGTACTCACCGTCAGCTGAGCCCAGGACTGGTCCGGGGCAGTATTGATGACCAGGTGCCCGGACGCACCGCTGCCGACTGTCAGCGAACTCGTGTTCCACTCGTTCGTCGAGGTCCAAAGGCTGCCCGTCGCAGGCGTGCCTCCGATCGTCCAGACCGGATCCCACGGGTTGCCACCATTGATGACCACGTCACCGAAGCTGGCATCACCCCACTGGTTGACCGGGATGCCATTGCTCCAGTTGCCCGGGTCGGTGACATCGCTGCTGACATCACCCTGCCAGTCATCCTGCTGTTGCGCCTGGGCCGGCGCGACCAGGAACGCAGGCGACAGCAGCACCGTGGCGATGCCGATCGCCAAGGCCAGGCGCGGTGGGAGCCGGGAAGCAGTGGCGGGCTTGCGGCAACGCGAACGGGCAACATCCATTGCACACCACTCCTGTCGGCAGAAGCTCCCGCGGAACATGCTCCGCGCTGCACCCCATTCGCGTCATCGCAGGAAGGTGCGTCGGAGAAACCCCGGCACGAGGATTCACGCGGGCGAAATCGTCCCGCAGGTTCGCATCCATATACGTGAATGGCACGTCAAGGACGGCCCAGCTCCGCGGCTCGGGCACGCCTGCGCATCTTTGCGGCGACGCCCACACAGTCACTGGCGACTGCCGAGCAGACGTCCGGTTAGCGGACTCGGGGCGCGCGCAGGGTCGAAGAGAACGCCAGTACACCAGCGCCCTTCTCACCCAGTATCCAACACTGATGAAACCCGCCATGCGGTCGGAATGCGGCGGGCAGCACTGCAACCAGGTACCCGCCTCTCATTCAGGGCCTACTGCGCTGAAGGGGCATACTGCAATGCCCTTTCAGGTTTCACTCCACCGTCACCGAGCGATTCGAACGGGGGTGATCCCCCGTTGGAAACTATTCCACCGTCACCGATTTAGCCAGATTACGCGGCTTGTCGACGTCGGTGCCGCGGGCGAGTGCGGCGTGGTAGGCCAGCAGCTGCACCGGGATCGCGTGCACCACCGGCGACAGCACGCCGACGTGTCGCGGCGCGCGGATCACGTGCACGCCTTCGGACGGGCCGAACTGGCTGTCCTCGTCGGTGAACACGAACAGCTCGCCACCGCGCGCGCGCACTTCCTGCATGTTCGACTTCACCTTCTCCAGCAGGCTGTCCTTCGGCGCGATCACCACCACCGGCATGGCGGCGTCGACCAGCGCCAGCGGGCCGTGCTTGAGCTCGCCGGCCGGGTAGGCCTCGGCGTGGATGTAGGAGATTTCCTTGAGCTTGAGCGCGCCTTCCAGGGCAATCGGGTAATGCACGCCGCGACCAAGGAACAACGCGTGCTGCTTGGGCGCGAAGCGCTCGGACCAGCCGACGATCTGCGGCTCCAGGTTCAAGGCGTGCTGCACGCTGCCCGGCAGCTGGCGCAGCGCGTCCAGGTAGGCGGCCTCCTGCCCGGCATCGAGCTTGCCGTGCAGCTTGGCCAAGGTCGCGGTCAGCGTGAACAACGCCACCAGCTGGGTGGTGAAGGCCTTGGTCGAGGCCACGCCGATCTCGGCGCCGGCGCGGGTGTAATAGACCAGACGGCTGGCGCGCGGGATCGCGCTCTCGGGCACGTTGCAGATCGACAGCGTCTTGTCGTGTCCGAGCGACTTGGCGTACTTGAGCGCCTCCATCGTGTCGAGCGTTTCGCCCGACTGCGAGATCGTCACGATCAGGTGCTTGGGGTTGGCCACTGCGGTGCGATAGCGGTACTCGCTGGCGATTTCGACCGAGCACGGCAGGCCGGTGATCGCTTCGATCCAGTAACGCGCGGTGAGACCGGCGTAGTAGCTGGTGCCGCAGGCGAGGATCTGCACGCCTTCAACTTCGCGCAGCACGGCCTCGGCATCGCGACCAAACAACGCCGGCACGAAGCCGTTGTTGTCGATCACCGCCTCGATGGTGTCGGCAATCGCACGTGGCTGCTCGTGGATCTCCTTCTGCATGAAGTGGCGGTACGGGCCTAGCTCGAGCGAGGCCAGTGACACGTCCGACACGTGCACCTCGCGTTGGACCTCGTCGCCCTGCTCGTTGAACACGCGCACACCGGTGCGGCCGACCTCGGCGGTGTCGCCTTCCTCCAGGAAGATCACCCGACGCGTGGCCTGGAGGATCGCCGAGACGTCACTGGCGACGAAATTCTCGCCGTCGCCCAGACCGACCAGCAACGGGCAGCCCATGCGCGCGGCAATCAACCGGCCAGGTTCATGCTTGCTGACCACCGCGATGGCGTAGGCGCCGTCCAGTTCGCGCGCGGCGTTCTGCACCGCGGTCAACAGGTCTGCGCCTTGGGCCTGGTGGAAGTGGATCAGATGCGCGATGACCTCGGTGTCGGTCTGCGACTCGAAGGTGTAGCCCAACTCGCGCAGACGATCACGCTGCTCATCGTGGTTCTCGATGATGCCGTTGTGAACCACCGCCAGCTCACCAAAGCTGATGTGCGGGTGGGCGTTGGCCTCAGTGACGCCGCCGTGCGTGGCCCAGCGGGTATGGCCGATGCCGAGCGAGGCGTGGAAGCCCTCGGCCTGCGCGGCTGACTCCATCTCGGCGACGCGCCCGGTGCGGCGCACGCGGCGCATGTCCTGGCCGTCGAACACGGCGATGCCGGCCGAATCGTAACCGCGGTATTCCAAGCGTTTCAGGCCTTCGATCAGGACCGGGACCACATCGCGATCCGCGATCGCACCGACAATTCCGCACATGTAGCCGTTGCTCCAACTGGTGTTGGCCTAGTTTAACGGGCGGCGCGGGCGGACACGTCCAGCGGACACCGTGTCCGTCCGGACGGACACTCGGACGCACCACAAAACCGTTCCAATTCAATTACTTGAAGTTGGCACGGGTTCTGCTTTGGTTAAGACGAACACTGCATAAGACGACCGCCGCATAAGACGCGCACTGCATAAGACGAGCAGCGCACGTCTCCACCATCACCGAGCCGAACCCGCATGAGCATCCGCGACACCGCCGCGCAAGACCGTCCGGTCACCACTCCCGCCACGCGCTTGCGCAAGCACCGCTCCTGGTGGCTCGCCGGGGCTGCGGGACTGGGCGTGCTGCTGCTCGCGGCCTGGCTGCTGTCGGGCTGGAGTGCCGGCAGCCGTTCGGTCGACGCCGCGCGGGTGCGCATCGCCGAGGTGAAACGCGGCGACCTGGTGCGCGACATCGCCGCCGACGGCCGCGTCATCGCCGCCAACAGTCCGACGCTGTACGCCATTGCCGGCGGCACGGTCACGCTCAAGGTCGTGGCTGGCGATGCAGTCAAGCAAGGCCAGGTGCTGGCGCAGATCGACAGCCCCGAGCTGCGCAGCAAGCTCGCCCAGGAAGCCTCCACGCTCGCCAGCCTCGAAGCCGAGGCCAGCCGCGCGGTGCTCGATGCACAGTTGGCGCGGTCGACCGCGCGCAAGTCGCTGAACCAGGCCCAGATAGACCGCACCGCCGCGTTGCGCGACCTCGAGCGTAACCAGCGCGGCTTCGACGGCGGCGCGGTAGCGCAGATCGACGTGGCCAAGGCCCAGGACGAGTTGAAGAAGGCCGAGATCGGCCTCGCCCACGCGCGCCAGGATGCCGGACTGCAAGGCCAGGGCGCGGGCCTGGACACGCGCAACAAGAAACTGCTCGCCGACCGCCAGCGCGCGGTCGTCACCGAAATGCAGCGCCAGGTCGATGCGCTGACCCTGCACGCCCCGTTCAACGGCCAGGTCGGCCAGGTGCAGATCGCCCAGCGCGCCAACGTCGCCGTCAACGCGCCGGTGCTGAGCGTGGTCGACCTGGCCGTGTTCGAGGTCGAGATCAAAGTACCGGAAAGCTTCGCCCGCGATCTCGCCATCGGCATGCCGGCGCAGATCACCAGCGGCAGCGGCGAACCCTACGCCGCACAAGTGGCGGCGGTGTCACCGGAGGTGGTCAACGGCGAGGTTATCAGCCGTCTGCGCTTCACCGCCAAGCAACCGCCCGGGCTGCGCCAGAACCAGCGTCTGAGCGCGCGCATCGTCCTCGACACGCGCCGCAACGCGCTGATGGTGGAACGCGGCCCGTTCGTCGAACAAGGCGGCGGCAACATCGCCTACGTGATGGATGGCAGCAGTGCGGTGAAGCGTGCGATCCGCACCGGTGCCAGCAGCCTCAATGCCGTCGAGATTCTCGACGGCCTGCAGCCCGGAGACCGCGTCGTGGTGTCCGGCAGTGACCAGTTCGGTGACGCCGAACGCATCCGCATCTCAGGAGAATAACCATGAAAGCCCACTCCGACTTTCCCTTCGACCTGCATTGGTCGGTACAGGAACTGACCGACGCCGTGCCGCTGCGGCTGCATCAACTGGTGCGCTTTGACGCCGAGTGCGTCGAAGCGGCGAACATCGCCGTCCAGGCAGCGCAGCGGCGTGGCTGGCAACAACCGGGGTATGCGAATTGCCGCGCCCTGCCTGCTTTCATCCGCGTTTGCTGATGGCACACGGATTCACCTGCAGCCGTCATTCCCGCGCGGGCGGGAATGACGAGCAATAGCAAAGACCTGCACTGACAACCCAGCGCCAGCACTGACATCGACATTCCAAAGGATCTCGCCATGCTGCACATGCAAGCCGTTTCCAAAGTCTTCCGCACCGAACTGGTCGAAACGCACGCATTGCGCTCGCTCGACCTGCATGTGCGCGAGGGCGAATTTGTCGCCGTCACCGGCCCTTCGGGCTCCGGCAAGACCACCTTCCTCAACATCGCCGGCTTGCTGGAAACCTTCAGCAGCGGCGTGTACCTGCTCGACGGCGAGGATGTCAGCGGCATGTCGGACGATGCGCGCAGCCGGCTGCGCAACCGCAAGATCGGCTTCATCTTCCAGAGCTTCAACCTGATACCCGACTTGAACCTGTTCGACAACGTCGACGTGCCGCTGCGCTACCGCGGCATGTCCGCCAGCGAACGAAAGCAGCGCATCGAGGACGCGCTGTCCAAGGTCGGCCTGGCCTCGCGCATGAAGCATTACCCGGCCGAACTGTCCGGCGGCCAACAACAGCGCGCCGCGATTGCGCGCGCCCTGGCAGGCAGCCCGCGCCTGCTGCTGGCCGACGAGCCCACCGGCAACCTCGACTCGCAGATGGCGCGCGGCGTGATGGAACTGCTCGAGGAGATCAATGCGCAAGGAACCACCATCGTGATGGTCACCCACGACCCGGAGCTGGCCGCGCGTGCGCAGCGCAACGTGCATATCGTCGACGGCATGGCGACCGACCTGTCGATCGAGCCCAGCCTGATTCGCGCCAGGGAAATCGCCGACGCCGCCGAATTCAACCCGCTCGCCTGAGGACACCGCCATGCTAGGTAATGGGATGTTCGGCTACTACTTCGACCTGGCGCTGCGCAGCTTCAAGCGCAACAAGGTGCTGACCGCGCTGATGGTGCTGGCCATCGCGCTCGGCATCGGCGCCAGCATGACCACGTTGACAGTGTTCTATGTGTTGTCCGGCGACCCCGTCCCCACCCGCAGCAAGCAGCTGTTCTATCCACAGCTGTCTCCCGAGACCATGAGTGGTTTTACCCCGGGCGAAGAACCGTCGCGACAGCTGACCCGTTTCGACGCCGAAGCCCTGCTTCGCGAGAAGCGCGGCGACCGCCAGGCGTTGATGACGGGCGGCGGTGTGGCCATCACCCCGCAACAGCAAAGCAGCACGCCTTTCTACGTCGATGCCCGCTATGCCAGCGCGGACATCTTCTCCATGTTCGACATGCCGTTCTTGTTCGGCACTGGCTGGAGCAGCACGGAGGATGAGAAACACGACCGCGTTGCAGTGATCGCCAAGGCCTTGAATGACAAGTTGTTCGGTGGCGGCAACAGCGTCGGCAAAACGGTCCGCCTGGACAAGGCCGATTTCAGGATCGTCGGCGTGCTCGACGACTGGCGCCCGACTCCGCGCTTTTACGACATGAACAGCGACAAGTTCGGTGAGCTGGAACAGGCCTTCCTGCCGTTCTCGACCTCGCGCGACCTGAACATGGAGCGTAACGGCAGCATCGATTGCTGGGACGATGGCAAGGACGACAGTGATCCGGCCGGCCACACCGGCGTCAACGCGCCTTGCGTCTGGATCCAGTACTGGGTGCAACTGGACTCACCGGCGAAAGCGGACGCGTATCGCCAGTACCTGGTCAACTATTCCGACCAGCAACGCGCCAGTGGCCGTTACGAGCGACCGACCAACGTGCGCCTGCGCAACGTCATGGAATGGCTGGACTTCAACCAGGTCGTTCCGGGCGACGTGCGCCTGCAGGTCTGGCTGGCGTTCGGCTTCCTGCTGGTCTGTCTGCTCAACACCGTGGGCCTGTTGCTGGCAAAGTTCCTGCGTCGCAGCAGCGAGGTCGGCGTGCGCAGGGCCTTGGGTGCATCGCGCCGGCAGATCTTCCTGCAATGCCTGGTGGAAGCGGGAACGATTGGCCTTGCCGGCGGCGCCGCAGGCCTGGTGCTGGCCTGGTTCGGACTGTGGGCGGTGCGGCAACAGCCGGCCAGCTATGCCGAGCTTGCGCACCTCGACCCGATGATGTTGCTCGCGACCGTGGTGCTCGCCCTGGTCGCCAGCCTGCTGGCGGGACTGATCCCAGCCTGGCAAGCGATGCAGGTCACTCCGGCCATGCAGCTCAAGTCGCAATGAAGCTTCCTCTCCCTATCCCGGCATCAAACTGCCCACGGAGACCGTCCATGGAACTGCGTCCCATCCTGTCCACCCTGCTCCGGCACAAGACCGCCGCCGCGCTGATCGTGCTGGAGGTCGCGCTGAGCTGCGCGATCATCTGCAATGCCCTGTTCCTGATCGGCAACCGCGTGGAGCGGCTCAACCTGATCAGCGGTGTCGCCGAGAACGAGGTCGTGCGGGTGCAGCTGACCGGCATCGGCACAGACGAGAATGCCGAGGCCCTGACCAGGAGCGACCTGGCCATGCTGCGCGGCCTGCCCGGGGTCAAGGCGGCGACCGTCACCAACCAGGTGCCCTTCGTGAGTTCCTCATGGAACACCTCGGTTTCCATGGTGAAAGACCAGAAGCAGCCGACCCTGAGCTCGACCGTGTACATGGGTGAGGATCAGTTCATCGACACGTTTGGGCTCAAGCTGGTGGCCGGTCGTGATTTCACCCCGGACGAGTTCATCGAGCGGTCGGCACTGGACGCTCCGGACAGCAAGGTCTCAATTCCGTCCGTCATCATCACCCGGAGCATGGCCGACAAGTTGTTCCCGGGGCAGGACCCGATTGGAAAGTCCTTCTACAGCTGGGGCGAAGATTCCAACCGCATCGTCGGTGTGGTCGAGCACCTGGTCCGCCCCAGCGAGCAGGGCGGTCCCACCGCCCATGAATATTCGATGATCCTTCCCATCCGGACGGCCTACACGGTGGGCGGAAACTACCTGCTGCGTACCGAACCCGATCGCCGCGCCGAAATCCTGAAGAGTGCCGTCGCTGCACTGGAGCGCAACGGGCCGAACCGCATCATCATGGCGGCCAACACCAAGTCCCTGGAAGACCTGCGCCAGGACTATTACCGCCAGGATCGCGCCATGGTCTGGATGCTGGTCGCGGTGATCGTCGCACTGCTGGTGGTGACCGCGTTGGGCATCGTCGGCCTGGCCAGCTTCTGGGTGCAGCAGCGCACCAAGCAAATCGGCGTTCGCCGCGCCCTGGGTGCTACCCGCGGCCAGATCCTGCGTTACTTCCAGACCGAGAACTTCCTGCTCGCCGGCATCGGCATCGTTCTGGGCATGCTGCTGGCCTATGCGATCAATCAGTTGTTGATGGGCAAGTACGAGTTGCCGCGGTTGCCGCTGTACTACCTGCCAATCGGTGCGGTGGCGCTGTGGGTACTGGGACAGGTCTCGGTGCTCGGACCGGCGCTACGTGCCGCAGCGGTACCGCCCGCGGTCGCCACGCGTTCGGTGTGATCAAACACACGCCTTCCCGGAAATCGGGCCTGCCGATACCAGGGACCCGTAGGATGGGGGGCGTCGCACGCGGACCGTATCATTGCGTCACCGATGTGGTTCGTAACGCCATCCTTTCTGTCCAGCCACGCTCGCGGACGACTCAACCTCACCAATGCCCACGGTCCTGATCATCGACGACAACCCCGCGGTCGCGACTGCGCTGGAGATGCTGCTATCGCTGCAGGACGTGGACACACGTGCGGTCACCACGCCGGAGGACGGACTCGCACTGTTGGCGCGCGAGCCCTTCGATCTCGTCGTGCAGGACATGAACTTCCGCGCCGACACCACGTCCGGCGAAGAAGGCCTGGCGTTGTTCGCCGCGATCCGCGCGCAGTGCCCCGACCTTCCGGTGATCCTGCTGACCGCATGGACGCACCTGGAGTCGGCGGTCGACCTGGTCAAGGCCGGCGCCGCCGATTACCTCGCCAAGCCCTGGGACGACCGCAAGCTGCTGGCTACGGTCAACAACTTGCTGGAGTTGTCCGCGGCGCGGCGCGAACTGGCGCATCGCCGCAACGGCGAGCGCCGTCGTCGCGACGCGCTGGGGCGCGAATACGACCTGCGCGGCCTGATCTATGCCGACCCTGCCAGCGAGACCGCACTCACGCTCGCCTGCCAGGTCGCGCGCTCGGAACTTCCGGTGCTGATCACCGGCCCCAACGGCGCCGGCAAGGAAAAATTTGCCGAGATCATCCACGCCAATTCGCTGGTGCGCAGCGGTCCGTTCGTTGCGCTCAACTGCGGCGCGCTGCCAAGCGAACTGATCGAAGCCGAATTGTTTGGCGCCGAGGCCGGTGCCTACACCGGCGCCAATCGCGCGCGCGAAGGCAAGTTCGAGGCCGCCGACGGCGGCACCTTGTTCCTCGACGAGATCGGCACCTTGCCGCCGGCCGGCCAGGTCAAGCTGCTGCGCGTGCTCGAGACCGGCCGCTTCGAGCGCCTGGGTGGCAATCGCGAGCGCACGGTCAAGGTGCGCATCGTCAGCGCGACCAACGCCAATCTTCCGGCGCAGATCGCCGCCGGCCATTTTCGCGAGGATCTGTATTACCGGCTCAACGCGATCGAGATCAAGGTGCCGCCGCTGGCCCAGCGCCCGGACGACATCCTGCCGCTGGCGCGCCATTTCCTGCCCCCCGGCAAGCGCCTGGGCGACGACGCCGAACGCGCGTTGCTGGCCCACGCCTGGCCGGGCAACGTGCGCGAATTGCGCAACACCATCCAGCGCGGCGCGTTGCTGGCACGCGGCGAAGCGATCGGTGCTGGTGATCTCGGACTGCTCGCGGCGTCGAATGGCACGGCGGCACCGTTGAACGGCGACGAGCCCGATCGCGCCAGCATCGAGGCCGCGCTGCAGCGCAGCGGCGGCGTGCTGGCCCAGGCCGCACACGAACTCGGCCTGTCGCGCCAGGCGCTGTACCGCCGGCTCGACCGGCTCGGCATCAAGCGGGATTGAGGGCGTGCCGATGATTCGCTGGCTGCGTCGCCTGCCGCTGAGCGTGGTCTTCAGTGCGATCGCATCGCTGTACGTGCTGGCCGGCGCGGCGCTGGCGACGTGGCTGGCCATCGCACTGGCACAGCGCTGGATGGCAGTCGCGCTGACCGTGGCGTTGTTGCTGCCGTTGTTGGTGTATCACGTGCAGCGTGCATTCGCGCCGATGAATTCGCTGTTCCGCGCGCTCGCCGGCAGTGTCGCCAGTTACCGCGATGGCGACTTCAGCTTTGGTCTGGCATGGCAGGGTCAGGGCGAACTCGGCGAACTGGTCGCCAGCCACAACCAGCTCAGCGATGCGCTGCGCGAACAGCGCCTGGCGCTGGTGCAACGCGAACTGCTGCTCGACACGATGGTGCAGAACACGCCGGTGGCGATGTTGCTGGTCGATCCGAACCGCCGCATCGTCCACAGCAACCTGGCTGCGCGCAAAATGCTCGGCGAGGGCCGGCGCCTGGAAGGCCAGGCCTTCGACACCTTGCTCGAACAGGCCCCGGACGCGGTGCGCGAGGCGTTCGAGCGCGGCGGTGACGGCATGTTCACGGTTGGCGACGAAAACGATATTGATAGTGGCCGCGAGGACATCTACCACCTCGCCCGCCGCGTGTTCCGGCTCAACGGCCGCCACCACGAACTGGTGCTGCTGCGCCAGCTCACCGCCGAACTGCGCCGCCAGGAAGTGCAGACCTGGAAGAAGGTGATCCGGGTGATCAGCCACGAGCTCAACAACTCGCTGGCGCCGATCGCCTCGCTCGCCCACTCCGGCGCCGAGCTGCTGCGGCGCGGCCAGCTCGAACGTTTACCGACGGCACTGGCGACCATCGAGGACCGCGCCCGCCATCTGGAAGGCTTCATCCGCGACTACGCACGCTTCGCCAAGCTGCCTTCGCCCCGATTGGAGGCGATCGAGTGGTCGCGCTTCATCGCCCAGCTGCGCACCCAGGTCGAGTTCACCTACGAGCACCGCATCGGCGACGCGATCGCCCGCGTCGACGTCGCCCAACTCGAACAAGGCCTGATCAATCTGCTCAAGAACGCGCACGAGTCCGGCTCGCAGCCGCAGGACGTGGCGCTGGCGCTGCGCCAGGTGCCGGGCGCGTGGCGCATCGACGTGCTCGACCGCGGCAGCGGCATGAACGAGGCCGTACTCGCCAACGCGCTGCTGCCGTTCTACTCGACCAAACGCAACGGCACCGGCCTGGGCCTGGCGCTGGCACGCGAGATCGCCGAGGCCCACGGCGGCCGCATTGCCCTGCTCAACCGCGACGGCGGCGGGCTGTGCGTGAGCCTGACCTTGCCGGCCTGATCCGGTTAGCTGGTGCAGGAGCGGCTTCAGCCGCGAGCCTTTCGGCGGAGTGCTTCGCAGGTGCGCACTTGCGCGAGCAAGGACTTGCGGCTGAAGCCGCTCCTACGAGAGCCGCGACGGATGCGGGGCTTCACCGGCCGCGTGCAAACCCTGCGGCCGATCCATACGACTTACGGGGTCCGCGCGAAAAGCCGGCGGGCCGACGCCCGTTGCGCTCAACGCGGCTTTTTCTTCGGCCGCTGCCAGCCTTCGATGGTGACCTGACGCGCGCGTGCCACGGTCAGTTGATGCTCAGGGGCCGGGCGGGTAATCACCGAGCCAGCGGCAATAGTCGCGCCACTGCCGACCGTGACCGGCGCGACCAGCGACGTATTGGAGCCAATGAAGGCGCCGTCCTCGATCGTCGTGGTCGACTTGTTCACGCCGTCGTAGTTGCAGGTGATGGTGCCGGCGCCGATGTTGACGCCGCTGCCGATCACCGCATCGCCCAGATAGGTCAGGTGATTGGCCTTGCTGGTCACGCCCAGCCGCGCGTTCTTGGTCTCGACGAAGTTGCCGACATGCACGCCATCGGCGAGCACGGTGCCCGGACGCAGCCGCGCGTACGGGCCGATATAGGCCGCGCCCTCGACGACCACGCCGTCGAGATCACAATGCGCGCGCACCTCGGTCCCGGGCCCAAGCTTCACGTCCTTGAGCCGGCAGAACGGACCGATGCGCACGCCGTCGGCCAGCTCGACCCGACCTTCCAGCACCACATCGACATCGATCTCGACATCCTGGCCTACGACCACCTCCCCACGCTGGTCGTAACGCGCCGGGTCGGCGATGCGCGCGCCCTGCACGCACAGACGGCGCGCAGCGCGGCGCTGGAAGGCGCGCTCCAGTTGCGCCAGCTGCCAGGGGTCGTTGGCGCCCTCGACCTCGATCGGGTCGTGCACGTGCACCATCTCCGCCGCGCTGAACTCGACCGCGGCGGAAGCGAACACATCGGTCAGGTAGTACTCGCCCTGGGCATTGTCGTTGCCAAGATGCGCCAGCCAGCGTCGCAGCGGCTCGCCATCGGCGACCAGGATGCCGGTGTTGATGGTGCGGATCGTGCGCTGCTCGTCGTCCGCATCCTTGTGTTCGACGATGCGGCCGACGCGGCCTTCGGCGTCGCGCACGATGCGGCCGTAGCCGGTCGGATCGTCGACATCGGCCACCAACACCGCGATCCGGCCCGGCGCTGCCAGCAGGCGTTGCAATGTCTCGGCGGTGATCAGGGGCACGTCGCCGTACAGGACCAGCACGCGCGCATCCTGCGGCACTTCGGGCATCGCCTGCTGCACGGCATGGCCGGTGCCCAGGCGCTCGACCTGTTCGATCCAGTGCAGGCCCGGCTGATCGGCAAAGGCCGCGCGCACCTGCTCGCCGCCGTGGCCGTAGACCACGTGGATGCCGGTCGGGCCGAGCTGACGCGCGGTGGCGATCACGTGCGCCAGCATCGGCTGCCCGGCGATCTTCTGCAGCACCTTGGCGGTGGCTGACTTCATGCGCTTGCCCTCGCCGGCGGCGAGGATGACGACGTGCAACTGACTCATCGACGAATGTCCTTGGATTGACGCGAGCAGCGGCGCCACGGCGAAATCTTAGCAAGTCGCCCACGGTAGGGGCCGGGCTGCATTAACGCCAATGCCCGGCATCGGCGCGTGCGCGTCTAGAATCCGCGCATGCGCAAACTCATTCCCGGCTCGCCGCTGCTGCGCCAGGGCAGCAGTTATCTGGCCATCGGCCTGCTGCAGCTGCTGGTCGATTGGGCGATGTTCGTGGTGTTCAGCGCACTGGGGCTGGCGGCAGCGCCGGCCAATGTGCTCGGCCGCATCAGTGGCGCCCTGCTCGGCTTCTGGCTCAACGGCCGCTTCACCTTTGCCAGCGACGACACCGCTGTCGGTCGACGCCAGTTCGCGCGCTTCGTCGTCATGTGGCTGGCGACCACGGCTGTCAGCACCGGGTCGATCAGTGCCATCGCCCACGCTGCAGGATTGAAGTGGGCCTGGTTGGCCAAACCCGGCGTCGAGCTGGCCCTGAGCAGTATCGGCTTCCTGCTGTCGCGCCACTGGGTGTATCGGCGCTAGTCACCGTGACCCAAGAAAAACGCCGGCACTGGGCCGGCGTTTCAGTTACATCAAAGCAGCAAGACCTCAGTGCTTCATGTTCTTGCGCAGGCGCTCGAGCGCCTGCAGCTGCACCAGCGCCTCGGCGAGCTTGGCCTGGGCCTCGGCGATTTCCATCGCTTCGCCGCGACCGGCAAGAATACGCTCGGCTTCGCCCTTGGCGGCGAGCACGGCGGCCTCGTCGATGTCCTGCGCGCGCACCGCGGTGTCGGCCAGCACGGTCACCACCTGCGGCTGCACCTCGAGGATGCCACCGGAGATCGCGAAGTCGAGCTGCTCGCCGCTCGGCAGGGTCACCACAACCTTGCCGGGCTTCAAGCGGGTGATCAGCGGCGCATGCTTGGGCGCGATGCCAAGCTCGCCGATCTCACCGGTGGCTACCACCAACGTGGCCTCGCCGTGGAAGATCTCGTGCTCGGCGCTGACGATGTCGCAACGAATCGTGGATGCCATAAAAAACGCCCTTGTACTTTGTCCCCCTCTCCCGCTTGCGGGAGAGGGCAGGGGTGAGGGCGAGGGCCGAAGAAGCGCCCTCACCCTAACCCTCTCCCGCAAGCGGGAGAGGGGACAGATCGGATCAGCCGGTGATCTTCTTGGCCTTCTCGACCGCTTCCTCGATGCTGCCGACCATGTAGAACGCCTGCTCCGGCAGGTGGTCGTACTCGCCTTCGACAATGCCCTTGAAGCCGCGGATCGTGTCCTTCAGCGAGACGTACTTGCCCGGCGAGCCGGTGAACACTTCGGCGACGTGGAACGGCTGCGAGAAGAAACGCTCGATCTTGCGCGCGCGCGACACGGCCTGCTTGTCTTCTTCCGACAGCTCGTCCATGCCCAGGATCGCGATGATGTCCTTGAGCTCCTTGTACTTCTGCAGCGTCGCCTGGACCTTGCGCGCGGTGTCGTAGTGCTCGTGGCCGATCACGTTCGGGTCGAGCTGGCGCGAGGTCGAATCGAGCGGATCGACCGCCGGGTAGATACCCAGCGAGGCGATGTTACGGCTCAGCACGACGGTCGCGTCCAAGTGGGCGAACGTGGTCGCCGGCGACGGGTCGGTCAGGTCGTCCGCGGGCACGTAGACGGCCTGGATCGAGGTGATCGAACCGCTCTTGGTCGAGGTGATGCGCTCCTGCAGCACGCCCATTTCCTCGGCCAGGGTCGGCTGGTAACCCACCGCCGACGGCATGCGGCCGAGCAGTGCCGACACTTCGGTACCGGCCAGCGTGTAGCGGTAGATGTTGTCGACGAACAGCAGCACGTCCTTGCCCTTGCCCGAGGCGTCCTTCTCGTCGCGGAAGTACTCGGCCATGGTCAGGCCGGTCAGCGCGACGCGCAGGCGGTTGCCCGGCGGCTCGTTCATCTGGCCGTACACCATCGCGACCTTGTCGAGGACGTTGGAGTCCTTCATCTCGTGGTAGAAGTCGTTGCCCTCGCGGGTACGCTCGCCCACGCCGGCGAACACGGACAGACCCGCGTGCGCCTTGGCGATGTTGTTGATCAGTTCCATCATGTTGACGGTCTTGCCGACGCCGGCGCCGCCGAACAGGCCGACCTTGCCGCCCTTGGCGAACGGGCACATCAGGTCGATGACCTTGATGCCGGTCTCGAGCAGCTCGTTGGTCGAGGACTGCTCCTCGTACGACGGCGCGGCGCGGTGGATTTCCCAATGATCCTTGGCTTCGACCGGACCGGCCTCGTCGATCGGCCGACCAAGCACGTCCATGATGCGGCCCAGCGTGCCGTCACCGACCGGCACCGAGATGCCCTTGCCGGTGTTGTTGGCCACCAGGTTGCGCTTGAGGCCGTCGGTCGAACCGAGCGCGATGGTGCGCACGACGCCGTCACCGAGCTGCTGCTGCACTTCCAGCGTGATCGCGGTGTTCTCGACCTTCAGTGCGTCGTACACCTTCGGCACGGACTCGCGCGGGAATTCGACGTCGACGACGGCACCGATGATCTGAACGATCTTGCCCTGGCTCATCACTATTTCCTCGTATCTCTAAAGCTGCTTGGCGATCGCAACGTGCGCCCGCCGGGGATTTTGTTTGAATCGCCGTGGTGGCTCAGACCGCCGCGGCGCCGCCGACGATCTCGGAGATTTCCTGGGTGATCGCCGCCTGACGGGCCTTGTTGTAGACCAGGTTGAGCGTGCCGATCAGCTTGGTGGCGTTGTCGGAGGCCGACTTCATCGCGACCATGCGCGCGGCATGCTCGGAGGCGACGTTCTCCAGCACGGCCTGGTACACCAGCGACTCGATGTAGCGCGTCAGCACGTGGTCGAGCACGGTCTGCGCATCGGGTTCGTAGATGTAGTCCCAGTCGTGCTTGGCGACCTGCGTCTCAGACGGCGGCAGCGGCAGCAGCTGGTCGAACGCCGCGCGCTGGGTCATCGTGTTGACGAAATCGTTGTAGCAGACGAACACGCGGTCGATGCTGCCGGCGCTGTAGCCGTCGAGCATGACCTTGATCACGCCGACCAACTGCTCCAGCTTCGGCTGGTCGCCCAGATGGGTGACCGAGCCGACCATGTTGACCTTGAGCCGGCGGAAGAACACCGAGGCCTTCTGGCCGATGGTGACGACGTCGATCTCGACGCCCTGCTCCTGCCACTTGCGGAACTCGCCGAGCAGCTTGCGGAACAGGTTGTTGTTGAGGCCGCCGGCCAGGCCGCGATCACTGGACACGATGATGTAGCCGACGCGCTTGGGATCCTTGCGCTCGACCAGGTACGGATGCTGGTAATCGGAATTGGCCTGGGCCAGGTGGCCGATCACCTGCTTCATCACGCGCGCGTACGGGCGCGAGACCTTCATCCGCTCCTGCGCCTTGCGGATCTTGGAGGCCGAGACCATTTCGAGCGCGCGCGTCACCTTGCGGGTGTTCTGCACGCTCTTGATCTTGGTTTTGATTTCGCGTCCGCCTGCCATCTTTTGCTCGCTTCGCTCGCGGTGATTGGTGATTGGTGATTGGTGATTCGTGGGATCGGCGATTCAGTCGTTGCGCTTTCGAATCACCAATCCCGAATCCCGAATCACGGCCTCTTACCAGGTGCCGGTCGACTTGAACTCGGCGATGCCCTTCTTGAAAGCGGCCTCGAGTTCGTCGTTCCAGTTGCCGGTGCTGTTGATCTTGCCCATCAGCTCGCCGGCGGTGTTGGCGAAGTGCGCGTGCAGGCCCTCTTCGAACGCACCGATCTTGTTGACCGGCACGTCGTCAAGGTAGCCCTCGTTGACCGCGTAGATCGACAGCGCCTGGTCGGCGATCGACATCGGCTGGTACTGCTTCTGCTTCATCAGCTCGGTGACGCGCTGACCGCGCTCGAGCTGCTTGCGGGTGGCTTCGTCCAGGTCCGAGGCGAACTGCGCGAACGCGGCCAGCTCACGGTACTGGGCCAGGGCGATGCGGATGCCGCCCGACAGTTTCTTGATGATCTTGGTCTGGGCCGCACCACCGACGCGCGACACCGAGATGCCGGCGTTCACGGCCGGGCGGATGCCGGCGTTGAACAGGTCGGTTTCGAGGAAGATCTGGCCGTCGGTGATCGAGATCACGTTGGTCGGCACGAACGCCGAGACGTCGCCGGCTTGGGTCTCGATGATCGGCAGCGCGGTCAGCGAACCGGTCTGGCCCTTCACCTTGCCTTCGGTGAACTTCTCGACGTACTCCTCGGACACGCGCGCGGCGCGCTCGAGCAGGCGGCTGTGCAGGTAGAACACGTCGCCCGGGTAGGCTTCGCGACCCGGCGGACGCTTGAGCAGCAGCGAGATCTGGCGGTAGGCCACGGCCTGCTTGGACAGGTCGTCGTACACGATCAGCGCGTCTTCGCCGCGGTCGAGGAAGTACTCGCCCATGGTGCAGCCGGAGTAGGCGCTGATGTACTGCATCGCGGCCGACTCGGAGGCAGTCGCGGCCACGACGATCGTGTGCGCCATCGCGCCGTTTTCTTCCAGTTTGCGCACGACGTTGGCGACCGAAGAGGCCTTCTGGCCGATCGCCACGTACACGCACTTAATGCCGGTGCCCTTCTGGTTGATGATCGCGTCGATCGCCAGCGCGGTCTTGCCGGTCTGGCGGTCACCGATGATCAGCTCGCGCTGGCCGCGGCCGATCGGGATCATCGCGTCGACGGTCTTGTAACCGGTCTGCACCGGCTGGTCGACCGACTTGCGCCAGATCACGCCCGGGGCCACGCGCTCGACCGGCGCGGTCAGGGTCGCGGTGATCGGGCCCTTGCCGTCGATCGGCTCGCCCAGCGCGTTGACGACGCGGCCGCACAGCTCCGGACCGACCGGCACTTCGAGGATGCGGCCGGTGGTCTTGGCCACGTCACCTTCGCGCAGGTTCTCGTAGTCACCCAGGACCACGGCGCCGACCGAGTCGCGCTCGAGGTTCAGCGCGAGCGCAAAGGTGTTGTTCGGCAGCTCGATCATTTCGCCCTGCATCACGTCGGCCAGACCGTAGATGCGCACGATGCCGTCGGATACCGAGGTGACGGTGCCTTCGTTGCGCGCTTCGGCGGTCAGCTTGACCTTCTCGATGCGGGTCTTGATCAGTTCGCTGATTTCGGACGGGTTGAGCTGGGTTTGCATGGGGATTTCCCTTGTGCCCGGCGTCGCCGCCGGAGGTAACTATTGATTCGTTGTGTGCCGGTCAGCCCGCGAGCGCGGTCTGCAGGCGCGCGAGCTTGCCCTTGAGCGAGCCGTCGATCACCACTTCACCGGCATCGACCACCGCGCCACCGATCAGCGAGGCGTCAACCGCCGTTTCGATCTCGACCTCGCGGCCGAAGCGCTTGACCAGCGCGGCCTTGATCGATTCGAGTTCGGCAGCCGGCAGCTCGCTGGCGGCGGTGACCTTGGCCTTGATCACGCGGTCGGCGTCGGCGCGCAGCTGTTCGAACAGCCCGGCGATTTCCGGCAGCAATGGCAGGCGGCGGTTGTCGGCGAGCAGGCCGAGGAAGCGCGTGAACGCCTCGTCGGCACCGTCAACCACCAGCAGGCCGGCGGCATCAGCCGTCGACAACTGCGGGTGGCCGAGCAGCGCTTGCGCCTGCGGATCGGCGGCGACGCGCGCGGCGAAGGCGAGTGCCTGCGACCACGCGGCGGAGCGGCCACCGTCACGCGACAACGCGAATGCGGCGCGGGCGTACGGACGGGCGAGGGTAAGGTTCTGGCTCATCGCTGGGGGCTGTCCGATCAGATCTCTGCGGCCAGCTCGTCGAGCAACGCCTTGTGGGCGTTGGCGTCGATCTCGCGCTTGAGCAGCTTCTCGGCACCGCTCACGGCCAGCGTCGACACCTGCTTGCGCAGGTCTTCGCGGGCACGGTTGGCCGATGCGGCGATCTCGGCATCGGCCAGCGCCTTCTGGCGCGTGGCCTCGACGATGGCGTCGCTCTTGGCCTGATCGACGATCTGGTTGGCACGCTGGTGCGCCTGCTCGATGATCTCGTTGGCCTTGGTGCGAGCTGCGCGCAGCTCGGCATCGACGCTCTGCTGGGCCTGGGCCAGGTTCTTCTGGCTCTGCTCAGCCGCGGCCAGGCCTTCGGCGATCTTGTGCTGACGCTCTTCGATCGCCTTGTTCAGGGGCGGCCAAATGAACTTCATGGTGAACCAGATGAGCAACGCGAACGTGATCATCTGGCCCAGGAAGGTCATGTTGATATTCATGACAGCTCCGTAGGGACGCTGCGGGCGCGAACGCCCGGGAGAGTCGTCCGGCAGGCCGGACGACTCAGCGGTTCAATCGACTGGATCAGGCGCCAGCAGCGGTCTGCAGCGCGCCCAGCAGCGGGTTGCCGAAGGCGAACAGCAGGCCGACGGCCAGCGCGATGATGAACGCGGCGTCGATCAGGCCGGCCAGCAGGAACATGCGGCCCTGCAGCATCGGCACCAGCTCCGGCTGACGCGCGGCCGACTCAAGGAACTTCGAGCCCATCAGCGCGATGCCGAGGCAAGCGCCGATCGCACCGAGACCGACCATCATGCCGATCGCGATCGCGGTCAGGCCCTGCACATTGGCGATGAATTCCATGGTTTTCTCCTACTGAAACGTTGGGTTTGGACTAAAGGAAAGATGAAACGGAAAAGGTGGAACGCGGATCAATGACTCTCGTACGCGCCGGCGATGTAGACGACGGTGAGGATCATGAAGATGAAGGCCTGCAGCAGCACGATCAGGATGTGGAAGATCGCCCAGGCGGTATTGAACAGCACGCCCGGCACGAACATCAGCAGGCTGCCGCCGAGCAGGCCGGCGATGAGCATGAACACCAGCTCGCCGCCGTACATGTTGCCGAACAGTCGCATCGCCAGCGAAACCGGCTTGACCAGGTATTCGATGACGTTGAGGCCGAGGTTGGCCGGGGCCAGCGCGATCTTGGCGCCGGTGCCGTGCGCGTGGAACGGTGCGGTCAGCAGTTCCTTGCCGAAGCCGAAACCGCCCTTGGCCTTGATCGAGTGGTACAGGATCAGGAAGAACACGACCGTCGACAGGGCGAGCGTGGTGTTGAGGTCGGCGGTCGGCACCCAGCGGAAATAGGTGTGGTGCGCGACTTCGGCACCGGCGGTGGTCTTGACCAGCCAGCCCGGCAGATCCAGCGGCAGCAAGTCCATGCAGTTCATCATCACGACCCACATGAAGATCGTGAGCGCGAGCGGGGTCAGCGAACGGCGGTCGCCGTGGAAGCTGTCCTTGACCTGGCCGTCGATGAACTCGAGGATCAGCTCGACGAAGGCTTGGCCCTTGCTCGGCACGCCGGCCGAGGCCTTGCGCGCGAAGTAGCCGAACCACGCGATGAACACGAGGCCGAGCACCAGCGACACCACCCAGGTATCGATGTGGAAAGCACCACCGCCCACCTCGATCGCGTTCTGCGTAAGGTGATGCTGGATGTATTCGTTCAGGCCGCCCGAACCGGTCTGTTCACTCACGAAAAGACACCTTATCGTTTCAAAAGATTGGCCAGGACGAAGGCCAGCGTTGCCGCCAGCACCCCTCCCAGCATTGGCAGTGGCGGCAGCTTGAACCCGGCCAGGCCGAGCGTTAAAACTGCAAACACCACCACCCACTTCAACATCACCCCGGCCAGAAGCCGTCCCATCGCCATCCCGGCCGGCTGTACACCGCCGCTCAGGGCCATCAGGGCCGCCACCAGTCCGCCTGCGACGATCGCGCCACCGCCGACCGCCGCCGCCAGCGCCGAAGGCACCCCGAGGGGGAGGAAGGCCAGCGCGACCAGCGCCGTCGCGCCGGCCTGCCAGGCAGTCGCGCGCGACGCCAGCCGGCGGCCTGCGGACAATGGATCGTGCACGCGGGACTCGTCGGTCTGGGGCAGGCGCAAAAGCGCCCGGTTGAGCCGCAAAAGTATAGAACGCGACTGGCAAGCCGGCAACCGCCGACCGTCACTGCCATCTGGAATGGTGGATATTTTCCCGACCGGCGCCATCGATCGCCTATGGCGCCAGCCTGGCGGCCCGCCATGGCCTTTCAATTACCCGGAAAAGCCGCGCGCCGAACAACGTCAGTTCGATAGCCACAATCTATCGATATAGCCGCAAACATCCGATTGGACCAGAGGCCACGCCTCGCTCACAATTGAGAACGAATCTCATTTGTGAGCCCGACCATGACCAAGACACTCAGCTTTGCCGCGGTCCATTTCATCGTCGCCTTCGCCGTTGGCTACCTGATGACCGGCAGTGTCTGGGTCGGCGGCGCGCTGGCGCTGGTGGAGCCAGCCTGCAACACCGTCGCCTTCCACTTCCACGAGAAGATCTGGAAGCGCATCGAGCAGCGGCGCAGCCGCGCGATCAACAGCCCCGGCGTGCCGGCCTGAACAGGCAGCGCGCATCGCGATGAGTGTCGTGCGGAACCTTTCGCGCAGCGGCCGGTCTTATTGCCCGACGCCCTCCGCCACTCTCTCCTCGTCAATGGCAAAAGCTGCGGTGGGCCCTCCGAAGCCCCGGACTCTCCGCCGGGGCTTCGCCTTTTCCGGCCTGCCGAATGACGCCCCGGCATGAATACCGCGCCCAAGAAAAAACCCCGGCATGACCGGGGCTTTTTGCTGATTGGCTATCGCGTGGTCAGGTCTTTTTCTTCGGGATGTAGAGGTCGGTGATGGTGCCCTCGTACACCTCCGCGGCCATGGCGACCGATTCGCTCAGGGTCGGGTGCGGGTGGATGGTGTGGCCGATATCGGCGGCCTCCGCGCCCATCTCGATCGCCAACGCGACCTCGCTGATGAGGTCGCCGGCGTGCACGCCGACGATCGCACCGCCGACGATGCGGTGCGTCGCTTCGTCGAAGATCAGCTTGGTGAAGCCCTCGCCGCGACCGATGCCCACGGCGCGCGCGGACGCGGCCCACGGGAACTTGCCGACGCCAACCTTCAGCCCCTTGGCCTTGGCTTCGGTCTCGGTGACGCCGACCCAGGCGATTTCCGGGTCGGTGTAGGCGACCGACGGGATCACCCGCGCCACCCACTCCTTCTTCTCGCCGGCAGCGACTTCGGCGGCGAGCCTGCCCTCGTGCGTGGCCTTGTGCGCCAGCATCGGCTGGCCGACCAGGTCACCGATGGCGAAGATGTGCGGCACGTTGGTACGCATCTGCCGGTCGACCGCGATGAAGCCACGCTCGCTGACCTGCACGCCGGCCTTGTCGGCGTCGAGCTTGCCGCCATTGGGCGCACGCCCCACGGACACGAGCACGCGGTCGAAGGTGCCCGACTCCAGCGCCGGTACCTGACCCGCGTCGGCGCCCTCGAAGAACACGGTGAGGCCCTTCTTCGACGCCTCGACCTTGGCCGCCTTGGTCTTGAGGTGCACGGCCACGCCCTGCTTCTTCAGGCGCTCGGCGAGCGGCCTGACCAGGTCCTTGTCGGAACCGGGCATCAGCTGGTCCATGAACTCGACCACAGTGACCTCGCTGCCGAGCGCACGGTACACCGTCGCCATCTCCAGGCCGATGATGCCGCCGCCGACCACCAGCAACTGCTTCGGCACCTCCGCCAGCTCCAGCGCGTCGGTGGAGTCCATCACCCGCGGGTCGTCCCACGGGAAGTTCGGCAGCTTCACCGCCTGCGAACCGGCGGCGATGATGCACTGTTCGAAACGCAGCAGTTGGGTCTTGCCATTGGCATCGGCAATTTCCAGCTCATGCGGCGAAACGAACCTGGCCACGCCCTGCACCGTGCGCACCTTGCGCTGCTTGGCCATGCCAGCCAGGCCCTTGGTGAACTGGCCGACCACCTTGTTCTGCTTGAAGTCGCGCAGCTTGTCCAGATTGATCTTCGGCTTGCCAAAATCGACGCCGATCTCGGCGGAATGCGCGGCCTCCTCGATCAGGGCCGCGGCATGCAGCAGCGCCTTGGAGGGGATACAGCCGACGTTGAGGCAGACGCCACCGAGCGTTTCGTAACGCTCGACCAGCACCGTGTCCAGCCCCAGGTCGGCGGCGCGGAACGCGGCGGTGTAGCCGCCGGGACCGGAGCCGATGACCACGATGTGGCATTCGATGTCGGCCGGCTTGCCGGTGCCCAGCGCGGGCTTGGCCGCGGCACTGGCAGGTGCGGCCGGCGACGGCGCGACCGGCGGCTTGACCGGTTCCGCGGCGGGCGCGGGCTTCGCCGGTGCCTCGGCGGTGGCGCCCGCACTATCAAGAATTGCGATCACCGCGCCCTCGGCGACCTTGTCGCCAACCTTGACCCTGAGCTCCTTGATCACGCCGGCGGCCGACGACGGCACTTCCATCGTCGCCTTGTCCGACTCGAGCGTGACCAGACCCTGGTCCTGCTTGACCGTGTCGCCGACCGCGACCAGCAATTCGATCACCGGCACGCCGTCGTAATCGCCGATGTCCGGCACCTTCACTTCAATGGGGGCCATGCGTTTCTCCTGCGCTTCAGCCGGCGGCGCCGGCGAGCGATTGTTCCAGTTGGTCCAGCGACTCGCCGAGCTTGAGCCAGCGCTCGGCGCGGTCTTCCTCGTCGTCGCCAGTGGCGTCGATCATCAGCTCGAGCTGCTGCATCAGCTCCTCGCCGGGGCCGCAGCCGGGTTGAAGGCCGCTTACGCGCAGGCCGTCGACCACGAACAACAGCACCTCGTCATCAAAGAATTCGGCGGCGCGGTCCTGGGGCGTCAGCGCGCCGAGGGTGCGCTGCCACTCGGTGACGACGCGCCGGCCCAGCGCGGCCGGCATCGGCACTTCGACCTGTTCGGGCGGCCGCGCGGTGCGCAGTTCGAGGCGGCCGCCGCTCCAGGCCGAGACGCGCTCGTCAGCGGTGCTGTAGCGCAGCCACCAGTCGGCATCGTCTTCGCCGGCGAACAGCTGCAGGCCGCTTTCAACGCCGCGCAACGGCAGACGGGTCAGCGTCAGCACCGGCTTCCTGGCCGTACCGGCGAACAATTGCTCGACCGTCGAACCGTAGTTCTCGGTCGCCGGCGGCCAGCCACGGCCCAGGTCGACCCGGCAGTCGTCGGCGGCGCTCGCTGGCGGCGCCAATAGAGCTTGCCCCGCCAGCAGGCCGGCGAGCAGGCACAGGGCGCGCCGGTTCACAGCAGCACGCGCCGCATGTCGGCCAGCAGCTGCGCCAGGGTGGCGGTGAAACGCGCGGCGGCGGCGCCGTCGATGACGCGGTGGTCGTAGCTCAGGGACAGCGGCAGGATCAGGCGCGGCTTGAACTTCTCGCCGTTCCACACCGGCTGCATCGCCGACTTGGACACGCCGAGGATCGCCACTTCCGGCGCGTTGACGATCGGCGTGAACGCGGTGCCGCCGATGCCGCCGAGCGAGCTGATCGAGAAGCAGCCGCCGCTCATCTCGGCCGGCGTCAGCTTGCCGTCGCGCGCCTTCCTGGCCAGCTCGCCGGTTTCCTGGGCGATCTGCAGCACGCCTTTCTTGTCGACGTCGCGCACCACCGGCACGACCAGGCCGTTGGGCGTGTCGGCGGCGAAGCCGATGTGGAAGTACTTCTTCAACGTGAGGTTCTCGCCCGAGGCATCGAGCGAGGCGTTGAAGGTCGGGTACTTGTGCAGCGCGGCGGCCGAGGCCTTGATCAGGAAGGCGAGCATGGTCAGCTTGATGCCGGGGCTGTTACCAGCACGCCCCTCGTTTTCCTTGTTGAGCGCGACGCGCAGCGCTTCCAGGTCGGTGATGTCGGCGTCGTCGTGCTGGGTGACGTGCGGGATCATCGCCCAGTTGCGCGCCAGGTTGGCGCCGGACAGCTTCTGGATGCGGGTCAGCGGCTTGGTTTCGATCTCGCCGAACTTGCTGAAATCGACCTTCGGCCACGGCAGCAGGCTCAGACCACCGCCAGTCGCCGCCGGCACCGCGGCGGCCACGCCGCCTTGGCCCGACAGCACGCTTTTGACGAACTTCTGCACGTCGTCCTTGCTGATGCGACCACCGCGCTCGCTGCCGGCGACCTGCGCCAGGTCGACGCCGAGCTCGCGCGCGAACAGGCGCACCGCCGGGCTCGCATACGGCACCTTGTCGGGCATCAGCTCGTCGGCGTTGAACGCCACCGGCGGCGACACCGGGTTTGAAAGCCGTGGCGGCATCGCCTCCGGGTCGGTGCCCGGCCGGGCCGCGTCGATCGACGCCTGGGCGATGCGGTCGGCCTGCTGCGGCACCACCACCGGCTCGACCCGGGTCGCGGTTTCAGCGGCCGTGACATGCTGTGCGGGCGCGGCCGGTTCGGCACGCGGCGGTGCGGCGGCAGGTGCTGCCGGTGCAGCGACGGCCTCGCTCGGCTCGATCAGCGCAACCACGCTGCCTTCGGCCAGTGCGTCGCCGATCTTGACCTTGAGCTCGCGCACGACACCGGCAAACGGCGCGGGCACCTCCATCGTCGCCTTGTCGGACTCCAGCGTGACCAGACCCTGGTCCTGTTTGACCGTGTCGCCGACCGCGACCAGCAGTTCGATCACCGGCACGCCGTCGTAATCCCCGATGTCGGGGACGCGTGCTTCCTTCAACTCAGTCATGTGGGGGGCTCCGCAGAAGATTGCGCGAAAACCCTATTGTGCTGGTTGCCGGCCACCGCGCCAACCGCGTCCGACATACGTCACGGTATCGCCTGCTCAGCCGTTGCCGGCATCCGGCGCAGGCGCCTCGCGTTGGCCGGCGTCGTCCTTGCCGGGCGCACTGACCTCGGCGCGGACTTCGAGCAAGTCCAGGGCCCGGCCGTCGGATAGGCGGAACTCGAGCGCGTTGTCGATCCGGTCGAGCTCGACCATGCGCTGGCACAGGCGCTCGGCACGTTGCTCCAGCGCCTTCGCGCGCGGCTCGACGCGCGCCTCGATCTGCCCGTCGAGGTCTTCCATGCGCTTGAGGTGGCTGGCGTCGCCACTGAAGGCGGCACTGATGGCGCCGCCGACGATGTCGCCGATCATGCTCGGGATCACTTCGGCGACCGCGTCTCCGATGCCGTCGCCGAGGTCGCGGCCGTTGAACCGGGTCGGTGTGACCGCGCGCGCCAGGCGTGCGTCGATCTGGCTGCGTGCCTTGTCGACCTTTGTCTGCACCGCATTGGGGTCGCTGCTGAAACCGGCGGCGACCTCGCCCAGCACGGTGAAGGCGATGTCGGCGGCGTCGCGGCCGATCGCCTGCGCCTCCGGCATCGCCGCGCGCGCGCCCAGCTCGAAATCGGCGATGCGCTGGCGGTCGTCCGCGCTCAGCGTCACCCAGCGGTCATCGACAAACAACCGTCCCTGGCGCATCACGATGGCCTTGGGCGCGCCGCTGTCGCGGGTCAGGATCACGCTGCGCTCGTCGATGCTGAGGTCGTAGTCGCTCTCCATGTGGCAGGACGCGGCGACGCCCACCTGCGCGGCGAGCGCGCTGCCGCAGGCCAGGGTCAAAGCGGTCAGCACGAACGGACGGCGCATGGTGACTCCGGACGGTGTGGACTGCCGCCTATCTTGCCGCGGCGCCGGGCCGCTGTCCTGTGCCCGTCGCGGCGTCCGCCAGCCGCGCGCTCCTTCCGTGACGACGCGGCCTCGCGGGCATCGGCGGTGGCGCGCAATCACCCGGTCAAGTGATGTTCATGCGGGTCGTGTCTACGCGCACGCCCGTTGGCACCCGCCGCAGGAAAAGTTCCGCCGCATGCGATCGCGTTGCAAGCGAGGTTCATGCAACGGCGGCTAGGGTGTGCGCGCCTCCCCCAAGGCATCAATCTATAACGAGGAGTCCTCTCCATGATGCGTTTTCGTCATTTGACCCTGGCCGTACTGGCCACCCTGGCCGCTGCCCCGGCCGCCTTCGCTCAGGATGCGAGCACCGACACCACGGCCAGCGACAGCTACGCCAGCACCGCGAGCGGCAAGCGTTTCGCCGTCGTCGGCGGCTACGCCCTGTCCGAGCCGACCAAGAACCCGAGCATCGCCGGCGAGCGCAGCAATGTCGACGGCGACGGTGCCGCCACGCTGAGCGCGAGCTGGTACATCACCGACAACATCGCCGTCGAGGCGTGGGGCGCGGCCGACAAGTTCGGTCATCGCGTCAAGACCGGCAACGGCAAGGTCGCCAGCGTCGACAGCCAGCCGTACGCGGTGAGCGGCCAGTACCACTTCCGCAACGCCGACGCCATCGTGCGTCCGTTCGTGGGCCTGGGCTACTTCGAGGCCAACGTCGACGGCGAACAGGCCGAGCCGACCGGCGCCCTCGCCGGCCAGCGCATCGGCGTGGAAACCGCCAAGGGCGCGATGGCCACCGCCGGCGTCGACCTCAACATCAACCCGACGTGGTTCGCGCGCGCCGACGTGCGTTACCTGCAGGACACCAGCGGTCAGCCCAACGTGATGATCGACGGCGTCAACGCCGGCAAGGCCGAGTTGAACCCGGTCATCCTGGGCGTCGGCCTGGGTGCGCGCTTCTAAGCCTGCACCGATCTAAGCCTGTACCGGCACCCACAGCACCCGACGGGCTCCGCAAGGGGCCCGTCTTCGTTTGGGTCGCGTGGGCGTGGCTGGCGCCGTTCACACGGTGCTCACCTGCGGCGGCTAGGGTCGCCACTGATCCACACGCGGAGCCCCCCATGACCACCAAGCTCGACAAACCGCTGCGTCGCGAGATCCTGATCGAGGACCGGCCCTTCACGCTGACCATCGACGCCGACGGCCTGAAGCTGGTCGAGAAGGGCCGCCGCAACGGCCACGAATTGCGCTGGCAGGACCTGGTCAGCGGCGACGCCGCCTTGAATGCCGCATTGAGCGCCAGCACCGGCGGTTGATCGCGGTAGCGTGCGCGCTGCGCGCTACGGGTGCTCAGCCTCGGCGTGCACGCGTTCGCGGCGCAACAGGTAGAAGCCGCTGGCCATGATGATGCCCGCGCCCAGCCAGGTGACGGCATCGGGTAGCACGTCCCACAGCGTGAGGTCGAGCAGTACGCCCCAGACCAGCGCGGTGTACTCCAGCGGCGCGATCAGCGAGGCTTCGCCGAGGCGGAAGGCCTCGGTGATCGCGTACTGGCCGAGCGCGCCGGCGATGCCGATGCCGAGGATCAGCCAGCCGTCGCTGGCGCGCAGCGGCACCCACTGCGGCCAGGCCAGTGCGCCGGCGCCGAGCGCGATCATCACCATCAGCCACACCATCATCGACTGGGTGCTGTCGGTGCGCGCCAGCACGCGTACCGTGATGGCGCTGACCGCGTACATCATCGCCGCCACCAGCACCGCCAGCGCGGCCAGACTGATCAGGCCTTCGCCGGTCGGCCGCAGCAGCACCAGCACGCCGATCAGGCCGATGCCAATGGCGGTCCAGCGCCGCGGCCCGACCTTCTCGCCGAGAAACGGCACCGACATCGCGGTGATCAGCAGCGGCGCGACGAAAAAGATCGAGTAGGTGGTCGACAGCGGCAACTGGCTCACCGCGTAGACGAACGACGCCATCATCGCCACCCCGAGCACGCCGCGCAGCAGGTGCAGCGACCAGCGCACGCGCAGCAGCGGGCCGACACCCACGGTTGCCAGCGCCCACGCCAGCACGAACGGCAGCGACGCCGCACCGCGCAGCGAAGCCACCTGGAACGGTGGGTAATGACCGGAGAGCTGTTTCAGGCCGGCGTCCATCAGCGCGAACATCGCCACCGCCACGAGCATGGTCAGCATCGCCCGGGTCTGCCGGGCGCGGGTCGGGTTCATGCCAGCGCCTTGGCCGATGGCGTGGTCGGGGTCCTGATGAAGGCGTCGCGTCGCGGCATCACGGCGCAGCCGCGGCCCAGCTGGCAATGTCGATGACGAAGCGGTAGCGCACGTCGGAGCGCAGCATGCGCTCGTAGGCCTCGTTGACGCGCTCGATCGGGATCAGCTCGATGTCGGCGGCGACGCCGTGCTGGGCGCAGAAGTCCAGCATCTCCTGGGTCTCGCGGATGCCGCCGATCATCGAGCCGGCCAGGCGCCGGCGCTTGCGGATCAGCGCGCCGGCGGCGACCGGTGCCGGTGCCTCGGGGATGCCGAGCAGCACCATGGTGCCGTCGAGCGTCAGCAGCTCCAGGTAGGCGTTGTAGTCGTGCTCGGCCGAAACCGTGTCGACGATGAAGTCGAAACGGCGTGCGTGGCTCTTGAACACGCTGCCGTCGCGGGTCGCGGCGAAGTCGCTGGCGCCAAGCGCGAGCGCGTCGGCTCGCTTGGACTCCGACGTGCTCAGCACGGTGACCTGCGCGCCCATCGCCGCGGCGATCTTGACCGCCATGTGGCCGAGCCCGCCAAGCCCGACCACCGCCACTTTGTCACCGGCCTTCACGCCGAAGTGCTTGAGCGGCGAGTACGTGGTGATGCCGGCGCACAGCAGCGGCGCGGCACGATCGAGTGGAATCGCCTCGGGCACGCGCACCACATAGGCCTCGTTGACGGTGATGCGGGTCGAATAACCGCCGTAGGTCGGCCGGGTCTTGTCGAAGCGGCCGTCGCTGCCGCGCTCGTAGCTGTTGTAGGTGCCGCTCATGCCGAAGTCGCAGTACTGCTCCTCGCCGGCCTGGCACGACGGGCAGCGCCGGCAGGAGTCGACGAAGCAGCCGACGCCGACCGCATCGCCATGCTTATAAGTCGTCACCTGTGCCCCCACCGCGGCGACGCGGCCGATGATCTCGTGGCCGGGCACCATCGGGAAAATCGAGCCGCCCCACTCGTCGCGGGCCTGGTGGATGTCGGAGTGGCACACACCGCAGTAGAGGATGTCGATCAGCACCTCGTGCGGTCCCGGCGCGCGGCGTTCGAGCGTGAACGGCGCCAGCGGCGAGATCGCGTCGGCAACGGCGTAGGCGGGCGTGGTCAGCATGGGGGCATCCAGCTCGGGCAAGACGGACAGTCTAGCGACGCCGGCCTGGGGCCACAGCCGGGTTGCGGGCAACGCAGCGTGCCGCGGCTGGGTCGACGGGCGCGCTTGCGCTACCCTTTGCGCCCGTTCCAGGATCCTGCGGAGCCCGCCATGCCTTCCTTCGACGTCATTTCCGAAGTCGACAGCCACGAACTGACCAACGCCGTCGACCAGGCCAACCGCGAGCTCGGCACGCGTTTCGACTTCAAGGGCGTCGACGCCAAGTTCGTGCTCGAGGACCAGGTCATCCAGCAGTCGGCGCCGAGCGACTTCCAGCTCAAGCAAATGACCGACATCCTGCGTGCGCGCCTGATCGCACGCGGCATCGACGTGCGCTGCCTGGAGTTTGGCGACATCGAGACCAACCTCGCCGGCGCGCGGCAGAAGGTCACCATCAAGCAGGGCATCGAGCGCGAGCTGGCCAAGAAGATCCAGGGTGCGATCAAGGACGCCAAGCTCAAGGTCGACAGTCAGATCAACGGCGACAAGCTGCGCGTGATCGGCAAGAAGCGCGACGATCTGCAGACCGCAATCGCGCTGCTCAAGGCCAGCGAGTTCGAGCAGCCGCTGCAGTTCGACAACTTTCGTGATTGACCCTTCGACCCCGCGGGCTACGCCCGACACGCCAGGACGACACGCTCAGGATGAACGCTCAGGACAAACGGTCATGACTGACAACGAAGACCCCATCGCCGCGACGCGTCGCTGGCTGGAGCGGGCGGTGATCGGCCTCAACCTGTGCCCGTTCGCCAAGGCCGTGTACGTCAAGCAGCAGGTGCGCATCGTACTGAGCGAGGCGACCACGCCCGAAGCCCTGCTCGAAGACCTCGCCGCCGAGCTGGTCATGCTGCAGCAGGCCGACCCCGAGCAGACCGACACCACGCTGCTGGTGCATCCGCGGGTGCTGGCGGATTTCCTCGATTACAACGATTTCCTCGACCTCGCCGACGAGGCGGTCGCGGCGCTCGATCTGGAAGGCGAGATCCAGGTCGCCAGTTTCCATCCGGACTACCAGTTCGCCGGCACCGATATCGACGACGTCGGCAACTGCAGCAACCGCTCGCCCTACCCGACCCTGCACCTGCTGCGCGAGGCCAGCGTCGAGCGTGCGGTCGAGGCCTACCCCGACCCGGACGTGATCGTCGAGCGCAACCTGGAAACGCTGGAGAAGCTCGGCCTCGACGGCTGGCGCAAGCTGCTGGCGCCGTAATGATCCGGCCCCCAAGTCGATCGTTGCAGGAGCGGCTTCAGCCGCGAGCTTTGGGTGATGCCCCGAAGACACGCGAACAGTTCGCCGCTGAAGCCGCTCCTACATGAAACAAACTCGGGCCGGATCAACAAGGCCCCGTCGTCAACGCCGGCTCGAGCAAGGCCCGCGCCTGCAGCAGCGAATCGACGATGCGGTGGCCGAGCGCGCGCACGGCGGCGTCGGGCATCACCAGGTCCGGCACCTGGATCGGGGTCATGCCGGCGGCGAGCGCAGCGCGCACGCCGGGCACGGAGTCCTCCAGCACCACGCATTGCGACGGCGCCACGCCCAGGCGCTGCGCCGCGAGCAGGTAGATGTCCGGTGCCGGCTTGGCATGGACGACATCGCTGCCGGTGACGACGGTGTCGAAGTGCGCCAGCAGGCCGCAGCGCTGCAACTTCTGCAGTGCGCGCTCGCGCCGGGTGGAGGTGACCACCGCGCGCGGCAAACCGCGCTGCGCCAGCAACGCCAGCAGCTCCAGCACGCCCGGCTTGAGCGGCAGACCGGCCTCGACCTGCACGTCATAGCGCGCGTGGCAGTGCTGCAGCAGCGCCTGCACCTGCGGCTCCGGCAGACGCGCACGCAACAGCTCGACACAGGTGCGGTCGGGCAGGCCGACGAACGACAGCCACAGCTCGTCGTCGAGGGCTAGTCCAAGTCGCTGCGAGGCCTGGCGCCAGCACTGCAACAGTGCGCGCTCGCTCTCGATCATCAGGCCGTCCATGTCGAACAGCACCGCGGCCGGGGCGAACGCCACCGGCATGTGCTCGCTCATGCGGCGCCCTCGAACAGGCGCTCGAGGTCGCGTGCGCCGAGCGCACGCCACTGCCCGGCGGGGAGGTCGTCCAATGCCAGCCCGCCGACGCGGCTGCGGTGCAGCGCCTCGACGTGGTTGCCGACCGCGGCGAACATGCGCCGCACCTGGTGGTAGCGGCCCTCGGTCAGCGTCAGCCGTGCGTGGCGTGGATCGACCGCCGCCATCGTCGCCGGCGCCAGCGGCGTGGTTTCCGATTCCAGCAGCAACGTGCCGCTGGCGAATACCGCCGCCTCGTCGCCGCGCAGGTCGTGCGCCAGCGTGGCCTCGTAGACCTTGGCCAACCGCGCCCTGGGCGAGACGATGCGGTGCAGCAGCGCGCCGTCGTCGGTCAGCAGCAGCAGGCCGCTGGTGTCGCGGTCGAGCCGGCCGACCGTCGACAGCAGCGGCGAACGCAGGCGGAAGCGCGGCGGCAGCAGGTCGTAGACCACGCGGCCGGGGTCCTTGGTCGAGCAGGTGTAGCCGACCGGCTTGTGCAGCATCAGCGCCAGGCCGGCGGGAGGATCGAGCGGTGCGCCGTCGATGTGGATGCTGTCGTGGCCGACCTTGTCGTCGGCGTACAGCACCTCGCCGTGCACATCGGTGATGCGGCCCTCGCGGAACATCGCCGCGACGTCCTTGCGGCTGCCGTAGCCAAGGTTGGCGATGAGTTTGATCAACTTCATGGCGTGATACTCATGGCGTGGTTTTCATGGCGTCATCGGTTTCCTGGCTTGACCCGTTTTTCATGCGACTCCCCGGCACTGCGGGCAGCGACAGCCTCGACCACCTTGAAGCCGTGCTGCTGCGCGACCGTGCGCACGTGAGCGAAGCGCGCGTCGAGCTCCGCCTCGTACGGCAAGTGGCGGTTGGCCACCAGCCACAGGCGTCCGCCCGGCCGCAACGCCGACGCCGCGGCCGCGATGAAGCGGCGGCCGATGTCGGGCCGGTCGGCGCGGCCCTGGGCGTGGAATGGCGGGTTGCTGACGATCACGTCGAAACGTTGCGGCAGGCCCGCGGTGACGTCGTGCCAATGGAAGCCGAGCGCGACGCGCGCGCCGGCGCCTGCAAGATTGTGGCGTGCCAGTTCCAGCGCCCGCGCCTCGGCCTCGTACAGGTCGAGCGCGGTGATGCCCGGGCAGCGCGCCAGCAGCTCCGCGGCCAGGAAGCCGTAGCCGGCACCGAGGTCGGCGGCGTGGCCGCTCAGGTCGGCCGGCAGGTGCTCGGCGAGCAGCTTCGACGCCGCGTCGATCCGGTCCCAGGCGAACACGCCCGGGCGGCTGACGAAGCGGCCGTCTAGGATCGGCCGCGGTGCATCGAGCGCACGCCATTGCGCGGCCAGCCCGGCATCGGCCGCGCCCTGCAGCGGCGCGGTCCAGAACACCCGGCACTTGTGCTTGGACAGGCTGGCGACCGGGCCGGCGATGCGTGCCAGGTCGGTCTCGCCCGACTTGGCGCCTTCGTTGTTGCTCATGCAGGCGACCACGCGGCCGCCGGGGGCGCAGCGCGCCAGCGCGCGCGCGAACAGGGCCCGAGCCTCGTCGCGCTGGCGCGGCGGCAGCACCAGCACCAGCGGGTAACGGCGTTCGTCATCGTCATCATCGGCGGCAAGCACAAGACCGGAGCGCTGCAGCGCATCGGCCTCGGGCTTGAAGCTCTGCTCGCAGACCAGGCCCGGCCAGGCGCGCTGGTGCAACGGCCAGCCATCGCGCGCGCGCAGGAACAGGACGCCGCCGGCCTGTGGCCAGGACAGCAGTCCACCTGCCGACGCGTCGTCGACCGGCAAGCCTTCCATAAACGGCAGCAGCAGCGTCTGCAGTGCGGCGTCGGTCGCCGTGTCAGCGTGCACGGGAGCGGTTGATGACATTCATTGCCGGTGATTTTACGCGGCCTGGCCGGCCGCCTGCGCGCGGCCGCATCGCACCGCCTTAACGCGGCGCGGGGTTAGGGTTGGGACACACCCGAATGGAATCGCCCGATGCGCTACCTGGTCGTGCTGGCCGCGCTGCTGATGCCGGTCATGGCGTGGTTCACGCAGCGGGGGGCGTTCGGTCCCGGCATTGGCGCGACTGCGGACCGTTATCCGACCCTGCTGGACGTGGCCGATTACGCTTTCGCGATCTGGGCACTGATCTTCCTGTGGGACCTGGTGTTCGCGTTTGCCCAGTTGCATCGTCACGACCACGCCGCACTGGCCCGGACCCGTCCGGCGGCGGCGGCCGGCTTCGCCTTCACCGCATTGTGGATGCCGTTGTTCTCGCAGCAACTGTTCTGGCCGGCGTTACTGGTGATCTGGCTCGCGCTGGCCTGCCTGGCCTATTGCGCGGTCACGCTGTCGCGCGACCACGTGGCGCTGCGGCAGCTGCGATGGCGGGCCTGGTTTCCGTTGTCACTGCATGCCGGCTGGCTGTCGTTGGCGGTGTTTCTCAACACCGCGCAGGTGATCGTCGCGCAACGGCTGCTGTCGCCGGAGCGGATGCTGCCGTGGAACCTGGCGCTGTACGCCGCGGCCGCGGCGCTGCTGCTGACGCTGAACGCGCGCATGCACGGCAACCTGGGCTACGTGCTGGCGGCGCTGTGGGGGCTGGCGGCCGCGTACGTACAGCAGTCGGCCGCCACGGCGCCCGGAGCTCGGGTGGCGGCCGGGGTCGCCGTCACGGTAGCCGTGGCGCTGCTGGCACAGAGCGCCTGGTTGCGCGCACGCGTGCATCGTCACATCTTCAGTGATTGATGCGCTCGCGCAGGCGTTCATGCTCGCGTCGACGACAACGGCTTCATGCCCAGTCAACACCGCAACCGTCACCATCGTCCCAACCTTTTTGAGGAGAACCGCGATGCGCGCCCTCTTCGTCGGCGGTGTCGTCGACAACAGCGAACTCGATCTCGACGGCGCCGAGCCGCCCCTGCACTACCCCGATAACACCGGCGCCGGCCGCCCGCGCTACCGCCTGCACCAGATCGGTGTGCGCGACGGCACCATCGCCTACGCGGTCTACGGGGCCCCCGACCTGGCCGATGCCGAGATCGCGCGCGTGGTGCAAGAGCGCGACTACCCGCGCCGCTTCGAGGCCAGCCCGCAGGCGGTGCTCCAATAGAGGCGGCGCCTGCTTCAGTTCTGCAGCTCGCGCAGGGTCACCGAGGGCGGCGCATCGAGCACGCGCCGGGTCGCGAACATCCCGGCCAGCAGCGCCGCCAGCACGCCGAGACCGGCACCGACCGCGGCCATGCGCCAGTCCGCCTGCCAGGGCAGGTCGAACACGCGCGTGGCGATCACCCCGGCCAGCACCGAGGCCGCGATCGCCGCGGTCAGGCCGGACAGCAGGCCGATCGCGGCGAACTCGGAGGCCTGCGCCAGCCGCAGCTGGCGACGGCTGCCGCCAAGCACGCGCATCACCCCGCCTTCGAGCAGACGCTCGTCCTGGCTCGCGCTCACCGCCGCCATCAGCACCAGCACGCCGGCGACCAGCGAGAAATAGAACACCACCTCGACCACCGTCGAGACCTGGTCGGCGGTGCCACGCACCTGCTTGAGCACCGCGTCGATGTCGATCACCGACAGGTTCGGGAAGCGCCCGACCAGGTCGGCGGTGAAGCGCGTGCGTTGCGGCGGCACACTGACCGCGGTGATGTGGCTGGCCGGGTAGCCGTCGAGCGCACCGGGTGAGGCGACCACGAAGAAATTGGGACGGAAGCTTTCCCAGTCGACGCTGCGCAGGCTGGTGATGGTGGCCTCGAACGGCTGCCCGGCGATGTCGAAGGCGACGCGGTCGCCGAGTTTCCAGCCCAGGCGCTGCGCAAAGTCTTCCTCGACCGAGACCTCGGGTTTTGCCGGCTTGCGCGGGCCCCAGAAGGTGCCGGCGGTGACGCGGTTGTCCTCGCGCAACGCACCGGCCACCGACAGGTTGAACTCGCGTTCGGCCAGGCGTTGCGCGCGCTCGCCCTGCCCGGCGTAGTCAGCGCCCGTCACCGGCTGGCCGTTGTGCGCGACCAGGCGGCCGCGGATCATCGGGTACAGGGTCGGCGCACCGATGCCCTGTCCGGCCATGAACGCGCGCACCGCATCGACCTGGTCGTCCTGCACGTTGATGATGAAGCGGTTGGGGGTGTCGCTGGCGAGCGCGAGCTGCCAACGGTCGAGCAGATCGGTGCGCACGAAGGTCAGCAGCAGCAGTGCCATCAGGCCCAGGCCCAGCGCCGACACCTGGGCGATGCTGGTGCCGGCGCGGCGGCTGACGTTGGCCAGGCCATAACGCAGGCTGCCACGCAGCCGCGACCGCAGGCGCCGCACCACCACGATCAGCCCCCACGCCAGCACCGCCAGCACCGCCAGCGTGGCGGCGATGCCGACCAGCATGGCGATGCCGAGCGTGGCCGAGCCGGCCTTCCACCACAGCAGCGCGCCCAGGCCGACCAACCCGGTGATCGCGACCAGCCAGGCGCTGGGCTCGGTCGGGTCGAGGTCGCGGCGCAGCACGCGCAACGCCGGCACGCGTCGCAACGCCAGCACCGGCGGCGCGCCGAACGCGAGCAACACCACCAACCCGACGCCGTAGCCCTGCAGCGCCGGCCACACACCGGCCGGTGGGATCGACAGCTTCAACGCCTGCGCCAGCCAGCCACCGACCAGCCACTGCAGGCCAAACGCGAGGGCCACGCCGACCGTGCTGGCCACCAGGCCGAGCAGCAGCAGCTCGCCGACGTGGATGCCGACCAGCGTGCGCTGGCTGGCGCCGAGGCAACGCATCACCGCGGTGCCGGACAGGTGCCGCTCGCTGTGCCGGCGCGCGGCCATCGCCACCGCCACCGCCGCCAGCACCACCGACACCAGCGCGGCCAGGCCGAGGAAGCGACCGGCGCGGTCGAGTGCGGAGCGGATTTCCGGACGCGCATCGCCGATGGTCTCCAGGCGCTGGCCGCGGCCGAGCGCGGGACGCACCGTGGCGCTGAAACGCTCCACCGCCGCCGCTTCGCCGGCCACGACCAGGCGGTAGCGGATGCGGCTGCCTTCCTGCACCAGGCCGGTGCCGGGCAGATCGGCGAGGTTGAGGAACACCTTGGGCGCGACGTTGAAGTAGTCGAGCGCCGCGTCGGGCTCCTGCACCACCAGCGCAGCGAGGGTGAAGCGCGCATCGCCGATCGCGATGGCGTCGCCCAGGCGCGCGCCGAGCGTGTCGGCGCCGGCGCGGCTGAGCCAGATCGTGCCGGGTGCGGGCACACCGGTCGCATCGTGTTCGGCGCCGTTGCGCTCGACGATGCGGAAGTGGCCGCGCAGCGGAAAGCCCTCACCGAGCGCGCGCAGCTCGCCCAGCTGCAAGCGCTCGCCGACGCGGATCATCGTCTGCAGTTCCATCGTCTCGGTGCGCTGCAACTGCGGCATATCGGCCGCAGCGCGGATCGCACCGGCGATCGGCTCGTCGGCACGCACCACCGCGTCGCCGCCGAGCAGGCGGTTGGCCTCGATCGCCAGCGCACGCTCGGCACGATCGGTGACGAAACCGACCGCAGTCACCGCCAGCACCGCCAGCACCAGCGCGGCCATCAGGATGCGGATGTCGCCGGCGGCCAGGTCGCGGCGCAGCTGGCGCCAGGCCAGCGCCACGAGCCTCATGACGACGCCACCAGCCGGCCACTGTCGAGCCGCAGCAGGCGCCCGCAGCGCGAGGCCAGGTGCTCGTCGTGGGTGACCAGCACCAGGGTGGTGCCGGTGTCGGCGTTGAGCTCGAACAGCAACTCGATGATCGCCTGGCCGGTGTGGGTGTCGAGGTTGCCGGTGGGCTCGTCGGCAAACAGCAGCGACGGCCGCGTCACGAACGCGCGCGCCAGCGCCACGCGCTGCTGCTCGCCGCCGGACAGCTGGCGCGGGTAATGGCCCAGGCGCTGGCCCAGCCCAACCTTCTCCAGGATCGTCGTCGCCGGTGACTGGACGTCGCGGTCGCCGCGCAGCTCCAGCGGCAGCATCACGTTTTCCAGTGCGGTCAGCGACGGCAGCAGTTGGAAGCTCTGGAACACGAAGCCGACTTTCTCGCCGCGCACACGCGCGCGGCCATCCTCGTCGAGTGCGGACAAGACCTCGCCGTCGAGCGTGACCGCACCGCTGCTGGGCGTATCGAGCCCGGCCATCAGCGACAGCAGCGTGCTCTTGCCCGAACCGGAGGCCCCGACAATCGCGACCGTGTCGCCCGCGGCGATCGAGAAGCCGACGCCGTCGAGGATGGTCAGCTCGCCGCCCGGCAGCATCACCCGCTTGCCCAGGTCAGCCACGTGCAGCGCCAGCGATGGCTGAACCGCAACGTGCGGCAAGGTGGGGTGTGTTGCGATGGAATCGGCCATGATCGTCCCTATGTATGCCTCACCGATCATCGGGAGACGGTCAATGAGTCTGGATGGATTGCGATATGCGGCATGGCGCCGCCGCGTTCAATGTGCCATCGGTTTACTGGCGCTGTGGATTTCGGCGCTGATGACCGTTCAGGCCGCACCGGTAACGGCCGCGGCCCAGGGCACGCGCACGGTGCTGGTGATGGGCGACTCGCTGTCGGCCGGCTACGGCCTGGCTGCCGCGCAGGGCTGGGTCGCGCTGACCGCCGACCGCGTCGCCAGGACCAAACCCGGCTGGCGCGTGGTCAACGCCAGCATCAGCGGCGAAACCACGGCCGGCGGCGCGGCGCGCATCGCCGGCGAGCTGCAGCGTCACAAGCCCGCCGTGGTGGTGATCGAACTGGGCGCCAACGACGGCCTGCGCGGCCTGCCGCTGGCGCAATCGCGCGCCAACCTCGACCGCATGATCCGCGCGGCCACCGGCGCCGGCGCCAAGGTGCTGCTGATCGGCATGCGCATGCCGCCCAACCTGGGCCGCGAATACACCCAGGGCTTCGCCGACAACTACAGTGCATTGGCGAAGCAGCACGGCACCGCGCTGCTGCCGTTCCTGCTCGAGCCGATCGCCCTCGACCGCAGCGCCTACCAGGCCGACAACCTGCACCCGGTCGCCAGTGCGCAGCCGAAGCTGCGCGATCACGTCTGGACGGCGTTGGCGCCCCTGCTGAAGTGATGCCGCGTCAGGCCGCCTGCATCAGGGGCTGAAACCGCCTTGTTCTGCCCGGAAGACGTCCCGGCAGCGCGGCGTTTCTCGTGTGCTCAAGCCGGATGCATGCCCGCCTAGCGCAGAGAGCGACCACCCCACTGCCATAGCAACGAGACAGCCAGGCAAGCCGCCAGCAGGCCGGTCCAGCCGGTCGTCTGCGCCGAGGCCTGCGGCAGCAATTCGACAAAAGCGGGTACCCAGCTCGCACCGTACCGCGCCATCACGACGGCCGCGCTCAGCGCGAGCGCTGCGGTCAGGATGCGCAGCAGCCAGCGCTCGATGCGCTCGCCCAGCACCTGCGCGTCGTTGACGTGGCGCACGATCCGCGCAGCCAGATCCAGCGGCAGCGGCTCCATCGCCGGGGCGCGCAGCGCGCGGGCGATCAGCCGGTACTCGCTGCTTCGGGCATCGGCGGGATCGAGCGGCAGGCCGCGGCGCTCGTGATCCAGCGCGTGTTCCTGCGCCTGCCATTCGCGCTCGAAGCGGTCGTCGGAATGCGGTGTCGGTGTCTTCATGCGGTCACTCCCATCCGGGCCTGCAGGCGCTCGCGCAGTCGCGCCCGGCTCCGGAACAGATGGCTCTTGATCGTACCCTCGGCCAGGCCGGTGATGCGGGCGATCTCGACGATGGGGACTCCGTCCAGGTGATACAGCGTCAGCAGCGTGCGCTGCAGCGGCGGCAGTGCCTCGATCTCGGCGTGCAGGCCGCGGGCGATCTCCTCGTCGGCGCAGGCCGCCTCCAGGTCGAAGCCATCGCTGACCTGGTCCAGCAGCGACAGCCCGTCCCCGTCGTCGCCGACCGCTGGGTCGACAAGCGTGATACGGCGCTTCTCCAGGTGGCGCTTGGCCACCGAGTAGGCGACCTGGCCGATCCACGACTTCAGCTGGCTCTCGCCGCGGTACTGGTGCAGGCACTGGTGCACGCGCAGGAACGCCTCCTGGCACAGCTCGCGCGTGTCCTCGGGCTGGCGCACCATGCGCGCGATGATGTGCCAGCACAGCCCCTGGTACTGGCGCACGAGCCGCTCGAACGCGCCGGGCACCTGGGCCAGCACGGCCTCCACCAGCTGGCGGTCGTCTTCGCTCACGGGGCTTGCGGTCATCGGGATCGGCCGGTCATGCCACCGTGGATACGCCCGGGGCGCCACCGGTTGCAACGGATTTTTCGTGCCACCGCTGCAACCGGGTTGCTGCCGGGCGTATCTCCTGAGCCGTAAGCCGATCTTCCGCGCCAGACCCTACGAACCAGACCTCACGAGAGCGCCGCCATGCAGAACTTCGAAGTGCTGATCCCGATCACCTTGTTCATCTGTGTCGTCTACGCCATCAAGGTGGTGGTCGACGCCCGCACCCGCGCCAAGATCATCGCCAGCAACGGCTCGGAAGAGCTGATCCGCACGATGGTCCAGGCCGAAGCGCAACAGCGTCGCCACGCGTCGCTGCGCTGGGGCGTGCTGCTGCTGGCGGTCGGGCTGGGCTTTGGCCTGATCGAGGCGTTCGGCTGGCGCGAGGTCACCCCGGGCGTGGTCGCGGTGCTGCTGGGCGTGACCGGTCTGGGCAACCTGCTGGCCTACGCCGCCGCGCGCAAGCTGGGGTGATGTAGCCGGACTACTGAAAACAAAACGGGCGAGACCGTAGCCTCGCCCGCTGCGTGCAACCCGAACGAACCGGACTTACTTGCGCTCGCCGACACTCGCATCGCGCGCGCCGCGGAACTCCGACGCGGCGTCCCAGTTCGGCCAGCGGTCGGAATCGGCGAGGTCGCGGCCGACCGTGTAGAGCAGTTGCAGGTCACGCGCCATACCGGTGAACGACCAGTCGGCTTCCCACTGGTCGGCCGGCTGGTGGTAGCGGTCGGCGACGTAGGCGTCCTGGATCGCCTTGCCCGCGGCCGTGCCGCCGTCGATCAGGTCGTTGCCGGAGCCGAACGACACCGCCGGCACGCCGCGCTTGGCAAACGGGAAGTGATCGGAGCGGAAGAAGTGGCCCGCTTCCGGCTTCGGATCGGTGACGTAATCGAGGTTCCACTGCTTGGCCGTGGTCACCAGCTGATCGAGCAGTTCCTGCTTGGCGCTGCCGGAGGTGGTGAAATTGTGCGCCGGGCCGTGCGGGTCGAGTGCGTCCATGTTGATCACGGCGACGGTCTTGCCGAGCGGGTACAGCGGCTTGGAGGCGTAATACTCCGAGCCGAGCAGGCCCTTCTCTTCGGCGGTGACGGCCAGGAACACCACCGAGCGCGCAGGCTTGGGGGCCTTGGCGTAGGCACGCGCCAGCTCCAGCATCGCCGCGATGCCGGTGGCGTTGTCGACCGCGCCGTTGTAGATGCGGTCGCCCTTGGCATCGGGCTGGCCGACGCCAAGGTGGTCCCAGTGGCCGCTGTAGATCACCGTCTCGTCCGGGCGCTTGGCGCCGTCGATGCGGCCGACAATGTTGTTCGAGGTGATGATCTCGCGTTGCACATCGTACTTGGCGCTGAGCGTGGCGCCCTTGAGTTCAACCGGTTTGAAACCGCGCGTGGCGGCCTGCTGCTTCAGGGAGTCGAAGTCCTGGCCGGCCTGCTTGAACAGGTCGACGGCGAAGTCGCGCTGGATCCAGCCTTCCAGCTTCGGGTGCACCGCGCCGGGCTGGTCGCGCACCACGTCGAACATGGTGTTGGTGTTGGAGTTCTTGACCGTCGCCCAGCCGTACGAGGCCGGCGCGGTCTCGTGCACGATCAACAGGCCGAGCGCACCCTGGCGCGCGGCTTCCTCGTACTTGTAGGTCCAGCGGCCGTAGTAGGTCATCGCCTTGCCGCCGAAGTCGCCTTGGCCCGACTCGAAGTCCGGGTCGTTGATCAGCACCACGGCGATCTTGCCCTTGAGGTCGACGCCCTGGAAGTCGTCCCAGTTGCGCTCCGGCGCCTTGACGCCGTAGCCGAGGAACACCAGCGGCGCGTTGCGGATATCGACCGCGGCTGAGCCGTCCTGCGCGGCGCGCACGGCGATCTGCTCGCCCTGGGTCAGCGCCTGGGCCTTGCCTTTCACGCTGACCGACAGCACCGGCGCGCCGGTGATCTGCGCGCGTGCCAGCGGCACCGCCTGCGTCCACGCGCGCTGGCCGTCCTTGAGGTCGCCGCCCGGCTGCAGACCGGCGGCCTGCATCTGCGCGACGACGAAGTCGACGGTCTTGGTTTCACCGGCGGTGGCCGGGCCGCGGCCTTCGAACTCGTCCGAGGCCAGCGTCTTCACGTCGGCGGACAGCCGCTGCGGATCGAAAGTCGGCACGGACGGTTTGGCCGCGGACGCGGGCTGGACGACCAGCGCGATCGACAACGCCAGCAGGGAAACGGCAGGAAACTTCATGGATGGGCTACCTGATGGAAAAACCGGATGGGAAACCACGAATGCGACCGGCCGATCTTAGGCAGCGCGCGCGGCCACGGCCACATGACCAACGGCCCGGGCCGTCGGCAGGTCGCCTGACGGGCATTCACAGCGCCCGAATCCATCCTGCAGGCATCATGTGAACAGGGATCACGGTGAGAGTGGGAATGGCGAAGTTCGTCCGTAGCAAGCTGTTCGTCATTCCGGCCCTGCTGGTGCTGGCGGTGGGCCTGTACGCGCTCGCCGGCTTCTGGCTGGTGCCCAAGCTGATCCGCTCGCAGGCGACGCAGTTCGTCGCCACCGAGCTGCGCGACAAGTCGCTGGCACTGGGCGAGATCCGCTTCAACCCCTTCAACTTCCAGCTCGACGTGCGCGACATCGCGATCAGCGACCGCGGCAAGCGCATGGTCGCGCTGCAGCGCCTGTTCGCCGACTTCGAGGCGAAGTCGCTGTGGAAGCGCGCCTGGACCTTCGCCCGGGTCGACCTCGACGCGCCCTATGCCGACACGCTGATCCGCCCCGACGGCTCGCTCAACCTGGCCGAGCTGGCGCCCGAGTCCGACACCCCGGACGCACCGCTGCCGCACGTGTGGATCGAGGATCTGGCGGTGCGCCGCGGCCGCGTCGATTTCGCCGACCAAAGTCGCAGCCTGCAGCCGCGCAAGGTGCTGTCGCCGATCGAGTTCAGTCTCAAAAACTTCCACACCACCTCCGGCGGCGGCGGCTTCCGCCTGGCCGCGAGCAGCGACGAAGGCGAACGTTTCAACTGGTCGGGGCGGCTGTCGCTGAAGCCGCTGGCCTCCGACGGCCGTTTCGGGATCGCCGCGCTGAAGGCACGCAGCGTGCACGAGTTCTTCAGCGACGAACTGCCGTTGCAGCTGAGCCAGGGCGCGTTCGACCTGAGCGGCAGTTACCGTTTCGCCATCGTGCCGCAGGCCGGTATGCGCCTGGAGGCGACGCTGCCCCGGATCACCGCCACCGATCTCGGCCTGCGCGCCAGCGGCATCGACCGCGACTGGGTCACGCTGCCCAAGGCCAGCCTCGACAACACCCGCCTGGTGTTGCACGAGCAGCGCCTGACGATCGACGCGCTGCACGTCACCGGCCTCAAGGCGGAGCTCCGGCGCGAGGCCGACGGCAGCCTCAACCTCGACCGCCTGCTGGCGCCGCCGACGACGGCCTCGACGGCGCCGGCCACGGCGACACCGGCCACGACCGGCGCTGGTGACGACTGGCAGTTCGCTCTGGGCAAGGTCGAGCTGGCGCAGGCCGACGTGGCGTTCGAAGACCGCGCCGTGACGCCGGCGGTGAAGTTCCAGCTGGCGCCGCTGGCATTGAGCACCGGCGGCCTGAGCCTGGATTTCAGCAAACCGGTGGCATTCAACCTGCAGACCACCGTCAACGGCGTGGCGCCGCTGACGGTCAGCGGCGAAGTGGTGCCGGACACCGTCGCCGCCAAGCTGCAGGTGGACGTGGCGAAACTGCCGCTGCTGCAGGTCAAGCCGTACCTGCCCGACTATCCCGCGCTGCAGCTCCAGTCCGGCGCCGTCGCCGCCAACGGCACGCTGACGCTGCAGCCCGAGCCGGCGCCGGGACCGGAGCTGCGCTTCGCCGGCACCGCCACAGTCACCGGTTTCGACCTGACCGAAGCCGCCAACCGCCGGCCGTTCCTGTCCTGGGACCGACTGGTGGCCGAAGGCGTCGACTACACGATGGCGCCCGATACGCTGAGCATCGACACAGTGCGCACCACCAAGCCGTTCGCCCGCGTGATCGTCGCGCCGGATCGCAGCGTCAACCTGGTCACGCTGTTCGGCGACGCCGCGCCGACCGGCACACCCGCGCCGCCGGCCATGGCCAGCGCCCCGGAAATGCCGATCAAAATCGGCCGGCTGCTGCTCGACAACGGCGTGATGAGCTTCGCCGACCTGTCGATCGAACCCAATTTCCAGGCCAACATCCAGGCGCTGCGCGGCAGCATCACCGGCGTGTCCACCGTCGGCGGCAAACCGACGAAGATCGACCTCGACGGCCACGTCATCAACCGTTTCTCGCCGGTGGAGATCAACGGCGAGACCAACGTCGCCGCGTACGACCAGCACACCGACGTGCGCATGAAGTTCAGCAACATCGAGTTGCCGATCTTCAATCCGTATTCCGGCCGCTACGCCGGCTACGCGATCGCCAAGGGCAAGCTGACCACCGAACTGCATTACCGGATCGACGACCGCAAGCTCGCCGCCGATCACCACGTCATCATCGACCAGCTCGAATGGGGCCAGGCTATCGACAGCAAGGACAAGGTCTCGCTGCCGATCCGGCTGGCGACCTCGTTGCTGAAGAACCGCAAAGGCGTGATCGACCTCAACCTGCCGGTCACCGGCAGCCTCGACGATCCCACGTTCCGGGTGTGGCCGGTGGTCTGGCAGATCATCAAGAACCTGCTGGTGAAGATCGTCGCCGCGCCGTTCGACTTCATCGGCTCGCTGTTCAAGGGCGCCGAGAACGCGCAGTTCGTCGACTTCGCGCCGGGCTCGGCCGAACTGCCGGAGGCGTCGAAGACGGCATTGGCGGCGCTGGCGCAAGGACTGGCGGACCGGCCGGCACTGAAGCTCGACATCCCCGCCGGCCCGGCCCTTGCCGCCGATGCGGCCGCGCTGACACAGCAGCGCTTCGTCGCCGCACTGGCAACGGTCAACGACGGCGCCGCGCCCGACTACGCCACGCTGGAGCGCAAGGACAAGCTCAACCTGCTGGAAGACCTGTACCGCAAGGAGCTGGGCCACAAACCGCGTCCGCCCGAGACCGCGCAGGTCGCGGCCGAAGCGGGCGAGGACAGCACCCGCAAGGAGCGCAAGGCCGCGCGCCAGTACGGCGAGACCGCCTGGTTGGAGGAGCAACTGCGCCCGCGCTACCAGGTCGATGACAACGAACTGGTGAAGCTGGGCCAGGCACGCGCGACCGCGGTGCAGGAAGCGCTGCTGGCCGGCGACGCGCTCGATCCGGCGCGGGTGTTCCTTGCTGGCAACCAGCAGGCCGAGGTCAAGGACGACAAGGTGCGGGTCAAGCTCGAACTCGAATGAGTATCCCCCGGCAAAGCCGGGGACTTTATAGATGAGTCCCACAAAGGGGCCGATAACACCCGTACCGCGTGAAGGTGGCAGAGCTTGATCCCTTCTCCCTCCGGGAGAAGGTGGCGCGTAGCGCCGGATGAGGGTTCGGCGAAGCCGCGCAAGTCGGAACTATCGCGACTTCGCCATACCCTCACCCACCCCTCTCCCGATGGGAGAGGGGTCATTGAAGCCGACCGCTGCAATAACCCAAGCGATGGCGCTCGCACTGTGGCCAGTCCATCACTTGGCGCGCGATCAGTCCTTCTCCTTGCCGATCACCTTGCCGGTGGCCGGGTCGATCTTCACTTCGACATCGCGTCCAGCCGGGTCGTCAGCCTCGGCATTCCAGAGGCCGTCCTCGTAATCGACGTCGTGGACGTTGCTGTAGCCGGCCGTCGCCAGGCGCGCACGCACGTCGGCCTCGCTGAGGTTGGCGATCTGCTCGTCGGGGTACACGTTGCCGGTCGCCGGGTCGATGCGCACCTCGACGCGGTTGCCCTCGGCGCTGCGTGCATCGGCCTTCCACACGCCGTCGCCGAACTTGAGGTCATTGACCTTGGTGTAGCCCTGTTCGGCGAGCTTGCCGCGCACCTGGTGCTCGGTCAGCGCGTCCTGTGCCAGCGCCGTGCCCGACAGGGCCAACGCCAGCACCATGCTCAATGAGGTGATCTTCTTCATCGTGTCCTCCTTCTTGCAGGGGTTTCGAGTCTTGTGTGCCGCGCACGAACCGGCGGTGAACGCCCGGCCGGTTCAGCAACATGAGGCCCGCTGATGCGACCTTTCTTCACGCCGTCTTGAAGTCGTTTCGACACCCGCTTGGCGATGCCGGCGTTGCACGGCGCTTTGCCGTTGTTGCCGGCTGCGTCGTACCGATGCGGCCAAACCGCGATGGAACTGAGTGTTGCCGGTTCGGCCGCTGGTCTCGCGCGGCGTTGTCGCGCACACTCGCGTCCGACTGCTGCGATGGGCTGTCCGCCCACATCGCAACGCGCCCTGCGCAGATCCCGCCCACCTCCCCCACCTGTCGATGCCGGATTGGATCCGGGATCGCGGCGACCGCACCGTCATCCCGTCCGGCGGCGCGGTCTTGCAAGGAACACGCACACCCATGGATGCGTCCGCCCCCATCCCGCTGCGTCCGCAGCTCCGCTCGCTCTGGCGCGATCGCGCACTGGTGCTGGCCGGCATCGTGCTGTCGGCGTTCAACCTGCGCACCGCGGTCACCTCGCTGACGCCGCTGCTCGACAGCCTCGGCGCGACCTTCGGTTTCGGCTCGACCATGACCGGCGTGTTCGGCATGGTGCCGACCGCGGCCTTCGCCGTGTTCGGCGTGGCCACGCCCGGCATCGCCCACCGCCTCGGCCTGGAGCGCACGGCGTTGCTGGCGATGGTGCTGGCGACGGTTGGCCTGCTCGCGCGCTCGTTCGCCGGCGACACCACGACGCTGCTGGTCGCCTCGGCGGTGGCGCTGTCGGGCATGGGCATGGGCAACGTGGTGCTGCCGCCGCTGGTGAAGCGCTATTTCGCCGATCGCGTCGGCACGGTCAGCACGCTCTACATCACCGTGTTGCAGCTCGGCACGATCCTGCCGGCGCTGCTGGCGGTGCCGCTGGCACAGGCCGCCGGCTGGCAGGTGTCGCTGGGCGCGTGGTCGCTGGTGGCCGCGGCCGCGGCGCTGCCGTGGATCGCGGTGCTGTGGATGGAGCGCCACGGCCACTCGCGCCAGGCACATGCGTTGGCGCGGGCGCACGACCACGCGGTGACCGCCGCTGACGAGGCCCCGGAGCTGGCCGTGCCGGCGCGTGCCGGCAAGGTCTGGCGCTCGCCGGTGGCCTGGGGCCTGGCGTTGATGTTCGGCATGACCTCGCTGACCACCTACTCGATGTTCACCTGGCTGCCGAAGCTGCTGGTCGAGGCCGGCGGCAGCCCCGCGCTGGGCGGCAGCATGGTCGCGCTGTTCTCGACGCTGGGCCTGGTCAGCGCGCTGTTCCTGCCGGCGCTGGCGGTGCGCATCGCCAATCCGTTCCCGATCGTGGTCGCCTGCGCGGTGGCCTACATCGCCGCGTTCGCCGGCCTGCTGCTGGCGCCGATGACGGCGCCGTTGCTGTGGGTGGCCCTGCTCGGCCTGGGGCCGAGCACGTTCCCGCTGTCGCTGACCCTGATCAACCTGCGCACGCGCACCGCCGGCGGCTCGGCGGCGCTGTCGGGTTTCGTGCAGGGGCTGGGCTACAGCCTCAGCTGCCTCGGCCCGCTGCTGTTCGGCTGGCTGCACGACCTCTCGCACGGCTGGCTGTGGCCGTTCGCGTTCCTGGTCGTGTGCCTGGGGGTGCTGCTGGTCGGCGGCTACCTGGCCAGCCAGCCGCGGATGCTTGAGGACACCTGGTGAGGCCGGGCGGCGGCTATTGGTCCGGCCCGAATTCTGTTTCATGCAGGAGCGGCCTCAGCCGCGAGCTGTTCACGTGTCTATCGGGCAATCCACCCAAGGCTCGCGGCTGAAGCCGCTCCTACGACGATCCATTTGCGGGCCGGATCAATAGCGAACCACAACTCGGCGCTTGATCCGCGCCGTGGTTGCCGCCAGCGCGTCAGAACGCGTCGCTGCCCGGTCGCAGCTCGATGCCCAGCGCGGCCGCCACCGCCTGCATCGCCTCGTCATCGCGCTGCAGGGCGATCCAGCCGGCGTGGACCTCGCCACCAGTATTCCAGGTCCACAGCGTGTAGCCGTGCTCGCGCAGGCGGTCGTAGGCGTTGGCCATCAGCGCCGGCACGTCGGTGCTGTCGAGGAAGTCGTCGTCGCCGGCATCGTCCACGCCCCAGTCGATGCGCAGGTTCCAGCGCGCGGCCAGCTCGGCGACGGCGTCGATGAAGGACCCGGCGTCACCGGCGTCGACATGGAACCCCGACACCCAGTCAATCGCGTCCTTGAGCAGCCATACCGGCTCGCTGTCGTCGGCATCGCCCTCGGCCAGCGCGTCGCGGTAGGCGCTGAACTGCTGCAGCGCCGTCTCCTCGTCGCCGGGATTGATCAGCAGCAGCAGCTGCCAGACCAGCGCCTCGGTGGTGGCCTCGTCATCGTCGGTGGCGCGGTCGGGGTCGAAACCGTCGGCGAAGTTGTCGTCGGGGTCGAATTCGTGGTCGGGCAGGTTCATCGCAGGGGCCGGCAGTCGCGGGGGCGACGACCATGGTGCCGCGTGATCGCAGCGCGGGAAAGGCAAATGCACAATTCGCCTGTCCTCACCCGCGGCGCGCCGCTATTCTTGCCGCCGATGAGCCTGCGCACCGTTGCCGCCACCCGTTATGTCACCCCGCTGCGCGAAGGCGGCTCGCTGCCGGCGGTGATCGAGGCCGACGACGACGGACTGTACGTGCTCAAGTTCCGTGGCGCCGGGCAAGGCGCCAAGGCGCTGGTCGCCGAGCTGGTGGCCGGCGAGCTCGCGCGCGCACTGGACCTGCCCATCCCCGAGATCGTGCTGGCCGAGCTCGACCCCGAACTCGCCCGCACCGAGCCCGACCCCGAGATCCAGGACCTGATCCGCGCCAGCGCCGGCCTCAACCTCGCCCTCGACTACCTGCCCGGCGCGGTCAACTACGACCCGGTCGCCGAGCAGCCCGATGCCGGCCTCGCCTCGCGCGTGGTCTGGTTCGACGCCTTCGTCAGCAACGTCGACCGCAGCTTCCGCAACACCAACCTGCTGGTCTGGCACCGGCGGCTGTGGCTGATCGACCACGGCGCCGCGCTGTACTTCCACCACGGCTGGGACGGCACGCCCGCGCATGCCGACAGCGCCTTCCCGCTGATCAAGGACCACGTCCTGCTGCCGCTGGCCGACGCCCTCGTCGAAGCCGATGCCGAGCTGGCGCCGCGCCTCGACCGCGCGCTGTTCGAGTCGATCCTGGCGCAGGTGCCCGAGTCGTGGCTGGATGGCGAGGGCGCACTGGCCGACCCGGCCGCGCACCGCGCCGCCTACGTCGAGCATTTCGTGCAACGGCTGGCGCACCGCCAGCGCTTCGTCGAGGAGGCCATCCGTGCGCGCGCCTGACACCTACGACTACGCGGTGATCCGCGTCGTCCCGCGCGTGGAGCGCGAGGAATTCATCAACGTCGGCATCATCGTGTCGTGCGCCGGCGCCAAGTACCTGGAGGCGCGCATCGAGCTCGACGAGGCGCGCCTGCTCGCACTCGACCCGCAGGTCGACCTCGACACCGTGCGCCGCCACCTGGCGACGATCCCGGCGATCTGCGCCGGCGGTCCCGGCAGCGGCCCGATCGGCCTGCTGCCGCAGCGCGCGCGCTTCCATTGGCTCACCGCCAAGCGCAGCTCGATCATCCAGACCTCGCCGGTGCACCTCGGCCGCTGCACCGATGCGGTCGCGGCGATCGAGCACCTGCTGCAGCGCATGGTGCGGGTGGCGCGCGACTGAGCCGCTGAATCACGCCCTGAACCGCGCCCACGAAAAAGCCCGGCCGAAGCCGGGCTTTTCTATTCAACATCGCCGCAAGGCGACGTCGAAGGATGGTTCAGAGCGGCTGGACAGCGTCAGCCTGCAGGCCCTTCTGGCCCTGGGTGACGGTGAAGCTGACCTTCTGGCCTTCCTGCAGGCTCTTGAAGCCCGAGCCCTGGATAGCGCGGAAGTGCACGAACACGTCCTCGCCATTCTCACGGCTGATGAAGCCGAAGCCCTTGGCATCGTTGAACCACTTGACGGTACCGGTTTCACGGTTCGACATAACTTACTCCTTGGAACGTAGTTGAGAGGCCGCTTTCGCGGCATTGAGCTGGTTGCAAGGAGAAAGCGAGGTGCAACGATGGAGTGAATCGTGATCTACATCGGGTCACGGTCACAGTGACCCTTGACTAACACAGCCAGCGCACGGTAGTCGCTATGGCGCCCAAACGCAATGCATTCCGGGAATATTTGTTCAGAAACCTTGCCCACCACCCCGCCCCGAAGGAGCCTCTGCCCCTCATGCCCCCCTCGATTGCGCCATGACGGTCTACGTCGACGACGCCGTCCACCTCTGGCGCGACCAGCGCTGGGCGCACCTGATGGCCGACCGCCTGGACGAGCTGCACGCCATGGCCGAGCGGCTTGGCCTGCCGCGCCGCGCCTTCCAGAACAAGACCAGCGGCGCCCACTACGACGTCCCGGCGCAGCTACGCGAGCGGGCGCTGGCGCTGGGCGCGGTCGCGATCTCGCGCCACCGCGACCGTGCCCAGGTCCGCGCGGTGATCGCCAACGCCCGTCGCCAGGGGCGCGGCGAACAGCCCTGAGCCGCGCCGCCGGGCTCCAGGTGGACGCTGACCCGGCCCCGGCGCGGTGCGAAAAGTGGTCGCCGCACTTATCCTGTGCGCCCGCACGCGGCCACCGGTCGCCCGACTCCAGCGCACGATGACCACCGACACGCCCCCCGACCGCCTCTCCAACGACCCGCGCAGCCCGTTCTATGACGAAACCGTGCTCGAACGCGGCATCGGCATCCGCTTCAACGGCGAGGAAAAGACCAACATCGAGGAATACTGCGTCAGCGAAGGCTGGGTGCGCCTGCCGATCGGCAAGTCACTCGACCGGCGCGGCAATCCAATGACCATGAAGGTCAAGGGCGCGGTCGAGCCGTACTTCCTCGACCCGAAGTAAGTCGCGCCAGCATGCCGCCCACGGTGGCAATCCTGCGTTTTCCACCCTTTTGTGCCGTTATGCGCGCATAGTGGCCACAGGCCGCCGCGCCCTGCGACGTCCGTGCGCAGACGAGGCGCGTTCGTCCTCGCAGGAGCGATTCGATGACTGGCACCAAGAAAAGCGGCAGCAAGGTAGCGCCGCGCAAGCCTCCCACCGGCAGCGACGGCAACCTGCACAAACGCTTCGAGAGCGAGCGTATTTCCGAAGACATCGCCAAGTTCGAGAAATCCGGTGGCCGCGTCGAGAAACTCGGCGTGACCTGGGTGCTCAAGAAGATCACGCCGACCCCCTGACCGGTCCGGCTGCCGCACGCCCGGTCCGCCTCACGACCGGCCGCCCGGCCCGCAGCGCCGCCCTCAGGGGGCGTCTGCGATGCGCGAGGAGTGCGAGGCGACCATGCGCCATTGCCCATCGCGCTGCACCCAAACGCGGGTAAAGCGGAAGCGCCCGCTCCACGGTTGTCCCTTGCTGACCCCGGACTGCACGCTGGTCCCGGTCACCACCGCGGTGTCGCCGTAGCGGCGCAGCACCACGTCCTCGTTGCCGATCGCCTGGTTGCTGCGGCTGCGGGTACGCAGTTCCTCCAGATAATCCGGCTTGGTCTGGGTGCGCCCATCGGAATGCGTGAGCAACCAGTCGTCGGCGATCAGCCGGTCCAGGCCGGCGGTGTCGGACTTCAGCCGCAGCTCGTTCCAGGACGCATCGATCGCCAGCAGTTCGGCCGGGGCGGCGTCGCCGGCCATTGCCGGCGCGGACAGCAGCAAACTCAGGGCCAGCAGCAAAGGACGCATGGGAGGCTCGTCAGCGGAAACCGGCGCCTATCTTGACCGCAACGGTTCCTGATCGGGAGCCCCGGCACGATCGGCCGGTGGTCTTCATCGCGCGCCGTCACCGGACTGTGCAAGATCGCTGTGTACGGATCACGACCGCAGGCGATGAACCCGGCCCCCGTCCTGTTGCACATGTCGTTTTGGTTTTTGCTCGCCGTCAGCGGCGCATCGGCGGCGCAGACCGACCCCGTGCCGACGCACTGCGCCACGCAAGTGCTGGCCGGACTGGGCTGGCGCTTCCTGGCCAGCACAGGCGACACGTTCACGGTGGCGGCCGGCACGCCGTGCCAGCGCGCCAGCCTCGCCGAGGCCCACGCCGCCGGCGATCTGGTCGTCCACATGCCAGCCGCTGCGACGACCTCGCCGCAGTTTCAAGGCGGGCTCACCGCGCTGCTGCAGCATCCGGCCACGGTGTGCGCGTACGCCTTCGACCTCGGCGACGCCACGCGCCGCGCCGTCGACCGGTTGGTGGCCAATCCCGGCTTCCGTTTCTCCGCACTGCAGCTGGGCTGGATCGGTTTTGGCGCCGGCGGGGCGGCGCGCGACGGCTGGGAGCGGATCTATTCGTTCGGCCGCGGGTACCGGCCGATCGGCCGTAACTCGGCGGCGATCGCCGGCTTCTACCGCGGGCACGTCCGCGCCGAATGCGGAGTCGGCCGACAGATCGCGCAGTACGCCACCCAGGCCGAGTTGTACGGGCCGGCCGCGTTCGATGCCGAGTTCGATGCCGACGAGATCGTGATCGGCACCTTCAACAAGCTGCGCCGCACCCGCAGCATCCTGATCGGCTCGCAGGCCGGCGCGATGACCGCCGACGGCCGGGCGCGCAAGACCGCGGCGCAGGGCCGGCAGGCGTTTGCCGGCCTGCCCGGCTTCATCTATCACGTGTTCGACCGCAGCACGCTGGACGACATCAACAACCAGGCCGAGAACTTCGTCGTCTACGACGTCAGCGCCGCCGCGGCCGACGCGCTGCGCACGCACGACGGCTTCGAGTATTACAACGAGCGCAGTCGCGAGCTCTGGGCGCTGGCGCGCACTCTGGCGATGGACGGCCACCGCGTCCACGAGAAACTGCTGTACGAGCGCGACCCGGCATTGCGCCGGTCGCTGTCGCCGGCCGCACAGGCCACGGTGGCACGTCTGGACACACTGCTGGCGGACCCGTTCTTCCGCGAGTTCCGCATCTACGTGCACCGCCAGGGCATCCGGCCCGTCGGCTTCCACATCGTGCGCCTGCTCGATCGCAATCCGCGTACGCCGTTCCGCATCGAGCTGGCACTGCACAACCTGCACACCACGCTGTTCGAACGCTACCTCGCCCATCGTCTGGCCGAGTGCGAACGCGGCACCGCGACGACTACGGCACCGGACGCCATCCGGCTCAGGCCTTGAGTTTCCAGCCGGTGCGGAAGATCCACCAGACGATCGTCAGGCACAGCAGCAGGAAACCGAGGACCGCCGCCGCGCTAACGCCGACGTTGACGTCGGCGATGCCGTAGAAGCTCCAGCGGAAGCCGCTGATCAGGTACACGACCGGATTGAACAGCGCGATCTTCTGCCACAGCGGCGGCAGCATGCCGATCGAGTAGAACGCGCCGCCGAGGAAGGTCAATGGCGTGACGATCATCAGCGGCACCACCTGCAACCGCTGGAAGCTGTCCGCCCACAGGCCGATGATGAAACCGAACAGGCTGAAGGTCAGCGCCGTCAACACCAGGAAGCACAGCATCCAGAACGGATGCGCGATTTCATAGGGGACGAAGAAGCGCGCGGTGACCAGGATCAGTGCACCCAGCATCAGCGACTTGGTCGCCGCCGCGCCGACGTAGCCGATCACGATCTCGAAAGCGTTGACCGGTGCCGACAACAGCTCGTAGATCGTGCCGGACCACTTGGGCATGTAGATGCCGAACGAGGCGTTGGAGACGCTTTCGCTCAACAGCGACAGCATGATCAGGCCGGGGATGATGAAGGCGCCGTAGCTGACGCCGTCGACCTCGCCCATGCGCGAGCCGATCGCCGCGCCGAAAACGATGAAGTACAGCGACGTCGACAGCACCGGCGAGACCATGCTCTCCATCAGCGTGCGGAAGGTGCGCGCCATCTCGAACTTGTAGATCGCGCGGATCGCGTGGAGGTTCATGCCGCACCTGCCGGCGTTGTGGCCCGTGCAAGGCCGAAGGCCACACCCGGGACTCGCCACCTCGCCCCCCCGGGTGCGCTGCGCTTACCCGGGCTACGTCCTGTGTCGATGAACCGGCTCATGCCCGCGCCTCCCGTCCCTGCCGCACCAGGCTGACAAAAATCTCCTCCAGCGAGCTCTCGCTGGAGTGCAGGTCCTTGAAATCGATGCCGTGCTCGTTGAGGCGTCGCAGCAGCGCGGCGATGCCGGTGTCATCGGCCTGCACGTCGAAGGTGTAGACCAGGGCGTGGCCGTCTTCAGCCAGTTCCAGGCGGTCGCCAAAGCCGTCGGGAATGCGTTGCAGCGGTGCCTGCAGGTGCAGGGTCAGCTGCTTCTTGCCGAGCTTGCGCATCAGCGTGGCCTTGTCCTCGACCAGCACCAGCTCACCGTGGTTGATCACGCCGATGCGGTCGGCCATGTCCTCGGCCTCTTCGATGTAGTGCGTGGTCAGGATGATGGTCACGCCGTTCTCGCGAAGGCGCCGCACCATCTGCCACATGTCGTGACGCAGCTCGACGTCGACGCCGGCGGTGGGCTCGTCGAGAAACAGTATCTGCGGCTCGTGCGCCAGCGCCTTGGCGATCAGCACGCGCCGTTTCATGCCGCCCGACAGCGCCATGATCTTGCTGTCCTTCTTGTCCCACAACGACAGGTCACGCAGCACCTTTTCCAGGTGCGCCGGGTTCGGCGGCTTGCCGAACAGGCCGCGACTGAAGTTGACCGTGGCCCATACGCTCTCGAACGCATCGGTCGACAGTTCCTGCGGCACCAGCCCGATCTTGCTGCGCGCGGCGCGGAAGTCGCGGACGATGTCGTGGCCATCGGCCAGCACGCTGCCGCTGCTGGCGTTGACGATGCCGCAGACGATGCTGATCAGCGTGGTCTTGCCGGCGCCGTTGGGCCCGAGCAGGGCGAAGATCTCGCCACGGCGGATCTGCAGATCGACGCCCTTGAGCGCCTGGAACCCCGACGCATAGGTCTTTGTCAGGCCTCGGATGTCGATGATGGACGTATCGGTAACTGGCGGCATGCCGCGTTCCTTTTGCAGCGACAACTCGGGCGCATCGTACCGGAGCACGGCGGAAGGACGTGGCATCGTGTTCATGCCGGCGATTGCACGCTCAACCCAACTCGCCGGACGAGCGGCCTGATGCAGCGGTGGCCGTCCGCGTCAGCCGGGCCAGCAGCGCGCGCACGGCGGGCACGACCACCCAGGCCGTGGGCAGCGCCACGACGAAGGCCACCGGCCAATGCTGCAACCAGACCTGCACCAGGCCCGGGGCCGCGCCGTGATGCATGGCGGTCATGGCGAAGCTGATCACCGCCGACATCGCGGTCACCATGAGTGGAACAAAAGCGAATTGCGCTTGGCGGGGAGTCAGCATGGCGTCCGGCCGGTGTATGGGGGAGCGACATAGCCTAGGCAGCGCCGCCCGCATCGATAAGCCGGTAATACGGGGAAGAATCATCCCATCAACGGGCCAATGCGCGCTGTCACGATGGTTGCGTTCGATCGACAATGAAGTGCCGCGCTGCATTGCGCCACGCGCGGCGCGCTCAGGCACTCTAGTGGCCTCCCTGCCCCACCTGTTCCGACTCACTGCCGAGGACGTGATGAAGTATCTGCTGATGGTCTACACCGATGACACCCTGCTCGACGCACTGCCCGCGGGCCAGTACGAGACGATGATGCGCGGCTGCCTCGCCCATGCCGACGAGCTGCAGGAGAGCGGTTGCCTGCTCGACTTCCAGCAGCTCGAAGCGCCCGTCACCGCCAAGTCGGTGCGTGTGCGCGGCGCTCGCGTGAGCATCACCGACGGCCCGTTTGCCGAGGCCAAGGAAGTCCTCGCCGGCTTCAACCTGATCGAGGCGGAAAGCATGGAAGAAGCCGTGCGCATCGCCCAGGAGTTCCCGTGGACGCGCACCGGCTGCATCGAGGTGCGACCGGTGCGCGACATCGCCGCGGTGCGGCGCCAGGTGGGCGCCTGACGCCCCGTCTCGCTGCGTGCGACAGGCGGCCACCACACTGGCCGCCTCCTCGTCAGGGAGACCCCGGGGCGGCGCACGGACTGGGACCGTTGCGTCGCCCCGGCTTCCGGCCCCCGTTTCGATTTCCGGTGGTGACCGCTCCGGTTCATTCCGAAGTCTCGCCGGCCAGCTCCAGCACCCACTTCGGCACCACCGGCTCGCCGGCGTAGAAGTCCTTGGGCTTGTTCTCAGCCATCGCCCAGCGGTGCAGCCAGCTCGGCCCGAAACGGCCGCGGTAACCGTCCGCACGCGCGTAGGCCGGGTCGGCCAGCGCCTGTTCCAGCGTCACCACGCGGTAGCCGCGACGGCGCACTCCGGCGACCAGGTCGACCAAGGCCGCGGCATTGAGTTCGTTGGCGTGCATCAACCAGACCTGCGGCAGCGTGTAACCGAGTAGCGCCTGCGACTGGCGCTCGAAGTAGTCGACCTTGTTGAGCATGTACGGCACGTAGCCACGGCGCAGGCGCTGCAGCGTGGCGGCGCGCGCGGGCGTGTCGGGCTGGCCGTCGAGCACGTTGGCGTAGGCGAACGCCCACACCCATTCGCCGTTGTCGACCGTGACCGGCGCGATGCGGTAGCCGCGCGCGTCGAGGAAAGTCGCCAGCGCGGCCCGGTCCTCGGGCGTGCGACCGGCGCGCAGGTAAGGATGGCGGAACCAGCGCGGCACCTGTCCGCGCTGCGCCAGCAACGGCCGCAGTTGGCGTTCGCCACGCGCGATGTCGGCCTGGTAGGCCGGCAGGCCGACCGCATGCAGGTCAAGATGGCCGTAGGTGTGGTTGCCGAGCTCGTAACCCGCATCGAGCCAGTCGCGCAGCATCGCCACGCGCTCGGGCTGCAGCTGGCCGTCGACCTCGAGCTTGCCCTCGTTGACGAAGCCGGTGCCCGGGGCATCGGCCTGCTTCAGCGCCGCCATCAGTTGTGCGTGGCGCACCGGCAGTTGTGCCGCCGGCGTGCGCTCGATGCGTTGCCACGGCAGGTCGTCGATGGTGATGGCGATACGACGGTCGGGCGCGGGCCCGGCCGCGAAGACCGTGGCCGAGGACAGCAGCGCGCACAGCCACAGCGCGCGGATCGGGTTTCGCATCGGGCGCTCACATCTTGGAAGGGGCGAAGTGTAGCCAAGGCGCTGGCACCGCTGAAAACGCTTTATCTAAAGGCCCGATGAAGCACGGCAGCGACGAATGGCGACCGCCGTCAAGGTTCTTCAATGGCGCGCCTTCGCGGCGCAAGCGGCGACGTAGGATCGCAGCGCCAATCAATTGCTCAGGGGGATCCATGAAACGCCTGCTGTCCGCTGTTCTGCTCGGCTTCGTGTTCCTGTCGCCCGTGACCGTCCTCGCCAAGGGCAAGGGCAAGCACCACGACGACAGCCACCACCATGACGATCGCCACGACGACGACCATGACGACGACGAGCGCGGCCACCCGCGCGGCAAGCACAAGGGCTGGCACAAGCAGGAGTACCGTCGCGGCGTGGTATACGAGGAGCGTCGCTATTACGTCGACGATTACCGTCACTACCACCTGAATCCGCCGCCGCGTGGACACCGCTGGGTGCGCAGCAACGACGGCAAGTACATCCTGATCGCCGTGGCCACCGGCATCATCGCCGACATCCTGCTCCACCACTGAGCGTCGCAACATTGCCCAGCGCGAGCCCCGCATCACGCGGGGCTCGTCGTTTCCGCATCCGCGCTGCGTCATGAGTACCGCCTGCCCCTCCTGCGGCCCGGCGGCTTGGCAGCGGTAGCAAGCGTCGCTTGTCGCTTTCCGACCCCGCCTGCATTATCACGCTGCGCTCAGGCAGATGAGCGCCCGCTGGTTCGCGGACGCGCCGTGTCGGCTGCGGACCGCTTTTGTTCACGGCATTCATGGAGGTTGCAGTGAAGAAATCCCCCTTGTTCCGCGTACTTCCGCTGGCTTTGACGCTGGCGCTGGCCACCGCATGCTCGACCGCGCCCGCCGACGACGGCCCGCGCGAGGTCACGGCCGTCGAGGTCAGCGTCAATGGCACGGTCACCGCCATCGACACGCCGCTGCGCCTGGTCACCATCCGCGACGACGGCGGCGCGCAGTTGCAGGTGCATGCCGACGAGGACGTGCGCAACTTCGAGCAGATCCGCGTCGGCGACACGGTCAGCGTCGATTACCTGCGTGCGGTCGCGATCGACATCCAACCGGCCGGTAGCGCCAAGCCCGGCGCCTACATCAAGCAGGACCACGACGTTGCCAAGCTCGGCGACAAGCCCGGCGCCAGCGCCTCGGAAACCGTGACGGTACTGGCACCGATCCAGGCGATCGACACCGCCAACAACACCGTCACCGTGCAGGGCCCGCGCGGCAACGTCGTCACCCTCGACGTGGTCGAGCCCGAGCACCGTGCCCGCCTGGGCCAACTCAAGGTCGGCGACATGCTGCGCGTGGCGTTCACCGAAGCCGCCGCGGTGGAGATCCGCCCGAAGGGCCGGTAAGTGCGTCGCCAGAGAAGGCATGCCACGCGCCGGTCTGATCCGGCGCGTGGCCGTTTTCGGCCGCGCTGTTGATCAGTCGCCGGCCAGACTCACCTCGAGCGCGGTGAGCCCGACCTTCCACTTCCTCATCTGCTTCTTCGACACTGACGGCGACGCGAACTGCAGATCGAGCTTGCGGAAATGGACCCGCCCCGACCCGGGCGGCACGCGCAGCGACACGCGGTAACGGCCGTGCCCGTCCGGCGACACCTGCGCCAGGGCCTGCCCGTCCATGAGCACGCGCAGCGTTGCGCGCGTCGGCACCTTGGTGAGGTCCTGCAACTCGAACTGCGCCTGCAAGGCAGCCGCAGCATGCCCGCCGGTCGGCAGGTACACGCTGGCACCGGTCATCGGGATCTGGATCTGCTCGGCGTCGATGCGTTCGCCGTCGGCGCCCAGCAGGGCGCGCGCCTGACTGCCCTGGGACAAGTCGGCGTGGAAGGGCAGGCGGTAGTACGGGCCGGCATCGGCGATCGCCTCGGCACTGCGCAGGTTGGTCGCGCCCGGTGGCAGCGCGGTGCCCCAATCGGGGGCGAGCACGATGCGATCCTGCAACCGGAACAGCGCATCGCGAGGACGCACCAGGGCGGCACGCACGGTGTCGACCATGCTGTCGTTCACCAGGTACAGCGAATCGGGTTCGGGCGCACCGGCAAAAAGCTGCGCCCGCTTGCGCTGGTCCAGTGCCCAGAACGGCTTCACGTCGAGGCGCGCCACCTGCACGATTTCCGTGGCCATGCCGTGCCGCTGCGCATAGAAGGCGGCCGCTTCCCAGCCCGGACCGGCGAACGTGGTCGGCATCCGGCGAAGGTTCTGGTACTTGCCCCCCGCGTCATCCCAGAACGCGGAACGCAGATCCCCTGGCAAGGTCATGGCGGCGCGGGCGTGGTTGTTGGCGCGCACTTGCGACCAGCCCGGATACAGGTCGACCGCCTGCAACACCAGCACCGCCACCAGGACGGCGCGCAACCATACGCGCGGCAGCGCGCGCGCCACGACGAACAACGCAGCCACCACGACCAGGTAGTAGACCACCCAGAACAGACGGCCCGTCGCCTGCACCGGCAGTGCCTGCAATTTTTCCACCAGTCGCGCAGGCAGCGGCAGCGGCCACTGCACACCGCCCAGGCCGATGACGTGGGTCGTTGCCAACGCAGTGAGCACCACCGCCATCAATGCCAGCCCGGTGTGCCGCGGTTTCCACTGCGCACGCACGCCTTTGCCCAGGGTCAGCGCCAGCGCGACCAGCACGATCGCGCCGGCGCCGAGGTAGTTGAAGCCTTCGTACTCGCCCGCCGCCGTGCGCGCATGCAGGCCGAATGCCGACCAGCCGGCGCCGTCGAACGGCGCCAGCAGGTTCATCTTGTAATGACCGAACCCGGTGGCGCGCATGCCGCGCCCGGACACGGTGAACAAACCCGACAGCCAGCCCGATAGCAGCGCCGCACCCACCACCAGGCCGCCTTCCTTGAGCAGCATGGCCTTGCGGGCAGGCAGCGCGGCATCCTCGCGGTAGCGGCGGATCAGGTCGGTGACCCACAGCACGCCCACCAGGACGAACAGGTAGGCGTGGATCGCCATGGCGCAGGCAACCAGCAACGCCCACCACGAGGCCTGGCGCTGACGGTCCGTGCGCAGGCACAGGTAGAGTCCGGCCAGCAGCGGCCAATGCCCGACCAGCGCCAGGTGCCCGCTCAGGCGGTTGAGCATCGGCGGCGCCGTCACCAGCAAAAGCACGACGACGCTGCGGAACACCAGGTCGCGCGACGCCAGCCCGGCCAGTTTCCAGGCAAACCACGCCTGCAGCACCAGGCACATCAGCACCCACAGGCCAAAGTACTGGAACGGGGCCGGCAACAGTGGCGCCAGTAATTTGAAAAACACCGCCAGCAACGGGATCGAGTCGGAGTAATAGACCGACGAGGCGATCTCGAGGCCGTAAGCTGGATTGGCGCCCGGCGGCCACTGCCACGGCGAATCGCGATAAAACGCCCAGCCCAGGTAGCTCTGCGCCAGATCGCCGTGGCTCAACCAGGCGACATGGCCCGGCACCAGGATCGCGCCCCCGCCCAGCGCGAAGAACACGAGCGTGCCGAGCAGCATGGGCCACAGGAACGCCGCGCGCGGATCACGCGGCAGCAGGGAGGCAAACGCAGGGTGCTCGCGATCGGGCTGCAAGGTCAGGGCTCAGTTGGTGGTGGCGGTTCGATGCGACGCCGGCAAGCGATCCCCGTCCGTGGCGTCGCAACGAGGCAGGAGTCGGATGGTACCGGAGAAGGCTTGCTTTCGATCGCGGTGTGCGGTCTGCGTCATTTGACTTTTGCAGCACCCAGCACCGCGACGAGACCGCGTGGTGCATTGGCCCATGACATCCGCTCGTGACGACCGGCACTTGGGAGATGCAACCCCGCGGTGCGTCCATGCATCCCAGACCATGACCCATCGTTACCACGCGCGCCGCCTCGGAGCTTCCATGACGCTTGTCCGTACCCTGCCTGTCCTGCTCGCGACCTTGCTCGCCAGCCACATCGCTTCGGCCGCCGACGTGAATTGCCACGCCGGGGCGTATCGCCTCGACGACGGTGCACTCGTCGACGTCGCACCGGTCAGCGAACCCAACCAGTTGCGCTGGCGCCTGATCGACGGCCGCACCGGCCTGCTCACCGCCGACGCCGACGGCCAATGGAGCAGCACGCTGGGCTGGACCGGACGCCCCGACGGTGTGCGCGTGCGGTTCGGCGATTGCACCAGCGGACGCATCAGCTTCGATGGACACAACGGCAGCAAGCTCGTGTTCGACATCGTGCCGACCACGTTCCAGGGCAACGGTGTCACCCTGCGCGGACGCCTGGTGCTGCCGCAGGGATCAGGGCCGGTCCCGGTGACGGTGGCGGTGCACGGCTCGGAGCACTATTCGGGTGTCGACCGCTACCACCTGCAGAACCTGTTGCCGGCCAACGGCATCGGTGTGTTCGTCTACGACAAGCGCGGCACCGGCGGCTCCAGCGGTAAGTACACGCAGGATTTCGCCTTGCTGTCCGATGACGCCAAGGCCGCGCTCGACGAAGCGCGTCGCCTGGCCGGCAAGCGCGCCGGCCGCATGGGGTTCTTCGGCGGCAGTCAGGGCGGTTGGGTCGCGCCGCTGGCGGCGAGCAAGGCGTCCGGCGTCGACTTCGTCGCCGTCGGTTACGGCCTGGCCGAAAGCCCGCTGGCCGAGGACCGTGAGCAGGTCATGCTCGATCTGCGCACCGCCGGCTACGGCGACGACGTGCTGAGCAAGGCGCGCGAGGTGACCGACGCCACCGGCGTGATCGTGGCCACGCGCGGCGCACGTGGCTGGGAGCAGATGGACGTGGTACGGGCCAAGTACGGCCGCGAGCCGTGGTGGACCGCGATGAAGGGCGAATTCACCGGTTTGGTGGCGCAGCACACCCGCGTGGAACTGGCGAAGCTGCAGCAGGAGATGGAACTAGGCACCAGTTGGGACTACGACCCGATGCCCGTGCTGCGCAGCCTGAGCACGCCGCAACTGTGGATGCTCGGCGCGGACGATCGCGAAGCGCCGCCGGAGGAAACCCGCAAGCGGCTGGTCGCGCTGGCCGGCGAAGGCCGCCCGATCAGTGCCGTCGTGTTTCCCGGGACCGACCACGGCATCATCGAGTTCGATACCGACGCCCAGGGCGAGCGCCACTCGACACGCATCGCCGACGGCTACTTCCGCATGCAGATCGAATGGATCAAGACCGGTCGCCTCGCGCACGCGCCCTACGGCAATGCGCAGATTCTGGCAACGCCGAAGGCGCCCGTCGCCGCAAGGTGATCGGCCGGGGCGGTCAGCCGTTCAACGCTGGCCGCCCATGTCCTGCGGACCCGTGAGCGTTTCGCCCAACCCGCACGTTCATGACGTGCACCGGCACACCCTCCGGCAGAAGATCGCAACCTCGATCAATCGACCGCGGCCACCATGGGCGCAACGGACATCCCCGGCCTCCAGGAGCCTCGACATGCCGACTGCCTCACTGGAAGGCGGCTGCCAATGTGGCGCGATCCGCTACCGGATCAGCGGTGCCCCGGTCATGACCGCGCTGTGCCATTGCCGTATGTGCCGCCGCGCCAACGCCGCGCCCGCCGTTGCCTGGGCGATGGTCGAACAATCACAGCTCGCCTACCTAACCGATGCGCCGGCGACCCACGAATCCTCACCGGGTGCGCATCGCGGTTTCTGCCCGCGTTGCGGCACGCCGATCAGCTTCACCGCCGACTATCTGCCGGGACTGATCGACATCACCATCGGCAGCCTCGACGAACCGGCCCGGGTGCCGCCCGCGTTCCACTATTGGGAATCCGAACGCCTGCCCTGGCTGCAGCTGGGCGACGCACTGCCGCGTCACCGCGAATTTCCGCCGATGGCGTAACCCCCCGCGCCCACCGTCAGGCGGTGCCAGCCATCTCGACGAGTTTGGCGATGGTGTTGAGGTTGCGCGCGGTGCCGGCCTTGGCCGCCGGGATCACCAGCTTGGAGTCGGCCATGCCGTCGCCGTAATGCACGTAGATCTCGCGCTTGCCCAGCGCGATCTCCTCGCCTTTGCGGTGCTTGACCGTGTCCAACGCATCGGCCGGTGGTGCCTCGTCTAGAAAGATCGCCACCACACGGTTGGGCGCCGCTTGTGGGAACGGATGGTCGGCCAACACCTGCGCCAACTCGGTGGCGCTGCGCACCAGCACGCCGACCGGCTTGCCGGCATAGCCCGCCAGTTGCGCCTCCAGTGCCGCCTTGACCTGTGCGGCCGTCGCGGTCGAGGTCAGCACCACGTTGCCGCTGGCGATGTAGGTGCGCACTTGCGCGAAACCGGCGGCCTCGCACAACGCACGCAGTTCGGCCATCGGCAGCTTGCCGGTGCCGCCGACGTTCACGGCGCGCAGCAGGGCGATGTAGGTCGTCATGCTGGACAGGATAGGGCACTCGCAAAGCGGACGGCGTCGCGCTTCGTTCGCAAGCAGCACATGCATGCCCCCGGCGCGCAACGGGCCACGGTACGGCCGCGGTTGCCACTGCCGACCAACGGCCATGACGTTTCCACCAACCGCCAACCCCACCACAAATCGCTGCCACGCGCCTGCCTATGCTCGGCCGGCCAATGGGCACCCATACGAACAAGGAGATGCGTATGCACCGGTTGATGGAAACGACACTCGTGCTGTTACTGGCCGCCGTCAGCGGCAGCGCTTTGGCCCAGTCGGGGCCGGAGATATCCCCGCAGATCGTCGACGGCGAGCCGGCCCCCACCGGCCTGTACCCGGCCTATGTCGGCCTGAGCGTTCAGGGCGCCAACGGCGTGCGGCACCTGTGCGGCGGCTCGCTGATCGCATCGCGCTGGGTGCTGACGGCCGCGCACTGCTTCCGCGTCAATCCGGACCCGCCAGGTCTGCAGGCCAACATCGGCATGACCCGCTTCCGCCCGCAGATCGAGGCCACCGACCAGGTGGCGGTCAAGCGCATCCTGATCCACCCGGGCTACAACCCGGCGGTGTACGAAACCCGGTTCTGGCACGATCTGGCCCTGATCGAGCTGGAACGGCCGGCGCAGATCAACCCGAGCCGATTCATGCGCCTGTCCAAGCGCGCATGGCACGACCCGGACCTGCAAACCGAACTGTGGGTGGCCGGTTTCGGCGTCATTGGCGGTCGGACTCCCGACGCGCTGATGCACACCACCAGCCATCGTCTGGAAGACGCGTACTGCGCGCAGGTGCCGCCGGGTTACCCGACCACCACCTACACCCCCGACCTGCACCTGTGCATCGACAAGGCCGTGACCGGCGGCGATTCCGGCGGCCCGGTGATGCAACGCCATCCGGGCGGACACTGGGTGCAGGTCGGCCTGGTCGCCAACTCGCTGTACCCGCCGGCGGAAATGCACACACGCATTTCCGCGCATTACGACTGGATCCACGAGCAGATCCGCGGCCAGCACTGAGGTTTACGCAAGGCGGCGGCGACCACAGCACGTTTACGCGGCCTGCGCAGTGGCCGTGCCCGCACCGGCCTCGCCGCGCAGCAGCTTGATCATCGCGGCCAGTTCCTGGTCGGCGTAGCCGGCGCGCTGGAACAGGTCGGCGGCGAAAACCGGGAACTCGTCGTTGATGCCGCTCTCGCGGGCGGCGCGGGCGATGCACTCGGTCGCCTCGACCGAGATCGACAGCGGGCTTTCGCCGACCGTGAAGTCGCCGGACTGGATCACCTCGCCCTCGTACTTGAGGAAATCGGCGAAGGTCGGGCCGATGCCGGCGACCAGCGCGTCGGCCTTCGCCTCCGTGCGGTTCCACACTGTCACGCGGTAGCCGCTGTCCAGCAGCAGTTGCGCCAGCGTGCTGCCCATTTGCCCGAGTCCGATCACCGTCACCTGCTTTACCGTCACCTGTTCCGTCGTCACTTGTTCCGTCGTTATCTGTGTCATTGCCTGCTCCGTGGTGATCGCGCCGGCCTTCGTCTTGAAGGCCTTGCAGCGCGGTGTCGCCATGGTGCGCAGGCCCGGCGCGGCGGTCGCGCCGGAACGGACGGTGTTCGAGCACGTTCGGACGACGGGATGCTGTGTCCACGGCGTTGGGCCAACCGCTGCCGATAATCGCGGCAACGTCGACCCGGAACGCACCATGCAGCTGCCACTACGCGCCACCGCGCCAGCGCCGTTGACCTATCCCGGCGACCTGCACGTCGCGCATTACGTCACCCGGCCAGGCACGGTGACGCTGTCGGCCGTGGCCGAGCACCGCATCAAGATCCACCGTGGCACGCCGGTCACCGGCAGCTGCGGCATCAGCCGCTTCCGCTACGCGCACGGCGATGTCGACCTGTTGCCCGCCGGCAGTGCCGACAGTTGGCAAGAGGATCACACCAGCACCTCGGTGATGCTGCACTTCGCGCCGTCGCTGCTGGCACGCACCGCCGACGAGCTGGGCCTGGACGGCGCCCGCATCGGGCTGGCCGCGCAGCACCAGCTGCGCGACCCGCAGATCGAGCACATTGCCTGGGCGCTGGACGCCGACCGCGAAGCCGGGCGACCTGGCGGCCGTCTCTATACCGACAGCCTGACCACGGCACTGCTCAGCCATCTGCTCGCCCGCCACCGCACGGCGCAGGCGCCGCGGCACGGGCTGTCGAAGCCGCAGCTGCAACGCGTCACCGAGCACATCGACGCGCACCTCGACGAGGACCTGTCATTGGCGCGGCTGGCGCATGTCGCCGGCCTCAGCGCCTCGCACCTGAAGACCCAGTTCAAGCGCTCGACCGGCCTGCCGCTGCACGCTTACGTGGTGCAGCGCCGGGTCGAGCGCGCCCGCACCCTGTTGCTGCGCCGCGAGCTGCCGGCCAGCCGGATCGCGCTCGACGTTGGTTTCGCCCACCAGAGCCATATGGTGCGCTGTCTGCGCCGCGTGCTCGGCGCGGACGCCGCGCCGCTGTTGCGGCGCGCGGCGTGAACGAGGTCGCTGCGCCTACGCCGATTCGGCCTGCAGCTGCGCGCCGCGGCGGCCCTTCCAGAAGTAGCCCGCGGCCAACAGCGCGAACCACACCGGGCTGGCCAGCAGTGCCTGGCGCGTGTCGACCTGCTGCCACAGCAGCACCAGCACGAAGGCGAAGAACACCAGGCAGACGTAGCACATGGCCACGCCGCCGGGCATCTTGAACGCCGAGGCCGCATGCAGCTCGGGCCGGCGGCGGCGGTAGACGATGTACGCGCTCAGGATCAGCGACCACACGAACATGAACAGCACCGCCGACAACGTCGTGATCAGGGTGAACGCCGTCACCAGGTTCGGAATCAGGTAAATCAGCATGGCCCCGCCGAGCAGGCACAGGCACGAGAACAGCAACCCGCGCGACGGCACCGCCGCCTTCGACAGGCGCGCGAACGCCTTCGGCGCGTGATTTTCCTGGGCCAGGCCAAACAGCATGCGGCTGGTCGAGAAGATGCCGCTGTTGGCCGAGGACGTAGCCGAGGTCAGCACGACGAAGTTGATCAGGCTGGCCGCGGCCGGAATGCCGGCGAGCACGAACAGCTCGACGAACGGGCTCTTGCCCGGAACCACCTGCCGCCACGGCGTCACCGCCATGATCGCCACCAGCGCCAACACGTAGAACACCATGATCCGCACCGGGATCGAGTTGATCGCCTTGGGCAGGTTGCGACGCGGGTCGGCGGTCTCGGCGGCGGTGGTGCCGACCAGCTCGATGCCAACGAAGGCAAACACCGCGATCTGGAAGCCGGCGAAGAAACCGGTCAGCCCGTGCGGGAACATCCCTCCGTCGTTCCACAGGTTGGCCAGCGAGGCCACGTTGCCCGACGGTGACTTGAAGCCCCACGCCACCAGGCCCAGGCCGGTGACGATCAGCGCGCAGATCGCGACGATCTTGATCAGCGCGAACCAGAATTCCATCTCGCCGAACAGCTTCACCGTCACCAGGTTCAACGACAGCAGCAACAGCACGCACAACACCGCCGGGATCCACGGCGCCAGTTCCGGGAACCAGTACTGCGTGTAGGCGGCAATCGCGATCACGTCGGCCACCGCGGTGATCACCCACGAGAACCAGTAGGTCCAGCCGCAGAAAAACCCGGCCCACGGGCCGAGCAGGTCGGTGGAGAAGTCGATGAACGACTTGTACTGCAGGTTGGACAGCAGCAGCTCGCCCATCGCCCGCATCACGAAGAACAACATGCTGCCGATGATCAGGTAGACCAGCAGGATCGACGGCCCGGCCAGGCTGATCGTCTTGCCCGAACCCATGAACAGGCCAGTACCGATGGCACCGCCGATGGCGATCAGCTGCAGGTGGCGGTTGGAGAGACTGCGCTTGAGGTGATCCGGGTGCACGGCTGAATCGGACATGGAGCGCGGCCATCGGCGGTGGGAAGCCGACAACATAGAAGATGCGGGACGCGCCTGCCAGCACCCGCGACCGCCACCGGCCCGGGCGTGCCGGGCGGGATCAGCCGCGCGGGTCGTCCTGTTCCAGCGTCTGCTTCATCGCGGCCAGGCCCTGATCGATCATCGGGCCGATCTGCGGCACCAGTGCATCGGGCAGCAAGTCGGCAATCCAGACCAGGCGGGTGCGGCCGCCGCCGTCGGCGAACGCCTGCACCGAGGCGTTGTGGTGACTGAAGGGCTCGCCCATCGCCGACCACACCACGCGGCGCCGGGCATCGTCGACGTCGACGATGCGTTCGCGCACCGTCATGCCGCTGCCGAAGGTGACGACCCGCACATCGCCGTCAAGCCGGCAGTCGCTGACGAAGCCGCGCACCAGCCGCTGGTGGATCCGGCCAACATCGCGCAGTGCGTCCCACACCCGCTCGGGGGCGGTAGCCACGTGGATTTCCCGGTGAATCGATGCCATGGGAGTCTCCTCGGCCGGTCGGCGGATCGGCCCTGATCGGTGGAGGCCCCAGTGTGGACCCGCTGCACGCGGCGAGATAGTCCAATCGCACGCAATTCGACCCGGCTCGCGCCTGCGACATTGTCCGTTGCACGTGCCGCGTCGAATCGCGTCCCAGGGCAACACTGAATAAGCGTCGTCATTCCCGCGAAGGCGGGAATCCATGGACGTTAAATCCTTTAGCAACAATGTCCTTGGATTCCCGCCTTCGCGGGAATGACGAGCAAAAGCGACTTGATCAGCGTTGCCCTAGCTTCAGCCGAGCACCGGCCAGGTGCTAAAAAGACCCGTCCCCTCGAGTGAGCACCACGATGCCCCGACTGCCCACATGCCTGCTGGCGACGCTGCTGGTCATTGCAAGCAACAGCACCTACGCCGCCGAACCGGTGGCCAGCGTGCGCGTGGCCTTCGACCGCGCGGGCATCACCACGACCCGCGTCGACGGCCTGGCCGACATCGCTGCCGGGCGCAAAGTCAGCGCCGACGACCCGGTGCGGATCGCTTCGATCTCCAAGCTGGTCACCGCGATCGGCGTCATGCGCCTGGTCGAGGACGGCAAGCTGGACCTGGACGCGGACGTGTCCGACCTGCTGGGTTGGCGGCTGCGTCACCCCACCTACCCGGACCGGCCGATCACGCTGCGCCTGCTGCTGTCGCACCGCGCCGGCCTGACCGATGCCGCCGGCTACTACGCGGTGCCACTGGACGGGCAGCTGCAGGACGTCCTCGATGACCCGCGCGCGTGGGATGCCGCGCATGCGCCGGGCGGTTATTTCCGCTACGCCAACCTCAACTACCCGCTGGTTGCGGCGATCATGGAAAAAGCCACGGGGCAACGCTTCGACAAGCTGATGGACGCGCTGGTGCTGCATCCGCTCGGCATCGCCGCCTGCTTCAACTGGGAGCGGTGCGACGACGCCGTCGCCACACGCGCCGTGGTGCTGTACGACGCCCAGCGCGCGCCGGTGCGCGACGACCACCGCGGCCGCAAGCCGGCGTGTTCGGTCAACCCGGCCCGCAACGGCGACTGCGACCTGTCGCGTTGGCGGCCCGGTGCCAACGGCGCGCTGTTCTCGCCGCAGGGCGGCTTGCGCATCTCCGCGAATGGTCTTGCCAAAATCGGCCGGCTGCTGCTCGGCGACGGCCGCGTCGACGGCGTGCGTGTGCTCACCGGCGCTTCGCTGCGCACCCTGACGCAACCCGCGTGGACCTACGCCCCTGGCACCGGCATGACCGTCGAGGAGGACGACAGCAGCCAATCGCAGCGCGGTTTCTATTGCCGCTACGGCCTGGCCGTGCAGACCCTGGCGACCCGACGCGACGGCTGCCGCGACGACCCGTTCGGCGACGGCATCGCCCGCATCGGCCACGCCGGCGCCGCCTACGGCCTGCTGTCGGGCCTGTGGGTCGACCGCAAGGCCGGCACCGGCGTCGCCTATTTCGTCACCGGCATGCCCGACGCAGCGCCGGGCGAACACTCGGCGTTCCGCGCGATCGAAGAGGCGATGGCGCGCGGGCCGTGAGTGGCGCGGTCTGACCGTCGGACCACGGAAGACTCCGGCTAGGGCAGCGCTGATTAAGCGTCGTCATTCCCGCGAAGGCGGGTTGCCTTATCGTACCGTCGAAGGCGGCTATCCATGGACGTTAAACCCTTGAGCAACAACACCCTTGGATTCTCGCCTTCGCGGGAATAGAAACGACCAAAAGCGACTCGATCAGGGTTGCCATAGACTCGAAACGCACACCGCCTCCACCGATCACCACAAGGAGTACGCATGGATCGCCGTCAGTTCCTGGCCAGCAGTGGATGGGCGGCCGCGACGCCTTTACTCGCCCAGTCGATTGCAACAGGCACAAGAGCTGACGCTGCACCGGGGTTGTTCGAGCACGTCGATTTCGTCTCCGATGGCCTGGGACTGCGGCCGCTCGAGTACGCCAGTTTGCTGCACGAAACGACGGCGGCACGGACATTCGAGGCCGACAACTACTCCAACGGCGGGCTCATCACGCAGTTGGAGCAGAAGTTTGCGCAGTTGCTTGGCAAGGATGCCGCGATGTTCGTGCCGACCGGCACACTGGCCAACCATCTCGCCATCAGAAAGCTCGCGGGCCTTGACCGTCGCGTGCTGGTCCAGGCCGAGAGCCACTACTACAACGACAGCGGCGACTGCGCCGCGACGTTGAGCGGCCTGAATCTGATTCCGCTGGCCAGCGGCCGCAGCACGATCGAGCTCGCCGAGGTCAAGCGCTGGGTCGAGCGCTCGGCTGGCGGACGCGTCGAAACCCAGGTCGGTGCCATCGCCATCGAGAGCCCGGTGCGGCGCAAGGACCACGAGATGGTCGACTTTGGCGAGCTGCAACGTGTTTGCCACTATGCTCGCGAACAGGGCATCCGCCTGCACCTGGATGGCGCGCGCATGTTCAATCTGCCGCTTCATTCCGGCAAGAGCGTGCGCGAACACGCCGCGCTGTTCGATACCGTGTTCGTGTCGCTGTGGAAGCACTTCAACGGGGCTTGCGGCGCCATCCTCGCTGGCGACGCCGGCTTCATCGAGGGGCTGTTCCACATGCGCCGTATGTTCGGTGGATCGTTGCCGCAGGCCTGGCCCGGCGCCGCAGTGGCCCTGCAGTACGCGGACCGCTACGAGGACGATTACGCCAAGGCCTGGCGGGCGACCGACCAGCTGACCGCGCTGCTCCAGGCGGACGGCCGCTTCAGGGTGGAGAAGATCGCCCATGGCACCAGCCGGTTCCTGTTGACGGTGTCCGGCGTGGCGCCGGAGGTGTTGAACGAGCGCCTGGGCCGGCAAGGCATCGTCCTGCCTTATGCCAGACCCGGCACCGGAACGTTTCCGATGCAGGTGAACCCCACCATCCTGCGCACGCCGCCCGAGGCGCTGGCGCAAGCCTTCATCAGCGCGATGAACGGTTGACGTTTCCGCCGATTGCAATCGGCTTCCTTCCCGCCAGCCGGCGCAAACGCCCGCCATGCGCCTCCATCCGGCACGTAGCGCACGATCCGGGCGCGGCGATGACGCGGCGATTGCGGGATAATGGCGCACCGCTCGACCGCCCCGACCGCCGCACGGATTGCGTCCGGGATGTGCACTCACCTGTGCCACGGCCGCCTCGCGCCGCCTGCGGCGTGTCCCCTGTCCAACCAGCCAGCTGCCAGTTGCCCTCATGAACACCTCATACCGCAAACCACTCCCGGGCACCGCGCTCGACTACTTCGACGCGCGCGCCGCCATCGAGGCGATCACGCCCGGTGCGTACGACACGCTGCCCTACACCGCGCGCGTGCATGCCGAGAACCTGGTGCGCCGCGCGCAGCCGGACAAGCTCAATGATTATTTGACCCAGCTGATCGAGCGTCGCCGCGACCTGGATTTCCCGTGGTTCCCGGTGCGGGTGGTGTGCCACGACATCCTCGGCCAGACCGCGCTGGTCGACCTGGCCGGCCTGCGCGACGCGATTGCCGAACGCGGCGGTGACCCGGCGCAGATCAATCCGGTGGTGCCGACGCAGCTGATCGTCGACCACTCGCTCGCCGTGGAATCACCCGGTTTCGACCCGAAGGCGTTCGCGAAGAACCGCGCGATCGAGGACCGCCGCAACGAGGACCGTTTCCACTTCATCAACTGGACCAAGCGCGCGTTCAAGAACGTCGACGTGATCCCGCCGGGCAACGGGATCATGCACCAGATCAATCTGGAGAAAATGTCGCCGGTGATCTACGTCGACGCCAGTGGTAGCGGCCGCGGCGTCGCCTTCCCCGACACCTGCGTCGGCACCGACAGCCACACCCCGCACGTCGATGCGCTGGGCGTGATCGCGATCGGCGTCGGCGGCCTGGAAGCCGAGAGCGTGATGCTCGGCCGCGCCTCGTGGATGCGCCTGCCTGACATCATCGGTGTCGAGCTGACCGGCAAGCCTGCGCCGGGCATCACCGCCACCGACATCGTGCTGGCGCTGACCGAATTCCTGCGCCAGCAGAAGGTCGTCGGTGCGTATCTCGAATTCCATGGCGAAGGCGCTGCCGCGCTGACGCTGGGCGACCGCGCCACCATTTCCAACATGGCGCCCGAGTACGGCGCGACCGCGGCGATGTTCTTCATCGACGACAACACCCTCGATTACCTGCGCCTGACCGGCCGCGAAGACGCGCAGGTCAAGCTGGTGGAAACCTACGCCAAGCACACCGGCCTGTGGGCTGACGCGCTCAAGACCGCACAGTACGAGCGCACGCTGGCGTTCGACCTGTCGAGCGTGGTGCGCAACATGGCTGGCCCATCCAGCCCGCACAAGCGCCTGCCGACCTCGGCGCTGGCGCAGCGCGGCATCGCCGGCCACCTCGACGATGCGCTGGTGCAGGAAGCCGAAGGCCTGATGCCCGACGGCGCGGTCATCATCGCCGCCATCACCAGCTGCACCAACACCAGCAACCCGCGCAACGTCATCGCTGCCGCGCTGCTGGCGCGCAATGCCAACGCGCGCGGGCTGACCCGCAAGCCGTGGGTGAAGACTTCGCTGGCACCCGGCTCCAAAGCCGTGCAGCTGTACCTGGAAGAAGCCAAGCTGCTGTCGGAGCTGGAGCAGCTCGGCTTTGGCATCGTCGGTTTCGCCTGCACCACCTGCAACGGCATGAGCGGCGCGCTCGATCCGCAGATCCAGCGCGAAGTGATCGAACGCGACCTGTATGCGACGGCGGTGCTGTCGGGCAACCGCAACTTCGATGGCCGCATCCATCCGTATGCGAAGCAGGCGTTCCTCGCTTCGCCGCCACTGGTGGTCGCCTACGCGATCGCCGGCACGGTGCGCTTCGACATCGAGAAGGACGCGCTAGGCATCGACGCCGATGGCAACGCGGTCACGCTCAAGGACATCTGGCCGTCTGATGAGGAGATCGATGCGGTTGTTGCCGCCAGCGTCAAGCCCGAGCACTTCCGCAGCGTCTACGAACCGATGTTCAAGTTCGCGGTCGAACACGGCGCCAAGGCCAGCCCGCTGTACGACTGGCGCCCGCAGAGCACCTACATCCGCCGCCCGCCGTACTGGGAAGGCGCGCTGGCCGGCGAACGCACGTTGACCGGCATGCGTCCGCTGGCGGTGCTCGGCGACAACATCACCACCGACCACCTGTCCCCAAGCAACGCGATCCTGCTCGACAGCGCCGCCGGCGAGTACCTGGCGAAGATGGGCCTGCCGGAAGAGGACTTCAATTCCTACGCGACGCATCGCGGCGACCACCTCACCGCGCAACGCGCGACGTTCGCCAATCCCAAGCTGCTCAACGAGATGGTGCGCGATGACGCCGGCAACGTGCAGCAAGGCTCGCTGGCGCGCATCGAACCGGAGGGCCAGGTCGCGCGCATGTGGGAAACCATCGAAACCTACATGGGGCGCCAGCAGCCGCTGATCATCATCGCCGGCGCCGACTACGGACAGGGCAGCTCGCGTGACTGGGCCGCCAAGGGCGTGCGACTTGCGGGCGTCGAGGCGATCGCGGCCGAAGGCTTCGAACGCATCCACCGCACCAATCTGATCGGCATGGGCGTGCTGCCGCTGGAGTTCCAGCCGGGTACCGACCGCAACACGCTGGCCATCGACGGCACCGAAACCTATGACGTGGTCGGCGCGCGCACACCGCGCGCGACGTTGACGCTGGTGATCCACCGCCGCAGCGGCGAACGCGTCGAAGTCCCGGCGACCTGCCGCCTCGACACCGCCGAGGAAGTGTCGATCTACGAAGCCGGCGGCGTGCTGCAGCGCTTCGCCAACGATTTCCTCGAATCGTCGAAAGTCGCCTGATATCGATGCCGGCCGGCGGCTGCTGGCCGATGTCGAAAACCGCGATCTTCGATCGTCGTGTCTGGGTAAGGCCCCGATCCCACTTCAAAAAGGAATGACAACATGCCCGGCACCGTCACCCTGCACCGCGTACTCAAGGCCCCGGCCGACCGCGTCTACCGCGCCTTCCTCGATCCCGATGCGATGGCCAAGTGGCTGCCGCCGCACGGCTTCACCGGCAAGGTGCACGAAATGGACGCCCGCGTCGGCGGCGGCTACCGCATGTCGTTCACCAACTTCGGCACCGGCAGCAGCCATTCGTTCGGCGGCACGTATCTGGAACTCGTGCCGGGCAAGAAGCTGCGCTACAACGACCAGTTCGACAACCCGGGCCTGCCCGGAGTGATGGAAGTTACGGTGACGCTGAAGACGGTGATGTGCGGTACCGAGCTGCACATCGTCCAGCAGGGCATCCCCGACGCGATCCCGGTCGAGTTCTGCTACCTGGGCTGGCAGGAATCGCTGGCCCTGCTCGCGCAGCTGGTCGAGGCCGATATCCCGGACGAGCCCTGATGTAGGGCGGGTTTTCAACCCGCCGGCTCTTCGAGCCACGACACCACCACGGAAGGCGGGTTGAAAACCCGCCCTACGACTGTTTCCAGACACGTTTCCGAGCACGCCATGACCTACGCCCCCCAGATCCGCATCCCCGCCACCTACATGCGCGGCGGCACCAGCAAGGGCGTGTTCTTCCGCCTGCAGGACCTGCCTGACGCCGCGCAGGTGCCGGGCACAGCGCGCGATGCCCTGCTGATGCGCGTGATCGGCTCGCCCGACGCCTACGGCAAGCACACCGATGGCATGGGCGGGGCGACCTCGAGCACCAGCAAATGCGTGATCATCGCCAGGTCCGACGTGCCCGATCACGACGTCGATTACCTCTACGGCCAGGTGGCCATCGACACCGCCTTCGTCGACTGGAGCGGCAACTGCGGCAACCTGTCGTCCGCGGTCGGCCCGTTCGCGATCGCCAACGGCCTGGTCGATACCGGCCGCATTCCGGTTGATGGCATCGCCACCGTGCGCATCTGGCAAGCCAACATCGGCAAGACCATTGTCGCGCATGTGCCGATCACGAATGGCGAGGTGCAGGAAACCGGCGAGTTCGAACTCGACGGCGTGCCCTTCCCGGCTGCAGAAATCCAACTGGAATTCCTCGATCCTGCCGATGAGGGCGAAGGCGGCGGCGCGCGACCTCTCAGCGGTTTGTTCCCGACCGGAAACCTGGTCGATGAGCTCGAGGTGCCGGGCGTGGGTACGTTCAAGGTCACGATGATCAATGCCGGCATCCCGACCATTTTTCTCAATGCCGCCGACATCGGCTACACCGGCACCGAGCTGCAGGGTGCGATCAATGAAGACAAGCAGGCACTGGCCAGGTTTGAGGCCATCCGCGCACACGGCGCCGTGCGCATGGGCCTGGTCGACAACATCGACCAGATCGCCACGCGCCAGCATTCGCCCAAGGTCGCCTTCGTCGCACCGCCGGCGGACTACACCTCGTCCAGCGGCAAGCGCATCGCCGCCGGCGACATCGACCTGCAGGCACGCGCGCTGTCGATGGGCAAGCTGCACCACGCGATGATGGGCACCGCGGCGGTCGCCATCGGCACCGCCGCGTCGATCCCGGGCACGCTGGTCAACCTCGCCGCCGGCGGCGGTGAGCGCGACGCGGTGCGCTTCGGCCACCCCTCCGGCACGCTGCGCGTAGGCGCGCAGGCGCGCCAGGTCGACGGCACATGGACCGTCACCAAAGCCGTGATGAGCCGCAGCGCGCGCGTGCTGATGGAAGGCGCGGTGCGCGTGCCGGCCGACACGTTCTGAGCGCGGCCGCGTCTTGACCTGACGCTTCAGCGCAGGCCTAGTCGGCACCCGGGCGAGGCCGAAGCGGGGCAGGTTCTTCGATAGGCCCGAACTTTCCGCCCTACGGATTGGCGATCCGGGTGGTCGTGCTTGCGAACAACTGTCATTGCCCGTGCGCGCACCACATTACATCTGACACATCGCGTCACGCTGACTTCCGGGGCCACTAACTCGATACAGCAAGCACTATCGTACTCGAACACCTGCCAACCATTATTGCTTGCTTGGCTGGCATCGCCCGGGGAGCGTCAATCCGCATCGGTTTCTCCCAAGCTGGGCCAGCCGTGGAGAATCACACAATATAATTACTGGGTTCAAGCACCAGTCTTGCACAGACACCACAATATTTTTTGACACTCGCCACCAAACTCTGGAGCACTGAAATGGGGGCAGTTCCTTCGCGGGGCAAGTCACAACTCATCACCGGGGTGGCTGCGGCATGTGCACGTGACATGCTACGCGCGCTGCTTGCAATTCCTTTATTGCTGTTACTTTCATTGGTATTGATCCAGTACGGAGGGCAGGTGCTGGATGCAGTGGCCGTTGGCGGCATACATACGATGTATTCCGTAGCCGGTGCATTAGTGGCTGGGGTTGCCCTCCTGTTTGCTTTTATAGTCAGACGCAAGGAGCCGTTCGATGCGAGGTGGTTCCTTCCCTGCTCGCTGCTGGCTGCAGCGCTGCTCTATTACACCTACATTTCATCGATCCAGGTCGCGTGGGTCGATGACTTCAGTACGATGTGGCAGTTCGCGCTTCGCATGGTATCCAGTGCTGACTACACCGCTGCATCGATATACAGCGAACGCGCATTGCCGGTCCTGGTCCCGACTGTGTTGTTGTTCGGGCCGAATCCCGCGGTAGTTCCTTGCCTCAATCTGGTCTTCCTGCTCGTCATACAGTTGGCCGGATACGACTTGGCGCGGCGCGTGGCAGGGCACCGGGCCGCCCAAGGCTTCGTCGTCCTGTGGCTCGCGGCGATGGAACCGATTTTTGCCCTGCCAATCACCAGTCATGACATCTGGGGACTGCTGTTTCTGGTTCTGTTTCTGTGGAGTACACGCATCATCGCGGATCGTCTGGCGCAGGGCCGGCTATCGACTCCAGGGGATAGAACGCTCCTGGCGACGAGCGCCATCGTGATGGCCGGACTGCTGGTGCTGCTTGACCTTCAGCGCGAACTCACGCCCCTGGTTATTCTCGGCAGTGGCCTGGCTGCAATCGCACTGCTCCTTCGCAAAGAGATTATCGCGGTCAAATATCGCCCGCTGCTGATCTTCCTTGCGGCAGTTTTTGTTCTCTATGCCGGCATTTCTGTCGCGTTGAAACATGGCGGCTACAAGCTGGATGAGGAGCAAAGGGATAGTCGATACCTTGCCCAGATCCGCACGGGGGCTTACGGGTCGTCGCTGTCAAACGGCTCGTATTATCAGGGACAGGCTTTTCGAAAGGCTTTTTTTGATCAGATAGACGAGAAAAAGCGTGACGATCTGGCGCACGCGATTCCATTGTCAGATTTCGTGCTGCAGCCGATCGCCCGGATCGGGAATATCGTCCACCGCGCCCGCGGTCAGGCGATGCTGGGCTCGCAGACATACTTCTACCAGGCGGAAGCCAAGCCACGATGGCCATGGCTGGTACCACTGACACGGGCTTATAACGTGTGCTATTCGATCATGCTCGCAGCTCTGGGGCTGTGGCTGATCGTGCCGCTGTTGCGGCGCATGGATTCGTTTGATGGCCTGCTGCAACTCAGCCTGTTGAGCACTCTGGTGGGTGTGCTGCTGTTGGTTGGCGAGAGCCAGCCGCGTTACGTCTTCCCGGTGTGGTTCATCCTGCCGCAACTGGTGTCGTTTGCCATTGCCAGTCGCCCAGTGCTGGCTGGTGATTGCCTGCCTGTCCGGTCGATATGGGGATGGGACATGACACGTGGCGCACTGATGCTGCTTGTTGGCTTCATCACCCTTGCGCTGGCCTTGCGACCGGTTTACAGCGAGGCCAGAGGCCGGGTCCTGTCCGGCTGGACTCCGATGCTGTCGGGCGTTGTCGGCGAGCCGCCGGGAGACTGGTTCGGCGCCAACCAGCAGCTATCCGCCAGCACGATCAAGCGGGAATCCAGCGATGGCCGATCGATGGGCTTCGGCGATCTGGCCCTGGTATTGCGGCCTCCCGCCAACATTGGCACTGGAGGCTGGGTAGGCGCAAGGAAGAAGCTTTGTGTGGGCCAGGATCGGCGCGCACTGGAGTTCTTCTACTACATAGCTCCCGTTGCCGGATCAATGGCGGAACGTGGCACACTTGAGTTACTGGTGAATGATCACATTCTCGGACGCAAGCAAGCAGCCTCCGGGGGCAGCATCGGGCACGCCAATTTTGCCGATATTCTTCCGGCCGGCACATGTGGAACTGTCGAGCTCCGCCTTCATTTCGATCAGGGGGCTGATATCACCGCGGTGAATAACGTGCCTCAGGCAGATGTTTATCTGGCACGGCTTGCTCACTGACTGACGCTACCCCATCGCAGGATTGCTGATATGCCTGAATCAAATCGCTGGGCCAGGGAGAGTTACCCGGACTACAGAAACGACGTGAATGACGCGATCGGTTTCTCGGGCCTGGGGGTCGACTACTTTCTCAAGGGGAAGGCTGACCATGCCATCAGGCTTCTCGATCGATACGCGGAAAGCGGTGCAGTCGGGGCGTCGTGTCTAGATATCGGCTGTGGGATCGGCGCCATGCATCCGGCCTTGGCCGGCAGGCTGAATCGATTGAGCGGAGTGGACGTCTCGACCGATGCGATCGATACAGCGAGGTTGGCCAATCCTTGGGCGGAGTACCACACCTCGGGAGATGGCCGGCTTCCCTATCCGGACGGCAGCTTCGACATGACGATGACGGTGTGCGTCATGCATCACGTCCCACCTAGCGATTGGGCGGCATTCGTGGCCGAAGCCTGGCGAGTGACACGCCCGGGGGGGCTGTTCGCGGTGTTTGAGCATAATCCGCTCAACCCCCTCACCCGCCTGGCCGTGATGCGTTGTCCATTTGACCACGACGCAGTTCTGCTTCGGTCAGGCAAGGTCAGGCAATTGCTGCAGGATCAGGGGTTCGCTTTGCTGGGCTGCGACTACCTGTTCTACGTTCCACTCAAGTCCGGCTGGGCGAAGCGGCTGGATCGGGCGTTGTCATGGCTACCGATAGGCGCCCAGTACGCGGTGTGCGGTCGCAAACCGCGCTGACCTGTTGCTCAGGAAGGGGCTCCTGCAGCCCGCCGGCCCATGCTGCGCCGAACGAGCAGAAAGGTGGGGAGCAAGGTGACGCCAATGGCGATCAGTGCGGCGAGCCAGTGCGGCAGACCGAGGACATCAAGCGCAATTTTCAGCAGCAACAGATTGACCAGGTACTGCACAAGATAGATGCAGAGAAATGCCAGCGCCGATCCACGCTGCAATGTTTTCTTGAAGACGAGCAGGGCATTGGCGACGTAGCCGGAACCTATACCTGTCAGGTACGCGATACCCCATGCCGCCGGGTAAGGAAGCCAGCGCACCAGCAGGAGGTAGGAACCATAGGCCACGAGGGTGTTGCACGCGCCGACCAACAGGAATCGTACGAATTCGCGAGTGATCACGGTGATTCCGTTTTATCGGTCAGCTGAATGAAGCGCACCAGTTGACTCGTCGTTACAGCTGATGCGCTCAACAGCATAGACCGGGCGCCTGTACACAGCACCCATGAGTCGCCCAAGGTACTCGCCAATTGTTCCAAGGATGAGGAGTTGGATACCGCACGCCAGCAGAACGACTGACATCAACGATGCGTAACCCGGGTCGGTTATTTGACCCGTGAGCCGGCCATAGATCACATACAGCAGGTACAGAAAGCTCAGCCCGGAGAGCAAGGCTCCACCAAAAGTCACCAGGCGCAGTGGAAGGTGCGAATAGGTCACCATGATATTGGTGGCGTGCGACAGCAGCTTGCGCAGGGTGTAGGTGCTCTCGCCGTGCTCGCGCACCCCATGCGTGACCGCCACTGTCCGCACACTTGAAGTCAGCCACGACAGCATGCCGTCGACATAGGGACGATTGAGATCGAATCGCGCCAATTGCTCTGCAAGACGGGCATGAATCAGCCGGAACGAGGTGTAGTCCTCGTTCATGTCGGGGAAGGCCCGCTTGAGGCAGGACCGCATCAACTCCGAAGTGATGTTCCGATAGCTTGCGTGCGTGCGCTTTGAAAACACCCCATACACAAGAGGATGGTCTCCATCTGCGGCAGCAAGCAGATCGCCAATGGCTTCGGGCGGATGCTCGAGATCATCGTCCATCGTGACGATCCATTCACCGCGCGCCTTGCCAATACCGCAAAGCGTCGCAGCATGCTGGCCGAAGTTACGACTCAAACGTATGCCAATCACTTCCGGATAAGACCGGCTAAGTGACTCGATCGTCGGCCAGGCATTGTTCTGCCCCCGATCGTCGACGAGGATCAGCTCGTAGCGCTTTTCAAGTTGGCGCATGGCTGCGTCCAACCGTGCGTGCAGCTCAACCAGGGCATCCGCGCCTCCGTAAACGGGGACTACGACTGAGATATCTGCGGAGTGGCGTGAGGACATGTTTCCCATAGTCGCAGATTCAATTGGTTGTCTGTTCGAGAACCCGCAACCCTTGGAACCACTCCCAAGTCATGTCGAGCCCCTCATTCAACGAAATACGAGCCTCCCAGTCGTAGGCTGAGCGCGCAGCCTTTGTGTCCAGCGAGACGTGGGGAACATCCACGCTGCGCGACGGCAGGAACTTGACGTTGATCTTGCGCCCAGTGCTGCGCTCGCAGGCTGAGATAAGTTCCACGATGGACACAGCCTCGCCGGAGGCTGCGTTGTAGATTGCGGACTTTGGACCGCCATCAAACCCTACCGCCCTCACAGCCAGGTCGACAAGATCAGAGACGTGGCAGTAGTCGCGCACATTGCCACCGTCGCCCCAGATGTTGAAAGTAGTGTTGTCGGCCGCACAGGTGAATAACGTGGGAACGATGGCGAAGCCCTTGCCTGGAGACTGGCCTGGGCCATAGATGTTGCTCGGCCGCAGAACGACGCACTGCCAGCTGGTGGTGGAAGAACAGGCGTGGATGAAAGCCTCGGCGGCAGCTTTACCCGCTCCATAATATGAACGTGGCCGAAGTAACGCACCTTCATCGATATTGATCGAGTGATCACCGTAGACGGCACCGGCCGATGACATGTAGACGAGGCGGCGATCTGGAAACTCATTCGCGAATGACAGCAACCGGGCCAGAGCTCCAAGATTTCCTGAAATCTCAACGGCTGGTGCGGTGGCTGAGGTGGAAGGTGTAGTCAAACCCGCGACATGGACGATATGCCTGCACCGAGAGATGAGGCCGCGCAGCAGTTCTGCATCGTCCATTGAGCCAGAAACGTGTCGTATTCGACCGCGCGTGATGTTCTGCTCCGAGCGCGCCAAGGCATAAACGGTATAACCATGCCGATCGAGTCGCTCGACGAGATGCGCCCCGATGAAGCCAGTCGAGCCAAGCACGAGCACGCCATCGCGAAGGTTGCTATCCATTTTCCGCGGGGCCATCACTGGACTAGATTAAGCCCAATTCTATCCATTCCAGGATGGAACTGAGCAAGTGTGCTCCGCCCGGGATCGGCTTCGACCATACGCCCTGATCCATCTCCGCCCACCCACCATGGCTGCTTGTGCTTGGGCGCACACGGTGTCCATCAGGTCAATTGCGCCATCGCCTTTGGAAGCGGTGCCGTCGCGCCGCGCTCAACCGCCCTCGCCTTCCAGCGCCAGTCCGGCCGAACGCTGCGCGTCGCGGCGCGCCCAAAGGTAGACGAGCAGGCCGATCACGGCCGTGGCGGCGCCGACGACGCCGGTCGACGTCCAGCCGTAGCCGGCGGTGATCGCCATGCCGCCCAGCCACGGGCCCAGCGCGTTGGCCATGTTGAACGCGGAGTGGTTGGAGGCCGCGGCCAGCGTCTGCGCGGAGCGGGCGACGTCCATCAGGTGCGCCTGCAGTACGGTGGCCAGGGCGCCCATCGTGCCGACGGCGAACACCGCCGGCAGCACCGTCCACGACGAACGCGCGGCCAGCGGGAACAGCAGCAGCACTACGATCGACCACAGCAGCACGACGGCGGCACCGCGGAACTGCAGGCGGTCGTACAGCCAGCCGCCGCCAAGCGTGCCGACGATGCCGCCCAAGCCGAAGGCGACCAGCCCGAGCGGAATGAACGACTGGCGCACGCCGGTGACGTGCACCAGCGTCGGTGCCAGGTAGCTGAAAACGCAGAACATGCCGGCGAAACCAATCGCGCCGATGCCCAGCGCCAGCCACACCGGCTTGCGGTTGAAGTCGCGCAGCTCGCGCAATGCATCCGGGCGCGGTGCGTTCATGCCGCGCGGCAGCACGCGCATGGTCATGGCCACGGTCGCCAGTGCGATCACCGACACCAGCGCGAACGCCCAGCGCCAGCCGAACGCCTGCCCCAGCCACGTCGCCAGCGGATTACCAACCAGCAAGGCGATCGACAGCCCCAGCATCACCCGGCCCACCGCGGTGCCGCGCTGCTCCGGCGGGCTGATCCGCGCGGCGACCAGCGCGGCGATGCCGAAGTAGGCGCCGTGCGGCAGCCCGGCGACGAAGCGCGCCAGCATCAACGTGACGTAATCGGGCGCCAGCGCGCTGGCAAGGTTGCCGACGGCATAGAAGCCCATCAACGCCAGCAGCAGGCTGCGCCGCGACAGTTTCGCGCCCAGGATCGCCAGCGTTGGCGCACCGACCACCACGCCGAGTGCGTAGGCGCTGATGACATGGCCGACCTGCGGCTCGCTCACGTCCATGGCGCGGGCGATCTCGGTGATCAGCCCCATCACCACGAACTCGCTGGTGCCGATGGCGAAGCCGCCCATCGCCAGCGCAAACACGATCCACTTGACCTGGCGCGGCGACAGCACGGGCGGGGACAAGGCGGCGATGGCAGGCGTGGCGGCGGTCATGCCGCCATTATTGTGCATTGCAGCATGTCCGAGGGTGACATGGATGGGCGGATAGCGTTCCGCGGGCGTGGCAGCCGACCCGCATTGGCGTATCCACGGGCACGCCACCCCCGCCGAACCTGGGTAGAGTCCTGGCCATGCTTGCGCTATCGCCCACGAACGCGGCCCGGGCGGCCGACGCCCTCCTGGCCCTGCATGTCGGCACCGTCGCCTTCGTCGTGCTCGGCGCGGTGGCGATCCTGGTCGGCGGCTGGCGCCGCTGGCGCTGGGTGCGCGGCTTCCGCTGGCGCCTGGTGCACCTGCTGCTGATGGCCTTTATCGCCGTGCAGGCCTGGCTGGGTGCATTGTGTCCGCTGACGGTGTGGGAACAGGCCCTGCGAAGCCGCGCCGGCCAGGCGGCGTACCAGACGTCCTTCATCGAGCACTGGCTTTCGCGGCTGATCTTCTTCGAGGCGCCCTGGTGGGTGTTTGTCGCGGCCTACACCGGCTTTGCCGCGCTGGTGCTGTTGGCGTGGTTTCGGGTGCCGCCGCAGCGGGCGCGTCGTGGCGGCCACGGGTGAATGCGCCGCCGGCTCGCCGTGGTTGAACGCATCGGGCCGATCGACAAAGAGCGCGTGGCCGGCGTCGGCGCCGCGATCAGCGACTCGGCGGCTGCAGCGCAATGGGCTGGCCCGCTGCCGGGTCCTGCCGTGCGTAGTCGAGCCCAAGCGCCGCCGCGACCGTGGCCGCGACCTGGTTCTGCTGCAGGGTCGGGGCAGCGTGCCACTCGCCGCGCCGGGCATCGTCCGGGCTGACGATCGCCAGCCAGATGTTCTGCGCGCCTTCGACGTCGTGATTGTGATTGGCCCACTCCGCGGGCGTGTTGCCGCGGCCGTGGTCGGTGGTGATCACCAGCGTGGTGCGATCGCGGTACTGCGGCTGCGACTGCAGCCAGGTCCACAGCTCCTGCAGGTACCCGTCGACCAGCGCCAGCGCTTGCAAGGTGGCGGGGTAATCACCCGCGTGCGCCCACTCATCGGTATTGCCATAGGCGATATGCAGGTAGCGTGGCCGGTGCCGTTGCAGGTGCGCCAGTGCAAAACGCTGCGTGAAGACATCGAAACGCTCGCCGGGCCACGCCCGGGCCTGCAGTTGCAGGGCATCGAGCTGTCGGATCAACGGGTCGTTGCCCGGGTACGGCGCGAAGCCGGCGTTGACGTAGGTGTTGCCGTCGGTGTGCTCGGCGATCCAGTCGAAGGTCTCCCAGGAAGCGAAGGTCGCCACCTGCGCGGGCTGCAGTGCCAGTTCGCGGCGGACGAACTCGGCCACGGTCGGGAACGGAATGCGCAGCTTGCGGTTGCTGGTGACGTCCGCATCACGCGCCTGGCCAGTGAGCAACTCGGCATAACCGGGATAGGAAATCCGCATCCGGTTGCTGACCTGCACGCGGCTGCCGCGCGCCGGGTTGCCCGCGATCGACCCGGATTGCTGCATCAGCGTGTTCCAGAAGAACGGCATCAGCTTGGCGCGTCGCGCTTCCGGCGTGGCGGCCCAGTAACGCCGATACAGATCGTGGTCTTCGACCCGGCGGTCTTTGCCCAGCGCCGATTGCAGCACGGCGACGTCCAGGCCACCGAACATTTCCTGCACGCGCACGCCATCGAGGGTGACCAGGACGACGTTGCGCGGTTCAGGCTTGACGGCGGCGGTGGCGAGCGAAGAAACGGCGAGCAGACAGATCGCGATCCAGGAGCGAGACAGGAGCTTGCAAGCGGCCATGGTGGTTGCCTTGTCGGTCTGCGCCGATTGTATTCATGCAGGGCGTCGGTCAGAACTGCGGCCGCAAAAAACGTAGGATGGGTTGAGCGCAGCGATACCCATCGCCCCAGCACTGACCGCTCCTCATCGCTGCTGACCACGCGCATCGACGACCTCCGTAACGCCGTGCGCTATACGCGTGCTCGCCATCCCTTCCCTATCGACACAATGATGGTGTTGCCCGAACAGCGCCATGCCGTGTGGAAACCGACCCCATAGTTGGAAGCATCGCCGTTCACGTCCTGTCCGCAGTGCTGTCGGCACAATGTGGACTCCCCCACTTGCGTAGGCACGGATGCCGATCACCGGGCCAAGGTCAGGCCCGTTCCCGGCATGCACCCGACCAATCCCAGCCCCTCGCTGCACCTAGTCCGCCGGCAACGCCTGGCCTCACTGCAACGCCGCTTCGACCAGCATCGCCAGAGCTTCCCCGACGCCTGGTGCGATTACGGCAGTGAAGACCCGATCCACGACACGCCCGCGCGCTGCAACGCCTGCGCCAACTGCGGGCGGTACCCGGAGCTGGTCGGCAACGGCAGCACCTGGACCGCGACCTGCGCTTGCGGTGCGCAGGCCCCGTCCGCGCGCATGCGCTGGCAGGCGCTGCTGCAGTGGAACCGCAGCCCGTCCTCGGTCGATCCGGACTGGCAGGAACTGCCGTTCTTCTTCCTCGACGAACTCGACGCCAACGAAGCGCGGCGAAAACTGGCGCACCTGCGCGAACACCTGGAGCTGCGCTCACACCTGGAAGGCGCGCGCCGCGTCTGCGGCGAGCGCGTCGGCGCGTCCTACCTGCAACGGCTCAAGGCCTACCACGGCTGGTGCTGCTACGCGCAGGAGCTGCTGAAGCGGCAGAACTCGTAGGGCGAATTCAAAAGGCGTCCCATGGGGACTTCCTTTGGTCGTAATGCGCCGGATGTCGACCGCTTCGGATCCCATACGGCGCAATGCCCTTCGGTTACGCACCGGAGGAAGTCCCCTTGGGGCATTGACCCCTCCGCGGGCTGCGTAGCTTGGGCGCCGCGGCGTCGATGCCCTTGCCGGTTGCGGCCCACCACAGGCCGCCGTACAGGTGCTCCAGGTACAGCCGGTCCTCGTACAGCGCCGGCGTATGCCCAAGCGCCGTGACGAAGACCCGACCACCGTCGTAGGCGTGGTACCACGCCACCGGGTGCACCGCGCCCATGCCGCGCGCGGTCTGTCCGGGCCAGATACGGGCCGGGTCGTAGCTGCGCTCATCCACCGACAGTACCGTGCGCAGGCTGGGCACCAGCGGTTCGCCGAACTCGTACCACTCGTCGGTCCACACCCAGCGCGCGGGCAGGCCGAAAGTCGCGGGGAAAGCCGGATCTTCCACCCGCACGGTTGCGGTCTGCACCATCGGATGGATCCGGAACGCGCGTCCGATCAGCTTTTCAAACCACGGCCAGTCGCCCGGGGGATTGAAGATCAGCGCACGATGCACCGCGACCACGCCGCCACCGGCACGCACGTAGGCTTCCAGCGCGGCGCGCTGCGCGCCCTTGAGCTCGTCGCCGGGCGTGTTGAGCAGGACGATGGCCGCGTAGCCCGACAGGTCGCCGTCGAAAGGCGTAGTGTTCCAGCGCCAGTCCAGGTCGAAGGCGTGCGCCTGCGCCATCCGCTCGAACTGCGGCTTGGCTACCACCGCGTAGTCGTGGTGGTAGCGGTTGGGAATGGCCACCACCAGCACCTTGAACTGGCCTTGGGCGAAGGCGGGCGCGGTGAGGACCGCGGCGAGCAACAGGCAGGCAACCAATAAGCGCTTCATCCCGCGATCGTAGCTGTCACCGGGCCGCAGCGGGCGATGGCACCTGTTCTGTTTGTTCCGGTGGCTGCATCTTTCCGCAAGGAAAGGGACCACTCCTTTCCGTAGCCAATGGCAAGGGCCAAGTTCACATCTCCTGGCCATGGCTTCCAGCAAGAACTCGTACGGCGCATTAGCCGAAGGCGTCCCACGGGGACTTCCTTTGGTCGTAATGCGCCGGATGCTGACCGTTTCGGAATCCCATGCGGCGCAATGCCCTTCGGTTATTGCGCCCTACGCGGGCTAATAGATTTCGCTAGCAAGTAGGGCCTGAACCAGAGAACAGAGAACAGAGAACAGAGAAAGTCGACTCTGACCCCTGTTTCGGACTCTATCTCATATCAGCCCTTGGCCAGCGCAACCTTGCCTAGCGAGGCACCGCGCGTCCTTACGACCCGTAGCGCCTTCCGTTCCGCATCTGTGAGCGTGTAGGCAGGTTCGCGCACCGAGGGATCTCCCACGAATGCCGCCGGGTCTAGCTTCCAACCCAATTGTTCGGCGAGACATTCGGCAAACGCCCTTGCCATTAGCGGCGGCACGGCGTTCCCGACTTGGCGATATTGCTGTAAGCGGGGGATACGATCGGGCCAACGAAAATCGTCTGAAAAGCCTTGCAAGCGCGCGCTTTCGCGCACCGTGATTACGCGGTTATACCTGTAATGAACCGGACGAAGCGGGCTGAAATTGCCTGATCCGGCGCGCAGCGTGTACGACGGGCGTTGTGGATGCAAACGATCGTGGAACGATCCCCGCTCACGCTTGCCGGGCTGCAACTTGCTCAGACGTTCGACCATATCGGCCGAATGCACTGTGGGCTCATGATTGTAGACACCGTGTTCGCCAAACTCGCCGGCGTCCGGCAAATCGTCGATTGCATCCGATGCGGACATGTACTGGCGCTCGACCGTGCCATGCGTCGGCATCGGGAAGCGAACCTCCTTGTTTCCTTTCACACCGAGCACGACAAGGCGCTTTCGATTTTGCGGCACGCCATAGTCGGCAGCTGACACGACGGCGTGTCCGACCGAATAACCAAGCGCCCGCAATTCGGACTTCACTTCGTCAAGAATTTCGCCGCCAGATATCGTCGCCAGATTTGGCACGTTCTCGAGCATGAATGCGGAAGGCTTGAGCTCATCAACGATGCGAATGAAGTGCCCGATAAGATTGGCGCGAGTGTCGCGCTTGCCCTGCCGCTTTCCGGCAATCGAAAATGGCTGGCACGGCGGTCCCCCGATTACGAAGTCGGCACGATTGACCTTCGCATGACTAAGCAGTTCAGCACCTGCCGCAACGTTAAGGTCCGAGATGAAACCACGACTTCCCCGGTAAGCATGGTTGTAGTTGTACGCGTCAACGGCACGAGCATCGAGTTCAAACCCGGCCGCGACGTTTAGTCCGGCGTCGAGGAACCCTGTCGAAATCCCGCCACAACCAGCGAACAACTCGATTCCTGTTGGCACATGCTTCGTCATTGTTTCGGCACATTAGTTGTGCGGATCATTGCGATTTGAGCCTCCGACGTGTTGATAACGTAACTAGCGCTACGAACGATGCGCAGTTCGCCGGGGCGAGACGCTATGTTGAACTCAACAAGATGCACGGCCGATTGATAATCGACCTTCAATGCGAGCGGCCGGACTTTTAATCCGGGGAAGTAGTGCGCCGCGTACTGGATCATGTTGAAAACCTGTGCGCGATTGAGCTCATCCGATACGGCCTTGGCTTCGATCGGAAATACGACCGGCACGTCGTCATCGCCGGATGCAATGCCTACGTCGATCGCGTCGAGTTCGGCTTGCCCGATTCCGGGCACGCTCTTGCGAACGTGCGAGCGCAGCCGGTAAACCTTCATGCCGGTAAAGTGGTCGAGAAGCTGGCAATACCCGACGACAGACAGCAATGCTTGTTCGTCCATTTCGGCCATTGTCTCAGGCAAGAGCCGTCGCACCGGCATCGGCGTTTGGTCGATCGCGAGCGTAAGTTCACAAACCGGCACCTCCATGATGCCGCTCGACGCCTTTTCGAACTGATACCGGCCACGCCCAACGGCACGCAAGACGTGAAAGCCCTTCGCCAAAATTTCGTCGGGCAGCTTCGTACGCGAGCGCATGCGATAGATCACGTCGGCCGGGTTGCGGGACGATATTGCATCTGGGTTGTCGGACACTGCGCGCACAGCCTCCACCGCAGTACGCACGTCATCGAGCGAAAACACTACGGTCGAGGCGCCCGGCCGCCAACGATCCTGAAACAACTTAAGAATGACGGGAACGTAAACCTTGGAATTCTTACCGTGGGATTGAAGGCTTTTGCGGCCGCTCTTCTTCGCGACAGTTGACGTAACGTTGTCGGCCCTGGTCGCACGGCGACGCTTTGGCGCTGTCGCGTCAAGGTCCGTTTCGTCTGCCATAAATACGAGCTTCCTTTGCAGTTGCCGTCATGTTAGCCAGCTTCGTCTCAACGATTGCGACGCTACAGAACCTGGCTCAAACCCCAATCGGATTCGGCTTCTCAATATCAATCTTGTACTGCTTGATCGCCCGCGCCACGTCCTTCGCCGTCATCTTCCCTTCCGCCGCAAGCGCCGCGATGGCGGCGTGGGCGATGTGGAAGCGGTCCACCTCGAAATGCCGGCGCAGGTTGGCGCGGGTGTCCGAGCGGCCGAAGCCGTCGGTGCCGAGCACGGTGTAGCGCATCGGCACGAACTCGCGAATCTGGTCGGCGTAGACGCGGATGTAGTCGGTGGCGGCGATGGCCGGGCCCTGGCGGCCTTCCAGCAGCTGCGTGACGTACGGCTTGCGCGGCGCCTTGGCTTCCGGGTCGAGGCGGTTGGCTCGGATGACGTCGACGCCGTCGCGGGCGAGCTCGTTGAAGCTCGGGCAGCTCCAGATGTCGGCGCTGACGCCGAAGTCCTTGTCGAGCAGTTCGGCCGCGGCGATGGCTTCGCGCAGGATGGTGCCGCTGCCGAGCAACTGCACGCGCAGCTCGCCCTTCTTGGCCTTGCCGGCGTCCTTCAGCAAATACATACCCTTGATGATCCCCTCGGCGCTGCCCTCGGGCATGTCCGGGTGGGTGTAGTTCTCGTTCATCAGGGTGACGTAGTAGTACTCGTCTTGCTGCTCGGCGAGCATGCGCTGCATGCCGTGCTGGATGATCGTGACGACTTCGAAACTGAAGGTCGGGTCGTAGCTGCGGCAGTTGGGGATCAGGCCGGCTTGGACCATGCCGTGGCCGTCCTCGTGCTGCAGGCCTTCGCCGTTGAGCGTGGTGCGGCCCGCGGTGGCACCCAGCAGGAAGCCGCGTGCACGCATGTCCGCCGCCTGCCAGGCGCTGTCGCCGATGCGCTGGAAGCCGAACATCGAGTAGTAGATGTAGAACGGCAGCATCTGCAGGTCGTTGGTGCTGTAGCTGGTCGCAGCAGCGAGCCACGACGAGAACGCGCCGGCTTCGGTGATGCCTTCTTCCAGCACCTGGCCCGCGGTGTCCTCGCGGTAGTACATGAGCTGGTCGCGGTCGACCGGCTTGTACTTCTGGCCGTGCGGCGAGTAGATGCCGATCTGGCGGAACAGGCCTTCCATGCCGAAGGTTCGCGCTTCGTCGGCAACGATCGGCACGCAGCGCGGGCCGACCTGCTTGTCGCGCAGGGTGATGTTGAGCATCTGCACGAACGCCATGGTCGTGCTGATCTCGCGCTCGCCGGTGGTCTTGAGCAGGCGCTCGTAGGTTTCCAGCGCCGGCACGTCCAGCGACGCGGTGGACTTGCGGCGGCGCTGCGGCAGAAAGCCGCCGAGGGCCTTGCGGCGCTCGTGCATGTATTCCACTTCCGGCGAGTTCGCGCCCGGGTGGTAGAACGGCACCGCGCTGTCGGCCAGCTGGGCGTCGGTCACCGGAATGTTGAAGCGGTCGCGGAACGTGCGCACGTCGGCGTCGTCCATCTTCTTGGTGCCGTGGGTCGGGTTGAGCGCCTCGCCCGCCGCGCCCATGCCGTAGCCCTTGACCGTCTTGGCCAGGATCACGGTCGGCACGCCCTTGGTCTGGCTGGCCTCGTGGTAGGCGGCGTAGACCTTGTGCGGGTCGTGGCCGCCGCGGTTGAGGCGCCAGATGTCGTCGTCGGACAGGTTGGCGACCAGCTGCGCGGTTTCCGGGTACTTGCCGAAGAAATTGTCGCGCGTGTACTTGCCGCCGAACGCCTTGCAGTTCTGGTACTCGCCGTCGACGGTTTCCATCATCAGCTCGCGCAGCTTGCCGGTGGTGTCGCGCGCCAGTAGCGGGTCCCAGTAGCTGCCCCAGATGGTCTTGATGACGTTCCAGCCGGCGCCGCGGAACTGGCCTTCCAGCTCCTGGATGATCTTGCCGTTGCCGCGCACCGGGCCGTCGAGGCGCTGCAGGTTGCAGTTGACGACGAACACCAGGTTGTCGAGGCCTTCACGGCCGGCGACCGAAATCGCGCCCAGGCTCTCGGGCTCGTCGGTCTCGCCGTCGCCGAGGAAGGCCCAGACCTTGCGGTCGGACTTCGGCATCAGGCCGCGGCCTTCCAGGTACTTCCAGTTGCGCGCCTGGTAGATCGCGGCGAGCGGTCCCAGGCCCATCGACACGGTCGGTACCTGCCAGTAATCCGGCATCAGCCACGGGTGCGGGTAGGAGCTGACGCCGCGGCCGTCGACTTCCATGCGGAAGTTCTCGAGCTGGTCTTCGCTGATGCGGCCTTCGAGGAAGCTGCGCGCGTAGATGCCCGGCGAGCTGTGGCCCTGTATGCCGATCAGGTCGCCGGGGTGGTCGCCCTCGGGGCCGCGCCAGAAATGGTTGAAGCCGACGTCATAGAGGGTCGCCGCCGAGGCGAAGCTGGCGATGTGGCCGCCGAGGTCGCCGGGCTTGCGGTTGGCGCGCACCACCATCGCCATCGCGTTCCAGCGGATGATCGAGCGGATGCGCCATTCCATCGCGGCGTCGCCGGGGCTCTTGGCCTCCAGGTGCGCGGGAATGGTGTTGATGTAGTCGGTGGTCGACTGGAACGGCAGGTGCGCGCCGGCGCGACGGGTGACCTCGACCATGCCTTCCAGCAACTGGTGGGCGCGCTGCGCGCCTTCGCGCTCGATGACAGCCTGGACCGATTCGATCCACTCGCGGGTTTCAGTCGGGTCCGGGTCGTTCTGCAGCAGGTCGTTGATCACAGCGTGGAGAGACGTCATGCGTATCGCGGCCCCTTGGCCGCGCCTCGTGTGGGGACGGGGATTAGAGCCCGGATTCTAGCAGGGCCATCCAACCGCAACCCGGGTCGAGTGCGTACGACCAAAGATGCAGGGCCGCTTAGTGCCGCCCTACGTTGGCGCATGGTGAGGCGCGCGGTGCCGGCGCCGCATGATGGCGGACAACGTGAGCGCGCTGCGGCTACTTCTGCGGCGGCGCGGCGGCGGCCGGCGGTCGCGGTGCCGCCGCCTGCGAGGCGCGGATGATCGCCTGCTGGAAAGCGATCATTTCCTCGCGCGTGGCCTTGCCGTCGTGGTTGGCATCCATGCGTTCGAACACCTGGCGCGCAGCCGCGGCGTGCTCGTCAGCGGTCACGGCACCGTCGTTGTTGAGGTCCATCGGCAGGCGCTGGGCAGCGGCGGGCGGCGGCGACTGCTGGGCCAACGCAGTGCTGCTTGCAGCGGCGACAATGGCCCAGATGAACAGCGAACGGACTGTGGTTTTCATGATCGATTCCTCTCCAGGCGACGCCGGTGCCACGCTCCCTGCCCGCCCCGGCGCGAACCGGGGGGCGCGGTGGTTGTTACGGCGCCGGTCGCGGCGAGCGGCCACACTCGGCCACTGGGCGGACGTGGCGCCGATCGCGCTGGCCATCGCGCTGGCGCCGACCGGGCTGCACGCGCAGACGCGCGCCGAGACCGCGGCGGCGACCCTGGACACGGTGGAGGTGCTCGGCGGACGCCGTGCGCTGGCCGATTTTCCCGGCGCGGTGACCGTGCTCGACGGCGCCACGCTGCGCGCCGGCCAGCGCCAGGTCTCGTTGTCCGAAGCGCTGGTGCGGGCACCGGGCATCACCGTGCTGGACCGGCAGAACTACGCGCAGGACCTGCAGATCCAGAGCCGCGGCTTCGGCGCGCGCTCCACTTTCGGCATCCGCGGCATCAAGCTGGTCGTCGACGGCATCCCGTCGTCGGCACTGGACGGCCAGGGCCAGGCGGCGGGTTTTCCGCTCGGCGCGCTCGACCGCATCGAGGTGCTGCGCGGGCCGCTGGCGCTGCAGTACGGCAACGCCGCCGGCGGCACGATCGTCGGCCACATCGCGCTTGACGGCGAACCCGGCGCCGGCGTCGACGGCTGGGTCGGCGAGCACGACAGCCACCGCCTCGCGGCCGGACTCGCCGGCGGCAGCACGGACGATGCGTGGCGCTGGCGGGTGCTCGGCAGCCACTTCGCCAGCGCCGGCGAGCGCCCGCACAGTGCCGCCGAACGCGCGCAACTGGACGCGGTCGCGCAATGGTCGCCGACCGCCGATCGCCGCCTGCGACTGGTGCTGGGCGGGTTGTCGCAACCGGACACCGACGACCCGCTCGGGCTGACCCGCGCGCAATGGCAGCGCGAGCCGCACGGCACTGACCCGGCGGCGCTGCTGTTCGACACGCGCAAACGCATCGACAACCGCCAGCTCGGACTGCGCTGGGAGGACGCGTATGCACCCGGCCGCGAGCTCTGGCTGGGCGGCTACGGCATCCGTCGCGACGTGGTGCAGTACCTGGCGCTGCCGGTCGTGGCACAGCGCGCGCCGAGCAGCGCCGGCGGCGTGATCGACCTGGGCCGTCGCTCGGCCGGACTCGACCTGGGCCACCGCTGGAGCGGCACGCACGGCGCGCTCGCGATCGGCGTGGAAGCCGGGCAACTGGACGAGGCGCGGCGTGGTTACGAGAACTTCGTCGCCGATGCCGACGGCGTGCAACTGGGCGTGCGCGGTCGCCTGCGCCGCGACGAGGACAACCGCATCCGCAGCCGCGAGGCCTACGTGATCGGCGACGTGCGACCGGCCGAGCACTGGAACCTGCTCGGCGCGGTGCGCCATTCGCGCCTGGCGTTCGCCTCCGACGACCACTACCAGGCGCCGGGCAACGGCGACGACAGCGGCCGCCTGGACTACGACGAGACAGCGGCGTCGCTGGGCGTGGCGCGCGCGTTCACGCAGGGCGAAGTGTTCGCCAGCCTCGGCCGCGGCTTCGAGACGCCGACGGTGACCGAGCTGGCCTACCGCCCCGACGGCGGCGCCGGTTTCAACCGCGATCTGCAGCCGGCGCGGTTCGACTCGGCCGAGGTCGGTGCGCGCTGGCGTTTCGCATCGACCAACGCCAACGTCGCGGCGTACCGCATCGACGGCAGCGATGAGATCGTGCCGGCCGACAGCCGTGGCGGCCGCGCCAGCTTCGCCAACGCCGGACGCACCCGTCGCGAGGGTATCGAGGCCGGACTCGACGCACGGCTCGGTGCACAGTGGAGCTACGCGCTGACGCTGAACTGGTTGCGCGCGACCTTCCGCGAGGACTTCAGCTACCGCGTGGTCAGCGGCGGCAGCGAGCAACTGCGCCAGGTCGCGGCCGGCAACCGCATCCCCGGCATTCCGCGTGCCGACGGTTATGCCGAACTGGCCTGGAGCAGTGCCGACACGCACACGCTGATTGCCCTGGAGGCCCGCGCCAGCGACCGCATTGCCACCGACGACCGCAACAGCGATGCCGCGCCCGGCTACGCGCGCTTCGCGCTGCGCCTGCAATGGCGAGCGCGCAGCCCGGGCTGGCACGGCTTCGTGCGCATCGACAACCTGTTCGACCGCGATTACGTCGGCTCGGTGATCGTCAACGAGGGCAACGAGCGCTATTTCGAGCCGGGCGCCGGGCGGGCATTCACCGTGGGGCTGGGCTGGACGACAGGCAGTTGAGGCTACGGGTGCGCCGACTGCACCGCCCGGCGTGACGCGCGGCGCGCGCCGGGCACCAGCATCGGCACATCGCGGCGGTACTGCGCGTACTCGGGCAACGTGTCGAGCAGGTCACGCTCTTCCAGGCGGATCGCGATGAGGATGTAGGCGGTGGTCATCACGGCAAACAGCAGGTGGGTGACGGTCATCGTCGGCGTCGCCCAGAAAGCGAAGAACCAGCCGACGTAGAGCGGATGCCGGACCAGCCGGTACGGGCCGGGTGTCTTGAACCCCAGCGACCGATACGGACGACCGCGGAACTGCAGCCACACCTGGCGCAGGCCGAACAGGTCGAAGTGATTGATCAGGAACGTCGACACCAGCACCAGGGCCCAGCCGAATGCGAAGGCAGCGTACAGCGCCACGCGCGCGATCTCGTTCTCCACGTTCCACACCACGCCGCCGATGGGACGCCACTGCCAGAACAACACGATCAGGGCCAGGCTCGACAGCAACGTGTAGGTGCTGCGCTCGGCGCTTTCGGGAATCACGCGCGTCCATGCACGCTTGAACGCGGGCCGCGCCATCACGCTGTGTTGCAGGGCAAACACCGACAGCAGCGCCAGGTCGATGGCCAGCGCCAGGCCCAGGCTGGAGTCGCGCGTCGAATCCATCGCCTTGGGCACCCACAGGTTGCCGACGAAACCGATGGCGTAGAGGAACGTGGCGAAGAACACCAGGTAGCACGCCACGCCGTAGAGCAGGATCAGGGTACGTTTCATCGCAGCCTCGATGCGCCGGAGCGCGTCGGGGGACACGCGGCCGGCCGTTGGGAAGGTGCGGCAGCATCGCCCGCACCCATGGGTCGAAACAGGGGAACGATGTCCCGGCACGCGCCACGGCATGCCGCTACCAGGTGAGGTTTGTCCCGTCTAGACTGCGGCCGGGTGCAGACAGGGTTCCTCCGCGATGAGGCAGTCGATCCGTTACCTCACCACCGGCGATGGCACGCGACTTGCCTGGGCATCGATGGGCTCGGGCATGCCCCTGGTCAAGGCCGCCAACTGGCTGAGCCATCTCGAATACGACGTGGAAAGCTCGATCTGGCGCCACTGGGTGCGCTTCTTCGGCGAGCACTTCCGCTTCATCCGCTACGATGAGCGCGGTTGCGGCATGACCGGCGGCGATGCACGCGGCCTGTCGCTCGATCACTGGCTGGCGGATCTGGAAGCGGTGATCGACGCAGCGGACCTCGATCGACCGTTCGCGCTGATGGGCATCTCACAGGGTGCGGCGGCGTGCGTGGCGTACGCGATCAAGCATCCGCACCGCGTCTCGCACCTGCTGCTGTACGGCGGCTACGCGCGCGGTGCGTACGAACGCGACGATGCCGAGGCCGCGCGCATGTACCATGCCATCGTCGACATCGCGCGCGGCGGCTGGGCCGACCAGAACCCGGTGTTCCGGCAACTGTTCACCGCGCGTTTCATTCCCGACGCCACCGAAGCGCAAGTGCACTGGTTCAACGAACTGGCGCGCACCACCACGACGGCGGAAGCGGCCGGCGCGCTGCTGGAGTCGCGCGCGCGCGTCAACGTCACCGCACTGCTCGGCCAGGTCGCCACGCCGACGCTGGTGCTGCACGCCCGCCAGGACGGCGTGGTGCCACTGCAGGAGGGTCGCCTGCTCGCCGCGGGGATACCCGATTCGCGCTTCGTCGAGCTCGAATCGCGCAATCACGTGCTGCTGGAAAACGAGCCGGCCTGGAGCCGATTCTGCGAGGAGACGCTGCAGTTCCTGTGCAAGGGCCAGGAGAAACCGGCGCTGTCCACGCTGACCGAGCGCGAGCGCGAGATCGTCGCCGGACTGGTGGCGGGCCACACGAATTCCGAGATCGCCGCGACGCTGTTCATCAGCGACAAGACGGTGCGCAATGCCCTCACCCGCATCTTCGGCAAGCTGGGCGTGCGGTCGCGCATGCAGGCCATGGCGCTGCTGCGCGACGATGCGACAACGCGCTGAGGACTGAAGCGTCCAGGTTGGCATCACAAACCTGTTCGACCGCGACTGCGCCGGCTCGGTCATCGCCAACGACAACAACGTGCGCTATTTCGATCCCGACGCCGGCCGCATCGTGACGCTTGGCCTGGATCGGGCACCGCACTGACCGACCGCCACTTTCTGTGACGGCCAACGCAGCTTGCCGACGCCACGCCTCGCCCCATTCACCTCACCGATTCCCTGCGTATGATCGGGACAGGGGATTGATGCAAGGCTCACTCGCGATGTCCACCGGACTTCAAGCACTGCCGCTCGGCCGGATCGACAGCGTGCGCTGGCGCGACAGCCTGCGCTTGCGGATCGCACTGTGGTCGGGCCTGGTCGGGGTGCTGCTGGTGGGCCTGATGATCGGCGGCGTGGCCTGGTACCTGCGCGGGCAGATCGACCGCGACGCGCACCTGGACACGATGGCCAATGCCCTGCAGGCCGCCGAGCAATTGGATGCAACGATGCGTGCGGTGACGGTGAGCACCGACGGGGTGTCGGACCTGGCCGCCAACTCGGGACTGGATCCGGCGGCGCTGACGGCAACGCTGCGCTCGCTGGTCAAGGCCACGCCCGGCTGCGCCGGCGGGCTGCTGGCATTGGAGCCGACCGCGCCGGGCGGTACGCCTTTCGCGCGCTACGTGCAGGTCGACGGTGTCGACCGCGACTTCGTGGCCGAGGGCTACGGCTACCGCAGCAAGCCGTGGTACGCCCGCACGCTGGACACGTCCGCGGGCTGGTGGTCGGAGCCGTATTTCAGCGAGACTGCCGGCAACCGCTGGATGGTGACTTACAACAAGCCGCTGCGCCCGACCGGCAACCGCAGCCGCGCCGGCGGAATGGTCAGCCTGGACCTGCCGCTGAGCGCGTTGACCGACCACCTGCAGACCCTGGCCCACCTGCCCGACTGGCGCGTCAGCCTGGTCGCCCCCGGCGGCACGCTGGCGCTCAATCCGGACGTGACGGTGAGCCGTGGGCTGTCCCTGGACCGCTTCATCCAGCAGTCCGGCCGCCACGACCTGCTGCCGGCGGCGCAAGCGGTGCACGAGCAGCGCCACCTGCAGCTGGTGCACATCGACGCACTGAACGGCGAAAAGCGCTTCACCGTGGTCGAGCCGGTCGGCGACACCGGCTGGAGCGTGCTGGTGGCACAGTCCTACTCGCTGATCATCGCGCGTCTGAATCGCATGCTGATGGTGCTGGCGGCGACCGGCCTGCTGCTGGCCGGGCTGTGCATGCTGCTGATGCGGCGCCTCGCCGGCCGCATAGGCCAGCCGGTACAGCAGTTGGCGACATCGGCCACGCGCCTGGCCCAGGCCAACTACGAGACCCCGGTACCGCATACCGCACGCCTTGACGAGGTCGGCCTGCTGGCACGCGCCTTCGATCGCGCGCGCGGCTCGATCCGCACACAGCTGAGCGAGATCGAACACCTGGCGCGCAACCGGCAGAAGCTGGAGAGCGAGCTGTCGATCGCGCGCGACATCCAGTTGGCGATGCTGCCGGCGGCGCCGGAGGTGCGGATCGACGGCCACCGCCTGCAAGCGCATGCACAGCTGGAGCCGGCCAAGGCGGTCGGTGGCGATTTCTACACGTTCTTCGTTCGCGAAGGCCGCGCGTTGTGGTTCGCGATCGGCGACGTCTCTGACAAGGGCGTGCCGGCGGCACTGTTCATGGCACGGGCGATGACCGTGCTGGAGGTCGCCACCGGCCTGGGCGGCGCCCCGGACCGGGCGTTGCGCATGGCGGCCACGCGCCTGATCGAAGGCAACGACACCTGCATGTTCGCCACCGTGCTGTGCGGCGTGGTGGATGCCGGCAGCGGTGAACTGGCCTTGGCCAGCGCCGGCCACGAAGCACCGGTGCTGCTGCACGCCGACGGCCGTCGCGAACTGATCGAGGTGCCGACGGCACCGCCGCTGGGCGTGGAGATTGCCGACCACTACCCGGTGTGGCGCGGCCGCCTGCAACCCGGCGACGCCCTGGTCGCGTACACCGACGGCATCAGCGAAGCGCTGAACTGCGACCAGCAGGCCTTCGGCAACGAGCGCATGCTGGTCGCCTTGCCGGCCGCTGCGGACGCGCGCGGCCTGTGCGAGGCGTTGGTGGCCGCCGCCCACGAGTTCGCCGACGGCGCGACGCAATCGGACGACATCACGGTGCTGGCATTACGCTACGACCCGACCGACCGAGGCGACAGCTGATGCGGTTTCACCTGGAGATCCCGTGCGAACGTGCGCACCTGGCTTCACTGCTGAGCGCGATCGACCAGGCCCTGCACGCACACGCGGTGACGGGCGCGTTGCGCGAGGATCTGCATCTGATCGCGGAAGAGGTGGCCTGCAACGCGATCGACCATGGCGACAGTGGCGGCGAACGCGCTGCGTCGCGTCACCTTGTCGTCGGCATCACCCGCGATGACGACGACCTGCATGTCGAGTTCCGCGACAACGGCCGCCCGTTCGACCCGCTGGCGCAGGAAGCACCGGACCTGGACGCGCATATTCTGGAGCGCCCGATCGGCGGCCTCGGCGTGCACCTGGTGCGCGAACTCGCACACAGCATCCGTTACCGACGCGAGGGACCGTACAACGTACTGCACGTGGTGCTGCGCACCGCCGATCGCTCCCGCTGACCCTCCGCCCCTCCACCGGTGAAATCCACATGGAACTGCTGATCCGCATCGACCCTCCGAACAACGGCTCGCAACGCATCGCGCTGGAAGGGCGCCTGGACACCCACAGCTACGCCGAGCTGGACCGCCAGCTGCAACCGTTGCTGGGTCCGGGCACCCATTCGCTGGTGCTGGACCTGGGCGAACTGGAGTACATCAGCTCGGCCGGCATCCGCTCGATCTTCAAGGCGCGCAAGGCGCTGGCCGCTCATGCCGGCAAGGTGCTGGTGTTGAATCCGCAGCCGCAGATCCAGAAGGTGTTCGACGTGGTGAAAGCGGTGCCGATGAGCGAGATCTTCACTTCGGCCGAGGAAGCGGACGCCTATCTGGACGCGATGCAACGCAAAGTGCTGCGGGGAGATGAGAAAGACGACGCCTGACCGTCATCCCCGCGAAAAAGAACGACGGCAACCTGACTGACTCGCGCGCGAACGCTCGAGCACTGCGCGCCCGGGCGGCTGCGGGTTGGGGACAGGGCGCACTGACTAAATCAGCGCCGCCTCAAGGCAACGCTGAATGAGTGTCGTCAATCCCGCGAAGGCGGGATCCAGCGCGTTCAAGCCGCTGAAAGATCAAGTCCCTGGATTCCCGCCTTCGCGGGAATGACGAGCGGAAGCGACTTGATCGGCATTGCCTTAGCCCCCCTGCCCCAGCGACGCGCGGATCTGCGCGTCGACCGCGGCGATCGCGGTCATGTTGACCACGCGGCGCGGTGTCGAAGCCGGCGTCAGGATGTGCGCCGGCTTGTCCAGGCCCATCAGGATCGGGCCGATGGCGACTCCGTCGGTCATCACCCGGATCATGTTGTAGGTGATGTTGGCCGCATCCAGGTTGGGCATCACGAACAGGTTGGCGCGGCCCTTGAGCGTGGTGCTGGGGAAGATGCGGTGGCGCAGCTCGTCGTCCCAGGCGGTGTCGGCCTGCATCTCGCCGTCCATCTCCAGCTTGGGCATGCGCTGCTTGATCAGCTGGTAGGCACGGCGCATCTTCGCCGCCGAGGCGTTGTCGTGGCTGCCGAAGTTGGAGTGCGACAGCAGCGCGACCTTGGGCTCGATGCCGAACAGCTTGAGGCGGTAGGTCGCCTGCAGCGTGGCCTCGGCGATCTGCTCGGCGCTGGGGTCGACCTGGACGTGGGTGTCGAGGAAGAACCACACACCCTGGTCGTTGATCACGCCGGTCATGGCGGCCGTGCCCTGCACGCCCTTGTCGAAGTCGAACACGCTGCGCAGGTAGCCCAGCTTCTTGTGGAATCGACCGACCAGGCCCGAGATCATCGCATCGGCTTCGCCACGCTCGACCATCAGCGCGGCGATCAGCGTCGGCCGCGAGCGCAGCAGGTTCTTGGCCGCGGCCGGGGTCACGCCGCGACGCTCGGTCAGGGCGTGGTACTGCTGCCAGTAGTCGTTGAAGCGCGGGTCGTCATTGATGTTGGTCAGCTCGAAATCGACGCCGGCGCGCATGCGCAGGCCCAGGCGCTCGATGCGCGTGTCGATCACGTCCGGGCGGCCGATCAGGATCGGGAAGGCCAGCTTCTCGTCGATCACCGTCTGCACCGCGCGCAGCACGGTTTCTTCTTCGCCCTCGGCGTAGACCACGCGCTTGCGGTCGCTGCGGGCGCGGTCGTAGACCGGCTTCATCACCAGGCCGGTGCGGTAGATGAACTGGCCGAGCTTCTCCTCGTACGCCGCCATGTCCTCGATCGGACGCGTGGCGACGCCCGACTCCATCGCCGCCTGGGCCACGGCCTTGGCCAGCATCACCAGCAGGCGCGGATCGAACGGACGCGGGATCAGATACTCGGCGCCGAAGGTCGGCACATCGCCGCCGTAGGCGCTGCCCAGATCGGACGACTCCATGCGCGCCAGCTGCGCGATCGCGCGCACGCAGGCCAGCTTCATCTGCTCGTTGATGACGGTGGCGCCGACGTCGAGCGCGCCACGGAAGATGTACGGAAAGCACAGCGCGTTGTTGACCTGGTTCGGGTAGTCCGAACGGCCGGTGGCGATGATGCAGTCCGGACGCACGGCCTTGGCGTCCTCCGGCAGGATCTCCGGATACGGGTTGGCCAGCGCGAGGATGATCGGCTTGGCCGCCATCGTCGCGACCATCTCCGGCTTGAGCACGCCGCCGGCGGACAGGCCGAGGAAGACGTCGGCGCCTTCAACAATCTCGGCCAGCGTGCGCTGCGCGGTGTCGCGAGCGTAGCGGGCCTTGTCCGGATCGAGGCGGTCGCGGCCGGCGTAGATCACGCCCTCGCGGTCGAACGCGGTGATGTGCTCCTTCTTCACGCCCAGCGCGACCAGCATGTCGAGGCAGGCGATGCCGGCGGCGCCGGCGCCGGTGGTGGCCACCTTGACGCTGCCGATGTCCTTGCCGACCACTTCCAGCGCGTTGAGCACGGCGGCGCCGACGATGATCGCGGTGCCGTGCTGGTCGTCGTGGAACACCGGGATCTTCATCCGCTCGCGCAGCTTGCGCTCGACGATGAAGCACTCCGGCGCCTTGATGTCCTCGAGGTTGATGCCGCCGAAGGTCGGCTCGAGGCTGGCGATGATGTCGACCAGCTTGTCCGGGTCGCGCTCATCGACCTCGATGTCGAACACGTCGATGCCGGCGAACTTCTGGAACAGCACGCCCTTGCCTTCCATCACCGGCTTGCCGGCGAGCGGGCCGATGTCGCCCAGGCCGAGCACGGCGGTGCCGTTGCTGATCACCGCGACCAGGTTGCCGCGCGCGGTCAGCTCGCTGGCAGAGGTCGGGTCCTCGACGATCGCCTCGCAGGCGTAGGCCACGCCCGGCGAGTAGGCTAGGGCCAGGTCGCGCTGGGTCACCATCGGCTTGGTCGCGCTGACCTTGATCTTGCCCGGCGGGCTGAGGCGGTGGTAGTCGAGCGCGGCTTGCTTGAGATCGTTGGCGGACGGCGATTGGTCGGACATCAGGACGGAAACCACGGGCGGGCCGCCGATTCTAGCCGCTTTCCCGCGGCGGCCGAGGACGGTGTGGTATGGCCATGCACGTCGCCTTGGCAAACGGGCAATCCCGCCACCTTGCCGATGCTGGCGTCATCGCGCGTCTCGGCCGATGACCACGCTACCGGCGCCGCGCTATACGTCGAGGAAACCGTCGCTGCGGGCGATGCTGTCGAGGCGGATGCGGTTGGCGAACAGCGAGAAGGCCAGCATCCCGGCCAGGCCGTTGGCGCGTGCCACCCAGTGCGGTAGCCAGCGCGGCGGCGCCAGCACCCCGGACTCGAACAGCGGCTCGAAGCGCTGCACGTCGGCCAGGGTCATCTTGCCGGCAAACAGCCAGCGGCACAGCTGCAATTTGCGCTGGCGCAGCGCCCAGCGGAAGAAGGTGTGCACGCCGACCAGGCCGCGCAGGTACACGGTGTCCTTGGTGAAGGCGGCGCCGCCGCTGGTCGGCACGCCGCGGAACACGCGCTGGGCCGAGGCGAAGCTGTCCTCCGGCGACTGCTCTGCAGCGAGGAAATAGCGGAACACCTCGATGAAATCGGCGCCGTCCAGCGCCAGCGCCACCGCCTCGATGCGCAGGCTCAGGCGCTTCATGCGGCCGATGTCGATGCTGCCGGTGATCTGCTCGGCGAAGGTCGCCAGGCCTTCCTGGGTCTCGGTGCTGCGCGGTGAGGACAGCGCCAGGCTCGGCAACACCGGCTGCTCGCGACCGTTGAGCGCGGTCAGCGAGTGCACGAAGGCCTCGTGCTGCAGCAGCTGGTTGCGGTCGTAGTCGCTGAAGGCGGCGCCGTGGCGCAGGCGGATGCGGGTGGCGCCGGCGGCAGCCTTGGCGATCAGGTCGGGGTCGAGCTCGACCTCGATCACGCGGCCGTCGAAGTAGTCGTCGAGGTCGCGTTGCAGTTGCAGCTGCAGCGCGGTGGCGGAGATGGTGACGTGCTCGGCCGGCGCCATCAGCTCGTGATCGAGCTCGTCGGCGATCGAGATGAAGTGCTGCGCCGCCTCGCGCGTGCTCGGGCCGTTGCCGGGCAGGGCTTCGTCAGGGCGACCGAACAGGCGCACCGAGTGCGCGGTCACCGCCGGCGTGCCCAGCGCCTCGATCAGCTCGGCCGCGGTCGCCCAGCTGCGCGCCGATTCGGCGACGTAGCAACCCAGCGGATGCTGCGGATCGGCCGCGGCGGCAATGGCCGCCAGCTCACGGCGCACCTCGCCGAAATCGTGGCGCGGGTACTCGACCTGCGGCAGCTTGGCGACGCCGCGGGCGTAGTCGGCGAGGAATTTATCCTCGAGGCCGGCCGGCCAGCTGGCCAGGCCCAGCAGCTTGATGTCGCGCACCGCGTGCACCATGCGCGCGTCGAGCGCGGCATGGTGGGCGACCTCGGGCGCGCGTTCACTCATGGCCGATCAGTGGCGGCCGTACTTCTCGTCGGGCCGCTTGTTCGGCGCTTTGCCCTGCACCTTCGCCGCGGCACTCTCGGCACGGCGGTTGGCGAGCTTGTTGGCGGCGCCGGCGACCTCGTCGCGCAGCTTGAGGTAATTGGCGAATCGCTGCGGATCGAGTTTGCCCGCCTCGATCGCCGCACGCACCGCGCAACCGGGCTCGCGTGCGTGTGCGCAATCGCGGAACTTGCACTGCTCGGTCAGGGCCTCGATGTCGCTGAAGTTCTCGGCGACGTCTTCCTCACCGGTCGGCTTGAGCTCGCGCATGCCCGGCGTGTCGATCAGGCAGGCACCGGACGGCAGCGGGATCAGCGCGCGGTGGGTGGTGGTGTGGCGACCGCGCGCGTCGTGCTCGCGCACCGCGGCGGTCTTCATCTTGTCGACGCCGAGCAGGGTGTTGGTCAGGGTCGACTTGCCGGCGCCGGAGGAACCGACCAGCACCGCGGTGCGGCCGGGCCGCAGCCACGCGCTGAGCGCGGCGACGCTGTCGGCGTCCTTGGCGTTGACCGCGCGCACGGCGATGTCCTGCGCGGCCAGCTCGACCAGGGCGGCCAGCGCCACGGACACGGCGTGGTCGTTGCTGCCGACGGCCTGGTCGGCCTTGGTCAGCACCACCACGGGCTCGGCACCGCCGCGCACCAGCAGCAGGTAGCGCTCGATGCGGCGCGGATTGAAGTCGGCGTCCAGCCCGCAGACGATGAACACGGTGTCGACGTTGGCCGCGATCAGCTGCTGCTGGTAGTGCTCGCCGGCGGCGCCGCGCTTGATCGCGCTGCGGCGCGGCAGCAGCGCCACCGCCTTGCGGCCCTCGATGAGCAGCCAGTCGCCGACGCCGGGGCGCTGGTCGATGGTGACCGTGCCCTTGCGGTAGCCGGGCGGGCGCTGCCACTGCGGCAGGGATTCGACCGGAAACCCGCTGTCCGGGCCGTCGGCGACGACATAACCGCTGCGGTGTTGCTCGACCACCCGCACCGGCCGCGCCTGCGGGTGGGCCGCCAGCAGCTCGCGCCAGGCAGGTTCCGCCGGCAAGGTTTCACCGGCCGCCACGGGCCAGCCGATCGCCTGCAGGGCGAGAATCTCGGGAGTCAAAAGGCACGCTTCGCATCGGGCATGGCCGGATTCTACATACGACCGCCTGGCGGCTTGCGGTCCGACGTAGGGCGGGGAGCACCAGGCAGGGCGATTTACCGCCCATATCCGCTGAATTGGACCGATGATTCGGCTAGTCTGAGGGCTGTCCGTCCCATCCCCCTGCCGCCGATGTCCCTGCCCCCCGTGAAAACCCGCGAACGCCTGTCCGAAGTCCGTTATGAAATCCGCGGTGAACTCGCCCGCCGGGCACGCGAGCTGGAGGCCCAGGGCCGCAAGCAGATCAAGCTCAACATCGGCAATCCCGGCGCGTTCGGTTTCCGTGCCCCCGAGCACCTGCAGCGCGCGATCGCCGAGCGCATCGCCGACACCGACCCGTACACCCACCAGCAGGGCCTGCCGGCCGCGCGCGAGGCGATCGCCGCGTTCCACAAGCAGCGCGGCACGCCCAACGCCGCGCCCGAACGCGTGTTCATCGGCAACGGCGTCAGCGAGCTGATCGACCTGTCGCTGCGCGCGCTGCTCAACCCCGGCGACGAGGTGCTGCTGCCCTCGCCCGACTACCCGCTGTGGTCGGCCGCGACCATCCTCAACGACGGCCGCCCGGTCTATTACCGCTGCGCGCCGGAGAACGGCTTCCTGCCCGACCCGGACGAGATCGAGGCGCTGGTGTCCTCGCGCACCCGCGCGATCGTGCTGATCAACCCCAACAACCCGACCGGCGCCGCCTACCCGCGCGAGCTGCTGGAACAGATCGTCGCGATCGCCGCGCGCCACAAGCTGCTGCTGATGACCGACGAGATCTACGACTCGATCCTCTACGACGGCGCGCAGTTCACCCCGATCGCACCGATCGCCGGCGACCTGCCGTGCCTGAGCTTCGGCGGCCTGTCCAAGGTGCACCGCGCCTGCGGCTGGCGCGTGGGCTGGGCGGTGCTGTCGGGCGACCCGCTTGCCAGCGGCGACCTGCACCACGCCATGGACCTGCTCGGCGCGCTGCGCCTGTGCGCCAACGTGCCGGGCCAGTTCGCGATCGAAGCCGCGCTGCACGGCGAAGACACCATCGCGCCGCTGTGCGCGCCGGGCGGCCGCCTGTACGAGGCACGCCGCGCGGTGGTCGACAGCATCGCCGCCAGCAAGCACCTGCAGCTGGTCGCGCCGGCCGGCGCGCTGTACGCGTTCCCGGCGGTGACCGGCGCGGCGGCGCAGGGCTTCGATGACCACAAGTTCGCGCTCGAGCTGCTCGAAACCGAGGACGTGCTGGTGGTGCCGGGCTCGAGCTTCAACGTGCCCTACCGCAACCACTTCCGCGTGACCCTGCTGCCGCAGCCGGACGACCTGCGCGAGGTGTTCGCGCGCATCGAGCGCGTGCTCGACCGCCACGTCGAGCGCGCCGGCACCCAACGCGCCGCGGTGGCCTGAGCTGCGGCCATGGCCTCCGTGCCGACAACCGCGCTGTCCTACCTCGCGCTCGGCGACAGCTACACCATCGGCGAGGGCGTGGCAGTGGACGGGCGCTGGCCGGTGCAGCTTGCCGCCGCCCTGCACGCACACGACATTGCCCTGGCGGCGCCGCGCATCATCGCCACCACCGGCTGGACCACCGACGAACTGGCCTGGGGCATCGACGGTGCCGAGCCGCTGGGCGAGTGGGACTTCGTCAGCCTCGCCATCGGCGTCAACAACCAGTACCGCGGCCGCAGCGCGGTCGATTACCGCGGCGAGTTCGAGGCGCTGTTGCTGCGCGCGATCCGCTACGCGCGCGGCCGTGCCGACCGGGTACTGGTGCTGTCGATCCCGGACTGGGGCGTGACCCCGTTCGTGAAGACCACCCCGGCCCAGCCCGAGACCATCGCCACCGAGCTCGACGCCTTCAACACCGCCGCGCAGGTGGTGTGCGAGGCACACGGCGTCGCCTTCGTCGACATCACCGCGGCCTCGCGCCAGCGCGGCGCCGAAGTGGACATGCTGGCCGAGGACGGCCTGCACCCGTCGGCGGCGATGTACACGCTGTGGACCGCACTGGCGCTGCCGGTCGCGCGCGACCTGCTGGCGCAATGAGCGCCTATCCGGCCAACGACGCGACACGGCCGCTGCCGCGCGAACAGGCCGCGGACATCGCCGGCGCATTCCGGCCCGCAACACGCTTCGGCAACCGCTGGGACTACTACTACACGCGCAGCAAACTGCGCAGCGACCCGCTCTACCCGGGGGTCTGCGACGCGCTGCGCGGCAGCGACGCCCCCTTGCTCGACCTGGGCTGCGGCCTGGGCCTGCTCGCCCACGCACTGCGCGCCGACGGGCAGACGCTGCCCTACCGCGGTGTCGACAACGACGCCGGCAAGGTCGCGCGCGCACGTCAGGCAGCGGCGCGCGGTGGCGTGGCCGATGCGGTGTTCGACACGATGGACCTCGCCACGACCCTGCCTGCCCACCGCGGCAGCGTCACGGTGCTCGACGTGCTGCAGTTCATCCCGCCCGCGGCGCAGGCGCGCCTGCTCGACACTGCAATCGCGATGCTGACGCCGGGGGCGAAGCTGGTGATCCGCACCGGCCTGGACGACGGCAGCGGCCGCGCCCGCATCACCCGCTACGCCGACCTGTTCGCGCGTGCGGTGGGCTGGATGAACGCGGCGCCGAAGCATTACCCAGAGGCCGAATCCCTGCGTGCGCGCTTCGACGCCGCCGGGTTGGCGTCGCAGTTCATGCCGCTGTCTGGGAATACGCCATTCAATAACTGGCGGATCGTGGCGGTGAAACGATAGTTTGGCGTCACAACGGAGGCTGCATGAGTCTTAACCGCCTTGTTCCAATGCAGCCGGTCAGTGATATGCCGGCGAGCGTGGCGTTCTACGAAAAACTTGGCTTCGCTGTTGAGAATCGCAATGACGAGTGGGGATGGGCCATGCTGCGTTGCGGGAACTGCCAACTCATGCTTGATCAGTCAATCAATCTCCATCCTGGTATTCCCAGAATTTCAGTTCTTTATCTCTATCCGGAAGATCTGGCGAGCTTCCATCGTCGTGCAAAAGAGAATGGCCTCTCCGTCCCTGATCTGGACACTACGTTCTATGACATGGCCGAGTTTCGCCTGGAGGACCCGGACGGCAACCGCCTGTGGATTGGGCAAGCCCAAAGTACTCACGGTGGCGCCTAACAATTCATTCAAGCCCCAAGCCGCTTCGCGGCTGGCTTAGCTCAGGAGTTGGATGCCCCGATGAAGCTGATCGCAGCCCTTGGCCTCGTCACTGTTCTTGTGGCCTGCGCCACCGTACCAGTTGCGGACCCGTGCGCCCATGACAAGGCGGCATTGCTCGCGCTCGACGAAAGCGCCTTCGACCAGGACCTGTCCAACGGTGGAGGTGGTTGGAGAAAGATCGGCAATGTTCCAGGCTGCGAGCCCGCTGCCGCTGACCTCATCTCGGCTTACCGGGTCCAACATCCCTCCGCGAGTTCCACTCTGGCCTGGCACGAAGGACAGATGCTGGCCTCGGCGGGGCAAAACACACGTGCCATTCCGCTGCTTGAAGGCGCCAGGAAAGACCCGTCCCAGGATCACGCCGGCTGGAATCACTACGTCGACGCCACGGTTGCGTTTCTTCGCAACGACAAGGCCGGGCTGTTGCAAGCCAGGGATCACCTTGCTGCGGTTCCCTACCCGACCGACGCGGGCATGCCCGCGCTGAGGGACGGTTACATCGAGCTCCCCACGCAACCCGGGCAGCCTTCCATAAAGATGCGTTGGCCACCGAATATCGAGGTGGTCGATGGATTTGTCGCCTGCTTCGGCAGGGCATACAACGAAGCTTATGGCGCGTCGTGCCGTCCTGCTGCTCCATGAAAGCACACCGACCATTCACCAAGCTGCACAGCAAGACCTGACGCGAACCCGCCATGCCCAAGCCCATCGTCATCGCTCTCTTGGCCGTCGCGGCGTTCGCAGTGCTGTCGCTGGCCTCGGGTGCCGCGTATCTGGAGGCGACTTTGCCCGGGGGACTTCCACTCGGAAACGCACTGGCGGCGGTGGGGCTGTGCGCGCTGGCTGGCGCCGCGCTCGGACTCAGCGCACGCGCGGCACGACGCTGCGCGTGGCGTCTGTCATGTCCTTGCTCGTAGCCGTCGCCTGGCTGCCCGGCTCCATCGCGCTCGCCGGCAACCTGGCGCTCAACTTCAGCGGCGGGCGGGGTTTCGCCTGGATGACCTTCAGCCTGGTCGCGGTCTGCACTGCGACCTGTTCGCTGGCGTGGGCGGTTGTCGCCTGCTGGCTGGCGGCACGCAGACGCGCAAGCACAGCCTGATCGTCCATCCAGTCCAAGCCACGGCCCGATCAGGCGGGGACCACATCACGGTACAGGGAAGCTCATCGATCCCTGCCACACGGGTGCAGTCAAGCCACGGGGTTCCCGCCTGGCCGAAGGCCAGCCTGCCCTGAGCCTGTCGAAGGACGGGAATGACGAGTGAAAGCAATTTCAGGCAGCGCTTCCATCGCCTCCGGCAGCACGCAGCGATAACCCAGTGCATCCAGCCGCCGCAGCAGCAGCGCCAGGGTCTCGGCATTGCGGCCGTGCGCGGCGCCCTCGTGCAGCAGCACGATCGCGCCCGGCGCCAGGTCGCGTTCGATCCGCGCCACCACCCGCGCCGGGTCGCGCAGCACCGCGTCGAAACCGCGCGCCGACCACGCCACCCGGGCCAGGCCGTGCTCCTTCAATGCGACCGCGACGAACGGATTGGCCATGCCGACCACGGCGCGGAACCAGCGCGGCGGCATGCCCGCCAGTTCGGCCAGGGTCGCCTGTGCCGTGGCGATCTGCGCCCGCATCGCCCGCGGCGACAGCGCCCAGAACGTTGCTGATGGATGGTCGTGGCTGTGGTTGCCGATGCCGTGACCGCGGCGGACGATCTCGCGCAGCTGCGCCGGCCGCACCTGCGCGCGCGCGCCGACGACGAAAAACGTCGCCCGCGCGCCGTGCGCGTCGAGCAGGTCGAGCAGCGCCGGCGTGTCGTCGGAGGGACCATCGTCGATGGTCAGCCAGACCACGCGCTCGGACGTCGGCAGCCGCGTCAGCACCGGGCTCAGCAGGCGCGACTGCGGTCGCAACGTCGCCCAGACCAGGACCAGGTGCGTGAGCAGCAAGGCCGGCAGGCCGACGCGCCAGCCATAGCCCCACCACAGCGCGATCACCGCCAGCTGCGAGGCGCCGAACAGCCACGCCCAGGCGTGCGGACGGCGCGGCGGACGGTGCAGGGCGGCGGCCGGATTCATGCCCCATCCTACCTTGCGCCGTAGACTGCCCGCCCCCACCTCGACACCGTCCCCACCAGGTTGCTGCCCATGTCCCTCGACCCCGCGCTGCGTTCGCGCATCGAATCCCTCCTGCAGTCGAACCGCGTCGTGCTGTTCATGAAAGGCTCGCCGGACGCGCCGCAGTGCGGCTTCTCGGCCAAGGCCGTGGGCGTGCTGAACACGTTGCTGCCGGCCGGCTACGGCCACGTCGACGTGCTCGCCGACGCGCAGATCCGCGAGGGCATCAAGCAGTACGGCGAGTGGCCGACGATCCCGCAGCTGTACATCGACGGCCAGCTGGTCGGCGGCAGCGACATCGTCGTGCAGATGGCCGGCAGCGGCGAGCTGCACGGCGTGCTCGGCCTGCCCGCACCCGATCGCAGCCCGCCGAAGCTGAGCATCACCCCCGCCGCCGTGCAGATGCTGCGCGGTGCGATCGCCAACGCCGGCGACGGCTACGCCGTGCAGCTCGACATCGACGCGCGCCACAACGCCAAGCTGCAGCTGGCCCCGGTCGATGCCGACGCGGTCGCGGTCGAGGTCGACGGCGTGCGCGTGCAGACCGATTGGCTCAACGCGCGCCGCGCCGACGGCGTGAGCATCGACTGGGTCGATGACGAGCGCGGCCGCGGCCTGATGATCCACAACCCGAACGCGCCGCCGGCGGTGCAGGCCATCGCGCCCGCCGATGCGGATGCACGCGTGCGCGCCGGCACGTTGCGCCTGGTCGACGTGCGTCCGGCCGACGAGCGCGCGCTGGCGTCCGCGCCGGTCGCGTTCGATACGGTCGACCAGGGCGTCGAGGCCCTCGAAGCCCTGCCCAAGGACACGCCACTGGCGTTCCTGTGCCATCACGGCGGCCGCAGCCAGCAGGCGGCCGAGCACTTCCGCGGCCTCGGTTTCAGTGAGGTCTACAACGTCGTCGGCGGCATTGATGTCTGGGCCGATTTCGACGCGGGGATTCCCAAGTACTGATCGCTGCGGTGCGACGGGGCGCTTGCTTCGTCGCAGCGACACCACGGCCCGGAGCTGCTGGACAGTGGGGCATCAGCGCGCGGGCACGCGCTCCTGCGTCGCGATCCAGTCGTCCACGGCTGCCTCCACCACCGCCAGCGGCAGTGCACCGTTGCCGAGGATCAGGTCGTGGTAGGCACGGATGTCGAAGCGATCCCCCAACTGCTTGCGCGCACGTTCGCGCAACTCGACCATCTTCAGGTGACCGATCTTGTAGGAGCACGCCTGGCCCGGCTGCACCAGGTAGCGATTGATTTCGGTACGCACCTCGACCATCGGCATGCCGAGTTTGCCGTGCATGTAGTCGACGGCCCGCTCCGGCGTCCAGCGCTTGCGGTGCAGGCCGGTGTCGACCACCAGGCGCACCGAGCGGAACAGTTCCGCGCGCAGCCGGCCCAGATCGCCCCACGGGTCGTCGCGGTACAGGCCCATCTCGGCGGCGAGCTGTTCGGCGTACAGCGCCCAGCCTTCGGTGAAGGCACTGGGGTTGAGGCTGCGACGCAGCACCGGCAGGTCGGTCAGGGTCTGGCCGATGGAAATCTGGAAGTGATGCCCGGGCGAACCTTCATGGTAGGTCAGCGTCGGCAGGCTCCAGCGCGTGTTCACCTGCATGTCGGCCAGGTTGATGAAGTAGGTGCCCGGCCGTGACCCGTCCATCGCCGGCGGGATGTAGTACGCACCGGGCGCGGTGGCCTGCGACGCCTTCGGCACCGCTCGCACGTCCAGCGGTTGCGGCGGAACGCGGCCGAAGTACGTCGGGATGTGCGGCTCCAGCGCGACCAGCGTGCGGCGGACGTCGGCGATCAGTTCCGCGCGCCCGGCATCGGAGTCGGCGTACTGGAAGCGCGGGTCCTTGGTGAGCGCGGCCATGCGCTCACCCACCGTGCCGTCGCGCAGGCCCTGCTTGCGCAGCAGCGCATCCATCGCCTTTTCGATCCGCGCCACTTCGGCCACGCCGATGCGGTGGATCTCGTCCGCGTCAAGGTCGGTGCTGGTGTACCAGTGCAATGCGGCGTTGTAGTACGCGTCGCCCTCGGGAACCGCCCACAGCCCGCGGCTGCCCGGCTTGGTCGCGATCACCTCGTCCAGGCGCGCCAGCAGGCGCGCGTAGCCGGGATTGGTGTCGGCACGCACGGCGGCAATGGCCTGGTCCACCAGCGCAGCGCGGCGCTCGGCGGACAGGCCGGCGATCTGGGCGAGCTTGCGCCGGAACGCGTTGACGAACGAGCTGTCCTGCGGCGCAGGCTGGATCAGGCTGCGGATCTGCGCCGCCGCGCCTTCCAACCCGACCTGGGGCGGCAGCACGCCGTTGCGTGCCTGCAGGTCGAAGTTGGCCCGCACCTGATCCAGCTTGGTGGCGATGGCATGCAGGCGCGAGATGTACGCCTTGGCGCTGGCCTCGTCGCGCACCGCGTGCTGGTTCTCCATGAACTGCGGCAGCGACACCGGTACGCTGAAGAGCTGGTCGACGGCGTAGGTGGACGCACCCACCGGCAGCCAGGCCGGCGCCCAGTCGACGCGCATCAGTTCGATCTGCCGCGCGTAGAACCACGCGGCCAGGTCGTAGCTCCAGCGATCCTGCCCGGCGAGCTGGCTGCGATCCCACTGCTGCAACGTGTCGAGGTAGCCCTGGATCTCCTTGCGCAGCACGTCGCGGCGCGGCAGCGAGACGTCGGTGAGCTGGCCGGACAGGTCGATGCCGTCGCCGGAGATGCCCAGCGCCGTGCGCAGCTCCGGATCCCTGCGGATGGCCCCCATCGCCTGTGCATCGATCAATGCGCCGACGGTGGCCGGCCGCGCTTCGGGCTCGGCTGCATGGCAGGACGCACCGATGCACAGCGCGGCGATCCAGGTCAGTGGGTGAAGAACACGACGCATCGAAGCTCCTGAAGTGGTCACGGCCTCGCATCGATGCACGGACCATGCACGGATGGAACGACCAAGAGGGGCCGGCAGCCTGCCAGTTTGCTCGGCACCACGCCATTCCGGCGCGCCGCGCGGTGACCGCTGCATGCCCGGACTGTGATCGCGTTCGCCTGAACGTGCTGGTTAGAGCGTGCTGCCTGGCACGTGCTACCTAGAATCCGCCGCCGGCGTCGAGGTAGGTCTGTTCGTCCGGGGTGTTGACGCGGCCGAGTTCGCGGTTGCGGTGCGGGAAGCGGCCGAAACGCGCGATGACATCGCGATGGGCGATGGCGTACTTCATGAAACCCTCGTCGAGCGCCTGCATCAGTTCGATCGCGCGGTCCTGGTCGGCGAGCGCCTCGGAATGCTCGAACGGCAGGTAGAAGAACACGCGCAGGCCCGGCTCGACGGCGCGGTCGTAACCGAGTTCGATCGCCCGCGCCGCGTAATGCCGCGCCAGCGGATCGGTGGCATAGGCGTGGCCGCTGCCGCGGAAGACGTTGCGCGGAATCTGGTCGAGCAGGATCACCAGCGCCAGCGCGCCGTCGGCGCTGTCCATCCAGTCCTCCAACTCACGCCGGGCGGCGCGGTGGTGGGCGTCGAGAAAGTCGGCGCGACAGCGCGCGTCGAAGGCCGCGTCGCGCGCGAACCAGCGTGCGTAACCGGCCTCGTGCCAGAAGGCGAGGATGGACTGAGGGGTGGGGAGCATTGGCGCGGCAGGGATAGCAGTGGCGGGCTGTCGAGCGTAGCGCAGCGAAGTCGAAGGGTGAGCGGACCCGTCATGCGTCAGACGCAGGGACCGCTGTCTCCAGGCTGTCGCCTCACACCGACTCGTCGCCGAGCTGGGTTTCCAGCTCGTTGATCCACAGCTCGGTGGCGCTCTCCAGCGTGACCGCGTGGATCAGCGGCCGGATCGAACCACCCGAGTACGACTGCGAGACGAAGCGCGCATAACGCTCGCGGAAATCCAGCCAGCTGCGGTGCGCCTCGTCGAAAGTGGCTTGGGTTTCGCCGTCGAGCTGGCGACGCAGGTGCGCCACCACCGTACCCAGGCGCGCGTCGGCGCTGCGGAACTCGTCGATGGCCTGCTGGTTCATGTCGGCCTGGCTCACCGCCTCGTCGTCGCTCTTGCGGGCGACTTCCTCGGCCTTGCTGAAGTAGTTGTCGGCGATGCGCGCCGCGGTCTCGGCCTTGCCAATCAGGCGCTGCTCGAAGCGGCGCAGGTCGTCGAGGTTGGTGTTGGCGCTGTCGAGCCCCTGCTTGAGGTTGAGCAGCTTCTGGTTGCGCTCGATGGTCTCGACGGTGCGCCGGCGCTCGACCCGGCGCTGGACGAAGTAGAACGCCCAGGTCAGTGCCGCGCCGACGAACAGATAAATGAACTTCTCCATGACCGCTCCCTCGTCCCTCGGTTACGGCCGACAGTGTGCCGCGTCGGCGTCGCGGACGTTGCGATCCGCGTTGCGACGCGTCACGCGTGCAGCGGCAGGCCCAGCACGGCGTCCTCGTACTCGTTGGCACCGACGCGGAAGCGGCGCTCGCCCAGGCGCGCGAAGCCGCAGCGCGCGTAGAACGCCAGCGCCCGCTCGTTCTTCGCGTACACGCCCAGCAACAGGCGCCGGCTGCCGCGCTCGCGTGCCACGTCGATCGCCGCCTGCATCAGCCTTGCGCCGAGGCCGCCGCCGTGGAAGCGGTGCAGCAGGTAGATGCGCTTGAGCTCGAGGTCGTCCGGCTGCGGATCGGGCACCGGCAACGCCGCCGGCGTCAGCACCGCGTAACCGACCGGGGCCGCGCCGACCGCGGTCTGTGCGACCCAGACGTCGGCATCGTCGCGGGCCAGCCAGCCGGCATAGACAGCGGCGGCGTGCTGGCTGCGGCAATGCGCCAGGATGTCGCCGCCGTCGAGGATGCCGGCGAAGGTTTCCAGGAAGGTGGCTGCGCCCAGCAGGGCCAGCGCCTCTTCGTCGCCGGGGACGCAGGGCCGGATCGTCGTCTCCGTGCCGGGCCCCGGCAGGTCGCGCAAGGGCTGGCCGCTCACAGGTACGCGGTCACGGTCGGGGGGTTCATCCAATTGTCGTGAAGCCCATCGGAGTAATGCACCGGCAGCGCGGCCAACTGTTCCGGGGTGAGGCCATCGAGGCACACCACACTGACGGTGAAGAACTTGCCGCCGATCTCGGGGATGTCGCCCTGGCCGTAGGCGCGCACGCCGCAGGTCTTGCAGAACGGCCAGTGCACGGCCCGGGTGTTGAACTGGTAGTCGGACGTCGCATCGTCGCCGCTGAGCAGGCGGAAGGCATCGGGCTTGACGCTGGCGCCCCAGTTGCGGGTCTTGCTGCAGATCGAGCAGTTGCACTTGCCGGTGCCCTGGTCGAGGTCAAGATCGGCCTCGAAGCGGACGGCGCCGCAGTGGCAGCTGCCGGTGTAGGTCTGGATGGTCATGGGGGCCTCCTCTGGTCGCAGCGGCGAGCTTACTCCCGCCGTGTCACCGGGGCTGCGACGGGCAGCCAGGCGCAGCAGCCGCTCCGATGGCCGGCGCCCCAGGCGGCCATCGGAGCGGCTACCCTCGCCTTTCGCCACGGCCAGCGGCCGGGCGTCTAGCGCAGTTCACACGGACAATCCATCGAGGGACCTGATCATGAAGCCGAGCTTTGCTGTCGTCCTGTTGTCGTTCGCCGCCGTCGGCGCGTTCGCCCCGAACGCCCACGCCCAGCAGGTCTGCTACAAGCTGTGCACGGTGCCGCCGTCGCTGTGGTGCCAACCGGCGCACTTGCCGCCGCCGTCGTCCCCGGTCATCTGCCGCACCCCGATCCCGGGGACCATGGCCGCGAACACCGCGTTCGCCGAGCCTGCCGCCACCGACAAGAAGGCGTGCATCCCCCGGTACGACTACAACGAGGAAACGCAGCAGTTCGAACAGGCCGTGGCCTGCGACTGATCGCCACGCCGATCGGCACCACCGCAATGCGACAAGGCCGGCATCATGCCGGCCTTGTCATTTCCGCCACCGTCGCGGCTACTCGTCGAAGCGCAGGTGCTTGACCGATTTGCCGTTGCGGCGGATCAGCCGCAGTGCCTCGATGCCGACGTTGATGTGGTTGTCGACGTAGTCGGCACTGACCCGCGCATCGGAGGCCTCGGTCTTCACGCCTTCCGGGATCATCGGCTGGTCGGACACCAGCAGCAGCGCGCCGCAGGGGATGCGGTTGGCGAAGCCGGCGGCAAAGATCGTCGCCGTCTCCATGTCGATGGCCATGCAGCGCATCGCCCGCAGGCGCTCCTTGAAGGCCTCGTCGTGCTCCCAGACGCGGCGGTTGGTGGTGAACACGGTGCCGGTCCAGTAATCGTGGCCGAGGTCGCGGATCATGGTCGAGACCGCGCGCTGCAGCGCGAACGCCGGCAGCGCCGGCACCTGCGCCGGCAGGTAGTCGTCGCTGGTGCCTTCGCCGCGGATCGCGGCGATCGGCAGGATCAGGTCGCCGAGCTGGTTCTTCTTCTTCAGCCCGCCGCACTTGCCCAGGAACAACACCGCCTTGGGCATGACCGCGCTGAGCAGGTCCATCATCGTCGCGGCGTTGGGGCTGCCCATGCCGAAGTTGATCATGGTGATGCCGTCGGCGGTGGCGCTGGGCATCGGCCGGTCCAGGCCGATCACTTCGGCGCCGGTGAGGCGGGCGAAGGTGTGCAGGTAGCCGCCGAAGTTGGTCAGCAGGATGTGTTCGCCGAACTGGTCGAGTGGCACGCCGGTGTAGCGCGGCAGCCAGTTGTCGACGATCTGTTCCTTGTCTTTCATGGGGAGGCCGTGATTCGTGATGGGAGATCGGTGATTTGCAGGATACGGCGACGGATGGGAACGAGCGAGGCCCCGGGCTGGCGCGTGACCGTCTTCGCGAATCACGGATCACCCATCACGAATCACAGCCTCCATGACCATCGTCAGGGTTGGCAGCGGCGCGCGACACCGGCTACGGTGCGGAAGCTGTTGCCGTGCCATCCCGGGGAAATCCAATGCTTCGACCGCTTGTCGCCGCGCTGGTCGCGGTGCTGTCTGCCGGCCTTGCGCAGGCCGCGACGCCCGCCCAATCGCCGTCCCGCTTCGTCCAGGACCCCTACGCCAGTACCTACCGGCCGATCGCCTCCGGCCCGGTGCTGATCGAGCACGCCACCGTGCTGACCGGCACCGGTCAGCGCCTCGACAATGCCGACGTGCTGTTGCAGGGCGGCAAGGTGGTCGCGATCGGTCACGCGTTGCAGGCACCGGCCGACGCCACCCGCATCGACGCCAACGGCAAGTGGGTCACGCCCGGCATCATCGACGTGCACTCGCACCTGGGCGTGTACCCCAGCCCCGGTGTCAGCGCGCACAGCGACGGCAACGAGATGACCGGCGCGGTCACCGCCAACGTCTGGGCCGAGCATTCGGTGTGGCCGCAGGACCCGGGGTTCGCCGCGGCGCTGGCCGGTGGCATCACCTCGCTGCAGATCCTGCCCGGCAGCGCCAACCTGGTCGGTGGCCGCGGCGTGACGTTGAAAAACGTGCCGGCGACCAGCTATCAGGCGATGAAATTCCCGGGCGCGCCGTGGGGCGTGAAGATGGCCTGCGGCGAGAACCCCAAGCGCGTCTACGGCCAGAAGAGCGGCCCGGCCACGCGCATGGGCAACGTCGCCGGCTACCGCGCCGCCTTCATCGACGCCAGCGAGTACCTGCGCAAGAACGGCGGCAAGAAGGCGGAAGCCGAACCGAAGAAGAAGCGCTGGTGGTCCGGCAACGGCAACGGTGCCGACAGCGAGAAGGACACCGGCGGCAAGCGCGACCTCAAGCTCGACACGCTGGCCGGCGCGATCAATGGCGACATCCGCGTGCATATCCACTGCTACCGCGCCGACGAGATGACCACGATGCTCGATCTGGCCAAGGAGTTCGGCTTCAAGGTCGCCGCTTTCCACCACGGCGTTGAGGCGTACAAGCTCGCCGACCGCCTCGCCAGCGAGGGCGTCTGCGGCGCGCTGTGGGCCGACTGGTGGGGCTTCAAGATGGAGGCCTTCGACGGCATCCAGGAGAACATCGCGATCGTTGACCGTCCCGCCAACAGCTGCGCGATCGTGCATTCGGACTCCGAGGAAGGCATCCAGCGCCTCAACCAGGAGGCGGCCAAGGTGATGGCGCACGCCAAGCTTGCCGGCATGGACATCGCCCCAGAACGCGCGATCCGCTGGCTCACCCAGAACCCGGCCAAGGCGCTGGGCATCCTCGCCGAAACCGGCACGCTCGAGCCGGGCAAGATGGCCGACGTGGTGGTCTGGAACGGCAATCCCTTCAGCGTCTACGCGCAGGCCGAGCAGGTCTACGTCGACGGCGCACGCGTGTACGACCGCCACGACCCATCACGGCAGCCGGTGTCGGATTTCATGCTCGGCCAAGGCGCTGCCGCGCAGGGGGGCGTGCTGTGAAGGCTGCAAAGAACTTCCGCGCTTTTGCTTTGGCTCGTCATTCCCGCGAAGGCGGGAACCCAGGGACGTTCGCCTTTCTGGGGCAACGTCAAGAACAAAGTCCATGGATCCCCGCCTTCGCGGGGATGACGAGCAGGAGGGTTGCGCTTGTCCTGTGCCTGTTCGCATCGGCTGGTGCTCACGCCCAGGACGTCCTGATCCGCAACGCCACCGTCCACACCGCGACCGCGCGCGGCACGCTGCACAACGCCGACGTGCTGGTCAGCGGCGGCACCGTGCGCGCGGTCGGCACCGGCCTGAGCGCGCCGGCCAACGCCCAGGTGATCGACGCGCAGGGGCGGCCGCTGACGCCGACGCTGTTCGGCGGCATCACCGAAATCGGCCTGGAGGAGGTCTCCGGAGAGAAGGCCACCGTCGACAAGACCCTCGCGCTCGGCGCCGACACCAAGCAGATGACGGTGCGGCCGGAGTTCGACGTGACCCTGGCCTACAACCCCGACTCGGTGCTGGTACCGGTGACGCGCATCGAAGGCATCGGCTGGACCCTGCTCGGCGCCGGCACCGCCAGCGGCGGCTCGATCGTCGCCGGCCAGGGCGGCGTGATGCGGCTGGACGGCAGCGCCGATCCGATCGGCCCGCGCGAGTTGTTCGTGCGCATCGGTGGCGATGCCGCCGGGTTGAGCGGCAATTCGCGCGCGGCGCAGTGGATGATCCTCGACCAGCTCATCGACGAAGTGCGCGGACGCATCCCGCCCGATGCCAATGCGGCGCTGCTCACTCCGGCCGGTCGCGCCACGCTCGCCAGGTACATCGGCGGCGGCGGACGCGTGGTGGTCTCGGTCGACCGCGCGGCTGACATCCGCCAGCTGCTGCGTTGGTCGGCGCGGCACAAGGTGCGCATCGCCATCGCCGGCGGCGCCGAGGCCTGGCGCCTGGCGCCACAGCTGGCCGCGGCCAAGGTGCCGGTGTTCGTCAATCCGCTCGGCAACCTGCCGTCCGACTTCGACCAGATCGGCGCGACCATGCAGAACGCGGCACGGCTGCGCACCGCCGGCGTGCAGGTCGGCTTCTCGCAGTCCGGCGACGCCTCGCACAACGCGCGCAAGGTGCGCCAGCTCGCCGGCAACGCGGTCGCCAACGGCCTGCCGTGGGAAGACGGTCTGGCCGGGCTGACACGGGTACCAGCCGAGGCCTTCGGCGTCGCCGACAAACTCGGCACCATCGTCCCCGGCCAGCGCGCCGACCTGGTGCTGTGGAGCGGCGACCCGCTCGAGGTCAACACGGTGGCGCTGCAGGTGTGGCTCGACGGCCGCGCGATCGAGATGCGCAGCCGCCAGACCGAGCTGCGCGATCGTTATCTGCGTGCGGAGAATGGGTTGCCGCGGGCGTATCGGGATAACGCGCGCTAGAACGAATGTTAGTCATCTCATCTACTGTGACTCTCTTATTCGCAGCCATATTGGCTGCGAAAGACTGCGCGTCTACCTGCCCACCAACGCAAGCGCCTCCACCACCGCCGCCTCCACGCAAAGACGATTGGTCGTTTTGCGTTCCAACCTCGGCCGATGAAGCGTTTTGGGCGCAGATGCTAGAGGGCAACTACAAGGTTGCAGGTCTAGAGGGTGCAGCGCACGCTTCTTATTCAGGCGATCTGCACATTTCGGGAGGCGGCCCATCACTCCTACTGCGTAAGCAAGTTGGACAAAAAACAACTTACGGTACAGCGCGGTATATGCGCTGCGGTATCGAGACAAGAGTTTTGTTTCTTCATGTCGAATACAACACTCCCCCCGGAAAACAAGAGCTGCTTTGCAGTGTCGCTCCCTATATCCAATTTCCCAATCGAATCATATGCACATCGGAGGACGGTTGGCGTGCAGATTCAAGCCGTGAAGCCTGGTTTGAGGTGACAACGGATGCGTACTAACAATTCCTTCAAGCCGAAGCCGCTTCGCGGCTCGACCTAGGGAACATCTGAACAATTGTCGTCCTTCCCGCGAAAGCGGGAATCCAAGGACGTTGTTGTTCAAGGGTAACGCCCATGGATCCCCCGCCTTCGCGGAGATGACGGCACTTATTCGGTGCGGCCTTGATCGATTGAAGCCAAAGACACTGGACTCCTGCCTGCGGGAACGAGCAAAAGCAGAGTTGTTCATACCTCTCCCAAGCTCGGGCATCAGTCTTTCCGTCTTCAACTCGCGAGAAGGACTGGAGGGCCCTATGCCTCCGCCGCCAGCACCACCACCCGATTGCGCCCCTCGTGCTTGGCGCGGTACATCGCCTCGTCGGCGCGCTTGATCAAGGTTGCGGCGGTGTCGGTCGGGTCGCATTCGACCACGCCCACGCTCAGGGTCAGTGCCACCGGCGCATCCTTGACCATGCGGCAGCTGGCCTCGACCTTGCGCCGGATGCGCTCGGCGGTGCCGCGCGCATCCGCGGCATGGCTGCCCGGCAACAACAGCAGGAACTCCTCGCCGCCGATCCGGCCAAGCTGGAACTCGGGCATGGTTTCGCCGTGGATCGCATCGATCACCGCGCACAGGCAGGCATCGCCGACCGGGTGGCCGTAGCTGTCGTTGATCGCCTTGAAGCGGTCGAGGTCGAGGAACAGCACCGACAGCGGCAGGCGCTTGCGTCGGGTCTCGGCGATGGCGCGGTCGAGACGGGTGATGATGCCGGCGCGGTTGAGCACGCCGGTGAGCGCGTCGTGCTCGGCGTGCTGCTGGGCGGCATCGCGCTCGCGGCGGAAGGTCAGCATGCGGTCGGCCAGGCCCAGCACCAGCACCACCGCGGCGAAGGCCTGCATGATCGGCAGGCCGTATTCCAGCCACGGCGCCAGCGGTACGCCGGCACTGAGCTGCATCGCGCGCGCGGTCGACACCGTGACCAGCGGCACCCAGGCGATCAGCACGAAACCGGCGTGGCGACCGCCACGCAGCCACACCGTGAGCAGGGTGAGCACCGCCAGCAGGTTGCCGAGCAGCAGCAGGCCGTTGCCCAGCGGTGGGAACCAGCCCTTGTCGGCCGGCCACGGCGACACCAGCGCCAGCAGCAGCAGCGCCGGCAATGCCGCCCCGACCAACCACAGCGCGCGGCTCAGCCACGGCGCACGCGGGCGCAGGTCGGCGAACTCGAGCAGGAAGCACACCGTCACGATCGTCGAGCTGGTGGCGATGAACCAGATGCCGGCGACGCCGAAACGCGCCAGCCACGCCAGGCCCGGCATGGTGTAGGCGTCGCCGTAGGCGCACAGCACGTACAGCAGCTGCAGCGCCATGCTGGCGGCGAACAGCAGGTAGACGCGGTCGCGCAGTTGCAGCCAGAACAACAGCACCACCAGCGTCACGCCGATCAGGATGCCTAGGCTGAGCCAGAGCACGCGCACGTGACGGTGGTCCTCGACTGCGTACGCGTGCGCGCTGCGCACCATCACCTGCAACGGGTAGCGCGCGCCCTCGACGCCGATGTAGACCGGCCCGGGCGCGTCCAGCGGGAAAGCCAGCGCCCGCCGCGAATGGCTGGGATCGAGCCCGGCGGTGAAGATCGAAGCCACGCACGGCTGGTAAAGCGGCGGCGCCAGCACCGTCACGCGCGCGCTGTAGGGGTGGTAGACCAGCAACACGCGAGGCTGCTCCGACGCCGCCGGCTGCAGCCGCCACCCGCCGTTGCCACGCACGGCGCCGGCCAATTGGCTGGTCGAGTCCTGGGTGACGTAGGCGGTTTCGGGCAAGGCCCGCGCTGTGGCAATCGACGGCGCTGCCGGGGCCTGCTCGATGCGGTCGATGCGCACGATGCCGACGCGCACGTCCCCTGTCGCCCACGCCTGCGCGCAGGCACACCCCAGCAAGAACATGGCCGCGACCCAGATCCGTCTCATGAATCCCCCGCGCCGGCCGGGGCAGTGTCCGCCTGCCCGCATGACACCGCAAGCCCCGGCGGCCGTATGCTGGCGGCCGTCGTGGAGACGGGCCGTCCGTTTCCATCCACCTCGGAGCCTCGTGATGACCCTGCCTTCGATCGACGTCAACTGGATCGCGGTGATCGCCGCCGCCGTCTCCGCCTTCGTGCTCGGCGGACTCTGGTACGGCCCGCTGTTCAAGAACGCCTGGTGCCGCGAGGCCGGCATCGACCCCAATACGGCGCCACGGCACCCGGCGCGGATCTTCGTCACCGCGTTCGTCTGCAGCCTGCTGGCGGCGCTGGTGTTCGCTCTCTTCCTCGGCCCCAAGGCCAGCGCCGCGGACGGTTTCGGCGCCGGCTTCGTGGTCGGCGTGTTCTTCGTGGCGATGAGCTTCGGCATCAACTACGCCTTCGCCCAGCGCAGCATCAAGCTGTGGATGATCGACGCCGGCTACCACATCGCGCAGTTCAGCCTGTACGGGCTGATCCTCGGCGCCTGGCACTGAGGCCAGCATGAGCGGCGCGGCCCTCACCTGGTACTTCGACTTCATTTCGCCGTTCTCGTACCTGCAGTGGCAGAAGCTCAAGCCGCTGCTGCGCGAGCGCCGGGTGCAACTGGTGCCGATCGTGTTCGCCGCGGTGCTCGACGCCTGCGGGCAGAAGGGACCGGCCGAGATTCCGGGCAAGCGCGAATTCACCTACCGCCACGTGCTGTGGCTGGCGCGGCAGGAAGGCGTGCCGCTGCGCTTTCCGCCGGCGCACCCGTTCAACCCGCTGCCGGCGCTGCGGCTGAGCCTGGCCGCCGGCACCACGCCGGAGGCGGTGGACTCGGTGTTCGACTGGATCTGGGCGCAGGGCCGCGCCGGCGACAGCATCGAAGCACTGGCACCGCTGCTGGCCGCGCTCGACGTCGCCGCCGAAGCCTTGGACAGCGACGCCACCAAGGCCGAATTGCGCCGCAACACCGATGCCGCGATCGCCGCCGGCGTCTACGGCGTGCCGACCCTGGCCCTGGCGGACCAGTTGTTCTGGGGCAACGATGCCCACGACTTCGCCCTCGCCGCACTGCGCGACCCGGCCCTGCTGAGCGAGGCCGAAATGCAGCGCGTCGGCCAGTTGCCGGTCGGCCTGCAGCGCCGCCGCTGAGCCGGCGCACGGCGGGACTCGCACGCCGTCGCGGAAAAGGTATGCTGCCGGTCACACTTCGATCGCCAGCGCCGCATCCGGAGGGGGACCATGCGCATCGGACTCGTCGTCGACTCGGCTTGCGACCTGCCTTTGGACTATCTGCAGCAACACGAGGTCACCGTGCTGCCGATCACCGTCCGCATTGGCGAGGCCGTGCTGGCCGACCACCGTAACGAGCAGGCCACGCTCGAATTCCTGCATGCCCACGTCGCCGAACGCGGCCACGAGGCCGAGACCATGCCGTACACGGTGCAGCAGATCCAGGACCTGTTCCTGAGCCGGCTGGTCATCGACTACGACTACGTGTTCTGCATGACCATCACCAAGACGCGCAGTCCGATCTTCGACAATGCGCAGCAGGCCAGCTTCGCCATCCTCAGCGACTACAAGACCGCGCGCGTCGCCGCCGGCAACCAGACGCCGTTCGCGCTGCGCGTGATCGACACGCAGAACCTGTTCGCCGCGCAGGGCATTGCCGCGGTCGAGGCGGTGCGCCTGCGCGCCGCCGGCGAAGGCGCGCCGAAGATCCGCGCGCGGCTGGAGCACCTGGCCCTGCACACCCAGGGCTACCTGGTGCCGCCGGACCTGTACTACCTGCGCAACCGCGCCCGCACCAAGGGCGACCGCAGCGTCAGCCTGCTCAGTGCCGCGCTTGGCAGCGCGCTGGACATCAAGCCGGTGCTGCACTGCAACCGCGGCGAGACCGGGCCGGTCGCCAAGATCAAGGGCTTCGATCCGGCCGTGGAAAAACTGTTCGCCCACGCCACCCAACGCATCAAGGCCGGCGAGTTGCTGACCCCGACCCTGTGCGTGAGCTACGGCGGCGAGCTGGAGACCCTGCACACCCTTCCCGGCTACGAGCACCTGCGCGTGGCCTGTGCGAACAACAACATCGAGCTGTTCGAGAGCGTGATGAGCCTGACCGGCATGGTCAACGTCGGCAAGGGCGCGGTGGTGGTGGGGTTTGCGGCCGAGGGGCAGAAGTTCCACGGTTAACGGGCAGTCGCAAACATGGTTTGAAAACCGTGAGCTATTCGCTCCTGCTCGTCATTCCCGCGAAGGCGGGGGCGAAGCACCGCTGCTTGCGAACCATTGGTTCGCGCGGCGCTGAGCGCTATCGGCGCTATGCACGATGGCCGGAGATCGAAGATCCAGGGACTTTGCTTTGTCGCTGCAATGGATCTATAGCAAGAGCTTCCGTCCGTTGTCGCGGCCGGGTCACTTTTCTTTGCTGGCCCAAAGAAAAGTAACCCAAAGAAACGGCCTTCCTCGACAAATCAGCCCCACGATCGGAGCGACTGAGGGGATTTTCCGACTCGCCATCCATGGCTCGGTCGGAAAACGGCGTGCATCCATGCACGCCGCCCTTCGGGTCTAGAAGCTGATCGGCTGTTCAAAAGCTAAGACCAAAACCGTCATTCCTTGGCTTCTGCTTGATATAGGGCATCGGCGTGCCAGTCCCATCTCCAGACCCGAAGGGCGCCGCACATGGATGTGCGGCGTTTTTCGACCGAGCCATGGATGGCGAGTCGAAAAATCCCTGTAGTAATGAAGCCTTAGGTTTGCCCTGTCGAGGAAAGCCCTTCTCTTTGGTTACTTTCTCTTGGGCCAGCAAGAGAAAGTAACCCGGCCGCTGCAGGCGGACGGAAGCACTCGCAGTTGCTCCAAAGAGAGGCTCAGCAAGATCAGGCTGCCACCCAACTCCGCAAACAGGACTTTCCGCCTACAGCCGCGCGGCCCCCATCACGCTAGGCTGCGGACTTTGTCCGTCCGCATGGCCCTTGCATGAACCCGACCCGCCGTCTGCTCGCCGTCGCGCTCGCCAGCGCACTGTCCTTCCCTGTCGCCGCCCAGCAACCACCGCCGTCGCCCGCACCCGACAAGGACGCCGCGCAGCTCGAGCAGGACGCGCTCGATCCCGCCGGCACCGATCCGGCCAAGGCCTCGACGCAGACCGCCAAGGGCCGCAGCAAGCCCGGCGAGGACGCCAAGGACGAGAAGAAGTGGGACGTCAGCGCACCGCACGGTGAAACCAAGAGCGTGCGTTTTGATACCGACGAAGGCACCTGGATGGACGTCGATGTCTCGCCGGACGGGCGCGAGATCGCCTTCTCGCTGCTCGGTGACCTGTACCGGCTGCCGATCGGTGGCGGCCGCGCGCAGCGCGTGACCAGCGGCCCGGCCTGGGACGTGCAGCCGCGCTGGTCGCCCGACGGCCGCGAGCTGGCGTTCACCTCCGACCGCGGCGGCGGCAACAACTTCTGGCGCATCCGTGCGGACGGCAGCCACGCCACGCAGGTGACGAAGGAAGACTTCCGCCTGCTCAACAACCCGGCGTGGACGCCCGACGGCCAGTACCTCGTCGGCCGCAAGCACTTCACCGGCGAGCGCTCGCTGGGCGCGGGCGAGCTGTGGCTGTACCACATCGGCGGCGGCGGCGGCCTGCAGCTGACCAAGCAGAAGAACGACCAGCAGGACCTCGGCGAACCCGCCGTGTCGCCGGACGGCCGCCACGTGTACTTCTCCGAGGACGTCACCGGTGGGCCGCAGTTCGAGTACAACAAGAACCCGCACGACGTGATCTACGCGATCAAGCGCCTCGACCGCGACAGCGGGCGCATCGAAACGCTGGTCAGCACGCCCGGCGGCGCGGTGCGGCCGCAGCCGTCGCCCGACGGCAAGTCGCTGGCCTTCGTCAAACGCGTGCTCGAGAAGTCGGTGCTGCACGTGCTCGACCTCGCCAGTGGCCAGGTGCGGCCGGTGTGGGACGGCCTGTCGCACGACCAGCAGGAGGCGTGGGCGATCTTCGGCCCGTACGCCAACTTCGACTGGACGCCGGACTCGAAGTCCGTGGTGATCTGGGCGCAGGGCAAGCTGTGGCGGGTCGACATCGCCAGCGGCAAGCAAACCCATATCGCCTTCAACGCCGAGGTCGAGCAGACCGTCACCGCGCCGCTGCGCTTCACGCAGCAGATCGACGAAGGCACGTTCGCGCCGAAGATGATCCGCGACGTCGCCACCTCCGCCGACGGCCGCACGCTGGTCTTCCACGCCATCGGCCAGCTCTGGCGCAAGCGCCTGCCCGACGGCCGGCCCGAACGCCTGATGTCCAACGACGGCGTGCACGAGTACCAGCCCAGCTTCAGCCCGGATGGGCACAAGCTGCTCTACACCACCTGGTCCGACGCCGGTCTCGGCGCGATCTACGTGCGCGATGCCGGCGGCGGCGGGGCCGGCAAGCGCCTCACGCAGGAGAAGGGCTTCTACTACGGCCCGCGCTTCTCGCCGGACGGACGCCGCATCGTCTACAGCAAGTCCGGCGGCGGCAGCCTGACCGGCTCATTGTGGGCCGGCGACAAGGGCATCTACGTGATGCCAGCCGACGGCGGCAAGGCCGTGCGCGTGGCGCTTGAAGGCGAGACGCCGCAGTTCAGCGCCGACGGCAAGCGCGTGCTCTATCTCACCGGCGGCGGCCTCAAGAAGAAACTGATGTCGGTCGGCCTCAACGGCGAGGACGCGCGCGAGGTGTTCGACCTCAAGTACGTCGACTCGGTAACCGTGTCGCCGGACGGCAAGTGGGTGGCCTTCACCGAGCTGTTCAACGCCTATGTCGCACCGATGGCGAGCACCGGCAAGGCAATCGAGTTGGGCAAGGACAGCAAGGCGCTGCCGGTCACCCAGGTCAGCGCCGATGTCGGCAGCTACCTGCACTGGGCGGCCGACTCGAAGTCGCTGCACTGGATGGTCGGTGACCGCTACTTCTCGCGCGACCTGAGCCAGAGCTTCGCCTTCCTGCCCGGCGCACCGGAAGAGTTGCCCAAGCCGACCGCCAACGGCGGCATCGCCGTCGGCCTGAGCGTTGCGGTGGATGCGCCCCGCGACGTCGTCGCCTTCACCCACGCCCGCGTCGTCACCATGCGCGATGCCGAGCGTACGCAGGAAGTGATCGAGGACGGCACCGTGCTGGTGCGCGGCGACACCATCGAGGCGGTCGGCGCGAACGTGGCCATTCCCGCCGGCGCGCGCGTGATCGACGCCGGTGGCAAGACGATCGTGCCTGGCTACATCGACGTGCACGCGCACGCCGCGCATTTCGGCCAGGGCGTGGTGCCGCAGCAGAACTGGGCGTACTACACCAATCTCGCCTTCGGCGTGACCACGATGCACGACCCGTCGGCGACGACCGAGTTCGTGTTCTCCGAGGCCGAGCTGCAGAAATCCGGGCGCATGGTCGGCCCGCGCATCTTCTCCACCGGCACGATCCTGTACGGCGCCGACGGCGACTTCAAGGCGGTGGTCAACTCGCTCGACGACGCGCGCAGCCACCTGCGCCGGATGAAGGCCAACGGCGCGTTTTCGGTGAAGAGCTACAACCAGCCGCGCCGCGAGCAGCGCCAGCAGATCAACACCGCTGCGCGCGAGCTGGGCATGCTGGTGGTCGAGGAAGGCGGCAGCACCTTCCACCACAACATGACCATGGTGCTCGACGGCGTCACCAGCATCGAGCACAACATCCCGGTCGCGCCGCTGTACAAGGATGTGGTCGAGCTGTGGCGACAGACCGACGTGCGCAACACGCCGACGCTGGTGGTCAGCTATGGCGGCCTGTCCGGCGAGTACTGGTGGTACGCGCGCGACAACGTCTGGGAGGACAAGAAGCTCAACCGCTTCTTCCCGCGCGAGACGCTGGACGCGCGCAGCATCCGCCGCGAGACCGCGCCGGACTGGGACTACTGGCACGTCGAGGTCGCCAAATCGGCCAAGAAGCTGCGTGACGCCGGCATCAAGATCCAGGTCGGCGGCCACGGCCAGTTGCAGGGCCTGTCGCCGAACTGGGAAATCTGGATGCTCACCCAGGGCGGCTTCAGCAACTTCGAGGCGCTGCGCGCGGCCACCATCGACGGCGCCGACCTGCTCGGGCTGTCGGGCCAGATCGGTTCGCTGGAGGCTGGCAAGCAGGCCGACCTGGTGGTGCTCAACGGCAACCCGCTGGAGAACATCCGCAGCACCGCCGACACCCGCTACGTGATGGTCGACGGCCGCTTGTTCGACGTCGACGCCGACATGGCCGAGATCGGCAACCGCGCGGCCAAGGCACCGGTGTTCTACTGGCAGCAGCACCGCGATGGCCGGACGTTCGGTGTCGAGTTCGGCCCGACCGCGGTCTGCCATTGCCCCAAAAGCGGACACGGCCACGGTGCGCACGCGCATCTCGATTGATGCCACGCGTGATCACCCGCGCCAGCGCATCGTGCCGGCGCAGTGCTTTCACGGCGGGCCAATACCGGCCCGCCTAGACTGCAGTCATTCCCACCCGAGATCAGCGCATGGCCACCCGTTACTACCTCAGCCTGCCCGACGCACAACGCGCCCGCGGCAGCGACCCGACGCTGTCGTTCACGGCGGTCAGCGCCGAGGGCTTCGCCGAGCAACTGCAAGCGGCGCTGCGCGAAGGCGCGCTGTTCGAACGCTGGAAGGCGCAGCAGGACGACCCCGACGCGGTTGAACCGGCGCTCGGCGCGACCGACCCCGATGCCACCGTGCAAGGCCAGCAGGACGACCTGCACATCGACCTGGTGGTGACCTCCAGCATTTCCGGCGAGGTACTCAAGCAGCGCCTGCGCTGGCTGGCTGGCAGTGCCTGGGAACTGCGCGACGTAACTGCCGCCTGAGTTGCCATTCCCCTCTCCCTCCGGGGTGAGGGGCTGCGCTTGCGAGCCATTGGCTCGCGCAGCACTGAACGCCTTCGCGTCCACGCGATGGCATTCGCGAACATGCGGGTCTGTGATGCCTGTTACCCCGCCGGGAGAATGGCTACAAACTCGACCGGCGAAGGTTGAACCAACACCTGCTTCAGCCGTGCAATGCCTGCGCGTGGTAGGCGATGTGTTCACCGATGAAACTGGCGATGAAGTAATAACTGTGGTCGTAGCCCGGCTGCATCCGCAACTGCAGCGGGTGGCCAGCCTGCGCGCAGGCCGCCTGCAGCAACTCCGGGCGCAGTCGGTCGACGAGGAATTCGTCGGCCTCGCCCTGGTCGATGAGCAACGGCAACCGCTCGCTGGCCGCGATCACCAGTTCGCTGGCATCCCATGCTTTCCACGCATCGCGGTCGTCGCCCAGGTAGGCAGCGAACGCCTTCTCACCCCACGGCGTGCGTGACGGCGCCACGATCGGAGCGAACGCCGAAACGCTGCGGTAACGCCCGGGGTTTTTAAGCGCGGCAAGCAACGCGCCGTGCCCGCCCATCGAATGCCCGCTGATGCCACGCGCATCGCTCGCCGGAAAATCCGCTTCGATCAGCGCTGGCAATTCATCGACCACGTAGTCGTGCATGCGGTAATGCGTGGCCCACGGCGCCTGCGTGGCGTTGACGTAGAAGCCGGCGCCCTGGCCGAGGTCGTAGCCGTCGGCATCGGCGACGTCGGCACCGCGCGGGCTGGTGTCGGGCGCGACCAGGATCACGCCGTGCTCGGCGGCGTAGCGCTGCGCACCGGCCTTGGTGATGAAGTTCTGCTCGCTGCAGGTCAGGCCGCTGAGCCAATACAACACCGGCAGCTTCTGCGTGGCCGCCTGCGGCGGCAGGTAGATGCCGAAGCGCATCTCGCAGCCGAGCGTGTCGGAGTGGTGTGACCAGACCTGCTGCGAGCCGCCGAAGCAGGCGTGTTGTTCGATGCGTTGCATACGTTGCCCCGATTTGTCATCCCGAGCGCAGCGAGGGATCTGCTGTCGTCTTCGTTTAGAAGCGGAGGCATATCCCTCGCTTCGCTCAGGACGACAGTGGTCAGTAATGGATGACGGAACGGATCGACTTGCCCTCGTGCATCAGGTCGAAAGCGTCGTTGATCTCGTCCAGCGGCAGCGTATGGGTCACGAATGGCGCCAGCTCGATGTCGCCGCGCATCGCATCCTCGACCATGCCGGGCAGTTGCGTGCGGCCCTTCACGCCGCCAAACGCCGTGCCCATCCACTTGCGGCCGGTGACCAGCTGGAACGGCCGCGTGCTGATCTCCTGGCCGGCGCCGGCCACGCCGATGATCACCGACTGGCCCCAGCCGCGGTGCGCGCACTCCAGCGCCGCACGCATCACGTTGATGTTGCCGATGCACTCGAACGAGTGATCCACGCCCCAGCCGGTCATCTCGACGATCACCTGCTGGATGGGCTTGTCGGAGTCCTTCGGATTGACGCAGTCGGTCGCCCCCATTTGCCGCGCCAACTCGAACTTGCTCGGGTTGGTGTCGATGGCGATGATGCGCCCGGCCTTGGCCTGGCGCGCGCCCTGGATCACCGCCAGGCCAATGCCGCCGAGGCCGAACACCGCCACCGAATCGCCCGCCTGCACCTTGGCGGTGTTGTGCACGGCCCCTATCCCGGTGGTGACGCCGCAGCCGAGCAGGCAGACCTGCTCGTGGTTGGCCTGCGGGTTGATCTTCGCCAGCGACACCTCGGCCACGACCGTGTACTCGCTGAAGGTCGAGCAGCCCATGTAGTGGTAAATCGGCTCGCCGTTGTAGGAGAAGCGACTGGTGCCGTCCGGCATCACGCCCTTGCCCTGGGTGGCGCGCACCGCCACGCACAGGTTGGTCTTGCCCGACTGGCAGAACAGGCACTGGCCGCACTCGGCCGTGTACAGCGGGATGACGTGGTCGCCCGGCTGGACGCTGGTCACGCCCTCGCCGACCTCGACCACCACGCCGGCGCCCTCATGGCCCAGCACGCACGGGAACAGGCCTTCCGGATCATCGCCGCTGAGCGTGAACGCGTCGGTGTGGCAGACGCCGGTGTGGCTGATCTTCACCAGCACCTCGCCGGCTTTCGGCGGAGCGACGTCGATCTCGACGATCTGCAAGGGCTGGCCGGGGGCGAAGGCGACGGCGGCACGGGATTTCATGGGGGGACTCCTGCGGATGCACAGGCGCCAATTCTAGTTGTCGAGCGCAACGGGCGCGTGGCACTAGCGGGCGAATGCCATGCCGGTGGCGTGCAGGATGGCGCTGCACCGCGACCCGGATCGCCCGATCCGCCCTTTCGCCTGGCCTTGGCACGCGTAGCGTGTCTCAGCCGGTGTTCTGGATGCCCGCCGAGATCCCGTTCACCGTCGCCACCAAGGCCTGCAGCAACGCGTCGTCCGGCCGGCCGGCGGTACGCCAGCGTGCCAGCAGGTCGACCTGCAGCAGGCTGATCGGGTCGACGTAGGGATTGCGCAGGCGGATCGACTGGCGCAGGCGATAGTCGCCGGCCAGCAGTTCGTCGCTGCCCTTGATCGTCAGCACCGCGTCGCGGGTGCGCTCGAACTCGGCGGCGATGCCGGGGTGGAAGCGTGCATGCAGCTCGCCGGACAACAGCGAATAGCGCTCGAAGATGCCGGGCTCGGACTTGGCCAGCATCATCTCCAGGTCGTCGATCAGCGTGCGGAAGAACGGCCAGTCGCGCGCCATCTCGGCCAACAGGTCGCGGCCGTGTCGCTGCAACGCGCGCTCCAGCGCGGTGCCGACGCCGTACCAGGCGGTCAGCCCGGCACGGTTCTGCGACCAGGCGAACACCCACGGGATCGCCCGCAACGAGGTGATGCCGGCCCGAAGTGAAGCCGAAGGGTCACCATCGCCGCTGCGCTTGCTCGGCCTCGAACCGATGCGCAGCCGCTCGATCACGTCGATGGGCGTGGCGGCGCGGAAGTACGCCGGAAAATCCGCATCCTCGTGCACCAGCGCACGGTAGTGCACGCGTGCGTCATCGGCGAGCTCGGCGGCAACCTCGCGCCAGCCGTCGCCGCGCGGGTCCGGCGTGCGCGGGCGCAGCGTCGCGCGCAGCACCGCGCCGGCGGTCTGCTCCAGGTTGCGCAGGGCGATCGCACGGATGCCGTACTTGCGGTGGATCACCTCGCCCTGCTCGGTCAGGCGCAGGTAGCCGTCGACCGAACCGCGCGGCGCGGCGATCACCGCGCGCTCGGTCTTGCCGCCGCCGCGGCTGATCGAACCACCGCGGCCATGGAAGAACGCGATCTGCACGCCGCATTCGCCAGCCAGCCGGGTCAGCGCGGTCTGCGTGCGATGCAGCGCCCAGCGCGAGGCGAGCATGCCACCGTCCTTGGCGCTGTCGGAATAGCCGAGCATCACCACCTGACGATTGCCGCGCGCCTGCAGATGCCGCCGGTAGACCGGATCGGCGAACAGTGCCCGCAGCGTGTCGGGCGCGGCGTCGAGATCGTCAACGGTCTCGAACAGCGGCGCGACGTCGAGCGGCACGCGGCCCTCGCCGTCGATGCAACCGGCGATGCGCGCCAGTGCCAGCACCGCCAGCGCATCGGCGGCGCTGCGGCTCATGCTGACGATGTAGGGCCCGAATGCACGCGGGCCATAACGCGGACGCAGCCGTGCCACCGCGCGGAAGACTTCCAGGGTCGGTCGCGCATGGCCGTTGCCGACACTCGGCGCGGGCATGCTGCCATCCAGCAAAGCATGCAACCGCGCGGCGCGTTCCTCGCGGCTGCGCGCCTCCCATTGTCGATCGCCGAGCAGTTCCGCCAGTGCCGCATCGTGCGTGCCCGAGTCCTGGCGCAGGTCGAGGCTGGCGAGGTGGAAGCCGAAACACTCGATGCGTCGGCGCAGCCGCTGTACCGAAAACGCGCCTGCGTGCTCGCCCTGGTGCGCGCGCAGGCTGTCCTCGACCGTCTTGATGTCGGCCAGGAATGCGGCTGCGTCCGGATAACCGTTGACGTGGTCCTCGGCGGTCGCCTTCAGCCGCGCGCCGATCAGCACGAGCAGGTTGCGGTAGGGCATGTCGGCGTGACGCGGGCGCAGGCTGGCAGCCGCGTTCGGCAGCAGGTAGCGGTACTCCTCGATGCGTGCCCGCACCTCATCACTGACCGTGACACGTTCGCTCGACTGGCTCAGCAGTTCGGCCAGCGCGGCGACCTCTTCGCGGTATTTTCCCAGCACCAGCGCACGTTGACCGGCCAGCGATGCCGCGATGGTGTCGGCGCCGACGTTCGGATTGCCGTCCATGTCGCCGCCGACCCAGGTGCCGAAACCCAGCACGTTCGCCAGCGGCACGGACTCGCCGTAGCTGCCGCGCAACGCGTCCTCGAACAACTCGTAGAACACCGGCAGCACGCGGTACAGCACTTCCGACAGGTAGAAGCCGACGTGCTCGAACTCGTCGGCAACGCTGGGTTTCACCGGCGGCGTTTCCGCGGTCTGCCAGCTCGCGGTCAGGGCCAGGCGGATGCGCTCGTGATCGGCGCGGCGCTCATAAGGCGTGCGGCCGCGGTCGATGTCGTCGATCAGGCAGTTGACGATCTGTCGTTCCTTTTCCAGCAGCGCGCGGCGCACCGCCTCGGTCGGATGCGCGGTGAACACCGGCTCGATGCGCAACCGCGCCAGCAATGCGGCCAGTTCCTCCAGGCTCACGCCCTGCGCGGCCAGAGCCGCGAACACCTCGCGCAGGCTGCCCGGTTGCGCGTCGGCGCCGCTGCGCTCGTAGTCGCGACGGCGGCGGATGCGATGCACGCGCTCGGCGACGTTGACCGCCTGGAAGTAGGTGGCAAACGCGCGCACCAGGTCGCCGGCATGCTCCAGCTCGGTGCCGGCCAGCTCGGCGGCCAGCTCGGCCACCGGCGCATTGCGCTCGCGGTGGCCGATCGCGGCACGGCGCAGGCGCTCGACTTCGGCCAGGAACTCCGGGCCGCGCTGCTCGGCGAGGATGTCGCCGACCAGCGCGCCGATGATCTTGACGTCCTCGCGCAACAGGGCGTCGGTCGGGGCAAACTCGACCACACGCAGGGGTTCTTCGGAGGCTTCCACGGGCTCGGCGGCTGGATTCATCCACCGAGCCTACCGCACTGCAACATTTGCCGGCGATGGTTACACGCGCAACGGATTGCCGCGGGCTCTGGCCTGTGGGACGTGCCACATCGCCCCCATCGACGTGCGCCACGACCGGTCGCCTGCCGTGTTCACGTTATTGCTGGTTTGACTGTCCCCGGGTACTCATCATGCTCCGCCTGCTCACGCTGTCACTGCTGTTGCTCGGTTGCGCCGTGCTGTCCTCGTGCGAGGGCCCGTCCACCCGCACCGATGTGGCCGGGCCGCCGCTGTTCGAGACCTTCGGCAATCTGCACCGCGACATCGACACGCCCGTGCCCGCTGCGCAGCAATATTTCGACCAAGGCCTGCGCCTGGCCTACGGCTTCAACCACGAGGCCGCCGGGCGCGCATTCGCCGAGGCCGAGCGCCTGGACCCGAACTGCGCCATGTGCGCCTGGGGCCGTGCGCTGGTGCTGGGCCCCAACATCAACCTGCCGATGGCGCCGGAACTGGCCGCCGACGCGACCATGTTCGCCACCCGCGCGAAGAACCTCGCCGCACGGGCGCGCCCGGTCGATCGCGCGCTGATCGATGCGCTGGCGCAGCGTTACGCCACGCCCGCGCCGGACGACCGCAGGCCACTCGACGAGGCCTACGCGCAGGCGATGGCCGAAGTGGCTCGGCAATACCCGGACGACGACGACGTGGCGGTGCTGTACGCCGAGGCGCTGATGGATCTGTCGCCCTGGGCGTACTGGGCGCCCGACGGCCAGCCGACGCAGTACACACCGCGCATTGTCGACACGCTGGAGCGCGTGCTGCGGCGCAACCCCAAACACATCGGTGCGATGCACTACTACATCCACGCCGTCGAGGCCTCCACCGACCCCAAGCGCGCCGAACCCTACGCCGACCAGCTGGCCGCGCTGGCGCCGGGATCGGGTCATCTGGTGCACATGCCGGCGCACGTCTACATCCGCGTTGGCCGCTACCACGACGCGACGCTCAGCAACTTCGCCGCCAGCTCCGCTGACAAGGCGTTCCTGGCCGTGTGCCGTGGCAGCAACGGTGCCTATCCGCTGGGCTACGTGCCGCACAACTGGCACTTCGCCGCGATGACGGCGGCCCTGCACGGCTCGCGCACGCTGGCGCTGGAGGCGGCCGACCAGACCGCCCAGCGCGTGGACCCGGCGCAGATGGAGGCGATGGCCTTCATGCAGCAGTTCGTGGTCGCGCCGCTGTTTGCGCAGGTGCGTTTCGGTGAGTGGGACAAGATCCTCGCCACCCAGGAACCGCCGTCGGAGCTGCCCTACCCGCGCGCGGTCTGGCACTTCGCGCGCGGCATGGCCCTGGTGCGCCAGCGCAAGGCCGGTGAGGGGCAGAGGGAATACCTCAAGCTGCAGGCCATCGCCCGCGATCCAGCACTGCAGAAAGTGATGCTGTTCGACATCAACCGCGCCGACCACGTGCTGGCCGTCGCCGACAGCATGCTGCGCGGCGAGATCGCCCTGGCACGTGGTGACCGCAAGGGCGGGATCGCCGCGCTGCGCAAGGCGGCGACGGCGGAAGATCAGCTCAACTACAACGAGCCGCCCGACTGGCCGCTGCCGGTGCGCCCGTACCTGGGCGCGGCATTGCTGGACGCCGGCCGCGCCAAGGAGGCGATGGCGGTCTACGACGAGGACCTGCGCAAGTACCCGGAAAACGGTTGGTCGCTGTACGGCCTGTCGCTGGCGCAGGCCAGGCTCAAGCAGACCGATACCGCCGCCAACACGCGCCGCCGCTTCAACGCGGCCTGGCAATGGGCGGACGTCCAGCTGGAGTCGTCGCGGTTCTGAGGTTGCGGCACCCGGTGCCGCAGCGCGCGTCACTCAGTACGCGAACTGCGTGAACACCGGGTCGACGTTGCCACCCCAGGCGCCATGGAAGAGTTCGAGCTTGCGTTCGGCCGGGGTGATGCCGGCCTCGACGAACTCCATCATCGGCGCGAGGTAGACCGACTCGTCGGCGCCGTTGCTGTTGTGATGGGCGCGGCGCTGCAGGCCATGCGCGGAGATCTCCAGCGCGCGCCGGGCCAGGTCGAGCACGCTGCCGCGGCGGAACGGCAGCTTGAGCGCATGCTTGGGCACGCCATCGCGCAAGGCGTGGCGCTCGGCCAGGGTGAAGTCGCGGACCAGGTCCCAGGCGGCGTCGAGCGCGGTGTCGTCGTAGAGCAAGCCGACCCAGAACGCCGGCAGCGCGCAGATGCGGTTCCACGGGCCGGAGTCGGCACCGCGCATCTCCAGGTATTTCTTCAGCCGCACCTCGGGGAAGGCGGTGGTGCTGTGGTCGGCCCAGTCGCGCAGCAGCGGCCGCTGGCCCGGGTAGGCCGGCAGCTTGCCGTCGAGGAAATCGCGGAATGATTGCCCGGACGCATCGATGTAGTGACCGTCGCGGTAGACGAAGTACATCGGCACGTCGAGCAGGTAGTCGACATAACGCTCATAGCCGAAGCCGTCCTCGAACACGAAGTCGAGCAGGCCGGTGCGGTTCGGATCGGTGTCGGTCCAGATGTGCGAGCGGTAGCTCAGGTAACCGTTGGGCTGGCCCTCGGTGAACGGCGAGTCGGCGAACAGCGCGGTCGCGATCGGCTGCAGCGCCAGCGACACGCGGAATTTCTTGACCATGTCGGCTTCGGAGCCGACGTCGAGGTTGACCTGCACGGTCGAGGTGCGGGTCATCATGTCCAGGCCGAGCGAGCCGACCTTGGGCATGTACTCGCGCATGATCTTGTAGCGACCCTTGGGCATCCACGGCATCTCGTCGCGGCGCCACTTGGGCTGGAAGCCCATGCCGAGGAAGCCCAGGCCCATCGGCTCGGCCACCGCGCGCACCTCCTTGAGGTGGCTGGAGGTCTCGCAGCAGGTGTCGTGCAGCGTCGCCAGCGGCGCGCCGGACAGCTCCAGTTGGCCGGCCGGCTCCAGCGACACCGAGGCCTGCTCGCGACTGAGCGCGATGACGCGCTGCGCGCCATCATCGGCATGTTCCGTCACCGGCGACCAGCCAAACCGGGTCAGCCCCTTGAGCAGCGCCTCGATGCCGCGCTCGCCGTCAAACGTCGGCGGGCGCAGGTCGTCGCTGCGGAAGCCGAACTTCTCGTGCTCGGTACCGATCTTCCAGTCGGAGCGCGCGCGCGCGCCCGAGGCCAGATAGTCGATCAGCTGCGTGCGCCCCTCGGCTCCCGCGGCAATGGCAATTTCCTTGACCTGACTGGGACCGGACACAGACACCTCGCACATGGAACCCCTCTGCAAGGCCCGATGCCCTGCTCGCGCGATGAAGCCACGGCGCGGAAGCGGCCGCGACACCGCGGCAGCGGATGTCGTCGTCCTGACTGCGATGTTGGGACGCCGCCCCTGATCGCAAGTCCCGGGCAGTGTAGCGGCCGGCCCGGGGCGAACAATGCCGGTCTTGCAACGCTGTAGTGCGAGCCGCCCACTGGCAGCGGTCGCGGCCCGCGTGCTGGCGCGCCCAGTCCGCCGGCGCATCCTTGGGTATACGCTGCGGCCATGAATCTGAATGCCTCCCGCCGCGACGCGGCCGCCACTGTCGATACCGCAGGACCTGCGATGCACCCATTGCACCGGGAAACCCACCGCTCCGGCCGCGTCGGCTGGTTGCGCGCGGCGGTGCTCGGTGCCAACGACGGCATCGTCTCGGTGTCCGGCCTGGTGGTCGGTGTGGCCGCGAGCGGCGCGACCCATTCGGCGGTGCTCTTGAGCGGCATCGCCGGTGTGGTCGCCGGGGCGATGTCGATGGCCGCCGGCGAGTACGTGTCGGTGCAGTCGCAGGCCGATACCGAGCGCGCCGACATCGACCTCGAACGGCGTCAGCTGGCGCAGGCGCCGCAGTACGAGCTCAACGAGCTGACCCACATCTACGTCCGCCGCGGCCTGCAACCGGAGCTCGCCCGGCAGGTCGCCGAACAGCTCAGCGCCCACGACGCACTGGCGGCGCACGCGCGTGACGAACTCGGCATCACCGAGACGCTGCGTCCGCGCCCGGTGCAGGCAGCGCTGGCATCGGCGACGGCGTTCAGCAGCGGCGCGACGCTGCCGATCGCAGCGGTGCTGCTGGCGCCAGCCGGACAGGTAGAACCGATCACCATCACGGTGACCCTGGCCAGCCTGTTCCTGTCCGGCGCCCTGGCCGCGCGCGTCGGCGGTGCCCGCGTCCTGCGCGGTGCGTTGCGGGTGGTGTTCTGGGGAGCGCTGGCGATGGTGGCATCGTCGCTGGTCGGACGGTTGTTCGGCATCGCCACCTGAGACACCGATGCCGTGCCGCGTTGCGGCATGCCTTGTATCGCCGCGCTCACTACACTGCTGCCATGTCGCAACTGCAGCTCCCTTCGCGCAGCAAGAAGACCAAGACCACCTCGTTCGACATTGCCCACAAGGCCGGTGTCTCGCAGGCGACCGTGTCGCGGGTGCTGCGCGGCAGCCCGCTGGTCAACGCCGAGACGCGCCAACGAGTCGAGGCCGCCGTGCGCGAGCTCAACTACAAGGTCGACCGCCATGCCTCCAGCCTGCGCACGCAGCGCTCGGGCACGCTGGCGCTGCTGCTGTTCGAGGACCCGACTCCGGACGAATCGCACATCAATCCGTTCTTCCTGTCGATGCTCGGCTCGATCACCCGTGCCTGCGCGCGCGAGGGCCAGGACCTGCTGATCTCGTTCCAGCAGCTGTCAGACGACTGGCACGCCGACTACGAGGACAGCATGAAGGCCGACGGCCTGATCCTGCTCGGCTACGGCGATTACCTCGCGTACCAGGGCAAGCTGGAGAAGCTGGTCGCGCAGGGCACGCGCTTCGTGCGCTGGGGTGCGGTGCTGCCGGACCAGCCGGGGCTGTCGATCGGCTGCGACAACTTCAACGGCGGGCGCCTGGCAGGCGAGCACCTGGTCGGCCTCGGCCGCCGCCGCATCGCCTTCCTCGGCGGCGCTTCCAGCCACAGTCCGGAATTCTTCGACCGCTTCCGCGGCTGCGACGCCGCACTGCGCGAAGTCGGCGGCGCGATGGAAGCGATCCTGCAGGTGGATGCGGAAAGCTCCGAGGAAGACGGCTACGCCGCCGCCGGCGAGCTGCTGGCACGCGGCGGCGCCTTCGACGCGGTGTTCGCCGCCAGCGACCTGATCGCGCTTGGCGCGATGCGCGCCCTGGCCGACGCCGACCTGCGCGTGCCCGAGGACATCGCCGTGGTCGGCTTCGACGACATCCCGATGGCGCGCTTCGCCACGCCGCCGCTGACGACCGTGTTCCAGGACACCAAGCGCGCCGGCGAACTGCTGGTGGAGACCCTCATGCGCCAGGTCATGGGCGAGACGACGCAGAGCATCACGCTGCCGGCGTCGCTGGTGGTGCGCAAGTCGAGCGGGGCGTAGCAGCAAGAGCGCCCCCTCTTCCGTCCTTCGGGCACCTTCTCCCACAAGGGGAGAAGGAAAAGCGATTCGATCGAAGCTCGGGTTATCCCTCTCCCCTCGCGGGAGAGGGATAGGCCGCCGCACGCGGCCAGGGAGAGGGATCGCAGTCAGCGCGGCCGCTTCACCCGCATCGCCTTGCCCAGCTCGCGCCGCAGCGCCGCCTGCGTCACCGGTGCGTCCAGCAGATACACCTCCACCCCATGCGCCGGCACCGTCGCCGTCAGCGTGCTGCGTTCGCCGACCACCACTTCGCCACCGCCGATGGCGGCGCGCCATTGGCCCGGCTGCAGCCAGTGCTTCACTTCGAACGGCGCCGGCTGGCTGCCCTTGTTGAGCAGCACCAGCGCGATCTGTGAAACGCCCTCGTGCTGGTAGACGCGATAGAACGCGGCACGATCGCTCTTCATCAGCACGTTCAGCTGCAGGCCACGCTGTAATGCCGGCGACGCCGCCCGCAGCTTGGCGATGCGCTTGAGGTTCTCGCGGATCGGATGCCCGACCGCAGCGTCAACGCGGTCCTGGCCGAAGTAGTTGCGATTGCCGGCATGCTCGGCGCGGCCGCGCATGAAGCCGACCTCCGAGCCGTAATACACGACCGGGATGCCGCGCGCGGTGAACAGCCAGTTGTTCGCGTCGATGAAACCGTCGTCGCTGGCGTCCATGCGCGGCATGTCGTGGTTGTCGTAGAAGGTCATCAACTCGTACGGGTTGGCGTACGGGCCGTCATCGAGGTACAGCCGCGGCGGCAGCTGCTCGAATCCCTTGCCTTCGCGTCCGAACACCTGCGCCATGCGTTCCTTGAGCGGGAAATCGAGCACGCTGATCGCGCCGTTCTGCTGCCATGTGTGTGGCGCGATCTTGTCGGGGTGGTACTCGAAGTTCTCGCCGAACATGAAAAGGCCCGGGCGCTGCGCGCGCATGCGGTCGGCGAACTGCTTCCAGAACGCGTGCGGCATCCAGCCGATGGTGTCGATGCGCAGCGCGTCCGCGCCCTGCGACAGCCACTGCAGATAGGCGCCGGACAGGTAATCGAGCACCGCCGGGTTGCGGTCGTCGAAACTCGCCAGCTCGGCGATCTCCACCTGCGTGCGGAAGAACGCGTGCAGCGGGTTGTGCCCGGGGTCGAGCTGTGCCGGCGACAGGTTCTGGTGGTCGGCGACAAGCTGGCCGTCGCGGTCGAACACCTGGCCGAACTTGGGCAGCTGTTTTGGCATCGTGAACGCGGGCGAGCCGTGGTTGCCGACGATGTCGAGCACGACCTTCAGCTGCTGCCCGTGCATGGCCTGGGTGAAACCGGCGAAGTCGAGGCCCGGGCTGGGCAGGTGCTCGTCGAGCTGGTAGAAGTTCACGCCCCAGTAGCCGTGGTAGCCGGTCTTGCCCTGGTCGGTCCAGAAGCTGCCCCAGCTGACCGGCTTGCCGCCGGTGAACGCCGCATCGGGCTGGTCGACGATCGGCGTGATCCACACCGCCGAGAACCCCATGTCGCGGATGTAGCCGGCGTTGTCGATCACGCCTTTGAAGTCACCGCCGAGGTAGCCGATGTTGTCGCTCTCGCCGTCCGGGCCGGGAACGGGCCGGTCGAAGCTGCGCGTGGCCGGGTCGGGGCCGCCTTGTTCGCGCTGGTCGTTGCTCGTGTCGCCGTTGACGAAGCGGTCGGTGACGACGAAGTACACCGCTTCGCTGGCGAACGGTTCCAGCGTGCCGTAGTAGTCGGCGGCCGACACGGTGGCGCTGGCGAGCAACAGGGGCAGCAGGGTCAATCCGCGCATGCGAGTTCCAGGGTTTCCGACAGTAGCCCCGGTAAGCGCAGCGCACCCGGGGAGATGTTGGATGCGCAACACCCGGCTGCGGCCTCCGGCCTTGCCCGGGCTACGCACGTCATTTCGAGGCGACCGCGGCGACGGCCTGTATCCGCGGCTCGTGCACGCGCAGAACGCACAGGCCCGCCACGATCAGGCTGATGCCGCCGATGGTCAGCGCCTGGATCGGCTGCCCGCCGAAGAAGGCCTTGAGCAGGAACCCCAGCAGGCTGGCCGCGACCAGTTGCGGGATGACGATGAAGAAATTGAAGATGCCCATGAACACGCCCATCTTTTCCGCCGGCACGCTGTCGGACAGCAGCGCATACGGCAGCGACAGGATCGAAGCCCAGGCGAAGCCGACGCCGACCATCGACAGCAGCAGCCAGTGCGGGTCGCGGATCAGCAGGAACGACATCAGGCCCAGACCGCCGAGGCTGACGTTGATCAGGTGGCTCATGCGCAGGCCGATGCGGCGCACCATCCACGGAATCACGATGGCCGCCAGCGCGGCGAAACCGTTGTACGCGGCGAACAGCACGCCGACCCAGTTGGCGCCCTCGTTGTACAAGGCCGAACCGGTGTCGCTGCTGCCGTAGTGGACACCGGTCACCGCGGCCGTGGTGTAGATCCACATCGCGAACAGGGCGAACCAGGAGAAGAACTGCACCACCGCCAGTTTGCGCATCACCAAAGGCATGTCGTGCAGGTCGCCGACGATGTGGGCGAAGGCGCTGTCGCGGGACATCAGCGTGACCACGACCAGGGCCAGGCCGTAGCCGGCGAGCAGGCCGGCGAGGATGTAGAGCTGCTTGTCGAGACCGTAGTGCAGCACCGCGAATGCCGCGGCCGCGCCGAGCGCGAGCCAGCCCAAACCGTTGCGGCGCGCGCGCGCGTGGTCGAGCGGCCGCTGCGGCGGGCGCGGCAGGGTGTCGTGCGCGCGCAGCACCTCCGGTGGGTACTCTCGCGTGCGCACGACGGTCCAGCCGACCGCCAGCAGCAGCACCGCGCCGCCGAAGTAGAAGGCATAGCGCACCGTGTCCGGCACCTCGCCGGGGCCGGCGGTGTTGCCGACGCCGGCCTGCGCCAGCAGCCACGGCAACAGGCTGGCGATGACCGAGCCGATGCCGATGAAGAAACTCTGCATCGCGTAGCCGCTGGCGCGCTGCGAGGTCGGCAGCTGGTCGCCGACGAAGGCGCGGAACGGCTCCATCGAGATGTTGATCGACGCGTCGAGCACCCACAGCAGGCCGGCGGCGATCCACAGCGTCGGCGAGTTGGGCATCGCGAACAGCGCCAACGTCGCCAGCACCGCGCCGATCAGGAAGTACGGGCGGCGCCGGCCCAGGCCGGTCCAGGTGCGGTCGGACAGGTAACCGACGATGGGCTGCACGATCAGCCCGGTCAGCGGCGCGGCGATCCACAGCACCGGGATGTCGTCCATGCTCGCGCCGAGCGTCTGGAAGATGCGGCTGACGTTGGCGTTCTGCAGGGCGAATCCGAACTGGATGCCGAGGAAGCCGAAGCACATGTTCCATATCTGCCAGAACGACAGCTGCGGTTTGGACGTCATTCGTGGGCGTGCTCGGTGGTGTCGCCGGCCAGGCGATTGGGTAAGGCCGTCATCCCCGCCGAAGCGGGGGTGATGGACCGCGCTTGTGACATGCATTGAAGTGCATGTCACGCGGCTTTGAACGCCATCGCGCCTTGCGCGATGGCCGGGGATCGTCAGACCCCGTGACTTTCACCCCTTTCGGGGTGAGAGCCAAGTCGCTCCCGCTCACGCGGGAACGGCAGCACCGGTGCTTCAGAACTTCGCCGCAAAGCGCAGCCCGTACATCCGCGGGGTATTGAGATAGCGGATATTGACCGAGTTGTTGACGAAGCCCTTGCCCGAATAGACCTCGTCGGTGAGGTTGGACACGAAGGCATCCATGCGGAAGCGCTCGTCCTCGCCGAAGTTGAGGCCGGCCGACAGGTTCAGCGTGGTGTAGCCGTCAACCTTGTCGTTCATCGCCAGACCGGTCGCGGCCGGGCCGGCGCCGGCCGGGTTGGAGCCGTTGTTGAAGGCCATCTGCGCCAGCGGGATCTCGATGACGTTGCCGTTGGCATCCTCGCCCCAGCCGCGGCTGTTGTACGCGGTCAGGTAGTAGTCGGAGCGATAAGCGAGGTTGATGGTCCAGTCGAACGAACTCACCGCGCCCCAGTTGACGCCGATCGTCTGCGACAGATTGACGTTGGCGTTGTACTTGGAGGTGTTGGGCAGGCGGTTGCCGTCAAGCGGGACGATCAGGCTGGAGCGCGTGTCCAGCACGTCGGAGTCCTTGAACTCGGTGTCCAGGTACGTGAAGTTGTAGCCCAGGCTGAGGCCGTGGTCGAAACCGAAGCGGCCTTCGAACTCCGCACCCAGTACGTTGGCGTCGGCGGCGTTGTCGTTGAGCACCTGGCGCGACACCGCGTTCGGGTTGTCCGGCGTCGGCATCGGCACGTCGATCATGTTCTGCAGCACCTTGTCCTTGTAGTCGTAATAGAACAAGGCGGCGTTGAAGCGCACCGGCATTTCGCCCCAGACCAGGTCGCTCTTGTAGCCGACCTCGTAGGAGGTGAGTTGCTCGGGCTTGAAAGTGATCGACAGCAAGGTACCGTCGGCCAGCGACATCGGCCGGTTCAGGCCGCCCGAACGCGTGCCGGTGGACACCGTCGCATACAGCATCTTGGCGTCATCGAAGTCGTACTCGGCGCCGACGCGCCAGTCGACGTAGCTGTCGTCGTAGACGCTGATGCTGGTCGCGCCCGGGCCGTAGTCCGAGCGCGTGATCACGTCGATCTGGTCGCGGTAGGCGTTGAGGAACTCGTCCCAGTTGTCCTGGAAGCCCAGGCTGGCGAAACCGTTGAGGAAGTAGTCGATGCCGTTGCTGCAGCCGGCGGTGGTAGCCGGGGTCCAGTCGTTGTTGGTGCACACGGTCGGCACCGGCATGCGGTCGCCCGGGTCGCGCAGCTTGAAGCCCGGCGACAGCAGGGTCAGGCCGGTGGTCCACGGCGTGGTGGTGGTGTTCGGCGGCACCCCGAAGAAGTCCTCGAACAACGCATCGGGCACGACGAACTGGTATTTGACGTGACGATCGCGCGCGGTCTTCTTGTCGTCGGTGTAGCGGATGCCGCCGAGCAGGCGCAGCTTGTCGGTCGCCGAGAACGTGAAGTCACCATAGACCGCGTTGGACTGGACCTTGGAGCCGTCACCGCGGTTCTCGCCGCCGAGACCGTCCTGCCAGCCGCAGGTGGTGCCGGGCGCGAACCACTCGCAGTCACCCCAGTAACCGTTGCCGACGTCCCACGACACGTAGTCGTACGTCTCCTCGTAATTGAACACGCCTGCCGACCAGATCAGGCGACCGGTGTCGCCGAAGAAGCGCAGCTCGTTGGTCGTGGTACTGGACTTGTCGGCCTGCATGAAGGTGTCGGACCACTGCAGGCGTTCCGGATTGTGATACGCCTCGACCTCGCTGCCCGGGTACACCGGACCCAGCTGCCACTCGCGCGAGGAATTGCGGTTGTAGAAGTCGTACTTGCGGTAGGAGGTGCTGAACTCCATCGACACCGCATCGGTGAAGTCGTATGTGAAGGTGCCGGAGATGCCTTCTATGTCGTTGGTGGTCTCGCCCTGGGTGCGGAAGTACTGCTTGAACGGGTCATCGAGGTCGTCGATGTCGTAGCCGGCGGACTGCGCGCGCTCGGTGAACATGCCCGGGTCGCCGGTGCCCTCTTCCTTGACCTTGTCGAGCATGACAAAGGCCGAGAACTTGTCGTTGGGTTCCCACAGAAACGTCACGCGCGCGGCCGAGTTGTCGATCGCGCCCGGGCCTTGCAGGTCGAACGGATAACCGTTGCTGATGTAGGAGTCGCGCGACTCGTTGAACAACGCCACGCGCGCGGCCAGCGTCTCGCCGAGCGGAATGTTGACCGTGCCCTCGTAGCTGCGGAAGTCGTAGTTGCCCGCGCCGATCTTGAGGTCACCGCTGAAGGCGTCCATCTCCGGCCGCTTGGAGATCACGTTGATCGAACCGGCAGCGGCGTTGCGGCCGCGCACCGTGCCCTGCGGGCCCTTGTGCACTTCCACACGCTCGACGTCGAAGAACATCGGACCGATCGAGCGCGGCCGCGGCAGGTAGATGCCGTTGTAGTAGGTCGCCACCGCCGGGTCGGACGAGAAGTCCGAGTCGGATGCGCCGATACCGCGCAGGTAGATCTCGTACTTGCCTTCCTGCTTGGTGATCTGCAGCGCCGGCACCACGTTCTGCAGGTTGCGGAAGTCGGTGTTGACGCCGAGTTTTTCCAGCTCGTCGCCGGTGAACGCCTGGATCGAACCGGCGTATTCCTGGATCGACTGCTCGCGGCGGTTGCCGGTCACGGTCACCGCATCGAGCTCGTGCGCGCCCGGCGTGGCCGCCGGCTGCGCCGCGACCGTGTCGCTGGCCGCCTGCGGTGCAGCGGCGGCCTGATCGGCGGCCCACACGGTCCAGGAACTGCACAGGCCGAACGAGGCCAGCGCCACGGTCAACAGATTGGGTTTCAATGAAGCCGATTTGAATTTCAACATGCCCCCTCCCAGAAGCGGTGTCGGTGTTCTGTCGCGGCGCGATGACGCGCGGCAGTGCGAAATGTCACGCCGCGGCAGCCATTGCCTTCGGTGCGGCCAATCTTAGGCAGGCGATTCGTCTTGCAACGCACTCTGCATACGTATTCATGACAAGAACCGCACATTGCGATCACATCGCCGCATCGTGCTGCTATGCAGCATTGCGCTGAATACGTATGCAGGCGCTGGTCATGCGGTACGCGATCGGTAAGCTCGCCTGCATTCCGCGGCCGCGTCCTCGCACGTGTGCCGCTCATGCAGCGACGGGGTGGCGGTTGAACGACTCGGCAGAACGGCAGGACACGCACGCGCAGAGCACGCATGTGCACGACTCGGCGCGCAGGCACGGCGACACCTGGTGGCGCGGCGCAGTGATCTACCAGATCTACCCGCGCAGCTTCCGCGACCACGACGGCGACGGCGTCGGTGACCTGCGCGGCATCATCGACAAACTCGATTACGTCGCCGGCCTCGGCGTCGACGCGATCTGGATCTCGCCGTTCTTCAAGTCGCCGATGGCCGACTTCGGCTACGACATCGCCGACTACCGCGCGGTCGACCCGCTGTTCGGCACGCTCGCCGACTTCGATGCCTTGCTGGCCAAGGCGCACGACCTCGGCCTGAGGGTGATGATCGACCAGGTGCTCAGCCACACCTCGGCCGAGCACGCCTGGTTCAAGGAAAGCCGCGCCAGCCGCGACAACCCCAAGGCCGACTGGTACGTGTGGGCCGACCCGCGCGATGACGGCACGCCGCCCAACAACTGGCTGTCGCTGTTCGGCGGCGTCGCCTGGCGCTGGGAGCCGCGTCGCGGCCAGTACTACCTGCACAACTTCCTGGCCTCGCAGCCCGACCTCAACTTCCACAATCCCGACGTGCGCACGGCGGTGCTCGACAACGTGCGCTTCTGGCTCGATCGTGGCGTCGACGGTCTGCGCCTGGACGCGATCAACTTCTGCTTCCACGATGCGCAGCTGCGCGACAACCCGCCCAAGCCGCCGGAACTGCGGGTCGGTCGTGGCTTCAGTCCCGACAACCCGTACGCGTTCCAGTACCACCACCACAACAACACGCAGCCGGAGAACCTGGCGTTCCTGGCTGACCTGCGCGCGCTGCTCGACCGCTATCCGGGCGCGGTCGCGCTGGGCGAGATCTCCTCGGAAGACTCGCTGGCGACGATGGACGAGTACACGCGCGACGGCCGCCTGCACATGGGCTACAGCTTCGAACTGCTGACTGACGACCACAGCGTCGATTACATCCGCGGCACCGTGCAGACGCTGGAAGCGCAGATGTCCGAGGGCTGGCCGTGCTGGGCGATCTCCAACCACGACGTGCAACGCGTGGTCACGCGCTGGGGACGAGGCGACGAACCGCCGCACCACGCCACGCAGCTGAGCGCGCTGGCGTGTTCGCTGCGCGGCTCGGTCTGCGTCTACCAGGGCGAGGAGCTGGGCCTGCCCGAGGCCGAGGTGCCGTTCGAAGCGCTGCGCGACCCCTACGGCATCGCGTTCTGGCCGACCTTCAAAGGCCGCGACGGCTGCCGCACGCCGATGCCGTGGGACGCCAGCGCCGGCGCCGGCTTCAGCCGCGGGGCGCCGTGGCTGCCGATCCCCGCCGCGCACCTGCCGCTGTCGGTGGCGGCGCAGGAAGCCGACCCGCAGTCGCCCCTGCACGGCTTCCGGCGTTTCCTGCACTGGCGCAAGACGCAACCGGCGTTGCTGCACGGCGCCATCGAATTCATCGACACGCCCGAACCGGTCATCGCATTCGTGCGTGGCCGCGGCGACGACGCGCTGTTGCTGGCGTTCAACCTGTCGTCGCGCCCGGTCGAGATCGAGCTCGAAGACCGACGGATCGGCGACGGCCGCTGGCACCGCGTCGAAGGCCATGGCCTGCCCAGCGGCTTCCTCGACGGCACGTTCCTGGCCTTGCCGTCGCACGGGGCATGGGTCGCCCGGCGCGGCTGATCGCCCCACCCGCGGCGCCGGAATCGCCGGCGCCGTCGGCTGCTAGAGCTGCAGCCAGCCGCCGATCACCGCGCGCGCCTCGTCGACGCCCTGCTTGGACTCGCCCGAGAACACCTGCACGCTGACCGCGTCGCGGTACTCGGCCGTCATCTCCTTGCGCACCGCCAGCATCGCGTTGCCCTGGGCGCCGCGGCCGAGTTTGTCGGCCTTGGTCAGGATGGCGTGCGCCGGCAGGCCGCGGCTGACCGCGTAGCCGAGCATCTGCCGGTCGTACTCCTTGAGCGGGTGGCGGATGTCCATCACCACGACCAGGCCCTTGAGCGCGGCGCGGGTACGGAAGTAGTCGTCGATGAAGGCCTGCCAGTGCGCCTGCAGGTCCTTGGGCACCTTGGCGTAGCCGTAGCCGGGCAAGTCGACCAGGTACTTGTCGGTGTGCGGGGGCACGTCGAAATAAACCAGCTGCTGGGTGCGGCCGGGGGTCTTGGACACCCGCGCCAGCGCGTTCTGCTGGCAGATCGCGTTGAGCGCGGTGGACTTGCCGGCGTTGGAACGGCCGGCGAAGGCGACCTCGAAGCCACCGTCGGGCGGCAGTTGCCGGGCGTTGTGCGCCGCCAGCAGGTATTTGGCGCGGGCTAGGGGATTGGACATGCGCCTAGGATCGCATGTCCAAGATCGCGCGTCGGCGCCACCGGCCACCCGGCCGCGGTGCCCGACGACCTTGCCCAGGCAGGCGCAAAGGCCGATCCGCGTTGACCCGACCGGGAGCGGCGACGATAATTCCGCGGTTCCGGCGTCCGCGCAGCGGCCCGCCATCCCAGTGTTTCGGAGCCCAGCTACATGAGCCAAGCCCGCGTCCTCGGCCTCCTCGGCGTCGCTGCCATCGCAGTCGCCGCCGTCGCCTACGCCCAGACCACGGTCAACCCGGTCCCCGACCATGCACCGGTCGAAACCGCGCCGCTCAACGGCGCGCCGGAGAAGGTCGTGTGGGGCGACGTCAAGGCGGGCCAGACCAAGGCCGGCACCTGCGCGGCCTGCCACGGCCTGGACGGCAACCCGACCGATCCGCAGTACCCGCGCATCGCCGGCCAGAGCGAGCGTTACATCGCCCACCAGATCGCCCTGTTCAAGAGCGGCGAGCGCAGCACCGGCATGGCCGCGGTGATGAAGCCGTACGCCGACGCGCTGACCGCGCAGGACGCGCGCGACCTCGGCGCCTACTTCGCCACGCAGAAAGCCGGTGCCGGCGTCGCCGATGACACCGTGATCGCCAGCGGCCCGAACAAGGACAAGAAGTTCTTCGAGGTCGGCCAGCAGCTGTTCCTGGCCGGCGACGCGTCGCGCGGCATCCCGGCCTGCCTGGCCTGCCACGGCCCGGACGGCGCCGGCAACCCCGGCCCGGCCTACCCGCACATCGCCGGCCAGCAGGCCGCCTACACCCAGCGCCGCCTCGAGGAATACCGCACCGGTACCACCGTCGAGCGCGACCCGCACCTGTTCAACGTGATGGCGACCGTGGCCAAGCAGCTCAGCGACGAAGAAATCGGCTCGCTGGCCAGCTACCTGCAGGGCCTGCACGCGCGCAGCGACGACCTCGCCGCCGCCGCGATGCCGGCTCCGGCCGCCGCCCCGGCGCCGACCCCCGAACCGGCCCCGGCGACCCCGACCACCGGCTCGTGAACTTTCGCCGGTGACTGCGGTCACAGCGGTACTCCTTGTTGTTTGGTGCGCCGGTCGTGAGTTCACGACCGGCGTTTTTATTTCCATCGCCCCACCCCGATGAGCCCACGCCGATGACGCGCCGTCCGCTCCTGCTTGCCCTGCTGTTGCTGGCCCTGCTGCCCACGCTGGCCCTCGCCGCCGACAAACCGGCCGCACCGGCACTGGTGGCCGGCACCGACTATGAGGTGATCGAAGGCGGCCAGCCGTTCGCCCCGGTCAAGGGCAAGGTCGAGGTGGTCGAGGTGTTCGGCTACACCTGCATCCACTGTGCGCATTTCCAGTCGCAGGTGTCGGCATGGAAGAGCAGGCACGCCGCCGACGTCCACTTCGTGCCACTGGCCGCCCCGTTCGGCGGCGGCTGGACGCCGTACGCCAAAGCGTTCTACGCCGCGCAGTCGCTCGGCCTGCTCGACAAGAGCCACGACGCGATGTTCCTGGCCCTGCACAGCGACGGCAGCCTGCCGCTGCGCAACCCGGCGCCGCAGGAGATCGCCGCGTTCTACGCCAAGTACGGCGCCGACCCGCAGCGCTTCATCCAGGCCTACGACAGCCCAGCGGTCGCGGCACGCATGCAGCAGGCCGACGCGTTCATCCAACGCAGCGGCGTCGAGGCCACCCCGACCCTGGTCGTCAACGGCAAGTACCGCGTGCTCGGCAACAGCTTCGACGACGTGCTGCGCATCGCCGACCAGCTGGTCGCGCGCGAACGCGCCGGCGCCAAACGTTAACCACGGCGCCCCGCCCCGGTACAGCGGCCGTTATCCTTGCTCCAGTGATCCTTTGACCGGCGGCGCAACGTCTGCGCTGCCCGCCGGCCCCTCTCAGCCTTGCGGAGAATCCGATCCATGACCTCGCGCCTGTCCCTCCTTCCGGTGGCCCTGACCGCCCTCCTCGCCCTGTCCGCGTGCAGCTCGCCGCAGGCGCCGGCCCCGGCCGAAACCGCCGCGCCGACCGCGCCGGCGACCACCGAGGCCGCACCGGCGGCGGCACCGACGACCACCACCGAAGCCGCGCCGGCCGCGGCCGCCGCAGCGACGCCGCCGAGCGGCCCGGCTCCGGTCGCCGGCACCGACTACGTCGAAATCGCCGGCGGCCAGCCCTACGAGCCCGGCAACGGCAAGATCGAGGTGGTCGAGGTGTTCGGCTACACCTGCCCGCACTGCGCCACCTTCGATCCGCTGATCCAGGCCTGGAAGACCAAGCAGCCGGCCGACGTGAAGTTCGTGGCCCTGGCTGCGCCGTTCGGCGGCTACTGGGAGCCCTACGCCAAGGCGTTCTACACCGCGCAGGCGATGGGCGTGCTCGACCAGAGCCATGCGGCGATGTTCAACGCGATCCACGTCGAGCGCTCGATGCCGGTGCAACCGCTGCCGACCAACGACCAGATCGCCGGCTTCTACGCCCAGTACGGCGCCGACCCGAAGCAGTTCGCCAGCACCATGGCCAGCTTCGCGATCGCCGCCAAGATGAAGCGCGCCGGGCAGTTCATCACCCGCAGCGGCGTCGACAGCACGCCCAACCTCGTCGTCAACGGCAAGTACAAGGTCATCGGCAAGAACTTCGAGGACACCCTGCGCATCACCGACCACCTGGTCGCGCAGGAACGGGCCAAGGCGGGCGGCTGATCGCAACCGTCGCGCCCGCATGACCATGCGCCGGCTCCGTCTGCTCAGTGCCAACATCCAGGCGGGGTCCAGCACGCGCGGCTACCACGACTACGTCGCGCGCAGCTGGTCGCACGTGCTGCCGGCGGGCAACAAGCGCGGCAGCCTCGACACCATCGCGCAGCTGGCCGGCGCGCACGACATCGTCGGCCTCAACGAGAGCGACCCGGGCAGCCTGCGCTCGGGCTTCACCAACCAGACCCACTACCTCGCCCAGCGCGGTGGCTTCGACTACTGGAGCCACCAGCCCAACCGCCGCGTCGGCGGCGTCGCCTCCAGCGCCAACGGCCTGCTGAGCCGGCTGGAGCCGCGCGAGGTCAGTGACCACTCGCTGCCCGGCCGCATCTCCGGCCGTGGCGTGCTGGTCGCGCGTTTCGGCGACGGCGACGACGCGCTGACCATCGCCGTCGCCCACCTGTCGCTGGGCGCCACCTCGCGCGCCTCGCAGCTGAGCTTCATCGCCGAGCTGCTGCACGACCACCCTCACGCGGTGCTGATGGGCGACTTCAACTGCTCGATCGACCGCCCCGAGATGCAGGAGCTGTTCCGCCGCACCCGCCTGCAGCCGCCGGACGGCAACGTGCCGACGTTCCCGAGCTGGCGCCCGCAGCGCGCGATCGACCACATCCTGGTCGGCGACGGCCTCAAGTACTCCGGCGCCAAGGCGCTACCGGCCGCGCAGTCGGACCACCTGGCGCTGTCGCTCGACCTCGACGTGCCGGATCACGCGCTGCGCTGAGGCGCGTCGCAGGCCGGGGTCGATGCGTCCACCGGGTTGCTGGCCTGCGCCAGCGCAGCGCCGACCAGGATCACGCCCGGGCTTGCCAGCCGCAGCGCGCGCGCATCGGCCGTCAGGCGGCCGAGCGTGGTCAGCAGGCGGGCCTCGTCGGGCTGGCTGGCCGACTGCACCACCGCCGCCGGCGTGTGCGCCGGCAACTGGCGCAGCAGCCCGGCCGCCAGCGATTCGATCCGGCGCATGCCCATGTAGATCGCCAGCGTGGTGCCGGTGGCGGCCAGTGCGGCCCAGTCGGGTTCGCCGTGGTCGTGGGTGTGGGCGGTGACGAAGGTGATTCCGTGGCAGTGGTCGCGGTGGGTGAGCGACACGCCCAGGCCGGCGGCGGCGGCGAAACCGGCGCTGATGCCGTTGACGATGCGCACCTCGATGCCGGATGCGCGCAGGAAGGCGATCTCCTCGCCGGCGCGGCCGAACAGCAGCGCCTCGCCGCCCTTCACCCGCACCACGCGTTCCCCCTGCAGCGCGTAGCGGCGCATCAGCCGGCAGATGAAGTCCTGCGGCGTGGAACGGCAGCCGCCGCGCTTGCCGACGCGGATCACCCGCGCCTGCGGCGCCAGCGTCGCGATCTCGGGATTGACCAGTTCGTCGAGCAGCAGCACCTGCGCACCCGCCAATGCCTTGACGGCCTTGATCGTCAGCAACTCCAGGTCGCCGGGGCCGGCCGACAGCAGCACGACTTCGGGCTTGTCGCCGCGCGGGGACCGGGTGGTTTCGTCGTGCATGTGGCCTCCTGTGATTGGTGTCATCGACGCGCGTCACGCCCGCTGCGGCTGTCGACACAACTGCGCCAGCTGCGGCAGGCACGAGCCGCAGACCGTGCCGCAGCCCAGACGTTGCTTGAGCGCGGCGACGTCGGCGCCTTGCACGACCTGTGCGCGGATGGCCGACTCGGTCACCTGCAGGCAGGTGCACACCACCGCGTCGCGTGCACCGCCGCCGGCATGGGCGAACACCGCCAGCCGCGAGCCGCTCCACAGCTGCGCGGACAACGCGGTGTCGAGCAGCGATTCGCTGGTCGGATTGCGCTGCGTATCGGTCAGCAGCAGGCCGTCGATGCGGCTGTCTCCACCCTCGCCGCGCCAGGCCACGCGCTTGAGCAGACCGCGGCGGGCGTCGCGGTATTCGAGCGTGTCGGCACCCGGCTGCAGCGCCAGCGCGTCGGTCAGGGCCGCCAGCCAGTCGGCGGACCGCGCGGTGTCGGCGGCGGCACGCAGCACCAGCCAGGCGCTTGCTCGCTCGTCTGCGCCGGGCTCGGCCTGCAGCGAAACCGCCGCGTAGTCGCAATCCTTCAACAGCGGCTGCACCGCGGCCCGCAGCGCCAGCGGGTCGCCGCGCCGCGCCGCCAGCAGGTGCCAGCCAAACGCGGCCTTCTCCACGCGTACCGCGGCGTGCTTGAGTTCGGGTTGCAACGAGCGCGCATCGAACGCCGGTTGGCTGACCTCGTTGATGCCGCCGCTGGACAGGTGCTGCCCACTCCAGTGCATCGCCGCGAACACGGTGCCGGAGCCGACCTCATCCGACAGCTCCAGCGGCAGCACCAGCTCGCCGCGCTTGCTGGCGATGCGCACCAGCTCGCCGGCGCGCAGGCCACGACGGGCGGCGTCACCGGGGTTCATGCGCAGCCCGGGCTCCGGGCTGTGCGCGAACAACCCGGGCACGCGCCCGGTGCGCGACATCCCGTGCCACTGGTCGCGCAGGCGGCCGGTGAGCAGGCGCAGCGGATAGCGCGCTGATACAGGCTCGGCCACCGGCTTGTAGGGCGTGACGTGGAAGCGCGCGCGGCCGTTGGCGGTGGCGAACACGCCGTCCTCGTAGCGGCGCGGCTGCCCACCTTGCGCGCCAGCCGGGAACGGCCACTGCTGCGGTCCCTGCGACTCCAGCACTGCGTAGTCGAGCCCGCCGATGTCGAGATCACGGCCGACGGTGAGGCGGCGGTGCTCGTCGAAGATCGCCGCGGTGCCGTCGAAATCGAACAGCGGCGCCGCGCCCGGCGACGCCAGGCGCGCCTCGATACGGCGCGCGACCTCGTTGGCGATCCACCAGTCCGGCTGCGCCTGTCCCGGTGCCGGCACCGCGCGTCGCACGCGCGAGATGCGCCGTTCGGAATTGGTCACCGTGCCTTCCTTCTCGCCCCAACTCGCCGCCGGCAGCAGCACGTCGGCGTACGGCACGGTGTCGGTGTCGGCGAAGGCCTCCTGCACGACCACGTACTGCGCGCGCTGCAGCGCCTCGCGCACGCGGCCGATGTCGGGCATGGAGTGCACGGGGTTGGTGCAGGCGATCCACACCGCCTTGACCTTGCCGCTGCGCACGGCCTCGAACAGTTCCACCGCCGCCAGCCCCGGCTTCGCCGAGAGACTGTGCGCGGGCAGACTCCACAACGCTTCCACTTCGGCACGATGCTGCGCGTCGCCGATCTCGCGGTGCGCGGCCAGCATCGTCGCCATGCCACCGACCTCGCGCCCGCCCATCGCGTTGGGCTGGCCGGTGAGCGAGAACGGGCCGGCGCCCGGTCTGCCGATCTGGCCGGTGGCCAGGTGCAGGTGGATCAGCGCGAGATTCTTGTCGGTTCCGTGTGCGGACTGGTTCAGCCCCATGCAGTACAGCGACAGCGCCGCCGGGCTGCGGCCGAACCATTCGGCCGCCTGCACCAGGTCGGCCACGGCGATGCCGCACAGTTCCGCCGCCATCCGCGGCGTGTAGTCGCGCAGCAGCTGCTTGAGTCCGGCAAAGCCTTCGGTGTGCGCCTTGATGTACTCGCTGTCGACCAGGCCTTCCCAGACCAGGTGGTGCAGCATGCCGTTGAACAGCGCCACGTCGGTGCCGGGCTGGATCGCCAGGTGCAGGTCGGCGACAGCGGCCGTGTCGGTGCGGCGCGGATCGATCACGATCCAGCGCACGTCGGGGTCGCGCTCGCGGGCTTCTTCCAGGCGGCGGAACAGCACCGGGTGCGCGTACGCCGCGTTGCTGCCGGCAAACAGCACCGTCTTGGCCAGCTCCAGGTCCTCGTAGCAGGTCGGCGGGCCGTCGGCGCCGAGCGCGAGCTTGTAGCCGGTCACCGCGCTGGACATGCACAGGCGCGAGTTGGTGTCGATGTTGTTGGTGCCGAGCAGGCCCTTGGCCAGCTTGTTGAAGACGTAGTAGTCCTCGGTCAGCAGTTGTCCGGAGATATAGAACGCCACCGCGTCCGGGCCGTGCTGCTGGACGATATCGGCCAGGCGGTCGGCGACGGTGTCGAGCGCGACCGCCCAGTCGACGCGATGGCGCGCTTCATGGCGCTGGTGGCGCAGTTCCGGCATGAGCACGCGGCCGTGCGGGCTGCGCGCGGTCTGCGGCAGGTTGCGGCCCTTGCTGCACAGGCGGCCGAAGTTGGCCGGATGTTCCTTGTCGCCTTCGATGCCGATGATGCGGGCGTTGCCATCGGCGTCGTGCTCGGCCTCGATCACCACGCCGCAGCCGACGCCGCAGTAGCAGCAGGTCGAGCGGGTGAAGCTGCGCTCGCGCTGCACCATCGACACGCCGGCGCCGTCCATCAGCCATCGCCTCCGTTCGATGGCACCGCCGGCAGCGCCAGCCACACCTCGCCGTCGTCCACGCGCACCGGGTAGGTGCGCGCGCAGCCGACGTCGGGCGCGCAGGCCTCGCCGTTGGCCAGAGCGATGTTCCAGCCGTGCAGCGGGCAGGTCACGCTCTCGCCGGCGACGATGCCCTGCGACAGCGGCCCGCCCTTGTGCGGGCAACGGTCGAGCAGCGCGTGCACGTTGCCGCTGGCGGTGCGGAACAGCGCGATGTCGTCCGCTCCGTCGCGCCGGATCACCCGCGCGCCGAGCGCAGGGATGTCGTCGAGTTGGCAGATGCGGACCCAGGTAGCGGCCTGTGGTTCGAGGATTGCCGCCATGCCTAACCCTCCGCCTCGACCAGCTGCGCCGGAATGCGCAGCGGCTGGTACTCGCGCGCCTGCGTGCCGGCGATGCGCGCCGCCCACGGGTCGGGCAGGCCTTCCAGCGCGTACAGCAGGCGCTCGAACAGCGCGCGGCGGTTGGCCGCGTCATCGACGACCTGCTGGCGGATGTAGTCCATGCCGACGCGCTCGATGTAGTGCACGGTGCGGTCGAGGTAGTACGCCTCCTCGCGGTACAGCTGCAGGAACGCGCCGGTGTACTCGCGCACCTCGTCGCCGCTCTTGACCTTGACCAGGAACTGGGCGACCTCGGTCTTGATGCCGCCGTTGCCGCCGATATGGATTTCCCAGCCCGAATCCACCGCGATGATGCCCACGTCCTTGATGCCGGACTCGGCGCAGTTGCGCGGGCAACCGCTCACCGCCAGCTTGACCTTGTGCGGGCTCCACATGTTGGCCAGCATCGTTTCCAGGTCGATGCCCATCTGCGTGCTGTTCTGCGTGCCGAAGCGGCAGAACTCGCTGCCGACGCAGGTCTTCACCGTGCGGATCGACTTCCCGTAAGCGTGGCCGGACTTCATGCCCAGGTCGCGCCACACCTCGACCAGATCCTCCTTCTTCACCCCGAGCAGGTCGATGCGCTGGCCGCCGGTGACCTTGACCATCGGGATCGCGTACTTGTCGGCGACATCGGCGATGCGGCGCAGCTCGCCGGCATTGGTCACGCCGCCCTTCATCTGCGGTATCACCGAGTAGGTGCCGTCCTTCTGGATGTTGGCGTGGGCGCGCTCGTTGATGAAGCGGCTCTGCGGGTCGTCCACCGCGTCGCGCGGCCAGGTCGAGATCAGGTAGTAGTTGATCGCCGGCCGGCAGGTCGCGCAGCCGTTGGGCGTGCGCCATTCCATGAAGTCGTACACCGCACGATGGGTGAACAGCCGGTGTTCGCGGACGGTCTTGCGCACGTCGGCGTGCGTGTGCGCCGTGCAGCCGCACACCGCTTTCGTCTTCGGCGTCTCCTGGAAATTGGAACCCAGGCAGTTCATCAGGAGCTGCTCGACCAGGCCGGTGCACGAGCCGCAGGAACTGGCCGCCTTGGTGTGCTTCTTGACCTCGTCGACGGTGAACAGGCCCTGCTCGTTGATCGCCTTGACGATCGTGCCCTTGCACACGCCGTTGCAGCCGCAGACCTCGTCGCCGTCGGCCATGGTGCTGGCGCGGTCCTGGCCGGCGGTGCCGGCATCGCCCAGCGACTTCTCGCCGAACACCAGCTGGTCGCGGCGCTCGTCGACCGGGCTGGCGTCCTTGATCAGCTTGAAGTACCAGCCGCCATCGCCGGTGTCGCCGTACAGGCAGGCGCCGACCAGCCGGTCGTCCTTGAGCACCAGCTTCTTGTAGACGCCGCCGGCCGGGTCGGACAGCACGATCTCCTCGGTGCCGTCGCCACCCATGAAGTTGCCGGCCGAGAACAGGTCGATGCCGGTGACCTTGAGCTTGGTCGACGCCACCGAGCCCTTGTAGATGCCGATGCCGAACGTCGCCAGGTGGTTGGCGCAGACCTTGGCCTGCTCGAACAGCGGTGCGACCAGGCCGTAGGCGATGCCGCGATGGCTGGCGCACTCGCCGACCGCGTACACGCGCGGGTCGAAGGTCTGCAGCGTGTCGTTGACGACGACGCCGCGGTTGCAGTGGATGCCGGACGCCTGCGCCAGGGCGATGTTGGGGCGGATGCCGGCCGCCATCACCACCAGGTCGGCGGCGACCTCCTCGCCATCGGAGAAGCGCACCGCCGCCACCTCGCCGTGCTCGTTGCCGACGATTTCGGTGGTGGAGGTGTTGAGGCGGAAGGTCAGGCCGCGCTCGACCAGCGACTTCTCCAGCAACTGCCCCGCGGTCGGGTCGAGCTGGCGCTCCAGCAGCCAGCCGGCCAGGTGCACCACGGTCACGTCCATGCCGCGCAGCTTCAGGCCGTTGGCCGCTTCCAGGCCGAGCAGGCCGCCGCCGATCACCACCGCATGCTGCTTCACCTGGGCGGTGTCGATCATGGTTTGCGTGTCGTGGATGTCGCGGTAGCCGATCACGCCCTTCAGCTCCTTGCCCGGCACCGGCAGGATGATCGGCAGCGAACCGGTCGCGAGCAGCAGGCGGTCGTACTGCGCCTGCGTGCCGTCGGCGGCGATCACGCGCCGGTGCACGCGGTCGATCCGCGTGACCTCCTTGCCCAGGTGCAGGGTGATGCCGTGCTCGGCGTACCACGGCAACGGATTGAGCACGATGTCGTCGAAGGCCTGCTCGCCGGCCAGCACCGGCGACAGCAGGATGCGGTTGTAGTTGGGATGCGGCTCGGCGCCGAACACGGTGATGTCGTACATCCCCGGCACCAGCTTGAGCAGCTCCTCCAGCGTGCGGATGCCGGCCATGCCGTTTCCGATCACGACGAGTCTGGGCTTCTTCATGTTTGCGTCCTTCTCACAGCATCCGGGTCATGAACACGCTGTACGGGTCGGCGGCGTACTGCGCGAACGGCCCGCAGGCATGGAAGCCAAAGCGTGCGTACAAGGCGCGTGCCGCGCCGAATTCCGGCTGCGACCCGGTCTCCAGACTCAGCCGCCGGTAGCCACGCCGCTGCGCCTGCTCCAGCAGGTGGCCCATCAGCGCCGAAGCCACGCCGCGGCGCTGGTGCCGCGCCGAGGTGCGCATCGACTTGATCTCGGCGTGGTCAGCACCGAGTTGCTTGAGCGCGACGCAGCCGAGCAGTTCGTCACCGTCGCGGGCGCTCCAGAACGTCACCTCCGGTGCGCGCAGCGCATCGAGGTCGAGCGCATGCACACTCTCCGGCGGCGAGATGCGGTGCATCTCGTCGAGATGCGCGCGCAGCAGCGCGGCGATCTCGGGGCCGGTCAGCGGGTCGACGACGATCTGCATGTCAGACCCGCGCCGCGCTGGTCGCGGCCCAATGCACGCGCCAGCGCTGCTTGACCCCGACCAGGCACAGCGACGCCGCCAGCGCGATGCCGGCGAACAGCCACAGCCCGAGCGCATAACTGCCGACGTGCTGCTTGAGCACGCCCATGCCGGCGGCCAACAGGAAGCCGCCGACGCCGCCGGCCATGCCGATCAATCCGGTCATCAGGCCGATGTCGGCAGCGAAGCGCTGCGGCACCAGTTGAAACACCGCGCCGTTGCCGGCGCCCAGGCACAGCAGCGCGACCACGAACAGCGCCACCGTCGCCGCCGCGCCGCCGATGCCGAGCGCCACCGCGGCGATCAGCACCGCGACCGCGACGTACACCGCCTGCAGCGTGCGCGTGCCGCCGATGCGGTCGGCCATCACGCCACCGAGCGGGCGCATGCCCGAGCCGGCCATCACGCAGGCCGCGGTGGCCCAGCCGGCCGCCTTCGGCGAGAAGCCGAACTCGTCGTGGAAATAGCCCGGCAACACGCCGGCGAAACCGACAAAACCGCCGAAGGTGACCGCATAGAACAGCATGAACCACCACGAATCGCGGTTGCCGACCAGCACGCGGCCGTAATCGGACAGGTGCCGCTGTGGCACCGTCACCGGCGCGTCCTTGGCCCAGCGCGCGAACACCAGCAGCACCAGCACCAGCGGGATGCAGGCCAGGCCGAACACCTGCTGGAAGCCAAACGCCGTCGCCAGCATCGGCGCGAACAGTGCCGCCAGCACCGTGCCGGAATTGCCGGCACCGGCGATTCCCAGCGCGGTGCCCTGGTGCTGCGGCGGATACCAGCGCGAGGCCAGCGGCAGCGCCACCGCGAACGAGGCGCCGGCCACACCGAGCATCGCGCCCAGCAGCAGCATCTGCGCGAAGCTGTGCACGCCCAGCGTCCACGCCGCCAGCAACGCCGCGATCACCACCACCTGCGCCAGCACGCCGGTGCGCTTGGCACCGATCCGGTCGGCCAGCAGGCCCAGGAACAGGCGCAACACCGCACCACACAGGATCGGCACCGCCACCATCAGCGCGCGCTGCTGCGTGTCCAGCTGCAGCGCCTGCGCGATCTGCACCTGCAACGGCCCCAGCAGGTACCACACCATGAAACTCAGGTCGAAATACAAAAACGCCGACAACAACGTGGGCGTATGCCCGGCCTGCCAGAACGAACGATTCATCCGCGCAATCTCCGGTCGAAGACCGCTGCGCCGCGCGGAATCACCGCCGGCGACAACGACTGCAAAGGGTGGAGAAACAAAAAACGGCGCCTACCGGTTCGCACCGGGAGACGCCGTCGTCTTGGCTTGCCGGACCGCCGTTGGCCCGCTCGCCGGATCTGGTTGTCACGGGCACGTCGTTGCACCCGCAGGTATTACTAAGCAATCAGCGTGCCAACTTATGACGGCATGCCGGCACCGATCGAATCCGTCGTCAATTCAAGCAGTTGGATCACCGCCTTGGGCCACGGGCCGGCGATCGAACCGGTCGGCCGCAACGCAAGCGCACCAGTTGCGTGCAGGCCGCACCGCTTTTGTGCAATGCACCATCAAGGTGCCGGCGGTGACGCTTATTCCCAGGCGCTGCCGTCGAACAGGATCGAGCGGCGCGAATCCTGCGCGGGGACCGGGACGCCAATGCGGGCGGCGGCGGCGCGGTAGCTGTCCAGCCGGTGCACATTGGCCAACAGCGCATCGTCGGCCGCGCGCTCGGCGGCCGCCAACCAGCCCCAGCGGCGGAACTGCTGCAGGAACCAGCGCCCGTCCGACAGCCAGGGGAAATTGACGGCACCGCCGTTGTGAAACTGCAGCGCTTGCACCGGCCCGGCATCGTCAGCGGCGGCGTCAGGCAGCAGGCACTGCGCGATGCGCTCGGCCGGCAGGCCGATCACCTCGGCATCGGCCAGCCACGCCACCGCCTCGCGACGGTTGGCGCGCTCGTCGAGCCAACGGCAGGCCTCCAGTACCGCTGCGGTGAGCGCGATCGCCGTGTCCGGTTCCAGCGCTGCGAACTCACGCCGGCAGGCCAGCACCTTCTCCGGATGGCCCGGCCAGATTCGTCCGCTGCGCATCACCCGACGCCCCGCCGCCAGTGCCTGCGCCTGTGTCACCCACGGCTCGCCCGCGCAGAAGCCGTCCAGTTCGCCGCGGGCCAGCGCATCGGGCATCTGCGATGGCGACAGCGTCACGCTGTCGATCGCGGTCATCGGGTCGACTCCCTGCGCCGCCAGCCAGTAGTACAGCCACATCGCGTGCGTGCCGGTGGGAAAGGTCTGCGCGAACACCGGCCGCCGCGGCAACGTCGCCAGCAGTTCGGCCAGCGGCCGCCCCTGCTGCAGCGGCTGCGCCAGCGACGGCGACAGCGCGATCGCCTGGCCGTTGTGGTTGAGCGTGAGCAGGATCGCCAGTTCGCTGCGCGGGCCGCCGATGCCGGTTTCCACGCCGTAGACCAGCCCGGCCAGGGCCTGCACCGCATCGAGCTCGCCCGACAACAGCCGGTCGCGGACCGCCGCCCACGACGCCTGCCGATGCAGCTGCAGCTGCAAGCCATGCTTGCGATCCAGGCCCAGCCGCACCGCCGCGACCAGCGGTGCGCAGTCGATCAGCGGCATGAAGCCCAGTTGCAGCGTGCGGCAGCCGTGGTTGCGTGTCTGGCTCATGCCGGCCTCATCCCAGTAGATCGGCCATGGCGATGATCCGGCGGGCCACGTCCGCCAGCTTCAAGCCCTGGTTCATGGCCTGCTGGCGCAGCGCGGCATAGGCCTGGGCCTCGCTCATGCCGCGCTTCTCCATCAGCAGTCCTTTGGCACGGTCGATCAGCTTGCGCTCGTCCAGTTTGCACTGCACTTCGTCGAGCTTACGGCGCACGTCCGCCTGCTGCTCGAAGCGGGCCAGCGCCACCTGAATGATCGGCGCCAGCCGCGCCGGTGCCAGCCCGTCGACGACGTAGGCGGTGACGCCGGCACCGACCGCGGCACGGATCAACTGGTCGTTGCCGTCGGCCGAGAACATCACCACCGGCCGCGGCGCATGGCGATGCACCAGCGCCAATTGCTCCAGCGTGTCGCGCGAAGGCGAATCGACGTCGACGATGACCACGTCGGGCTGCTGCGATTCCACCGCCTTCAACAGTTCCCGCGCCGACGCCACTTCGGCCAGCACCTCGTGGCCGGCGGCAAGCAGCGTCTGGCGCAGCTCGCCGATCGGCTTGTGGGTATCGTTGACCAGCAGAATGCGCAGCACCGCGGGCAGCACCGAAGTGGAAGGAGTGGTTCGTTGCATGTTGCCATGCAACATTAGCGTCTGCAGCATCCTCTGGAGCGATCCGAATGGCCTTGTATCCCCTGTTCGCCAACCTGTCCGGCCGCGAGGTGCTGGTGGTCGGCGGCGGCGAAGTGGCGACACGCAAGATCGAAGCCCTGCTCGACGCCGACGCCCACGTGCTGGTCCATGCCCACGCGCTCGACGACACGCTGTCGCAGTGGTTGCAGCAAGGGCGGCTGCAGCGCCTGTACGGGGACTTCGATCCCGATTGGCTGGAGCGGGTCTGGCTGGTGGTGGCGGCCACCGACGACCGCGCGTTCAACGCCCGCCTGGCCGACGAGGCGCAGCGGCGCCGGCGCCTGGTCAACATCGTCGACGACGCCGAGCTGTCCAGTTTCCACGTCCCGGCGGTCGTGGCCCGCGCACCGTTGCAGGTGGCGATCTCCTCCGGTGGCGCCGCGCCGATGCTGGCGCGACGCCTGCGCGAGCAGTTGGAAGCGCAGTTGGACGACTCCCTCGGCAAGCTCGCCGCCTTGTTCGCACGCCATCGCGGCACGATCCGCGCGCGCCTGCCGCAGCTGGCGCAACGCCGGCAGTGGTTCGACACGATGCTCGACGGCGCGGTCGCCGAACTGCTGCGCACCGGCCAGGATGCTGCGGCCGAAGCGACCCTCGTCGCCGCCCTGCACCAGGTCACGCAGGCGCCGCTGCGCGGCCGGGTCAGCCTGATCGGCTGCGACGACGGCGACCCGGGCCGGCTGACGCTGCGCGCGCTGCGCACGATGAACCAGGCCGACGTGCTGCTGTACGACGCCGAGGTCGCCGCGACCGTGCAGGCGCTGGCGCGACGCGACGCCGAACGCCTGCCGATGCCGCCCGCACCGGCCGCGCGGCAGGCGCTACTGCTGCTGCACGCCGGCGCTGGCCGCCACGTCGTCTGGCTGCAGGCCGGTGTCGCGCTGCGGACACCGCCGCCGGTGGCACTGGTGGCTGAGCTGGCCGCGCACGACATCGCCTGCGACGCGGCCGGCTGAGCCGCAGCGGCGGCACCAGACGCCGCTGCTGGCGCCGACATCAGCCCTGCATCTGCTCCAGCTCCTTGCCCTTGGTCTCGTGCACGCAGCGCAGCACGAAGAACACCGAGACCACCGCCGCAGCCAGGTACAGACCGTAGGTCGCGGCCAGGCCGATGCCGGCGAGCAGGATCGGGAGGCTCACCGTGATGATGAAGTTGGATGTCCACTGCGCCGCACCGGCCACCGCCAGGCCGGAGCCGCGGATCTGGTTCGGGAACATCTCGCCCAGCATCACCCACATCACCGGGCCCCATGACACGTTGAAGAACACCACGTAGGCATTGGCCGCGACCAGCGCCAGCACGCCCATGCCGTCGGACAGCTGCAGCTTGCCGCTGGCGTCGAGGGTGCCGGTGGCGAACGCGACCACCACCCCGGCCAACGCCACCGCCATGCCGGCCGAGCCGATCCACAGCAAGGGCTTGCGCCCGACCTTGTCGATCAGCGCCACCGTTACCAGGCAGGCGCCGATGCTGAGCGCGCCGGACAGCACGTTGATCAGCAGCGCGTGCTCCTCGGAAAAACCGACCGCCTGCCACAACACCGCGCCGTAATAGAACACCACGTTGATGCCGACCAGCTGCTGGAACGTGGCCAAACCGATGCCGACCCAGACGATCGGGCGTAACTTGCCGGTGGCCTGGTTGATCAGGTCCGACAGCCGCGGGCGGTGGTGGTCGGCCGACAGCGAGGCGCCGATCTCGGCCAGCTTGGTGTCGGCCTCGGCCGCGCCGTACAAGCGGGTCAGCACGCGCCGCGCATCGTCCAGGCGGCGCTTGACGACGAGGTAGCGCGGGCTCTCCGGAATCAGCAGCAGCAACAACAGGAACAGCAGCGACGGAATCGCCTGCATCCAGAACATCCAGCGCCAGGCCTCCTGGCCAGCCCACAGCGGCTGCGTCGAGGCACCGGCCGCCTTGGCCAGCAGGTAGTTGCTCAGGAACGCGCAGAACAGGCCGCCGATGATCGCGATCTGCTGCACCGTCGCCAGCCGGCCGCGATAGCGCGCCGGCGCGACCTCGGCGATGTAGGCCGGCGACATCACGCTGGCCGCGCCGACCGCGAAACCACCGAGCACGCGCGCGAACACGAACCACAGCGAGCTGTGCGCGGCACCGGCGCCGAGCGCCGACAGCAGGAACAGCGCCGCGGCGATGATCAGCACCGAACGCCGGCCCCAGCGGTCGGCGAGACGGCCGGCGAAGAACGCACCGATCGCGCAGCCCAGCAGCATCGAGGCGACCTCGAAGCCGAGCCCGGCCTTGCTTGAACCGAACGCCTGCTGCAGGCCGTCGACGGTGCCGTTGATGACGCCGCTGTCAAAACCGAACAGGAAGCCGCCGATGGTGGCGACGCAGCTGATCAGGACGATGAAACCGGTGTTTTCCGCGCCGCGCATGGCCGCGGCATCGAGGGTGGTGCTGTTCATGTCGTCGTTCTTCTCGTGATGTTCTTGACCGCCCCGCACCCGGACTCGCGGCCCGGGTGCCCCTCCACCTTCGCCATCCCCGCTTTAGCGGGAATGACGAGCAAAGCCCGTTTACCGCAGCAGGTACTGGTTGAGCAGGTTCTCGTACTGCTCCTGGCGGCCACTGAGCTTCGCCGGCTCGCCGCTCTTGAGCGCCAATGCATGCAGGTCGGACAGCCCCAGCTGGCCGTTCGCGAACTCCTTGCCGGCACCGCTGTCGAAGCTGGCGTAGCGCTGCGCGCGCCACTGCTCCCACGGCGAATCGTTGAGCAGCGCGTGCGCCACTTCCAGGCCGCGCGCGAACGCGTCCATGCCGCCGATATGCGCCATGAACAGGTCCTGTGCATCGGTCGACTCACGCCGCACCTTGGCGTCGAAGTTCAACCCGCCCGGGGCCAGCCCGCCCTGGCGCAGCACCACCAGCATCGCGCCGACGGTGTCGTACAGGTCCGTCGGGAACTGGTCGGTGTCCCAGCCGTTCTGGGCGTTGCCACGGTTGGCGTCGATGCTGCCAAGCAGGCCGTGATCGGAGGCGACCTGCAGGTCGTGCTCGAAGGTGTGGCCTGACAGCGTGGCGTGGTTGGCCTCGATGTTGAGCTTGAAGTCCCGGTCCAGTCCGTGCTTTTGCAGGAAGCCGGCGACGGTGGCGCTGTCGAAGTCGTACTGGTGCTTCATCGGCTCCATCGGCTTGGGCTCGATCAGGAACACGCCCTTGAAGCCGATGCTGCGGCCGTAATCACGCGCCATGGTCAGGAAGCGCGCGAAGTGCTCCAGCTCGCGCTTCATGTCGGTGTTGTGCAGGCAGGCGTAGCCTTCGCGGCCGCCCCAGAACACGTAGTTCTCACCGCCCAGCTCGACGGTGGCGTCGAGCGCCGCCTTGACCTGCACCGCCGCGCGCGCGACCACCGCAAAATCCGGATTGGTCGCCGCACCGTTCATGTAGCGCGGGTGCGAGAACAGGTTGGCCGTGCCCCACAGCAGCTTCACGCCGGTCGCCTGCTGGCGTTCCTTGGCCATCGCCACCAGGTGCTTGAGGTTCTTCTCGTACGGGCCGATGTCCTCGGCGTCCGGCGCCAGGTCGATGTCGTGGAAGCAGTAGTACGGCACGCCGAGCTTGGTGAAGAACTCGAACGCGGCGTCGAGCTTGGCCTCGGCGCGCGCCAGTGGTGCGTCGGCGGCGTCCCACGGGTAGTTGCGCGTGCCCGGGCCGAACGGATCGTGGCCGGCGTTGCAGAAGCTGTGCCAGTAGCACACCGCGAAGCGCAGGTGCTCGGCCATGGTCTTGTCGCCGACTTTCTTGGTGGCGTCGTAGACCTTGAAGGCCAGCGGATTGTCGGAATCGCGTCCCTCGAACGCGATGCGGCCGATGCCGGGGAAGTATTCCTGGGCGCCGATGTAGGGAGTGGTCATGGGGATATTCTCGGAGGGGTGACAGAACGGGAGGCGGCTACAGCGACGCCGAACGCGGCGCCTTCGGCCTGCACAGGCACGGCCCTGCATGGCGACGACGTTGCGCTGCGACGGGCCGTAAGCGCGCCGCTTGACACCGCGGGTGCCGACGTCGAGACCGGGTAGCGACTCATGCGAGCGCTCATGCCCGCACCAGCGCGCCGTCGCGCAGCACGAACTGCGCGCTGCGGCCCCGCTTCAGCGCCACCTTCAACGTTTGATTTCGGTGGACGATTTCGTAATCGCCGCCCGCATCGCTGCGCAGCGTGGCTCGCGTGAGCAAGCCGTCGCGCCAGGTCAGGTCGACGCTGGCCGCGCCGCGCACGCGCAGGCCGCGTACTTCGCCGCGCGGCCACGCCGCCGGCAATGCCGGCAGCAGGAAGATCGACCCGCCCCAGCTCTGCAGCAGCATCTGCGTGATGCCGGCGGTGCCGCCGAAATTGCCGTCGATCTGGAACGGCGGGTGCGCGTCGAACAGGTTGGGGTAGGTGCGGTCCGGCTGCAGCAGGCGTTGCAGGATGCGGTAGGCGTGCTCGCCGTCGCCGAGCCGCGCCCACAAGTTCAGGCGCCAGCCGAGGCCCCAGCCGGTGGCGTCATCGCCGCGGATGTCCAGTGATTTCTTCGCTGCTGCCGCGAGTTGCGGCGTGTCGCGGACGTTGATCTGCGCGCTCGGGTACAGCGCGTACAGGTGCGAGACATGGCGGTGGTGGATCTCCGGCACGTCCATGTCCCAATCCTCGCGCCACTCCTGCAACTGGCCCGCCTTGCCGATGCGGTCCTGCGGCAGGCGTTCGCGCAGTGCCTGCAATTGCACGGCGAAATCGCCGTCGACGCCGAGGATGCGCGACGCCTCGATGCAGTGCGCGAACAGGTCACGCAGGATCTGCGAGTCCATCGCCGGGCCGGCGCACAGCGTGCTGCCGTGCGGGTGCATGTTCTCCGGCGACAGCGACGGGTTGGTGACCAGTTCGCCGCTGCGCGGATCCTCCACCAGCGTATCGACGAAGAACTCGGCCGCGCCCTTCAACAGCGGCTGGATGCGCGCGAGCAGGGCGCGGTCGCGGCCGTAATCCCAGCGCTCCCACAGGTGCTCGCACAACCACGCGCCACCCATCGGCCACAGTCCCCATTTCGCGCCATCGATCGGCGCGACTTGTCGCCACAGGTCGGTGTTGTGGTGCGCGACCCAGCCGCGCGCGCCGTACATCCTGCGCGCGGCATCGGCACCGGTCTTCGCCAGGTCCTCCACCATCGCCGCCAGTGGCTCGACGCACTCACCCAGCGCGGTCGGCTCGGCCGGCCAGTAGTTCATCTGCGTGTTGATGTTGATGGTGTACTTGCTCTCCCACGGCGGCTGCCGCAGGTCGTTCCAGATGCCCTGCAGGTTGGCCGGCTGCGTGCCGGGGCGGGAGCTGGCGATCAGCAGGTAACGGCCGAACTGGTGGTAAAGCGCAGCCAGGGCCGGGTCGTTGTCCTGTGCGAAGGCCTGCACGCGCTCGTCGGTGGGGCGGCCCGCGCCTTCGCCGCGGCCGAGGTCGATCTGCACGCGGCGGAACAGGCGGCGATGTTCCTGGATGTGGTCGGCGAGCAGCGTGTCGTACTGCTTGTTCGCCGCCGCATCAAGCCGGACGCGGGTGATGGACGCCGGATCGCCGCCCACGTCATCGAAGCGGCGGTAGCTGGTGGCCGCGGTCAACAGCAGCAGCGCGCCGTCGGCACCGGTCAGTTCCAGACGGTCGTCGAGCGCGCGCAGCGTGCCGCCTTGCGCGATCACTCGCATCCGCATGGCGAAGCGCAGCCGGCCTTCGATGCCGAACGCCGCATCGTTGCGTCCGTGCAGCAGCACCTCATTGTCGCCGACGTGCACGACCTCGCCGTCCTGCGGCGTGTCCAGACCGATGCGCAGGCCGAGCCGCCCGGGTTTGCCGACGCCCAGGCGCACCACCAGGCACTGGTCGACCGGCGAGACGAAAGCGTCGCGGCGGTGCACGACCTGGCGGCTTTCGAATGTCGTCGTCGCCAACGCACAGTCGAGGTCGAGTTCGCGCCGGTAGTCGCCCAGATCTGAGACTTCGAGGAAATCCAGCACCAGGTCGCCGAGCGGCTGGTACGGCATCTGCTTGCGCGGCCTCGCGATCATCGCCGCATCTGCCAGCGCTTCGGCCTCGACGTAGCGGCCGGCGAAGATCAGCTCGCGCACCTTCGCCAGTGCGGCCAGCGCGTCCGGGCTGACCGGATCGTAGGGACCGCCTGCGTACAGCGTGTCCTCGTTGAGCTGCAGCCGCTCGTGCTGGCCGCCGCCCCACACCATCGCACCGAGGCGACCATTGCCGAGCGGCAACGCTTCGACCCATTGCGTCGCCGGGCGGCGATACCACAGCGTCAGCGCGTCGGCAGCGGTGGCTTGCGCTGCCAAGGATCCGGTCGCCGACGCGAAGCGCACGCCACCGAAGCCGGCCAAGGCCAGTGCCGCGGTGGTCGCCTTCAACAGCTCGCGCCGGGTCGAATCGATGGTCATGCCTTCATTGTCCATCCGACAGCACCCCTTTCCCGCTAGCGGGAAAGGGGTGCTGCATCACTTCGCTGCCGGCCGCTTCACCATCAGCGCTTTTCCGTCGTACTGCACGCTCGCATCGGCCACCGGCTCCAGCGCACCGGCATCGGCGCGCGGGCCATCGACGAAGCGCACGTGGAAAGTCCGCTGCGCCTGCATGCCCTCGAACGAACCTTCTCGCGCGCCAATGGTCAGCTCGCCGTTCTTGTCGTTCCACGCCAGTGCAATGCGGCTGGACTCACCCTTCTCGTAGCCGTAACCCTTGCCGTCGTCCTCGTACAGCGAGAACGCACCGTCGCTGCCGATGTAAACGGTGATCGTCAGCGGCGCATCGGGCTTCTCGCCCACCCACTGCTGCACCGGACCCATCGGCACGATCGAACCGGCGCGCACGAACAGCGGCATCCGTTCGAGCGGCGCGGCGGCGGCGATTTTCTGCCCACCGGCGACCTTTTTGCCACTGTAGAAGTCATACCAGTCGCTGCCCGCCGGCAGGTACACCGCGCGCTGCGTCGCCTTGAATTCGCTGACCGGCGCGACCAGGAAGGCCGGGCCGAACAGGTATTCGTCGTCGATGTCGCGCGTGTTCGCGTCCTGCGGGAAATCCATGAACAGGCCGCGCAGGAACGTGCCGTCGCGGTGGTACGTGTCGCCGGCCAGCGTGTACGTGTACGGCAGCAGCAGGTAACGCAGCTTGTTGTAGTAGGCGAGGCTGTCGTAATAGGGCGTGCCTTCCGGCGCGATGTTCCAGATCTCGCGGAACGGGAACTGGCCGTGCGATCGGAACAGCGGCAGGAAAGCGCCGTACTGGAACCAGCGCGTGTTGAGCTCGCGCCACTCGGCCAGGTGCGCCGGGTCCTGCTTCTCGTAGCGCTTCTCCACCGAGAAGCCGCCGATGTCGAGCGTCCAGTTCGGCAGGCCCGACAGCGACATGTTTACGCCTGCGCTGATCTGCTCGCGCAGGTTATCCCAGCGCGAGACGATGTCGCCGCTCCAGCTCGCCGTGGCGTTGCGCTGGGTGCCGGCGTAGGCCTTGCGCGAAAGGATGAACACGCGCTTGCCGTCCTTCGCGCGGTCATGCTCGTAAACGCCCTGCGTGTGCGCCAGCGGATAGGAGTTGAAGTACTCGGTCGACGGGCCAATCGCCGTCGGCGTGGTGCGCGCCTTGCGCTCGCCGATGTCGATGTTGGAGTGCAGGTCGGGCTCGTCGGCGTCCAGCCACCAGGCGTCGATGCCAAGTACGTTGAGCTTCTCGTCGATCTGGCGCCAGTAGATGTCGCGCGCTTCGGCCGCGTACGGATCGTAGAACGAGTTCAGGTAACCCTCGCCGATCCAGTCACGCTCGCCGACCTCGACGTTGCGCTTGTACATGTAGCCCTTGGCGTCGAGCTCCTTGTAGTTCGCGGTGGTCGGGTAGAACTTCGGCCACACCGAGATCATCAGCTGCGCGTGCTTGGCGTGGATCGCGTCGACCATGCCCTGCGGGTCGGGCCAGAACGTCTTGTCGAAATCGTGCGAGCCCCAGGCGTCGGCCGGCCAGTACGACCAGTCGAGCACGATGTTGTCCAGCGACAGGCCGCGCTTGCGGTACTCGTCCACCACGCCGACCAGCTCGGCCTGCGACTTGTAACGCTCGCGGCTCTGCCAGAAGCCGTAGGCCCACTTGGGCAGCAACGTCGCCTTGCCGGTCAGGCGGCGGTAGCCCTTGACCAGGTCGTCCATGTCGGCGCCGGCAACGACGTAGTAGTCGATGATCTGGCCGGCCTCGGACCACAGCGACAGGTCTTTCGCCTCGGCCGCCGGCAACGGATCGCGATGCAGCAGCGCGATGTAGCTCGGGTCGATCAGGTCCCATTGGATGCGCAGCTTGTGGCGCTGGCCGGGCTTGAGGTCAAGCGCGAACTCGTGGTGCCACGGGTTCCAGTTCTGGCGCCAGCGGTCGAGCTTGAGCTCACCGTCGATCCACAGCTTCGCGTATTCGCTGGAATACAGCGAGAAGGTGTGGCGGCCGGCGCTTTGCGCCTCGATCTCGCCTTCCCACACCACCTGCATCGGCTTGTCCTTCGCCTTGGCGTCGGCCGGATAGTTCTTGAGGTCCTTGATGTACTGGTAATTGACCTCGCTCTCGCGACGCACGAGCTTCTCGACGCCGTCGAGGGAGTAGCGCGCGGTCAGCGCGCCTTCCTTGCCGTCGGCGTCGAACAGCTTCAGCGTCTGCCCGACCGGCTGCAGCCCGCGCGGGTCGCCCATCCGCGAGATCGAGTCGTTGTCCCACAGCAAGCCGTAGTTCCGGCTGGAGACCAGGTACGGCACGGCGTTGTCGATGTTGTGCTGGAGCAGCTCGACGTCGCGGCCCTTCAGGTTCATCCAGCCCTGCTGGTGCTGGCCGAAGCCGTACAGCGCCTCGTCCTGCGGCTCGAAGCGCTGGCGCAGGTTGAAGTACGGACGGCCTTCGACCTGCAGCGGCTTGAACTCGCGGGAACCGGCGACTTCGCTGAGCAGCGGCTTGCCGCCGGCGTCGAAGAAGCGGACCTGGCCGTCCTTCACCGACACCGTCGCGCTGATCTGCGGCAGGTTCATGCGCACCGTGCCGTCCTGCTCGCTGACCTCGAACTTGGGCGCGGCCGGCTTGCCCTCGTCCACCCGCATCAGGCTCGCCGAGCGTGCGAATTTTCCGGCCGGATCGGCGCTGACGCGGACGATGGCGTCGCTGACGGCCTGCAGGCGCACCGGCGCCACACCGTCCTGGGTCGGGCGCACGACGATGCCGCCGTCGATGGTTTCGTAATGCTTCGCTGCCTGCCCGCCGCATGCGGTCAGCAGCAGCGCGAAGGGGATCGTCAGTAGGACTTTGTGCATCGGTCGTTGCGCCTGTAGTTTTTGCTTGCCGCGGCAAATGCTTTTCATCAATACGTTGCCAGCTTCACGCGCAGCAGCTGCGTGGCCGACGAGAAGTTCAGTCCGTAATCGGTCTGGTCGCCGTTCCACACGCGCTGGAACTGCCACTGCCCATCCGCGTAGGTGCCTTCCTCGACGCGGTCGTAGATCATCTGGCCGACGCTTTCGCTGGCCGGGTGGATCGTCACGCGCGCATGCATGCCGGTGACCAGGAACTCATCCGGGCCCAGCTCGACGACCAGCGCCGCGCCACTCGCTTCGGGATTGCCCGGCGGTTTGCCCTGGTACCAGAACTGCGGCACGCCGTAGGTGATGGTCGCGTTCCAGCGGTCGTTGAGCTTGAGCAACTGCTCGGGTTCGCCGGCGCGCTCGGCGGTGCCGTGCACGCGGCCTTCGGAGGCAGCCTTGGCGATCACCCGCATCGCCGGTTTCACCAGGCCGTAATTGAGCTTGAACGGCGCCAGTGACTCCTCGTTGATGCGCTTGGCGCCGAGCGGCCAGTTCGAGTACTTCGTGTAGTCGATGCCGAACGGCGACCAGCCGATCGCCTGGTGGCCAAGCGTGGCGAAGAAGTAGCGCGCGTACGGCACGTCGTTGCCGGTCTCGGCGACAAACAGCGCGTTGTCGGCGCGCGCGTAGCGGTCGATCACGGTGGTGTACTTCTCGTGCTCGCGCATGTAGATGTCGGGCGCGAGGAGATCGATGTGCGGTGCGGCGAGCTTCCACACGTCGAGCACGTTGTCGGTGGCGCCACCGCTCTCGTATTGGCCGGGCAGGTCGGGGTGGAACGGGTCGCGCAACGCGGCGTTGACGTACATCGGCAACGGGTATTCGGCCTTGCCGGCCTGCGTCACCTGATCGATGAAGCGTGCGACGTGCCAGGCGTGGAAGTACTCGTCGGCGTCCTTGCCGAACGCTTCACGCCAGGTGCCAGCCGGCTTGCCCAGCCCCTTCACCAGTGCATCTGGCGCCGGGCCATCGAAGACTTTCTGCGCCAGCGGCGAGAAGTCGCGCACGCTGCCGTAGGTGCCGGGCTCGTTCTCCGGCTGCACCATGATCACCGTTCGCTGCGGGTCGGCCTGCCTCAGGTGCCGCATCAGTTGCACGAAGGCCTTGCGGTCAGCCTCCAGCGTCGCCGGCGCGTGCGGCGACAGCGAATTGAGCACCTTGCCGTTCGGGTCGATGACGCGCGGGAAGCGCGCGTTGTCCAGCTTCACCCAGGCCGGCGCGTAGTTCGGGCCGTTGTTCTTCCAGGTCGCGAACCACAACAGCACCACGCGCAGATCGCGCTCGCGCGCCTGCTTCAGCAGCGTATCGAGGAAGGAGAAGTCGAACTGGCCTTCCTTCGGCTCCACCTGCTCCCACGCGACCGGCACCATCACCGTGTTCGCACCGACGTATTCCACCGCCGGCCACACCTGCGGCAGCGCGGCTTCGTAGTTGCTGGAATTGTTGACCTGCGCGCCGAGGATCAGGAACGGCTCGCCGTCGACCAGCAGCGCGTGGCGGCCGTCCTTGCTGACGAATTGCGGGATCGGGGTCGGCTTCGCCGGTTGCGACGACGCGGTCGCGGTGGCAGCGCCAGGTTTCGGCATGGCGGGTTTGTCACCATTGCGCGTGCAGCCTGCCAGCGCCATCAGCAGCGCCAGTACGACGATCAACACTGGCGCAGCGCCAGAGCGCGACTCCATGGACGCTGTGGACATGCTCCCTCCCTTGGTCTTCCGCCCGCGTGTCGCCTGCTTCGGCGCACCCGATGCGGCGGCCGCATACAGGCGGCCGTCATCTGGTTATCGGTCGAGCATAGGAAGGCGAGCCATAACCGTCCAATGAAATATGCCCCAGGTCTGTATATGGCTATGGAATAGCTTGCCAGGCGGGCACGCGCTTGTTGCCCATCGCTCCACGGCCACGAATGGTGAGTACAAAACGCCGATGGATTCCGGCTTTCGCCGGACCGGCGATCCGGGCAAAGTCGCGTCTTCCGCCGCCACGGGTTCACCGCCATGACTGCCGCAGCCACGGCCCGATTCTCCCGCAGCAAACGTCGCCTGGCGTGGCTGCTCGCCGCCGTGCTGGTGCTACCGCAGGCACAGGCGCAGGACACCCTGCGGCTGCGCAACGACACGGTCGAGCTGCAACTCGCACCACAACTCGGTGGCCGCGCCGTGCACCTCGCGCTGCACGGCCGCGCCAACGTGCTGAAGGTCGGCACCGCGGTGCGCGAGCAACCCGCACCGCGCCTCGCAGCCGATGCCGGCAACATCGCCTACCTCGGTCACGAAATCTGGCTCGGCCCGCAGAGCGCGTGGTGGCGGGATCAGGACGCGAACCCGGCGCGACGAGACGTGCAAGCCGACTGGCCACCGGACCCGTGGTTGGCCTTCGGCCGCAACCGCGTGCTGCAGCACGACCCGCACGACGTGCAGCTGCAAGGCCCGGCCAGCCCGGTCAGTGGCGTGCAGGTGACGCAGCGCTACACGCTGTCCGCGCAGCGGCCGGGCACGGTGGAGGTGAGTGTCGAAGCGCGCAACGTGCGAGGCACGCCAGTCGCGCGCGACATCTGGTTCAACACCCGCGTCGCACCGACCACGCGCGTGTACGTACCGGCCGTGCCCGGCGACGTGCGCGTGCGCTCGGACACCGACGCTGACTACGCCGAGCTGCGCGCCGTCCACAGCGACGGCCTGTTCTCGTTGGCGCTGGATGCGTTGCCGGCGGGCAAGCAGGGCCGGCGCGGCAAGGTCTTCATCCAACCGGGCGCGGGCTGGATGGCCGGCTTCGCCGCGGACCAGTTGTTCGTGATCCGCTTCGAGCAGCAGCCGCGCGAACGCATCCATCCGGAGCACGGCCAGGTCGAGCTGTACCTGGAGTGGCGCGCGGACGATGCCAGTGCCGGACTGCTGGAGATGGAAGTGCACGCGCCGTATCGCCACCTCGCAGCCGGCGAGCGCATGAACGCGCGCGAGTGGTGGACGCTGCTTGCATACAACGGGCCGGACGAGCGTGCGGCGCAGGTTGCGTTCCTGCGCAGGCACGCGGTGGCACTGGGCATCGAAATGCCGGAGTGAGTGGCCAAAGTCGCACCCGGCCGGCCATATAGCCCGGGCAAGCACAGCGCACCCGGGGCTTTCGTGCAGGAGGGATGAACCCGGGTGCGGCCTCGGCCTTACCCGGGCTACCTGTACGTCACCACGCCTGTGTCCGGAACGGCGACGCCGGCAAGCCTTCGGCATTGACGAGGTCGGCCTCGGCCGGGTTGTCGCTCCACGCGTAGCGCGCGGCGGCCGGCTGTGCGACGGCATCGCTGCGCACGACCACGGTGTCACCGACGACTTCGGCGGTGGCCCGGTACCAGCGGCGATCGGCACCGGCGAGTTCGAATCCACGCGCCTGCCTCCCACCGCCGCGCACGGCCACGACGCTGCCTTGCGTGTCGAAGCGCAGGATCGCGCGATCGCCGTCGATATCGATGCCGCGGTACACGGGCCCCGAGTACACCTGCGTCTTGCCGTAAGCGACATGGCGTGCACCCAACGCAAGGCGATGGCCGACGGTGCCCTTGTCGCGCGGATGGATGTCGTCGGGATCACCGACGTCGACGATGACGGCCTGCGCGGTGGCCGGCAGCGACAGCGCCGCCGACTGCGATTCGCGCAGCGTCGCCCACGGACTTGCGCTGACGACGCCGCTTGCATCGCGCTGGTCGCTGCCGGAAACCCAGTTGGCCAGCTGTACCCACAGGAACGGCAACTTCGGCGCATGCCAGTCGCCGCGCCAACCTTCGATCATCGCCTTGAACTGGTCGCGGTAGCGGGTCGCGCCGGTGTCGCTGGCGTTGCTCTCGCCCTGGTACCAGATCACGCCACGCAGCGGGTACGGCTGCAGCGGATGGATCATCTTGTTGTACAGCAGCGTGTCGAGCTGGTTCTTCTCGTCGCGCAGGGTGATGTCGGCGTCGCTGCTGCGGAATTTCCATTCGTCGGTGAGCGCGCGACGTGCGCCGCCATTGATCTGGACATAAAGCTGCGTGGCGCTGCCGCCAATGCCGCCACCGCCGGATTCGTCGACGACACGCACCGCGATGGTGTTGCGCCCGGCATGCAACGCCGCGGCCGGCACCGCGTATTCACGCGGGATGTTCCAGGCCTGGCGCAGGCCGCCGACGCGCTGGCCGTTGACCCAGGTTTCATCGTCATCGTCGATCTGGCCCAGGCCGAGGCTGATGCCGGCCTTGGCTTCGCTCGCGCTCAGCTTGAATGTGGTGCGGTACCAGGCCACGCCGTCCATGCCGGGATAACCCTGCAGCTCCCAGATCGAAGGCACCTTGACTGCCGCCCAGTCGCGCTCGTCGAGCTTCGCCGCGGAGAAGTCGGCATTGGCGTCGTTGGGCCATCGCGCGATCTTGGCGCGCGTGCCCGCTTCGACCTTCGCATCGGCATCGATCTTCGCGCGCAGCTTGGCGTCGAGCGCCGGCTTGTCGAGGCCCAGCATCGGCAGGCCCATCCACGCCTCGATCGCGCTGCCGCCCCAGCTGCTGTCGATGATGCCGACCGGCACGCCGGTGGCGGCGCGCAGGTCCTTGGCGAAGTAATAGGCCACCGCGCTGAAGTCGCCGGCCGTCTGCGGTGACGCGGCTTTCCAGCTGCCGCCGGCGAGGTGCGTCTCCGGCTTGTCGGCCCACGACTTGGGCACCTTGAAGTGGCGGATGCTCGTATCGTTCGCTCGGGCGATCTCGGCCTGCGCGCCGTCGGTCTGCAGCAGTGGCCACTCCATGTTGGACTGCCCGGAAGCGAGCCACACGTCGCCGACCAGCACGTCGCTCACGCTGCGGGTTTCGCCGTCGCCCGTGACGGTCAGCGTGTACGGGCCACCGGCCCGGTGCGCTGGCAGTTGCACCTGCCAGCGACCGTCCTGGCCGGCCGTGGCCTTCGCGGTCTTGCCGTCGAAGCCGACTTTGACCTTCGCACCGGGCGTGGCCCAACCCCACACCGGCAACGGTTTGTCGCGCTGGACGATGGCGCCGTCGCTGAACATCAGCGGCAGGTCGAGGGCGGCGAAAGAAGGAGAGGAGAACATCAGCGCAACACCGAACGCGATGCCCTTGCCCGTCATTCCCGCGAATGCAGGAGCCCGGCGACGTCCACCGGCATCCCGACTGGACGAAGGAAGTTGCGAATGGCAAAGCCGCTGGATGGCGCCACCGTTCGGCATCCCCACAGACCCCGTATTCACGGGAATGACGGTCATAGCTAGGTTCATCCACCTGTCTCCTCGTAAAGATCTCGAATTACCCGAACACTTGCGCCCTCGCCCCTGCCGCTGCCCCGCAGGTGGGAGAGGAGTCGACCCTCACTCCCTCGGCTCGCCATACACGATTCCCCGCCCGTGCGTGCCCAGGTACACGCGCCCGTACACACGCGGATCGCCAACGACCAGGCGGATGTCGCCGAAGCGGTGGGCGTCGTCGTCGATGCGAGTCCAGTGGCGGCCGTCGTCTTCGGAGCGATACACACCGATCTTGCCGTCGATCTGGCCGTAGACAAACAGCGTCGGTGCGCCGCCATCGTCCTTCGGCTTGCCCAGGCCGAGTGCGAACGCGTTCTCCACCTTGGGCAGGCGCTCCAGTCCTTTCGCGCTCCAGCGCAGCAGGCCGCGCCAGGATGCGGCGATGTAGACCGTGCCGCTGTGTCCTGGCGCAGGACGCAACTGCGCACGGAACCGCTCGCCGATCGCACCGATGCCACCGGCGGTTTCCTTGAATGTCACGCCGCCGTCGCCGCTGACGTAGAGCTTTCCGCTGACCGGGTCGAAACCGTAGTACAGCGCCGCATCGACACGGTCGGCTTCGACCACCGCCGTCGCCGGCAGGCCTTTCACGCGTCGCCAGTGCGCGCCGAAATCGGCGCTGAGCCAGTGCCCGGCCTTGCGCGGCTGCCACAGCACGCGCTTGCCGTCGGCGGCCACGGTGATGTGCCCGGCGCCATCGCCTTCCGGCGGTTCGCCGGCGAACTCGCGCCACGTGCGGCCAGCGTCCAGCGAATACGCCGCGCGCGCGACGTTGCCGGGATCGTCGTGGAAGTGGCCGCTGCGTACCAGCACGTCCGGTGCGCGGCCGGCCTGACTCATGCTCTCGGTGTTGCTGTAGCGCGGTGGCTTGGCGAACTGCACGGTGGTCCGGTCGAGCCTGTCGTGGACGAAACCGTCGATGTCGCCCAGTCCGCTGATCAACGGCGCACCCTGCGACGGGCTGAGCAGCGCCAGCGGCACGGTTTCCTCGAATCCGCGGTTCTCGAAGCGCCACTGCACGCGCTCACCTTGGTCGAAGGCGGTGAGGTTGCGCGAGGTCCACGCGCCGTAACCGGTGACGAACAGCGCGCGGTCGCCGTCGAACGGATCGATCTCGACATCGGCCAGCCAGTGCGGCGTGGCCTGCGCGGTCCAGGGCGAGGCGCTGTGGTCGTAGTCGGAACGCTCCAGCACCGGCTTCCACGTCTTGCCACCGTCGATGCTGCGGAACAGCTCGTCGCGTGGCCCGTAACGGCAGAACGTGCTGGCGATCAGCACCTGCGGATTGCGCGGGTCGACCGCGACCGCACCCCAGCCGAAGCCGTCGCCCTGCGTATCGATGGACTGCGGTGCCGGTGTGATGTCGGTCCAGCGCTGCTGCGCCGGCTCGTATTTCCACACGGCGCCGTCGTGCATCTGGTCCGGGCCGGGCTCGTCGCCGTAGCTCAGGTAGTAGCTGCCGTCGCTGGCGCGGACCATGTGGTTCGGGCGCAGGCCGACGGGCTGGCCGGCGACGGGCTTCCAGGTCGCACCGGCGTCTTCTGATACATACAGACTGGTTTCGCGTGTGGATACGCCGGCGTAGAGGCGCTTGCTCGGCGAGCCAGGCTTTCCGCTTCGCGGATCGAACACGACGAAGACGATGCCGATCTGCTGTGTACGCCACTTGTTGGCAGCGCTTGCGGATGGCGAAGTCGCGATCTGTGGAAATGCCTTTACCTGCGACCAGCGCGCGCCGTGATCGTCGCTGCGCCACAGCCCGTGCGTGCGCGATCCCAGCAGCAGCACGCGGCCGTCGTTGGGATCGACCGCCAGCCGCTCACCGTTGCCGCGACCGAGCTCGTTGCCGCCGAGCTTGAACGGCAGGTCGCTGCGCGTAAACGTGCGGCCGCGATCGGCCGAGCGCAGGATCGCGGCGTTGCCGGCCTGATCGGTGGTGTAGGTGCCGGCGGCAAGGTAGACGCGCTCGGGATCGGACGGGTCGACTGCAAGGCTGTCGATGCCCATCAGGTTGGCATCGTCGCGGCCGATCCAGTCGGTCAGCGATTGCCACTCGCCTGCGACCGCATCCCAGCGATACGCACCGCCGATGTCGGTGCGCGCGTACAGCAGGCCCTTCTCATGCGGATGAAACACCAGCCCGCTGACGAAACCACCGCCGCCAATGGGGACGCTGCGCCACCGGTAATTTTCAGAAGCCTGCTTGGCCGACGCATCAAGCGCTAGCAGCAGGCCGAACAGGGCGGCCATCAGGCCCAGACGACGCGTGTGCATTGGATTCTCCGGCTCACGGTTCCAGCGCGCCCGTATCGGCACGCCCCTGCGGAAACAACCGTGCGGACGGCCATGGCCGCACAGCCATGGCACGCCCCGTGTGATCCGCCCGGATGCCCGGTACGGAAGGAAGGGGAGCCACGCTCCCCTTCCGCAGGCCGCACTCAGAACGTCAGGCGCAGGGTTGCGGCGTAACGCCGGTCGTTGACGAACCAGGACGTGGTGCGCTCGCCGGCCGCGTTCTGCTGCATGTACGTGCGCTGCTCGGCGTTGTTGAGATTGTTCATCTCAAGGCCGACCTGGATGTTGTCGGTGATCCTGTAGAAGATCGAGCTGTCCAGCTGGCCGTAGCTGTCGCTGTACACCGGCAGCTTCCAGGCCACGTTGTCACCTTCCAGGTCCATGTTGGTGCCGTTGTAGCCGGTGGGGCCGACCGCCAGCAGGAACTCGCTGCGCCAGTTGTAGGCCAGGCGCACCTGCAGCGGGCCCTTCTCGTAGAACGCGGCGATGTTGTACGAGTTCTTCGACAGGCCATCGGCCGGCAGCTCGCCGAACAGCGAACCGTCGGTGTCGACCGGCACCACGTCGAGGTTGTTCGGCACCTTGGTCGAGCTGTCGATGTAGGTGTAGTTGGCCGACATGCCAAAACCGCTCATCCAGCCAGGCAGGAAGTCGAAGAACTGGTTCCAGCCAAGTTCCGCGCCCTGGATCGTGGCCGTGCCGACGTTGACCGGGCGAGTGATCAGGTAGTCATAGCTGTTGCCGTCCACGCCGGGATAGGACACCAGTTGCGACTGGCGACGGAAGTAGTCCTTGATGTCCTTGTAGAACAGGTTCACCCAGGCCATGCCGCCGTGGTCCGGAGCGAAGTACCACTCCAGCGACAGGTCGTACTGGTTGGCCTTCATCGGGTTCAGGTACGGGTTGTCGTACGAACTGCCGCTCAGGTCCAGGTCGGTGACCGGCAACTCGCTGCCGTCCACCGGCGGCGTGATCCCGGGCTTGGTGCTGACATTGAGGATCTGGTAGGCCTGCATGTCGCCGAAGTCGGGACGGGCGATGGCCTTGGACGCGGCAAAGCGCAGGATCACGTTGTCGATCGCCTCCCAGCGCAGGTTCAGGCTGGGCAGCACGTCGGTGTAGCTGTTCTTGGCTTCGACCGGCTCGGACCCGCCCGTGCCCAGGTACGGTGCGTAGGCCACGTTCGGGTAGACCACGAAGCCCTGTGCGCTGTTCTCGGTGCGCACCACGCGCACGCCGATGTTGCCGTCGAACAGCGCGTCATCCAGGCCGAAGTTGAGCATCGCGTACGCGGCCTGGGTGGTCTCTTCCTGGACGTTGGTGTACTCGCCGGAAGGCTGGCGCGGGTTGAACACGCCAAATACCGCGTCCTGCCCGTTGATGTAGTACGGCGCGGCAGCCTCGTGGATGGCGATGTAGCTGTCCGGGTAGCCCAGCGCGGTCGACAGCACCGGCGCATACAACGAGCCCGGCGTGTTGGCTCCACCACGGTAGAAATTGTCGAAGCTGTTCTGGTTGACCAGGCTGGAATTGACCTGATCGTTGAGGTCGAGCGAGGGCATGTCGTTGCTCGGCAGTGCCCACCACGCCATCCAGGGCTTGAATACCGCCTGCCAGTTGTAGCCGGTGTCGATGCTGGTGGCCCGGCGGTTGGTCATGCGCACGCCGAACTTGACCGACTCGATAATGCTGGCGTCGAAGCTGTGCTTGAGGTCGGCGCGCCAGGCGAGCTCCTCGGCCTCGTTGTTGACCACGTCCTCCATCGTGAAGCCCCAGTAGTAGTTGGCGGGGTTTCCGGTGAACTGTTCGTCGACGCCGATGCTCGGCACGCCATTACCACCGAGGGTGACGTCGATGTAGGGCACGTCCACGCCCAGGGAGACGGTGGAATCCAGCAGTTGGGTGTCGGCCTGGATGTACTGGAACTCGGTCGAGAACTCGGTGGCGTCGCTGAGATCCCAGTTCAGGCCGAACGAGAAGTCGGTGGTCTTGGATTGCCGGTGCGACGCGCGGATGTCCGTACCCATCGGCACGCCGTTGGGCGAGATGATCCGGCCCGAGCGGAACACGTTGCCGTCCAGTTCGTAAGGCTGGCTGGTGTCGAGCGTGATCTGGGTGGGATCGTTGTCGAGGAACATCGCGTCCTCGTACCACAGCTCGTCGTACTTGCTCTGGAACGCGGTGGCGAAGACCTCGATGTCGTCGCTGGGCTGCCATTGCAGGGCGATGTAGGCGCCGTCGCGCTCGCGTTCGTATTCCAGCGTGCGCCAGTCGGCGCCGCGCGGCAGCCACAGCCGCTCGTTGGTGCCGTCGCCGTCCAGGTCGGTGTTGGCGGTCTCGAAGAACGGCCGCACGAACAGGCCGTCGGTGCGCGTGGCCAGCTCCGAATGGGCGACATCGACCAGCAGGCCGAATTTTCCGGCGCCGGTCTCCCAGGTGTTGCTGTACAGCGCCGATGCGGACGGCTTCCACTCCTTGGCAAAGTCGGCGTAGTTGCCGCTGAGGCTTGCGGCGATCTTCTGGCCGTCGACGTCGAACGGCTTGAAGGTGCGCAGGTCGACCGTGCCACCCAGGCCGCCTTCGATCATGTCGGCCTTCTGGTTCTTGTAGACGTCCACGCCGGCCATCAGCTCGGACGGCACGTCCTGGAAGCTCAGGCTGCGGCCGCCGGAGGCCGAGAAGCTGTCGCGTCCGTTGAGCTCGGACCGCACCTGGGTCAGGCCGCGCACCTGCACGCCGCTGCCTTCGGCCGAGAAATGCTCCGGGTCACCCTTGGACAGGAAGTGGTCGATGGTCACGCCCGGGATGCGCGACAGCGTCTCGGTGACGCTGCGGTCGGGCAGCGCGCCGATATCCAGCGCGGTCACGGAATCGACGAAAGTGTCTGCGTCGCGCTTGATGTCCTGGGCCCGGTACACGGAGCCGCGGATGCCGGTGACGACGACGGCGTCCAGCTCGGTCGCCTCGTCCTGCGTCGTGGCCGGCTCCTGCGGCTCCTGCGCGGCGGTGGAATCGGCCGATTGCGCATACAGCGGGCCGGCGATCAGTGCGCCGACCACGGCCATGGCGATGGCCGAACGGCGCAGCCGTGCGGATGAATGACGATCGAGTGCGGACGGGCCGCGATCGGAACGCAACGACATTTTCTCTCCCTCCCTTGAAGCGGATGTTCGACTCCGGGTGCCGTTATTGACGGTCTTTGCGATTTACCGGAGCCGCTCTGGTTTCTTTGTTGTCGCCGGTTGGCGGCGACTTTGCTTTTCGTGTTCCCTGCAAAATCGGGCGAAGCAACATCTCCACCGCTCCCGCCTGGGTACAGGCCGGGAGAGGCGTTGAAAGCGATCTGTCAGAAGCTGGAGCGCACGGCGAAACGGCGGTCGCCATGTGCGCAGGCGCGTGGACGCGACCCGCGGGCGACGATGCCGGTGGCGATGGCCAAACTCCACGGCGCGTCAAAGCCGCGGACGTGCGCGAGCCCATGCCGCGGGCGGCGGTGGTGTGAAGACATGTTGCCCTCCCTCGTCTGCTGCCGGGGCGTCCTCGAAACGCGTCGTCATGCGCGTTTTCGGGCGCCCTCATCTGTTCAGTCCGTATGCCTGCAGGCGACGACGGTCACCTGCGACACGGACCCATCGGCCGGAGCTTAGGAGTCACAGCCATGCCATACCAATGAAATGTTGACGCGAAGCTATATCGTGATCGGCATAGCCCACCCGCGCCTGGCGCCCCTCCCTTCACGGGGAATGCGCCCCCTTCTCCTGTCCGCAACCGTCGTCTGCCGCCCACACTGCCATCCCAGGTATTCGCTCCCGGAATAACCCATCCAGGAAAATTTCATTTGTTGCAGGTCGCCGGCCACGCAACGCTTGCGGAAGCAAGGGCGGGCATTGTCGGTCATCGCACCCGGTCCGGGCACTGCACACAACGGCCGAGGTCGACGATGGGCTTGATCAAACGGTTCGCCTGTCTGCTGGCGCTGTGCCTGGCGGTATCGCCGGCACCGGCAAGCGAGGTGGTGCCTGAGGTGGTGTTCACCGAAGTGCGCTATGCCGGTGATGACGGCGGGCCGGCGGTGGGCCCGACGCAGTACCGCAATCCGGTGATTGCCGGCTTCTACCCGGATCCGTCGGCGATCCGCGTCGGTGACGACTTCTACCTAGTCACCTCGACCTTCGGCTATTTCCCCGGTTTGCCGGTGTTCCACAGCCGCGACCTGGTGTCCTGGCGGCAGCTCGGCAATGCGATCGATCGCCCCGGCCAGATCGACTACGGACGCGACGAAGTGACGCGCGGCCTGTTTGCCGCCTCGATCAGCCACCACGACGGCACCTTCTACATCGCCAACACCTGCTTCTACTGCGACGGTGGCAATTTCATCGTCACCGCGAAGGATCCGGCCGGGCCGTGGTCCGACCCGGTGTGGCTGGGGTTCGAGGGCATCGACCCGTCGCTGTTCTTCGACGACGACGGCCGCGCGTGGATGGTCAACAACGGCATCCCGCAGGTCCCGATGCGCTACGACGGTCACCGCGCGATCTGGCTGCAGCAGTTCGATGCGGCTGCGAAAAAGATGGTCGGGCCGCGCGCGGTGCTGGTCGATGGCGGCGCCAACCCGGCCAGCAAGCCGGAGCATGTCGAAGGCCCGCACCTGTTCAAGCGCGACGGCTGGTACTACCTGACCGCGGCCGAAGGCGGCACTGGCGAGCAGCACGCGCAGATGGTCTGGCGCAGCCGACGCGTCACCGGCCCCTATGCGCCGTCGCCGGGCAATCCGGTGCTGACCCAGCGCGACCTGGACCCGGCGCGCACGGCCCCGATCACCTCCACCGGGCACGCGCAGTTCGTCGAGTTGCAGGACGGCTCGTGGTGGGCGGTGTTCCTGGCCACGCGCCCGTACCGCGGCAACCAGTACAACCTGGGCCGCGAAACGTTCCTGCTGCCGGTGACCTGGCGCGACGGCTGGCCCGTGGTGCTGCCGCGTGGCGAGCCCGTGCCGGCGGTGCGGGAGCGGCCGGCGCTGCCACGCGATCCGCAGCCGCTTGCGACCAGCGGGCCGCTGCAATGGCGCGAGCGCTTCACCACCGACACGCTGCCGCCGCAATGGATGACGATCCATCCGCCGCAGCGGGCGTGGTTCCGCACCGGCGCGGGCGGCCTGAGGCTCACGCCTTCGGCCACGCCGCTGGGCGTCCACGGCGGCGACGGGCAGCCGACCTATCTGGCGCATCGCCTGCAACACCACCAGGCCACCCTCACCGCGACGCTGGCGCCGTTCCGGCCGGCCGCGGGCGAACTGGCCGGGCTGGCGCTGCTGCAGAACGAAAGCCATCACTACGTCGTCGGCGTCGAGGGCAGCGATTCCGGACCGGTCGTTGTGCTCTACCGCCGCGCCGGCCAGCAGGACGACGTGCGCGGGCAGCGTCTGGCCCGTGTCGAACTGCCCGCGTTCGACCGCCCCGTTTCGCTGCGCTTCCAGCTCGATGGGCCGCGCCTGGATGTTTTCTACGCGACGCAACCGGAGCAGTGGCTGCCACTGGCGACCGGACTGGACGCCAGCCTGCTCAGCGTCGACGTCGCCGGCGGCTTCATCGGCAACACCTTCGGCCCCTACGCGGTGCGGCCGTGACCGGCGTGCCGACGATACCCATCAGGAACCTCGCGCAATGACCGACGCCTCACGCCGCAACGCGTTCAAGCTGCTGCTGGCCGGCGCGGCGGCCGCGCCCTTCGCCCGCGGCGCAGACGCCGCCTCGCCCTGCGCGAAGGGCACCCCGGCCCCGCACTGGCGGGCCGGCATCGAGGGCCAGCGCCGGGCCGACCTCGGCGACGGCACCTACCTCAACCCGATCGTCGCCGGCGACCACCCGGACCCCACCGTCCTCAAGGACGGGGACGACTACTACATGACGTTCTCGTCGTTCCATTCGTACCCGGGGCTGGTCATCTGGCATTCCACCGACCTGGTGAACTGGACGCCGATCACCGCGGCACTGCGCCAATCGCTCGGCGTGGTCTGGGCCGTCGACCTGTGCAAGCACGGCGATCGCTACTTCATCTACATCCCCGCCGATCCGCATGGAAAGGGCTGGTCGATCTACGCGATCTGGGCCGACGACATCCACGGCCCGTGGAGCGACCCGATCGACATGGGCATCCACGGCTGCATCGACCCGGGCCACATCGTCGGCGAGGACGGCAAGCGCTATTTGTTCGTCAACGGCATCCGCAAGATCCGCCTGCGCGACGACGGGCTGGCCGCCGATGGCGCACTGGAGCCGGCCTACCAGCCGTGGCGTTACCCCGACGACTGGGTCGTGGAGAACTTCGCCCCGGAAGGGCCGAAGCTGCTGCGGCGCGGCGAATGGTTCTATCTGGTCACCGCGGTCGGCGGCACGGCCGGCCCCCCGACCGGGCACATGGTGATCGCGGCCCGCTCGAAATCGGTGCACGGCCCGTGGGAACACTGCCCGCACAACCCGCTGGTGCGCACCACCAGCGCCGACGAGCCGTGGTGGTCGCGCGGCCACGCCACGCTGGTGGAAGGCCCGGCCGGCGACTGGTGGATGGTCTACCACGGCTACGAGAACGGCTTGCGCACGCTCGGCCGCCAGACCCTGCTCGAACCGGTCGAATGGACCGGCGATGGCTGGTTCCGCGCCCTCGGCGGCGACCTCTCGCAACCGTTGCCCGCACCGAAGGGCGGTCGCGCCGGTCCCGCGGGCGTTGCGTTGTCCGACGACTTCAGCACCGACCGGTTCGGCGTGCAGTGGGGATTCCACGAACCCGCCCCCGACGAGACGCGGCGCATCCGCTACGAAGCCGGCGGCCTGCGCATCGCCGCCAAGGGCGGCTCACCGACGGACAGCACGCCGCTGACCTGCATCGTCGGCGATCACGCGTATGCCGTGGAGGCGACGCTCGACCTGGAGGACGGCGCCGAGGGCGGATTGCTGCTGTTCTACAGCCCGAAGGCCTTCGTCGGCGTTGGCTTCACGCCCACGCAGATGAAGACCTATCAGTTCGCCGAGGAACAGCCGTGGCTGCGGCAGGCGATGCGCACGCGCCGTGTGCGGATCAGGCTGACCAACGACCGCAACGTCGTGACCTTCCACTACGCTCGCGATGACGGCACGCATGACAACGGCCGCCACTGGGTACTGCACGGCCACCGCATGGAAGTCTCCGGCCTGCACCACAACGTCTTCGGCGGCTTCCTCAGCCTCAAGGTCGGCCTTTATTGCGCCGGCCAGGGCAGCCTCGTGGTGCGCGACTTCACCTATCGCGCCCTGGGCTCGGGATGACGATGCCGCCGCGCAGTCAGCCTGCGGCGGCCGGATACAACTCCCGCGCCGTCTCCCGCAGCGCCTCCAGCACGCGTTCGGCGCCAGGCGAGAGCGGGTGATCGCGGCGGCGGATGATGCCGAAGTACTCCATGCCCACGCCCAGCTCGACCGGCAGCACGGCCAGCAGGCCGGCGCGGCAATACGGCGCGACCGCGTCGGCCGGCAGCGCGGTCAGCAGGTCGCTGTTCTGCAGCAGGTTGGTCGTGACCGGCAGCGAGGTGGTCTCCACCACATTGCGCGGCGGCGCCAGGCTGCGTTCGAGGAACATCGCATCGAGCTTGCCGCGCAGCACGCTGCCCGGCGGCGGCAGGATCCAGCCGTAGTCGGCCAGTTGCGCATGGCCCAGCGTCGGTTGCCGGGTCAGCGGGTGGCCGGCGCGGGCGATCACCGCGTGCGGCTCGTCGGCCAGCGGTTCGAACTCCAGCGTGTCGATGCCCTCAGGGCCGAGGATGCGGCCGATCACGATGTCGAGCTGGCCGTCGAGCAACTTCGCCACCAGCGGCCGGCTGTAGTCCATCTCCACCGAGACCATGATGTCGGGGAACTCGCGCTTGATGCTGGCGATCGCCTGCGGGACCAGGTTGGTGCCGGGATTGACCACGGTGCCGATCGCCGCCTGGCCCATGCGGCCGCTGCGCAGCGCGGTGATCTCCTCGTGGGCGCGACCGATCTCCGACAACGCGGCGCGGGCGCGGCGGATCAGCACCTGGCCGTACCAGGTCGGCTCGACGCCGCGGGCGTGGCGATCGAACAGCTTCACACCCAGCGTGGCTTCCATCTCGGTGAGCAGCTTGGACGCGGCCGGCTGGGTCATGCGCGCCGCCTCGGCCGCGCGCAGCACCGAGCGGTGCTCGTCCAGGTGCAGCAGCAGCCACAGCTGGCGGGTCTTGAGCCGCGCCAATGGCGTGGCCTGCGAAGTGACGGTCAACATGGTTCCCTCCCCGTGCGCGCCGGACATTGCGACGAGCTATATGGCAAGGGAATAGAATTGGCTGAAAATTTCATTTGCGCAACATAGCTGCGCCGTCGAGGCTATCGCGGCTTCTCCCACCCTCCCGTTCGCGGGCGAGGCACCCTTTCCCGGCAACAGGAGAGGGGTGATGGGAGGATGCTTGAACAGCTGCCGGAAAGGCACGCGGGAGAACGAGGACAAAATGATCCGACGCGACAGCGAGGGCACAGCGCCCGCGCCAAGGGGCCAGCCGTGAGCGGCCGTCTGCAAGGCAAGGTGGCGATCGTCACCGGTGCGGCCAGCGGCATCGGCGCGGCGACGGCGCGGCTGTTCGCCGAGCACGGCGCGACCGTCGCCGGCTTCGACCGCAACGCCCCCACTGCGCCGCATGCCGGCGTCGAATACCTGGTCGCCGATGTCACCGATGGCGCCGCGATCGACGCCGCGGTCGCGCAGGTGCGCGCGCGCCACGGCCGCATCGACGTGCTGGTCAACAATGCCGGCGCCGACGTGTTCGCGCAGCCGCTGCAACTGAGCGACGGCGACTGGCAGCGCTGCCTCGACCTCAACCTCAAGGGCGCCTGGAACCTGGTCCGCGCGGTGCTGCCGTCGATGCTGGACAACGGTGCGGGCAGCATCGTCAACATCGCCTCGGTGCACGGGCACAAGATCATCCCCGGCAGCTTTCCCTACAACGTCGCCAAGCACGGCCTGATCGGGCTGACCCGCGCATTGGGCATCGAGTACGCCGCACGCGGCATCCGTGTCAACTCGATCTCGCCCGGACTGATCCTGGTGCCACGCATCGAGGCCTGGTTCGCCGCGCAACCGGGCATGCGCGAGCAGCAGACCGGACTGTTGCCGTGCAAGCGCATCGGCACGCCGGACGAAGTCGCGCATACCGCGCTGTTCCTCGCCAGCGACGAGGCACGCTTCATCAATGCCACCGACATCCTGATCGATGGCGGCCGTTCGCAGATCTACCACGACTGACAACGCCTCGATGACCTCTACCGCCCTTGCCTTCCACCTGCCGCTGATCGCGATCCTGCGCGGCATCACGCCTGCGGACGTGCTCGATCACGTCGGCGCGCTGGTCGAGGAAGGCTACGACGCGATCGAGATACCGCTGAACTCGCCCGACTGGCAGCGCAGCCTCGCCATCGCGCAGCAAACGTTTGGTACGAGGGCATACCTCGGCGCCGGCACCGTGCTGACGCAGGACGACGCCGACGCGGTCGCCGCACTCGGACTGCGCTTCATCGTCACGCCGAACACCAACCCGGCGCTGATCCGCCATGCCAGCGCACGCGGCCTTGCGGTCATCGCCGGCTTCGCCACGCCGAGCGAGGCGTTCGCCGCGCTCGCCGCGGGCGCGCCGATGCTGAAGTTGTTTCCCGCGGCGACGTTCGGTCCCGGCTACGTGCGCGCGTTGCGCGCGGTGCTGCCGGCGCAGACGCCGTTGTTCGCGGTCGGAGGCATCGCGCCGGCCAGCATCGCCGGCTATCTCGCCTCCGGCTGCAGCGGCGCTGGCCTCGGCGGCGAGTTGTACCGCGCCGGCCAATCCATCGAACAGACGCGAGCCAACGCCCGCGCCTTCAAACAGGCTTACATGGAAGCAATCGAATGAAGATCGCGCGCCTGAGTACTTACCGCGTCGCGCCGCGCTGGTGTTTCCTCAAGATCGAAACCGACGACGGCCTGGTCGGCTGGGGCGAGCCGGTGATCGAAGGCCGCGCGCGCACGGTCGAAACCGCGGTGCACGAGCTGTCGGACTACCTGGTCGGACAGGACCCGTCGCGCATCAACGACCTGTGGCAGACGCTGTACCGTGGCGGTTTCTACCGCGGCGGGCCGATCCTGATGAGCGCGATCGCCGGCATCGACCAGGCGTTGTGGGACATCAAGGGCAAGGCGCTGGGCGTGCCGGTGTACCAGTTGCTCGGCGGCCTGGTGCGCGACCGCATGAAGACCTACCGCTGGGTCGGCGGCGACCGCCCGGCCGAGATCATCGCGCAGATGCAGCGCCACCGCGCCGACGGCTTCGACACGTTCAAGTTCAACGGCACCGAGGAGCTGGGCATCATCGACACGCCGCGCGCGATCGATGCGGCGGTGGCGAAGGTCGCGCAGATCCGCGATGCGTTCGGTTTCGACATCGACTTCGGCATCGACTTCCACGGCCGCGTCAGCGCGCCGATGGCGCGCGTGCTGCTGCGCGAGCTGGAACCGTTCCGGCCGCTGTTCGTCGAGGAGCCGGTGCTGCCCGAGCAGGCCGAGTACTACCCGCGCCTGGCGACGGCCACTTCCATTCCGCTGGCCGCGGGCGAGCGCATGTACTCGCGCTTCGACTTCAAGCCGGTGCTGGCCGCGGGCGGGCTGTCGATCCTGCAGCCGGACCTGTCGCACGCCGGCGGCATCAGCGAATGTTTCAAGATCGCGGCGATGGCCGAGGCCTACGATGTCGCGCTCGCGCCGCATTGCCCGCTCGGGCCGATCGCGCTGGCGGCGTGCCTGCAGCTCGATTTCGTCGCACGCAACGCGGTACTGCAGGAGCAGAGCATCGGCATCCACTACAACGACGGCGCCGACCTGCTCGACTACGTGCTCAACAAGGACGACTTCCGCTGCGTCGACGGCAATATCGCCGCACTGCCGAAACCGGGGCTGGGCGTGGAAATCGACGAGGCGCGCGTGATCGAGGCCAGCCGCAACCCGCCGGACTGGCGCAACCCGCTGTGGCGCCATGCAGACGGCTCGGTGGCGGAGTGGTGAGATGATCCCTCGTCCCGGCTTGGCCGGGACGCGCTTTTTTTGTTCGTCATTCCCGCGAAGGCGGGAATTGAATGCTACGTCCATGGATTCCCGCCTTCGCGGGAATTACGCTGTTTCGAGTCTTCTGGATTGTTCGTGACCACCGCCACCCTCGCCATCGACTCCCGCAACCAGCTCGGCGAAGGCATCCTCTGGTGTGATCGCGCGCGGGCATTGTGGTGGGTCGACATCACCGGCGCGCGGCTGTGGCGGCACCATCCCGGCAGCGGCGACGCGCGCAGCTGGCCGATGCCGCAACCGCTGGCCTGCATCGCGCTGACCGACTCCGGACGCTTGCTGCTGGGTCTGGCGAAAGGCCTGCACCTGACCGACATCGACATGACCACGCCACCGGTCGATGGCTCGACGTTGTCGTTGCAGCCGTTGGCCGAAATCGAAGCCGACAACAGCCACACCCGCCTCAACGACGGTCGCGCCGACCGCTTTGGCGGCTTCGTGTTCGGCACCAAGAACGAACGCGGCGACGCTGCGAAGACCGGCGCCTTTTATCGCTGGCATCCGCAACATGGCCTGCACGCGCTGGCACTGCCCGGGGCGTGGATTCCCAATTCGATCGGCTTCTCGCCTGACGGGCGCACGATGTACTTCTGCGATTCACCCGAACGCCGCATCCTGTACTGCGATTACGACGAACGCGGCGCAGCGTCATCGCCACGATTGTTCGCCACTATCGACGCGCCGGGCGAACCAGACGGTTGCACCGTCGATGCCGAGGGCCATCCGTGGAGCGCGCAGTGGGCGGCGGGGCGCGTCGTGCGTTACCGGCCCGATGGCACCATCGAGCGCATCGTTTCGGTACCGGTGGAAAATCCAAGCTGCTGCGCGCTTGCCGACGATGCGCTCTACATCACCAGCGCGCGCGAGGGCATGAGCGAAGCAGCACTCTCGCAGTCACCGCAGGCCGGGGGTGTTTTCGTCGCCGCACTGGAGCGCGCGTTCGGCCTACCGGAAAGCCGGGTGGCACTGTGATCGCAGTCGACTGGGGCACCACGCGCCTGCGCGCCTACCGGCTCGACGCCGACGGCGCGGTGCTGGAACGGCGTGACGGCGGCGAAGGCGCACTGTCCTGCGCCGGCCGCCACGCGCAGGCGCTCGCCGCACTGATCGCCGGCTGGGACGACGGCGCGATCGTGCTGTGTGGCATGGTCGGCGCGCGCGGCGGCTGGCGGGAAGTGCCCTATGTCGATTGCCCGGCCGATGCGGTGCAACTCGCCGCCGCGCTGCTGCCGCTGCAGGACGAGGACCTGCCTGACCGCAAACTGTGGCTGGTGCCGGGAATGGCCGACCACACGCGCAGCGTGCCCGACGTGATGCGCGGCGAGGAGACGCAGGTGGCCGGACTGCTCGACACGCTCGATGCCGGCGAGCACACGGTCTGTCTGCCCGGCACGCACAGCAAGTGGGTGCGGGTGGAAAGCGGCCGCATCACATCCATCGCCACCGCGATGACCGGCGAACTGTTCGCACTGCTGCGCACGCACAGCACGTTGGGCCGCCTGATGGAATCCGCGCAACACGACCGCTTCGACGCAGCCGCGTTCGACGACGGTCTGGCGCGCAGCGCGCAGCCCGGTGGCTTCAGCCATCACCTGTTCGGCGTGCGCAGCCTGGGGTTGTTCGGCCGCTGGCCGGACGAGGCATTGCCGTCATACCTGTCGGGATTGCTGATCGGGCACGAAGTGCGCGCGTTGGCGGCATCGTCATCCGCGCCGGTGCACCTGCTCGGCGGCGATGCGCTGGTCGATGCGTATGCGCGGGCACTGGCAGCGCTGGGAATCGCCAGCATCCGCCACGCGGAAACACTGGGTGCCACCGGCATGCACCGGCTGGTGCGATTGCGCGGCATCGCCTGACACGTTGTTGAAACGCGCTTCGTGCGCGTTCTTGAATACGCGAGTCCGGCATTGCCCGGACTCGCCCACGCGTCCCACGCCGTGCGCGGGACGCAACGCGATCGGTCACCAGTACGCCGCGTACAACGCCACCAGAATCGCGACCACACCCAGTGCACCGATATTGAAGCCCAGCGGCGTGCGGTAACTGACATCGTCGACGCGGATCAGGTCACTGCCTTCCTTCTGCTTCGGCGTGGCCAGCGACACGATCACCGCCAACGCCAGCGCCAGCAGGAACACCAGGCCGACGCGGTCGATGAACGGCAGCGCCGGCCAGGCCAGCTTCAGCACCACCGACAGCGCGAACGAGCCGATCGCCGCGGCCAGCGCGCCGGCCTCGTTGGCGCGCTTCCAGAACAGACCGAGCACGAAGATCACCACGATGCCCGGGGTGAAGAAGCCGGTGTACTCCTGGATGTACTGGAAGGCCTGGTCGAAGCTGCCCAGCAGCGGCCGCGCCGTCAGGATCGCCAGTACCACCGCCACCGCCGCGGCGATGCGGCCGACACGGACCAGCTTGACCTGCTCCTGCTCGTGGTCGCCGTTCGCGCTCGCCTTGCGGCTACCGTGCTTGGCGTAGAAGTCCAGGGTGAAGATGGTCGCGATCGAATTGATCTTCGATGCCAGCGAGGCCACGATCGCCGCCACCAGCGCCGCGAACACCAGGCCCAGCACGCCGCTGGGCAGCAGCGCCATCATCGTCGGATACGCCTGGTCGGGCTTGGTCAGGTCCGGTGCCAGCATCACTGCGGCGATGCCAGGCACCACCACCACCAGCGGCATCAGCAGCTTCAGGAACGCGGCAAACAGCACGCCCTTCTGCGCCTCGCCCAGGTCCTTGGCGGCGAGCGCACGCTGGATGATGTACTGGTTGAAGCCCCAGTAACTGACATTCATGATCCACATGCCGCCGATCAGCACGCTGATGCCGGGCAAGTCCTTGTAGAAGGGATTGTCGCGGCTCAGGATCATGTCGAAGTGCTCCGGGTGCGCCGCGAGCAGCTTGTGGTAGCCGGCAACCACGCTGCCATCGCCGACCTGTGACAACGTCAGCCAGCTCACCAGCAATCCGCCGAGCACCAGCAGCGTAACCTGCACGATGTCGGTCAGCGCTACCGCCTTCAGCCCGCCGTACAACTGGTAGGCCAGGGCGAACGCGCCCAGCAGTGCCAGCGCCAGCATCTGGTCGATGCCGGTGACCTGGCTGACCGCAATCGAGCCCAGCCACAGGATCGATGTCAGGTTGACGAACACATACAGGCCCAGCCAGAACACCGCCATCAGGGTGCGGATGCCGGTGCCGTACCGTTGCTCCAGGAACTGCGGCATCGTGTAGATGCCATTGCGCAGGAAGATCGGCAGGAAGAACTTGCCGACGATCAGCAAGGTGGCCGCGGCCATCCATTCGTAGGAGGCAATCGCCAGGCCGATCGCGTAGCCCGAACCGGACATGCCGATGATCTGCTCGGCGGAGATGTTGGCCGCGATCAGCGAGGCGCCGATCGCCCACCACGGCAGCGACTTGCTGGCGAGGAAGTAGTCGCTGGCGGATTTCTTGTGGCCTTCCTTCTCGCGCGACACCCATTGCGCGAGCGCGAAGATGCCGATCAGGTAGACCAGCAGGATCGCCAGATCCAGAGTCGAAAGCTTCAAAGCATCATCTCCCCATTTGTCCTGGAGCTCCCTGTTTGCGGGGCCCCTGTTTTTTGTTCGTCATCCCCGCGAAGGCGGGGATCCGATGTTTTGACCGGCCGGAACGAAAGTCGCCGCCTCCCCGTCTGGCTCAAGGCCAACCTGCCTTGAGCCTGCTGAAGGGTCGGGATGACGGCGACGCAAGCGCTCCGTCACTTCGTGGTCCTGCACTCCAGCGTCCGCTCCGCCTGCCCCTGCTCCGCCAGCGCGATGCGCGAGAACGACAGCTGCAGCGGCACCGCGGTTTCGATCGTCAACAGGCTCGACAACTTCGACAGGTCCGCGCCGGCCACCGCGAAGCACTTCAACGGCACCCCGAGCGTGGTCCACTGCCCCACCGGCAGCGACGCCAGCGTCGCGCGCAGCGGCAAGGTGGCGCCGCACTTTTCGCCACAGGCGACGCCCATCGCCACGTCGCCCTTAGGCGCCGCGTCCACGCGCACCGTGAGCACGAGCTGCACGTCGCCGTTGGCCTCGCGGGTCAGGTCCTTGGGCGCGTCGGCGATCAACGACACGCTCGCGGCCGTGGTCCCGGACCAGGTCACCCGCCGCGCGTCTTCCTGGCGCTGGTGGTCGACCGCAGTCACCTTGATGCTGTCGTCGTACAGCGCGACCGGCAGCGTGGCGACCTTGGCGCCATGATGGGTCGCGTTCTCCAGCTTCATGGTCAGGTCCGGTGCGAGCATGCCGAGCGCGTAGAACACGCCCGGCTGTGCCTGCGCGAGCGACACGCCAGCCTCTTCCGACAGCGGCTTGAGGTCGCCGTTGCCGGCGTAGGTCAGGCCGTGGCCATAGGCGAACTGCGGGTTGTAGTCCTTCTGGCCGACGTTGTTCGCGTACTGGTCGGCGCGGCGCGGCCAGGAGAAGCTGAGCTTTCCCTTGAAGTCGTAATGCACACCGCCATCGGGCTTGCGCAGCAGCACGTCGGCGATGCCGCCGCCTTCGCTGCCCGGCAGCCACGCGGCGACGAACGCATCGGAGGCGTTGATCTCGCGGTTCACCCACAGCGGGCGGCCGCTGAGGAACACCGTCACCACCGGGATACCCTCGGCCTTCAGCTTCCTGATCAGTTGCAGGTCGCTGTCATCGCCGGGCTTGTACAGCAGCGTCGGGATGTCGCCCTGGAATTCGGCATACGGGTTCTCGCCGATCACGACGATGGCGGCGTCGGGTTTGGTTTCATACGCACCATCGATCGCGAGTTCCGCACTGCCGCCGCCGGCCTGCACCGTTTTCTGCAGGCCTTCCCAGATCGTCTCGCCGTTCGGGAAATCGGCACGGGTGGTGCCAGTGCCCTGCCAGTTCAGTGTCCAGCCGCCGCTCTGCTTGGCCATGCTGTCGGCGCCGTCGCCGGCGACGAGGATCTTCTTTTTCGCATCCAGCGGTAGTACACCGCGCTGGTTCTTCAGCAGCACCAGCGACTCACGCACCGACTGGCGCGCGATGGCGCGGTGTTCGGGCGCGCCGAGCAACTCGAACTTGCCACCAAGCTCGCGCTGGGACGGCTTGCCGGCGTCGAACAGGCCCAACCGGAACTTCACCCGCAACACGCGCCGCACCGCATCGTCGAGCCGCGCCATCGGGATCGTGCCGGCCTTCACCGCGGCCAGCGTGCTCTCGTAGAACGGCTTCCAGCTGTCGGGCGCCATCATCATGTCGATGCCGGCGTTCACCGCGGCGGGGCACTGCGTGTTGTCGCAGCCTTCGACCTGGCCGTGCGCGTTCCAGTCGGTGACGACGAAGCCGCCGAAGTTCATGCGCCCCTTCAGCACACCGGTGACCAGCGGCTTGTGACCGGCGATCTTGACGCCCTGGTAGCTGCTGAAGGAAGTCATCACCGCCTGCGCACCGGCCGCGATCGACGGCGGATAGCCGGCGTTGTGCACGTCGCGCAGCACCTCCTCGCTGACCTGGGCATCGCCCTGGTCCTTGCCGTTGGTCGTGCCGCCGTCGCCGAGGTAATGCTTGACCGACGAGATCACGTGCGCGCCGTCGAGGAACTCGCGGCTGCCGACCTTGCCCTGCAGGCCTTCGACCATCGCGCCGGCATAGCTGGCGACCAGCTTCGGATCTTCCGAATAACCCTCGTAGCTGCGGCCCCAGCGATCGTCCTGCGGCACCGCGACGGTCGGCGCGAAGGTCCACTCCATGCCGGTGGTGCGCGTCTCGATCGCGGTGACGCGGCCGATCTGCCGGATCAGTTCCGGGTTGCGCGCCGCGCCCAGGCCGACGTTGTGCGGGAACACCGTCGCGCCGACCACGTTGCTCTGCCCGTGCACGGCGTCGATGCCGTACAGGATCGGGATCGCCTTGCCACCGCCAGAGGTGTCCATCGACGCATCAAAGAACGCATCGGACTGCGCCAGCCACTGCGCCGGCGTCGCGTTGTACTTGCCGCCGGGATCGGAACTGCCGCCGGCGAGCACCGAGCCGAGCCGGTACTTGCGCACGTCCTCCGGCGTCAGGCTGGCGGTGTCGCCCTGGATGGTCTGGCCGACTTTTTCCTCGACGGTCATCGTCTTGAGCAGCGCGTCGATGCGTTTTTCCAGCGCCGCGTCAGCCGGCAGCGGCCACTTCGGCGCGGGCCAGCGGTCGGGGTGGATCGTGCCGCCGGGCGGTGTATCCGCGGCGCCGCTGTACCCGGCGATCGAGCCCAGCGCCAATGCGCAGGCCAGGACGAGTCCGCGACGGCGGACCAGGGCAGAGCGTGAGGGCTTCGTTGCGATGTTCAAGCCAGACTCCCGAAAAAAATCGACCCGGCGCCCAGCACCGGATCGCGTCGATGACTGCACCCGGCCGGCACGGTTGCCGTCGGGCGCCACATTTCATAAAGCGATCGCCTTCGTAACGGGCGTCACCAGTGCCGGTCGCGGATGGCCACGTTGCCACGCCCTGCCAACCGGGCCTCGCCCCGTGGATCAGTCGTACCAGCCCCTGCCACCGAGCGAGGCTGCGCGAAGAATGACAGCGCTGTCAACAGCAATGACAGCGCTGACATCCCAGATTATGCTGCAGCTGAAAACACAGCCATTATGTTGCAGTGCAATAGCTGCAGTGCAGCATAATTTCAGCCCAGCCTTGAGGAACGACATGTCACAGGCGCGCAGGAAACGGAGCGTCGGCGTGGCACCACCGGTTGGCTTACCGCCGCTTACCTTGCGCGCTCATTCGTCGTCGATTCCAAGATGTTCCCGCCGGCTGGCTGGCGACGCGCGCATGCCGGCCGACTGGCGGAGTCGACGACACAATCGGCCTGACGCCTGTCGACGTAACGCAGAGCTGCCTCGATGACACATCGACTCAAGCCTGCGGTAGTGGTCGCACCGGCCAGCGCGGACGGCGTGCGCGCCGCGCGGATGGAGGATGTCGCCGCCGCTGCCGGCGTTTCGATGAAGACCGTCTCGCGCGTGTTCAACCGCGAACCGAACGTGCGCGAGGCCACGCGCTCGCGCGTCGAGCAGATTGCGCGCCAGCTCAACTACCAGCCCAACACTTCGGCGCGCAGCCTCGCGGCCAATCGTTCGTACCTGGTCGCGCTGCTGTATGACAACCCGTCGTCGAACTACGTCATGGAAGTGATCGACGGCGTGCTCGATGCCTGCCGCAATGCGCACTACAACCTGATGCTGCGACCCATCGACTACACCGGCGCCGGCCACGTCGAGGCGGTGGCGGAACTGGTCGCGCAGTACCGGCCCGACGGCCTCGTGCTGACGCCGCCGCTGACCGACGACCGCGCTCTGCTGGAACGCCTGCAGCGACTGGGCGTGCGCCACGCCAGCCTTTCCGCCCGCCCCGGCAACGCCCAGCTCGGTGCGAGCTTGAACGAGCGCCGCGCCGCGGCGGAAATGCTGGAGCACGTGGTCGCACTCGGACACCGCCGCATCGGCCACATCACCGGCCACCGCGACCACGGCGCACGCGCGTGGCGCCTGGCCGGCTATCGCGACGGCCTGCGTCGCGCCGGGATCGAGTTCGATCCGGCGCTGGTGATCGAGGGCGAGCACACCTTCCACTCCGGCGTCGAAGGTGCGCGCCGGCTGTTGGGCCTGGCCGATCCACCGACCGCGCTCTTCGCCGCCAACGACGACATGGCCGCCGGCGTGATCTACGAGGCCTGCGAACGCGGCCTGCGCATCCCCGACGACCTGTCGGTGCTCGGCTTTGACGACACGCCGCTGTCGCAGCAGATCTGGCCCGGCCTGACCACCGTGCGTCAGCCCAGCCGCGACATGGGCCGCATCGCCGCCGAGCAGTTGCTGCTGGAGATCCGCGGCACCGGCACCGGACAGGTCGTGCAGGTGCCCTACCAGCTGCAGCTGCGGCGCTCGCTGGGTCCGGCCCGACAGCCTTGAAGCCGAGGCGCCGGGCGACCGGCGCGCCTGCGGTTCGCCTCGGTCAGCCCGCGCCCAGCGTCGCGACCGCCTCGCGCGCCAGCGTTTCGATCCGCCCCCAGTCGCCCTGCGCAAGCGCATCGGCCGGCGTCAGCCACGAACCGCCGAGGCAGGCGACGTTCGGCTGGCGCAGATAGTCGCGCGCACGCGTGGCATCGATGCCGCCGGTCGGACAGAACCGCACCTGCGCGAACGGCCCGCGCCAGGCCGACAACAGTGCCAGCGCGTTGATCGGCTCGGCCGGGAACAGCTTCAGCAGTCGGTAGCCCGCCGCCAACGCCGCCATCACCTCGCTGCCAGTGGCGACGCCGGGCAGATAGGCCAGCGCGGCGTCGCGCCCGGCCTGCAGCAGCTCCGGTGTGCAGCCAGGCGACACCGCGAACGTGGCGCCGGCGTGCTGCACCGCGCGCAGTTGTTCGGCGTCGAGCACGGTACCGGCGCCCACGGCGATGTCCGGCACCGCCTCGGCGATCGCCGCAATCGCAGCCAATGCCACCGGCGTGCGCAGCGTCACCTCGATCGCGCCGATGCCGCCTCGTCGCAGTGCCGTCGCCACCGCCACCGCTTCGGCGACGCTGGCCGGCGTGTACACCGGCACGATGCGCTCACCGTCCAGCACGACCTGCGCGTCAACGACGGACATGGAAACCGGCCTGGGCGACGAAAGCGTCGATGTCGGCGCCGCCGACCAGGTTGAAGTCGCCGGGCAGCGAGTGCTTCAGGCAGGCCGCGCCGAGGCCGAAATGCAGCGCGTCCGCCGGCGTCATCGTCGTCAGCAGGCCGTGCAACACGCCGGCGGCGAAGGCATCGCCGGTGCCGATGCGGTCGACGATGGCCGTGAGTTCGTAACTGGGTGCGCGTTCGCGCCCGCCATCGCGCGCCAGCAGCACCGCCGACAGCGTGTGCCGGTCGACGCTGTGCTGGCTGCGCAGCGTGCTGGCCAACCAGCGCAGGTGCGGGAACGCCGCGAACGCATGCCGCGCCGCCTCCGCCACCGCGTCCTCGCCTTCGGCGGCGATGTCGATACCCAGCGTCACCGCGATGTCGCGGTGATCGGCGAACAGCAGGTCGGCCTCGGCAAAAATCTCACGCAGGATCGTCGCGGCGTCACCGTTCCAGGCCTGCCACAACTTGCCGCGGAAATTGCCGTCGAACGACACCGCCGCGCCGCGCCGGCGCGCGGCGCGGGCCGCGGCGAGCGTCGCCTGCGCGGTCGCCGCGCCCAGCGCCGGGCTGACGCCGGACAGGTGCAACCAGGTCGCGCCGTCGAGCAGCGCATCCCAGTCGTAGTCGGCGTGGCGGACGAAGGCCGAATCGGCGCGGTCGTACAGCACTTCACTCGGCCGCTGCAGCGCGCCGTGGGCGAGGAAGTACAGGCCCATGCGGCCGTCGCGCGCGCGCACGTCGCGGCTGTCGACGCCCCAGCGGCGCAGTTCGGCCACCGCCGCCTCGCCGAGGGCGTTGTCGGCCACCGTGCCGACCATTGCCGCGTCGTGGCCCAGCCGCGCCAGTGACACGGCGACATTGGCCTCGGCACCGCCGATGTGCACCTCCAGTTGCGGCGTCTGCAGCAGACGCTCGCGCCCCGGCGCCGACAGGCGCAGCAGCAGCTCCCCGAAACACACGACCCGTTGTTTCACAGCCCCTCCCGAGTGATGTAACCGTCCGGCAGCATGGCGGACGGACCGCTCATGCTGCGCCGCAGCATGCGGCCAGCGAAACCTTTTGCTAGGTTTTGGCCATCGGTGTCATTGCCGACGCAGGACCACCATAGCAAGCACTACCATCGAGTCAATACGCAGATTTAAAGCTGTTCAGATCATCGGGAGGGGAACCCATGCAGTTGCAGCACCTTGCGAAAAAGACACCGGTTACCTTGCTGGCCGCCGCCATCGGCGTGGCCTTGCACATGGCGGCCGCGCCAGTTCTGGCACAGGACGCAAACGCCGGTACTGGCGCCGCCACACCGACGGAAAGCAGTCAGGATGCCACCAACCTTGATGCTGTCACCGTCACCGGCTTCCGTGGCAGCCTGGAGCGGGCACTGGACGTGAAACGCAGCGAGACCGGGGTGGTCGACGCGATCGTCGCCGAGGACATCGCCGACTTTCCCGACCTCAACCTGGCCGAGTCGCTGCAGCGCATCCCGGGCGTGTCGATCGCCCGCGACGCAGGCGAGGGCCGGCAGATCTCGGTACGCGGCCTCAGCCCGGATTTCACCCGCGTGCGCATCAACGGCATGGAGGCACTGACCACCACCGGCGGCACCGATAGCTCCGGCGGCGCCAACCGCGGTCGCGGCTTCGACTTCAACGTCTTCGCCTCGGAGTTGTTCAACAGCATCAAGGTTCGCAAGACCGCCTCGGCCGAGATCGAGGAAGGCTCGCTCGGCGCCACCGTCGACCTGCAGACCGCGCGCCCGTTCGACTACGCCGGCTTCACCTTCGTCACCGGCGCACAGTTGGGCTACAACGACCTGGCTGGCGATCTCGACCCGCGCGCGACCATGCTGATCAGCAACACCTGGGCGGACAACAAGTTCGGTGCCTTGATGTCGGTGGCCTACACCAAGCGCCGCCTGCTCGAGGAAGGCCACAGCACCGTGCGCTGGGCCAACGGCACCAGCAGCGGTGGCTTCTCCGGCACGCCGCCCGTCGAAAGCAGCAGCGTGTTCCATCCGCGCATCCCTCGCTATGGCGTGCTCGAGCACGAGCAGGAGCGCCTGGGCGTCACCGCCTCGCTGCAGTTCGACCCCAGCGACCGCACGTCGATGGGCCTGGACCTTATGTACGCCGACCTCGACGCCACGCGCGGCGAGAACTTCCTCAACGGGCTGTCCTTCAGCCGCACCGGCTCCGGCAAACCGCAGACGCAGGTACTCGAGAGCGAGGTCGACGGCCGCGGCAACATGGTGTACGGCCGCTTCAACAATGTCGACGTGCGCTCGGAAGCGCGCTACGACGAGCTGGAAACCAAGTTCACCCAGTACAGCTTCTACGTCGACCACGACCTCACCGATGCGTTCAAGCTCAACGCCCAGTTTGGCCAGGCCAAGTCCGAGTTTGAGAACCCGATCCAGACCACGATCACCATCGACCGCCTCAACGCACAGGACTACAGCTACGACTACCGCGGCAATGACCGCCTGCCGGTGATCGACAACGGCTTCGACGTCAACGACCCATCGCAGTGGGCCTTCATCGACGGCACGTCCGAGATCCGCCTGCGCCCCCAGTTCGCCGAGAACACCATCGACACCGGCCAGGTCGGCTTCGCCTGGAGCCTGAGCGACGGCTTCACCCTCAAGGGTGGCGGCCAGTTCAAGGAGTACACGTTCAACACGCGCGAGGAGCGTCGCGCCTCGGAGCTGGTGGTACCGCCCCTGCCACCTGGCACGACTCTGGCCGATCTGACCCGGCAGATCGGGCTGGAGGACATCAGCGTCGGCGCCGGCAATGACTCGACCTGGCTGATCCCGGACATCGACGCATTCAACCGCATCTTCAACATCTACGGCGACAGCGGCATCTTCGCCGTCAGCGATCAGGTGCCTGGCGTCCTGGGCAACAACCGCAGCGTCACCGAGCGTGACCAGGGCTTCTGGCTGCAGGGTGACTTCTCCACCCAGATCGGCACGCTGCCGTTGAGCGGCAACTTTGGCGTGCGCCAGGTCGATACGACGCAGACCTCCACCGGTTACGCCATCGTCGGCGGTGCGCCGGTGCTGACCACGGTCAAGCGCAGCTATGACGACACCCTGCCTTCGTTCAACCTGGTCGCCGATGTCACGCCGGACTTCCTGGTCCGCTTCGCCGCGGCCAAGGTGATGGCGCGTCCGGGCTTAGGCAACCTGACACCCGGCGTGACCGTCAACGTCAGTGGCGGTGCGCGCACGGTCAACGGCGGCAATCCGCTGCTGGAGCCGTTCCGGGCCAAGACCGTCGACCTGAGCTTCGAGTGGTACTTCACCGACGAGGCGTTGCTCGGCCTGGGACTGTTCTACAAGGACATCGACAGCTTCGTGCAGACCTCGCGCGAGACGCGTCCGTACTACACCTCCGGTCTGCCCGACAGCCTGCTGATCGGCACGGGCGCCTCACCGATGGACGACTTCCAGTTCAACATCCCGGTCAACACCCCCGGCGGCGAACTGACTGGCCTGGAACTGAGCTACCAGCAGCCTTTCACCTTCCTGCCCGGGCTCTGGAGTGACTTCGGCGTGCAGCTCAACTACACGTATGTCGATTCGCAGATCCAGTACGTGACCTCCTCCGGTGCAAGTTCGCTCAAGACCGACCTGACCGGCCTGTCCAAGAATGCCTACAACGCCACGCTCTACTACGAAGGCGACAGGTTCAGCGCGCGCGTGTCGGCCGCCTACCGCGACGACTACCTGACCACCGTGCCAGGACGCAATGACAACGACGTGGAAGGCACGGAGGCCACCACCACCATCGACATGTCGATGTCGTACAAGGTAAACGAGCACTTCGAGCTGACCCTGGAAGGACTGAACCTGACCGACGAATTCCAGGACCAGTGGGTGGACTCGATCGGCGACCGCGCCTCGGTCTACCACCACACCGGGCGCCAGTACTTCCTCGGCGCGCGCTACAAGTTCTGACCCTCGGCCGCGCGCGGTCGGGCACGGTGACGTGTCTGGCCGCCGCGGCTTTTTTTGTTTCCATACCAGCCCCGCCGGAAACCACGACAAATCGGCATCTTGGGAGAGGAGATTTGAACATGTGCAGCTTGCGGCGGACGACGCCGATCACCGTATTGGCCGCCTCGATCGGCCTGGCCTTGCAGATGGCAGCGTTGCCCGTGCTGGCGCAGTCAGCGACGGCCGCGACCGATGGCGGCAACGACACCGCCAATGCCGCTACCGCCACCGACCTCGACAAGGTCACCGTCACTGGTTTCCGCGCCAGTCTGCAGAAGTCGCTCGACGAGAAGCGCTACAGCGTCGAACAAATCGATGCGATCTACGCCGAGGACATCGGCAAGTTTCCCGACCAGAACCTGGCCGAGTCACTGCAGCGCATTGCCGGTGTATCGATCGATCGTGAGGGCGGCGAAGGCCAGAAGATTTCGATCCGGGGCCTGGGCTCGGACTTCACAAGGGTCCGCATCAACCAGTTGGAGGCGCTGTCCACCGCCGGCACCGGCACCGCCGGCGTCAACCGCAGCCGCGGTTTCGACTTCAACACCTTCGCCTCTGAATTGTTCAGCGAGGTCAAGGTCAACAAGAGCCAGTCGGCGCAGATGGACGAAGGCTCGCTGGGTTCGACTGTCGACCTGCGCAGTGCGCGCCCGTTCGATTTCGACAGCTTCCAGGCCTCGGCCAGTGCCCAGATCGGTTACAACGAACTTTCAGAAAAATACGACCCGCGCGTGTCAGGACTGATCAGCAACAGTTGGGCCGACGGCCGCTTCGGCGCCCTGCTGTCGGCCGCCTACAGCAAGCGACATATCTTCGAGGAAGGCTACAACCCGGTGCGCTGGGAGCACGGCAACTATCGCAACTCCAACCAGAGCAACGCCAACAACAACGGCACATACGGCTTCTGCAGCCCGGTCGGCTACGACCCGCAGACGCCGCGCAACCCTACTTCGGGTGAGATCAGCAACGCCAGTAGCAACAACGGCTGGGGTACCTACGGCATCGACGCCAACAACTGCGGTACCGACCTGGCGCGCCCGGCCAACACGCCGGAGAACATCGCCGCCTACGAGACCGCGACCAACGCCTGGCTTCCGCGCTATCCGCGCTACATCCGCACCGAGCACGAAATCGAACGCCTGGGTGTAACGGCGGCGCTGCAATTCAAGGTGTCCGACGACACTCTGCTCAGCTTTGACGGCATGTACTCCAAGCTCGACAAGAATCTCCGCGAGGACTCCCTCGGCGCCAACCTGCACCGCGCCGCGAACCTGGGCGGCAAGACCCAGATCGTCGTGCGCGAAGCGCAGGTCGACAACCGCAACCGTTTGACCTATGGCGTGTTCGACAACGTCGACTTCCGCACGGAGTCGACCGCGATCGAGGAGAGCACCGAGTTCAAGCAGTTCACCCTCAACCTGGGACACCGTTTCAACGACGACGTGCGACTGGATGCGCTGGTGGGCCACTCCTCATCGGATTACGAGCGCCCGACGTTCTCGCTGGTCAGCTTCGACAATTCCAATATCGACGGATTCGCCATCAACCTGCGCAACGGCGGGATACCAGGCATGACCCTGCCGTTCAACACCAGCGATCCAGCCGCTTGGTCGTGGCTGGGCTACGGCAACGCGCCGGTCAACTCCAACGGCACCGCGCGCGGCGGCAACATCAGCGAGGTGCGGTTGAATCCGTCCTACGTCAGCAACACCTTCGACACCGCCAAGCTCGACGTGCAGTTCATCCTTACCCCGACCTTCACCTTCCGTAGCGGCCTGGCTTACAAGGACTACGACATGAGCACGGAAGAGTACCGGCACATCAGCTACGGCCGCCTGGCGCAGGCGTTACCGGGTGGGGTGTCCGTGGCCGACATGAGCACCACGCTGTCCGGCTTTGGTCGCGGCCTCGACGACAACCTGCCGAGCAGTTGGCTGATTCCGGACTTCGACAAGATATCGCAGCTGCTCGACATCAACTGCAACTGCGACACCGGCGTGCGCGGCGGCGATTACCGCCTGGCCAGCATCGGCCACTTCGGTGCGTCCAACAACAACTTCGACGTCAACGAGAAAAGCCTGGGCACCTACTTCCAGTTGGACTTCAACACCGACCTGCTCGACCGCGCCTTCCGCGGCAATGTCGGCGTGCGCCTGGTCAACACCCAGATCACCGCATCCGGCTACGCGCCGTGCACGGCCAGCAATCCGGATGGCATGTCGAGCGATTGCGAGGCGTTCTTCGGCGTCGCCAGCGCCACCGCCGACCCCGGCGAGCGTTATCTGGTCAGCAGCGTCGTCACTCACGACTACGACGACGTGCTGCCGGCTCTGAACATGGCCTGGGACGTAGCGGAGAACGTGGTGTTGCGTTTTGGCGCGGCCAAGACCATGGCGCGGCCGACCCTGACCTACCTCTCGCCCAGCGTCAGCGGAGGACCAACCAGCTATGCCGACGATGACCGAACCTATTCGATCAACCTCGGCAACCCGCAGCTTGATCCATTTCGCTCGACCAATTACGACCTCAGCGCGGAGTGGTACTTCCAGGAAGGCGCATTGTTGTCGGCGGCGGTGTTCTACAAGGACATCGACAGCTACATCCAGCGCACGCGCCTGCTGACCACGTGGGAGGACATGGGCTATTCGCTTGACATGCTGCCGGCCGGCTTTACCGCCGACACGTTGTTCAACGTGCAAAGTTACTTCAATACCCCGGGCGGACCGCTCAAGGGTTACGAGCTGGCCTACCAGCAGCCGTTCACCTTCCTGCCGGGGGTCTGGAGCAACTTCGGCATGCAGCTGAACTACACCCATGTCGATTCGACGATCAAGTACATGTTCAGCTCGGCTACCAACGGCAACACCACGGTAGTCACCGAGTTCACCGAGAACCAGTTGGTCAACCTGTCGCCGAACTCCTACAACGCAACCCTCTACTACGACGACAACACCTTCAGCGCCCGCATCTCGACCAGCTACCGCGATGGCTACATCAACGAGGTGCTGAGCCAGGAAAGCGTCTGGGACCTGGACGGCAACGAGATGGCCACCGCCAACGTGACCGGCAAGTACAGCGTCCGCAACGTCGACTTCAACATGTCCTACCGGGTCAACGATTCCCTGACCCTGACCATGGAAGCGATCAATCTGCTCGACACCGAAGACAGCCGCTACGTCGATTCGGCACTGTCGATGCAGGACCGGTACACCCACACCGGCCGCCAGTACTACGTCGGCGCGCGCTTCACGTTCTGATGTCCACCCGCGCAGGCGAGCCGACGACGGCCCGCCTGCGCGACCCGGCTGCAGGCGCGGACAAGCAGCGCTGCAGCGCATGCTCCATTCCGGGACCACCGGGAGACACGTTCCCGAAAGTCGCTTCTCCAGGTCTTTGAACTCAACGGTTTTGGATGCCCCACCGCACGACGGCAGGGGCATCGGCAGGTCGCGCCCGGAATCCCCGGGACGTGCGTCGGAACAGGGCGATGCACGGAAGCGAAAGGCGTCTCACCGGGACGGTGCGGACGACAACCGCCAGGACGGCAGGTTCAGGCTGCAACCACGAGGAAGGCTATGAAGACATCCGCATCGCGTCGCCTGTTGGCGACAGTGCCAGCGCTTGCTGTCGCAATGGCAATGCCGTTGGCCGCCATCGCCGGCCGCATCCCCGATCTCGAACGCGACACCCTGCCCGCCGGCGACGGCTGGGCCTCGCTGCAGACCGTCGCCCGGCCCGATGGCACCACCGGCGGCAGCGCCGCCGACGCCGCGCACGTGTACACCGTCGGCGACCGCAACGCGCTGGTCGCCGCATTGAAGTACCCCGATCCGACGCCAAAGATCATCCGCATCGAAGGCATTATCGACGCCAATGTCGACGCCAACGGTGTCCCGCTCGGCTGCGACGACCATGCGCGGCCCGACCCGCAGACCGGCACGCCGTATTCGCTCGGCGCATTCCTCACCGCCTACGACCCGGCGACCTGGGGCCGCGACAACCCCAGCGGTCCGCTCGAGCGCGCGCGCGTCGCCTCGGCCGCGGCGCAGTCCGCGCGCGTGCGTATCCGCGTGCCGGCCAACACCACGATCGTCGGCACCACCCGCGGTGCCGGCCTGCGCGGCGCCTGGCTCGACATCCGTCCGTCGTCCAGCAACGGCAACCAGCCGATGAACGTGATCGTGCGCAACCTGGTGCTTGAAGACACCTTCGACTGCTTCCCGCAGTGGTCGCCCACCGACGGCGCGCAGGGCAACTGGAACTCGGCTTACGACAGCATCTCGGTGCGCAACGCGACCCACGTGTGGGTCGACCACAACACGCTGCGCGACCGCGTCACCACCGACGACACGCTGCCGAGCTACTTCGGCCGGCTCTACCAGGTGCACGACGGCCTGCTCGACGTGACCAACGAATCGGACCTGGTGACGGTCTCGTGGAACCGCTTCGAGCAGCACGACAAGACCATGCTGGTCGGCTCCTCCGACAGCGCCGTCGTCGACCGCGACAAGCTGCGCATCACCGTGCACCACAATCTGTTCCTCGACCTCGGCCAGCGCGTGCCGCGCGTGCGCTACGGCCAGATCCACCTCTACAACAACCACTACAAGCTCAGCGACGACAGCGCGGCGGAGCGCTACGGCTACAGCTGGGGCGTCGGCGCCGAGTCGCGAATCTACGCGCAGAACAACCACTTCCGCGTCGGCGCGGCGGTCACGCCGGACCGCTTCATCTCGGTGTCGAAGGGCACGGCGATTCACGCCGAAGGCACGCTGGTGAATGGCGTGTCGGAACACAGCACGGTGGACGTGGTGGCCGCCTACAACGCCAGCCATGACACCGCGCTGCTGCCGGAAACGGATTGGCAGCCGACGCTGCACGGGCCGATCGAACCGGCGGGCACGGTGCCGGTCTCGGTACAACAGGGGGCGGGCGCGTTCCGCTGAGCCCCGGCCCCGGAACGCCTGAAGGTTCTTTCCTGCAACTCCCCCGTCGTGTGCATCCACCATCGCGCCGGTAAGCCTGCCGCCGTCATTCACGGCAGGCCCGACGCTTCCGCCACCCAAGGAGCATCGAGATGAGACTTCGCAGCTATCGCACCTGCCTGCTGTCCGCATTGCTGCCGGGCATGCTTGCCGCGGTTCCCGCCACCGCGGCGCAACCGCAGGACCTCGACGGACCGGTGATCGTCGTCGCCGCCGACGGTTCCGGCGACTACACCACCGTGCAGGCCGCGGTGGACGCCGCGCCCGCGTACAGCAGCCAGCGCGTGACCGTGCTGATCGAACCGGGCGTCTATCCGCAGCCGCTGACGATTCCGGCCAGCAAGCCCAACCTGACCCTGGCCGGCGCCAGCGGCAACGCGCGCGACGTGATCATTTCCTGCGACCGCTCCGCCGGTACGTCACGCCCGGACGGCGGCACCTACGGCACCAGCGGCAGCGCCTGCGTGGTGATTTCCGGCAACGACACGCACTCCCACGACCTGACCTACGCCAACACCTATGACCGGCTGGCGCATCCGGAAAACACCGGCACGCAGGCGGTGGCGGTACGCACCACCGGCGACCGCCTGGTGTTCGGCAACGTGCGCTTCCTCGGCCACCAGGACACGCTGTACGCCAACTCGCCCAGCGATTCGGTGCCGGCGCGGCAGTACTACCGCAATTGCTACATCGAAGGCGATGTCGACTTCGTCTTCGGCCGTGGCACCGCGGTGTTCGACGGCTGCGAGATCCGCTCGCTGGACCGGGGCAGCACCAGCAACAACGGTTTCGTCACCGCGCCCAGCACGCCGGCGGGATTCGCCCACGGTTTCCTGATCACGCGCAGTTGCTTCACCAGCGACGCTCCGCCCGCCACGGTCTACCTGGGGCGCCCGTGGGTTCCCAGTTCCAATCCATTGGCGCAGCCGCAGGTGCTGATCCGCAATTCGTGGCTGGGCCGGCAGTTCAGGCAGGAAGGCTGGGTGGCGATGACCTCGAACATCGACTGGCGCAATTACCGCCTGGGCGAGTACCGCAACTTCGGCCCGGGCGCGCTGGTCACGATCGACCGTCCGCAGATGGACGACGAGGAAGCCGCGCTGCACACGCCGCAGGCTTACCTGGCCGGCAACGACGGCTGGAACCCGGTGCCGCCGGGCCCGCCGGCGCCACCGGTGTGCCGGGCGCGCGGGCAGTAGCGGACAGGCGAAGGGCGGCCGGTCGGGTCGCCCTTCGTCGCTTCCGGCGCCAGCATCGATGCAGTCGCCGCATCATCTCCACCCTCGGATAATCCGGGGCTCGTTCCATCGTTGGGAAGCGGAAACGCCCGCGGCTTAAGGCACCAGCTGCGCCCGCAACTGCGGCACCGCGCGCGCCAGCTCGTCGGCGACGATGACGGCGAAAAAGTCCGCGCCGGCCGGGCCCAGGTGGGTGTAGTCGAAGGCGAGCTTGGCCTGGCCCATCGGTTCGACCGCGGTGTTGCCGGCGGCGCGGGCCGTGGGCGTAGCGGTGGTCGTGCCAGTCGCCGGCATCGACGCAGCGTCGGCGGTGGTGCCGCCCTGCGCCGCAGCGACCAGTTCCGGCGACGGCGGGCGCTGTGCAAACTGCATCGCACCGACAGGGCCCAGCGCCTGCACCGCGGCCGTGCTGCGCGCATGCAGGTCGACCAGCGGCACGCGCGCCTGCGTCGCGACCTGGCGCATCGCCTGCGCCCACGGCGTGAGGTCGTCGACCAGCGTTCCGTCGACGAACTGGCGCCGCGTCAACGGCGTCACCAGCACCGGTGTGGCACCGGCAGCGCGGATGTCGTCGATGTAGCGGCGCAGGTTGTCCGGGTATTCGCGGGCCAGATCGGTCGAACGCCCGGGCTTGCCGGGCTGGTCGTTGTGGCCGAACTGCACCAGCACGTAGACGTGGCGGTAACCGCCGCCGCGCATCTCGCGCTCGACGATCTCCCACGAGCCCTCGGCGCGGTAGTTGTAGGTGCTGCGGCCGCCGCGGGCGAGGTTGACGCAGGCCAGGAACGAGGTGACGTGGCGGTTGCAGAAGCTACCGCCCCAGCCGCTGTGCACGGACACCGTGGAGTCGCCGACCAGGATCAGCTTGTCGGCGCGGATCGGCGTCACCGGCGGGCGCGGTTCTGCAGCGACGGCATGCAGGCCCGCCAGCATCAGCACCCCGAACAACGATGTTCTCGTCATCGCTCTTTTCCCCTTGTCGATTGATTGATTGCGTCGTCCGCCGCTGCACGGCGCGATTTGAACGCCGCCGCAATCACGCGGATGCCGTGACGTTGGCTCACATCGTTCCGCGCTGTACGAACGGCACGCGCTGGTACAGCCGCCGTTCGCCGCCGCGCGGGTCGTTGGCCAGCGTCGACGTCGCATCGAACAGCATCGTCTCGCGGCGTTCCAGCGAATAGGGCGCCCACGCCGGCAGGCCGGCATGGTTCGGGTTGCCGCTGCGCGCGAAGGCGAGCAAGGCCGCGCTCATCGCCGCGGCCAGCGCCTGCGCCTCCATGCCGTCGCCGGTGCGCGAACCGGGCTGGCGCACGTTGTCGAACACCAGCGCGATGTCGAGCGTGTGGAACGCGCCGAACTTGCCGCCGTCCAGCGGCGAGCCCCAGTCGAGCTGGTAGGCCCAGGTCGGCGCGGCCGCCGGCACGGTTTGCCGCGCGCGCGCCTCGCACTCCTCGATCGCGCCGCGCCACGAGCGCCCGGCGGTGGTGGCGGCGAAGAACATCTGCGACGGCGTGTAGTGCGGGTACAGGCGGCGGTATTCGGCGACCACGTCGGCGACCGGCAGGTCGACGAACTGCTCGCGTTCGAGCTTGGCCGGCAAGTCGTCCCAGCTCAGAGCGAAGTTCTTCGGATCATTGCCGAGGAAGGCGCGCGTCTCGTCGCGGGTGTTGCCGATCACCATCGGGATGCGCGCCGACTGTACCGGCGCGTCCGGCCAGAACGGGTGCCGCGGCAGCGTGGTGCCGTCGAGCACCGGGCCGAAGTACAGCGCGCTGCTCTCCACCCGCGACGGGTCGCGTGCCTGCGCCGCCTCCAGCAACTTTTCAGGCGGCAGCGTGAGCAGGCGGTCGAGCCGGTCGGACGGCACGCCCAGCGCGTCGAGCAAGACCTGCGCGCGTTGCGTCGCCGCGCGCGGGCCGGCGGCGGTGACCTGCTGGCCGCTCATCGTCCAGGCGCGGTGGAACAGGCCGGCCGCGGCCGGCATCGCCATCAGCGTGGCGATCTTGGCGCCGCCGCCGGACTGGCCGAACACGGTGACGTTGCCGGCGTCGCCGCCGAACGCATGCGCGTGCTGTTTGACCCACTGCAGCGCCTGGATCAGGTCGAGTTGGCCGACGTTGCCGGAGCCGGCGTACTGCGCGGCATCGAACCCGCCCAGGTGCAGGTAGCCGAACGCGTTGAGGCGGTGATTGACGGTGACGACGACGACGTCGCCGCGTCGGCACAGGTTGCCACCGTCGTAGAGCGGGTCGCTGCCGGAACCGTTGTTGTAGCCGCCGCCGTGGATGTAGACCAGGATCGGGCGCTTGCCGCCGTCGCCCAGGCCCGGCGTCCACACGTTGAGGAACAGGCAGTCCTCGCTGATCGCCTCTTTGCCTTTCGACTGCGGCGCGGCTGCGCCGAACGCGATGGCGTCGCGGACACCGCGCCAGGGCGCTTCCGGCACGGCCGGCCGGAACCGGCGCGCGGCGGTGTCGGCGCCGTAAGCAAGGCCCTTGAATACGTGCACGCCGCGATCAAGGGTGCCGCGCACGCGGCCGCTGCGGGTGCGGACGATCACGCTGTCGGCGCCGCTGGCGGCGGGCGCCCAGACCGGCCACGCCAGCGCCGCGGCGAGGCTGGCGCCCGCGCGCAGGAAGTCGCGGCGCGTCGTAGCCGGCACACCCTCGGGGAAGGAACTCGGTGCACTCATGGTGTCTTCTCCGTCACCGAACGGATCCAGGCATCGGCCATCTGTGGCCACAGCGCCAGCGGCGAGCCGGCGATATCGCGCACGCCGAAGCCGTGGCCGCCGTGCGGGTACAGATGCAGCTGCGCCGGCACGTGGGCACGGCGCAAGGCGTCGTAGAACAGCAGGCTGTTGTCGACCGCCACCGACGTGTCGTCACTGGCGTGCAGCAGGAAGGTCGGCGGCGTGGTGGCACCGACCCGGTTCTGCAGCGAGTACGCGGCGATCTGTGCCGGCGTCGGCGCGGCGCCGAGCAGGCGTTCGTGCGAGATCGCGTGCGCGTGCACGCCCATGTCGATCACCGGATACATCAGCAACACAAAGTCCGGGCGCGCGCTGATGCCGTCGCGCGCATCGACCGGCGCGCGCAGGCGCTCGTCGAAACGCGTGCCGAGGCTGGCGGCGACGTGGCCGCCGGCCGAGAAACCGATCGCGCCGATGCGCTGCGGGTCGAGCCGCCACTCGTGCGCGCGCGCACGGATCAGCCGCAGCGCGCGCTGCGCGTCGGCGAGCGGGGCATCCCGCGCATCGTCGTGGCCTTCGCCGGGTAGGCGGTAACGCAGTACGAACAGCGTGTAGCCGAGCTGGTCGGCAAACACCGGTGCCAGCGCCGAGCCTTCCTTGTCGAGCACGATGCGGCGATAGCCGCCACCGGGGATCACCAGCAGCGCCGCGCCGTTCGGCTTCGCCGGCCGGTACACGACCAGGTGCGGGCGGGTGACGCCGGTGACGATGCGGTCGGGCAGCGCCGGGTTGTGGCTGCGCTCGACGATCTGCTGCGCGAGCGCGACGCGTTGCGAGCCCGGCGCGATTTCGTCGGGCCACAGGTACAGGCGCGAGGCCGCTTCCGCCGCGGTGTCGGCCGACGGCGTGTCCGCGCCGGCGGCGCCGGCGAACAGCAGCAGGACAACCAGCGCGAGCTTGTGCATCGCGATGCCTTACCTCAACGGCTCGCCGCGCGGATACGACGTGCGTGGCTCCATCGTGTCGAGGTGCCACTCCGCCTCGACAAAGGCCTTGCGGGTCAGCGCGTACTGCGGATAGCCGCCGACCTCGTCCTGGCTGTCGATGATGACGCCGCGGCCTTCGACCACGTCGGCGACGATGCGGCGGTCGATCGGGTCGCGGTTCCACGGCGTCGCGCCGACGTCGGCGATCACCGCGTCCTGCACCTTGGCCGATGGCAGCAGCGTCACGCCGAACGGCAGTGCCGGCGCGCGCTTGATCGCATCGATCGAGATCGGCGCCGTGGTGTAACGGCCCTGCTGCGGCAGCGGCTGGCCGATGCGGTCGACGGCGAGGTTGTCATCGAAGTACACGTCGATGTCGCCGGAGCCGCCGGCCATGAACAACGCCAGCGGCTCGGTCGAGATGCCGGCGCGCAGCACGTTGCCGCGCGCGACCATCTGCCCGCGCGAGTACGCATGGCCCTGCCATTCCTCGGCGATCAGGTTGTAATGCATCGCGCGCTGGCCCGGGTTGTAGATCAGGTTGTTGAGCACCTGCCCGCGCGCGCCGCCCTTGAACAGCGGGTTGCGCTCGTAGTTGTGCGCGTACAGGTTGCCGACGATCAGCACGTCGTTGACGTGGTCGTGGATCAGCGAGCCCTTGCTGTGCTCGCCCTTGGCGTGGGTGGCATTGGCCAGACCCTCGGCGATGATGTTGTGGCTGTAGGTGATGCGGCGCGAGGCCGCCTCCATCCACCCCTTCTCGCCTTCGCCGAGGAAGCGCGTGCTCGACGCCGACAGGTTCTCGTCGGTGGCCCAGCTCAGCGAGCAGTGGTCGACGATCACGTCGCGCGCGCCGCGCACGGCGGTGATCGCGTCGATGTCACCGGAGCGTTTCGGCCGGTGGCCGTCGCCGGGACGCACGCGCAGGTGGCGCACGATCACATCGTGGGCCGCGATCGTCAGCCCGCCCTTGATGATCGTGATGCCGGGCGCCGGCGCGGTCTGGCCGGCGATGGTCAGGAACGGCTCGTTGATGCGCAGCTCCTTCATGCCCAGGTCGATCACGCCGCCGACCTCGAACACGACGGTGCGCGGGCCCTTGGCGTTGACCGCCTCGGCGAACGAGCCCGGCCCTTCGGCCGCCAGCGAGGTGACGCGGATGATGCGGCCGCCGCGGCCGCCCGGCGTGCGCGCGGCCCAGCCCTGCGCGCCCGGGAAGGCCAGCGGGGCATCCGTCGCGGCGGCGGCCGTGACGGCGCCTGTCCCCGCGGACATGGCAATGGCACCGGGGGCCAATCCGGCGGCAATCGTGGCCGCGATCAGCACCGGCAGTGCCCGGCCAAGACCCCGTCGATTGCCGATAAAACCCTGTATTTGCTTGAGTTCTTCCATCCAACATCTCCCCTGAGCCGGTTCGGACCGTGGACCCGATTGTCAATGACACCGGTTTCCTATACAACTCCCCTTACGGGCCATCTTCTCAGCCACGCTCCGGGGAAACGAACAGGCATGGACACACACCCGTCGAACGACGGCTTCGACAGCGCCGCGACCGCCCAGCGGCTGGTGCAGGCACGTCGCGCCGCGCAGGCCCTGCCGGACTACCCGGGCGCGCTGCCGGCCACGCTCGACCAGGGCTACGCCTGCCAGGACCGTGCAATCGCGCTGTGGGGACAGCCGATCGCGGGTTGGAAGGTCGGCCGCATCCCGCCGGCCTGGGAGCCGCGCCTGGGTGAGGAGCGTCTGGTCGGGCCGATCTTCGCCAACGCCGTGCAAATGCCGGCATCCGGTGTGGCCGGCCGGTTTGCGGTGATTCCGGGGGGATTCGCCGCCGTCGAGGCCGAGTACGTGTTCCGGCTGGGGGCCGACGCGCCGGCCGACCGCACCGACTTCAGCCACGCCGAGGCCGAGACCCTGGTCGATGCGCTGTTCGTCGGCATCGAGCTGGCCGGCAGCCCACTGCCGCTGATCAACGAACTCGGGCCGCCGGTGGTGGTGTCGGACTTCGGCAACAACGCCGGCCTGATCCTCGGCCCGCAGATCCCCGGCTGGCGCGAGATCGACGAGTCCCGCCTGCTGTGCGAGACCTTCATCGGCGGCGCCAGCGTCGGCCGCGGCGGCGCGCCCAACATCCCCGGCGGCCTGCGCGCCGCGCTCGTGTTCGCGCTCAACCGCTGCGCCCGGCGCGGCTACCCGCTGCGCGCCGGCACCCTGGTCAGCACCGGCGCCAGCACCGGCATCCACGACATCGTCGCCGGCCAACACGCCCGGGTATCGTTCGGCTCTTGGGGCGAGCTGCATTGCGACGCCGTGGCGGCCACACCGACGGGAGATCACGCATGACCTCGCGCCGCAGCTTCATTGCCGGCGTCGGCGCGGCCTGTGCCGCGGCCGCGTTGCCGTCGCTGCGCGCGGTCGCCGATGACGGTGCGCGCGTGCTCACCGCCACCGACGTGCACGTCAAGGACTACCCGACCGTGCAGGCGGTGCAGTGGATCGGCGAGCAGCTCGAGCGCGAGACCGGCGGCCGCCTGCGCCTGCGCCAGTACCACTCCGGCCAGCTCGGCCGCGAGGCCGAGTCCATCGACATGGCCCGCTTCGGCGCGATCGATATCACCCGCGTCTACTCCGGCGCGCTCAACAACGCCTTCCCGCTGACCCAGGCGCTGTGCCTGCCGTACGTGTTCGAGTCGGTGGCGCACTGCCGCCGCGCGCTCGACGGCGACGTCGGCACCGAAGTGTTGCGCAGCTTCCAGTCGCGCGGCCTGGTCGGCCTGGCGATCTACGACTCTGGCGCGCGTTGCTTCTACAACTCCAAGCACCCGATCGTGCAGCCAGGCGACCTGCACGGACTGAAGATCCGCGTGGCCTCCTCCGACATCTTCATCAAGCTGATCCGCCTGCTGGGCGCCAACCCGACGCCGATGTCGCTGGGCGAGACCTTCTCGGGCATGGAGACGCACATGATCGACGGCGCCGAGAACAACATGCGCAGCTTCCAGTCCAGCCGCCATTTCGAGGCCGCGCGCTACTGGTCGCAGAGCCAGCACTCCTATGCACCCGACGTGCTGGTGATGTCGCGCGCCACCATCGAAGCGCTGTCCCCGGCCGACCGCGAACTCGTCCTGCACACCGCGCGGGCCTCCGTGCCGGTGATGCGCGAGTTGTGGGACGAGTCGGAAGCCACCGCACGCAAGACGGTGCTCGACCACGGCATCCAGGCCAACGACGTCGACATGCCGGCCTTCCGCAAGGCCGCCCAGCCGCTGCTGGACGAGTACCACCGCCGGCCGGAGATCGAAGCCCTGTACCGCCGCATCCGCGACCTGGCCTGAGGCGAACCCCATGAATGAGATCGCAACCGAAGCCGAGGCCGCCCACATGCCCGAGGCCGCCATCGAAGCGCCGGCCGGCGCCGTACAGCGCGTGTTCGACCGCATCGCCGCGCTCGCCATCGCCACCTCCGCCGCCGCCCTGCTCGGCCTGGTGGTGGTGCAGGGTTGGCAGGTGTTCACCCGCTACGTGCTCAACGACTCGCCCAGTTGGACCGAGCCGGTCACGCTGCTGTTGCTGAGCACGGCCATGAGCCTGGGCGCCGCCGCCGGCGTGCACACCAACCGCCATTTCGGCTTCTACCTGCTCGCCGACCACACCCACGCCAGCCTGCGCCGCGCGCTCGACATCGGCCGCCCGCTGCTGATCGCGGCGGTCGGCGCGGTGGTGGCCTGGTGGGCCGGCCTGCTGCTGCTCGACGGCCTGGACATCAAGATTGCCGGCGCATCGATGCCGCAGAGCATCAATTACCTGCCGCTGTCGCTCGGCGGTGCGCTGATCACGCTGTTCGCCCTGTTCAAGGCGTGGCAGGCCGTGCGGCCGTCGCGCGCAGAAGGAGTGTCCTGAGCCATGGCCATCGCCATCCTGCTGGGCCTGTTCGTGCTGTTGCTGCTCGCCGGCGTTCCCGTCGCCTTCTCGCTGGCCGTCGCCGCGCTGGCCACCCTGCTGTACCTGGACCTGCCGTCCATGGTGCTGATGCAGCAGATCTCCGCCGGCGCCGGCTCGGCGTCGCTGATCGCGATCCCGTTGTTCATCTTCGCCGGTGAACTGATGCTGCGCGGCGGCATCTCCGACCGCCTCATCGCGCTGGCGGCCTCGCTGGTCGGGCGCATGCGCGGCGGCCTGGGCCAGGTCAGCGTGCTGTCGTCGCTGTTCTTCGGCGGCGTGTCCGGATCGGCCATCGCCGACGTCTCGGCGGTCGGCGGCACCATGATCCCGCAGATGATCAACCGCGGTTACGACCGCGACTACGCCGTCAACGTCAGCATGACCGCGGCACTGGTCGCACTGCTGGTGCCGCCGTCGCACAACCTGATCCTGTTCTCGGCCGCGGCCGGCGGCGGGCTGTCGATCGCCGACCTGTTCGCGGCGGGCATCGTGCCGGCGCTGCTGATGACCGCGGCGATGATGGTCACCGGCTACGCCGTGGCCCGCCACCGCGGCTACGGCACCGAGCCGTTCCCGGGTTGGCGCGCGGTGCTGCTGCGCCTGATCGGCGCGCTGCCGGGGCTGGGCCTGGTCGCGCTGATCTTCGTCGGCATCCGCGCCGGCATCTTCACCGCGGTGGAGAGCGCGGCGATCGCAGTGGTGTACGCGCTGCTGGTCACCGCGGTTCTGTATCGCCAGCTGGGCTGGGGCGAGTTCTTCGCCTCGGTCACGCATGCCGCGCGCACCACCGGCGTGATCTTGTTCGTGATCGCCACCGCGGCGGTGTTCGGCTGGCTGCTGGCGTACCTGGAAGTGCCGGCCGCGGCCGTGACCTTCCTGCAGTCGATCGCCGACAGCCAGACCACGGTGCTGCTGATGATCGTGGTCATCCTGCTGCTGCTGGGCATGTTCATGGACCTGGCGCCGAAGATCCTGATCTGCACGCCGATCTTCCTGCCGGTGGTCAAGGCCTACGGGATCGACCCGATCCACTTTGGCCTGGTCATGGTGCTGGCCGGCGGCATGGGCCTGGTCACCCCGCCGATCGGCTCGGTGCTGTTCATCGGTACTTCGATTGGCAAGATCACTGTCGGCGAGAGCATGCGCACGATCTGGCCATTCTGGCTGGCCGGCCTGCTGGTGCTGCTGGTGGTGGCGTTCTTCCCGCAGCTGTCGCTGTGGCTGCCGGCGCTGCTGAGGGCCTGAGCGATGCACCTGCGCCGATTCGTACTGGTCCTGGGCAGGCTGGTTCTGGGCAAGCTGGTTCTGGGCAGGCTCGTCCTGGGCCTGTTGCTGACCGTACCCGCAGCCGCCCTGGCCGCCGACAAGCCAACCGCGCCGTCGCTGGACGGCTTTGACGACGGCATCAAGCACTGGCAAAGCACGCACGGCCAAGACTACCCGCGCTACGCGCCGGAACAAGTCGCGCAGATCGCCGACAACCTGCTGCGTTACCAGCACGCCGACGGCGGCTGGCCGGTCAACCAGGACCCGGCGCGCATCCTCGACCAGGCCGAGCGCGCCCGCCTGCTGGGCGAGCAGTCGCGCAACGGCGGCAGTTTCGACAACCGCAACAGCTACACCCAGGTGCAGTACCTGGCCGCGGCGCAGGCGCGCACCGGCGACGCGCGTTACCGCGCCGCGGCCGTGCGCGGACTGGACTTCATCCTCGCCCAGCAGCTGCCCGGCTGCGGCGGCTGGCCGCACTCGGTGCCGGCGCGCGAGAGCTACCACGGTCTGATCACCTTCGCCGACGAGGTCACTCCCGGCGTGCTGAGCGCGCTGCGTCAGACCGGCTCCGTTGACGGTGCTCGCGGCCAGGGCGACTTCGCCTTCGTCGATGCCGCGCAACGCCAGCGCATCGACGCCGCGGTCGCGCGCGGCGACGACTGCGTGCTGCGCCTGCAGGTGCGCCAGGACGGCATCGCCACCGCCTGGGCCGGCCAGTACGACCCGGCCACGCTGCAGCCGGTGCGCGGGCGCCGCTTCGAACTGCCGTCGATCGTGGTCGACGAGAGCGTGTCGACCGTGCGCTACCTGATGTCGATCCCCGTGCCGTCGCCGCAGGTGGTCGCCGCGGTCGACGCGGCGGTGGCGTGGCTGCGCCGCGTGCAACTGCACGGCCAGCGCCTGGAGACCGTGCAGGCCACGGCGGAGCAGTACCGCTACCACAGCAGCACCAGCGACCGCCGCCTGGTCGCCGACCCGGCCGCGCCGCCGCTGTGGGCGCGCTTCTACGACCTGGCCGACAACACCGTGGTGCTCGCCAACCGCGAGGGCGAACGCGTCGCCAGTTACGACCAGATCCCGCGCGAGCGCCGCACCGGCTACAACTGGTACGGCACCTGGCCGCAGTCCCTGCTCGAGCGCGACTACCCGCGCTGGCAGCAGCGCCTGGCCCAGCGCAAGCCCTGACCCCACATCTCTTCGTTGCAGGAGTTCCGATGAAGCTGTCGCGTCACTGGGCCGTTGCCGCCCTGGCCACCGGCCTGATCCTGTCGGCCAGCAGCTTCGCCGTCACGCCGTCCGTAGCCGACTCGGCTGCGCCACAGTGGCAGCGCGGCATCGAACAGCAGCGCCAGGCCGACCTGGGCAACGGCACCTTCCTCAACCCGGTGTTCGCCGGTGACCGCCCCGACCCGTCGGTGCTCAAGGACGGCGACGACTACTACCTGACCTCGTCCTCGTTCGACGCCTACCCCGGCCTGCCGATCTGGCACTCGCGCGACCTGGTCAACTGGCAGCCGCTGGATCACGCGATCAGCAAGAATGTCGGCTCGATCTGGGCACCCGACATCGTCAAGCACAAGGGCCGCTACTACATCTACTTCCCGGCCCGCACCGGCGGCACCGAGGGCAGCACCCGCAGCAACTACGTGGTCTGGGCCGACGACATCCGCGGCCCGTGGAGCGAGCCGGTCAACATCGGCCTGGGCAAGTACATCGACCCGGGCCATGCGGTGGGCGAGGACGGCAAGCGCTACCTGTTCCTCAGTGGCGGCGATTACGTGCAGCTGTCCGACGACGGTTTGCGCGTGGTTGGCGAACCCAGACACGTCTACGACGGCTGGCAGTACCCGGAAAGCTGGGACGTGGAGGGCTACGCGCAGGAAGGCCCGAAGATCCACAAGCGCGGCGACTGGTACTACATGACCACCGCGGTCGGCGGCACCGCCGGCCCGCCGACCGGGCACATGGTGATCACCGCGCGCTCGAAGTCGATCCACGGGCCGTGGCAGAACGCGCCCAACAATCCGATCGTGCGCACCGTCGACCGCGGTGAACCGTGGTGGTCGCGCGGCCACGCCACCGTGCTCGAAGGCACCGACGGCCGCTGGTGGATGATCTACCACGGCTACGAGAACGGGTACTGGACGCTGGGCCGCCAAGCGCTGCTGGAACCGATCGAATGGACCGACGACGGCTGGTTCATCGCCAAGGGCGGCGACCTCGGCCAGCCGCTGAAGAAGCCTTCCGGCGCGAAGATCGGCCAGCACGGCATGGCGCTGTCGGACACCTTCGACGGCAGGAAGCTCGGCCAGCAGTGGTCGTTCTTCAATCCCGCGCAGGACGAGTACCAGCGACTGTCCTTCGCCGACGGCACGATGAGCGTGCAGGGCAAGGGCAAGACCCCGCATGACAGCTCGCCGCTGACCGTGATCGCCGGCGACAAGGCCTACCAGTTCGACGTGCAGATGCAGATCGAGCCGGGCGCGATTGCTGGGGCGCTGCTGTTCTACAACGATCGCCTGTACGTGGGCGTGGGCAGCAATGGCGAAAAATTCGTCATGCACCGCTACGGCCAGGAGCGTCCGGTCGAGGGCCTGGCGCCGGGCAAGGGCGGCACGCTGTGGCTGCGGGTGACCAACCACCGGCACATCGTCACCTTCCACACCAGCACCGACGGCAAGCACTGGCAGAAGTACCCGGTGCAGATGGAAGTGTCCGGCTACCACCACAATGTCGCCGGCCAGTTCCTGGCGCTGAAGCCGGCGATCTACGCTGCCGGCGACGGCCGCGTGCACTTCCGCGACTTCCGCTACCGCGCGTTGCCGTGACCGGACGTCACGGGCACGCGACGGATAGAATCCACGCACCATGACCGAATCCAGTTCCCGCCGCCGCACCGCCGCCGCACGCAACCCGGGCACTGCGCCCGAGCCGCCCGCGGTGCTGCCCGGCAAGGCCACGATCAACGACATCGCCCGGTTGAGCGGCGTGTCGAAGAAGACCGTCTCGCGTGTCATCAACAACTCGCCGCTGGTTCACCCGGAAACGCGCGAGAAGGTGCTGGCGCTGATGAAGCAGTACGGCTACACGCCCGATCCGCAGGCGCGTGGGCTGGCGTTCCGGCGCTCGTTCCTGATCGGCCTGATTTACGACAACCCGACCGCGCAGTACATCGTCAACATGCAATACGGCGCGCTCGACGCGCTGCGCGACTCCGGCTACGAACTGGTCGTGCACCCCTGCGACAGCTCGCGCGAGGACTACATCGACGGCGTGCGCCGCTTCGTCCAGCAGCAGAAGCTGCACGGCGTGATCCTGATCCCGCGCGTGTCCGAGGACGAGCAGCTGGCCACGGCCCTGCGCGAGATCGGCGTGCGTTACGTGCGCATCGCCTCGGTGCCGCTCGACGCGCCGGCCAGCATGCTGGTCACCAACGACCGCCAGGCCGGCACCGAGGCCGCCAACTACCTGGAGTCACTGGGCCACCGCACGCTCGGCCTGATCACCGGCCCGCGCCGCTACCGCTCCACCATCGAGCGCGGCGGCGGCTTCCTCGACGGTCTGGGCGAGCGCGGCATCGAACTGCCGGCCGACTACATCTTCGAGGGCGGTTACACCTTCGATTCCGGCGTTGCCGGTGCCGAGTACCTGCTGGCCAAGTCGCCACGGCCGACCGCGATCTTCGCCTGCAACGACGAAATGGCCGCCGGCGTGTACAAGGCGGCGATGCGGCGCGGCCTGGCGATCCCCGGCGACCTGTCGGTGGTCGGCTACGACGACAGCCCGGTGGCCGCGCAGCTGTGGCCGGCGCTGACCACGATCCACTCGCCGACCCGCGACATCGGCCGCCAGGCCGCGCAGATCCTGCTGGCCGACGAGGCCGCCCCGGCGCCGCTGGCGCCGCGCACGGTCACCCCGCAGCTGCTCGTGCGCGACTCCAGCCAGCGCCCGCACCCCTGACCCACCCTTGGCACCACCCCGCGACGGGTTTCCCAGGCAAAATTGACACCGGTTACCTAAACCCGATTATGATGGCCCAACGGCCGCAAGGCACCGCAAAAACCCGAGATTCTGGAGGCCCGATGTTCCGCAAGACCTACCACGCCACCCACCCCGACATGATGGTCGGCGCCAGCAACGAGCAGCTGCGCGAGCGCTACCTGATCGGCGACCTGTTCACGGCCGGCCAGGTCACGCTGAACTACTCGCACAACGAGCGCTTTGTGATCGGTGGCGCCGCCCCGACCACGGCCGCCATCGCGCTGCCGGCCCAGACCGAACCGGCCTCGGCCGCCGGCAAGCCGTTCCTGGAGCGTCGCGAGCTGGGCGTGGTCAATGTCGGCGACGGTGTCGGCACGGTCACCGTCGACGGCACCGCCTACACCCTGCAGCCCAAGGACGGCCTGTACGTGCCGATGGGCAGCGCGCAGGTCGAATTCGCCTCGGGCGATGCCGCCACGCCGGCCAAGTTCTACCTGGCCTCGACCCCGGCGCACACCCGCTTCGAGACCAAGCACATCTCGATCTCGCAGGCGGTGCCGCTGGAGCGCGGCGCACTGGAAACCAGCAACGAACGCACGATCTACCAGTACATCGTCCCGGCCACCTGCCAGTCGTGCCAGCTGCTGCTCGGCCTGACCGTGCTCAAGCCCGGCAGCGTCTGGAACACCATGCCGCCGCACCTGCACGACCGCCGCTCGGAGGTCTACTTCTACTTCGACCTCGGCGACCAGCGCGTCATGCACTTCATGGGCGATCCGGCCGACATGCGCCACCTGGTGATCGCCAACGACGAGGCGGTGGTGTCGCCACCGTGGTCGATCCACATGGGCTCGGGTACCAGGAACTACTGCTTCATCTGGGCCATGGGTGGCGAGAACCTCGACTACACCGACATGCACCAGCTCGACATCTGCCAGCTCAAGTAATTCATCCATGACGTCATTCCCGCGAAAGCGGGAATGACGAGCAATACAACGAAGCCCTTCGCGGGCTCATGACCGTCAACCGAATCGCAAGGGGAAATGCCGATGGCCAATCCGTTCAGTCTTGAAGGCAAGGTCGCGCTGGTCACCGGCGCCAACACCGGCCTGGGTCAGGGCATCGCGCTGGCACTGGCGCAAGCCGGTGCCGACATCGCCGGCGCCGGCATCGTCCCGGCCGATGAAACCGCGCAGAAAGTCCGCGCGCTCGGCCGCCGCTTTGTCGACATCGAGGCCAACCTGTCCAGCGTCGAGCCGGTCGAGCGCATCGTCCGCGAGACCGTCGCCGGCCTCGGCGGCCTCGACATCCTGGTCAACAACGCCGGCCTGATCCGCCGCGCCGACGCGGTCGAGTTCAGCGAGAAGGACTGGGACGACGTCATGAACGTCAACATCAAGGGCGCGTTCTTCATGTCGCAGGCCGCCGGCAAGCACATGCTCGCCCAGGGCCGCGGCAAGATCATCAACATCGCCTCGATGCTGTCGTTCCAGGGCGGCATCCGCGTGCCGTCGTACACCGCCAGCAAGAGCGGCATCGCCGGCATCACCCGCCTGCTCGCCAACGAGTGGGCTAGTCGCGGCCTCAACATCAACGCGATCGCGCCAGGCTACATGGCCACCGACAACACCGCCCAGCTGCGCGCGGACGAGGCGCGCAGCAAGGCGATCCTCGACCGCATCCCGGCTGAGCGCTGGGGCGAGCCGTCCGACCTGGGCGGCGCGGCGGTGTTCCTGGCCTCGCGTGCGTCGGACTACATCAACGGCGCGATCATCCCGGTCGACGGCGGCTGGCTGGCGCGCTGACCGGCGCGTACACGTTCTGGAGGCAGCCACGATGACCCCCTCCCCACGTCGGCATCGCCTCACGGCCGCGATCCTGGTGATCGCGGCCGCTCTTTCCTGTCACGCCGCAGAACCGACCGCAACCGACGGCCCGCGCAGCGATTCGTACGTGCAGCACGCACACGACATCGCCGTGCAGCAACCCGGCCCGCACGAAGGCCTGGGCACCACCACGGCGTATCCGTTCTTCGAGGCCGCGCAAGGCTTCGACATCGTGTTCCGCCAGCGCGCGCTGCACCGCGGCGCGACCATCGGCACGCACCGCAACGACAAGGACGAGATCTACTACGTGCTGTCCGGCCGTGGCGAACTGCTGCTCGACGGCAAACGCAGCCAGGTCGGTGCCGGCGATGCCATCCTGACCCGCAACGGCAGCACGCACGGTTTGAAGCAGCTCGGCGACGAGGACCTGGTGATCATCGTGGTCTATCCAAAGCGCAAGGATCCAGCACTGACACGTCCCTGACCGTGGACAGTCCGACGCAAAAGAACGGCCGGTGGCGAACCACCGGCCGTTCCTGTTTCGCCGCTGACGGGTCCGCTCAGAAACGCAGATCGGCACGCACGTAGAAGTAACGCCCGTCCGGAATGTCGTAGTTGGAGGCGTCGTAGCCGTTGAGCGAGCACGACAGGCAGATCGGCGGGTCTTCGTTGAACAGGTTGTTGACGCCGCCGGTCAGCTGCAGGCCCTTGAGCCAGTCGAAGCGATAGCCCAGCTGGATGTCGTGGTAGGTGGTGGCATCGAGCTTGTTGGTGCCGGCCCAGATCGGATCGCCGGCATCGTCGGTGCCGACGATCGCGCCGTCACTGCAGATCGGGAACGACGCCGCGTCGCCGCAGTCCTCCTTCAGCTCCGACAGGTGGCGCACGGTCCACGCCGCGTTCCAGCGGTCCATGTGCCAGTCCAGCGTCGCGGTCGAGGTCCAGTCCGGGATCGCGCTGTCGGTGACTTCGATGCCGACCGTGCGCGGTTGCACCTGCCCGGCCGCGCCGACCGCGTCGTAGCGGGTGACGAAGGTGTTCTGCCAGCTCAGTTTGAACTGGCCAAACGAAGTCTCCGGCAAGGTCCAGAACACATCGGCGTCCCAGCCCGAGGTCTTGATCGAGCCGAGGTTGGTGAGGCGGTTGTTGAAGCCGTTGATGCTGCCGACCGAAGACCGCGTGATGCCGTCGCAGAACAGCGGATCGAGCGTGTCCACGCACAGGTCGAGCTGGGTCTGCGCGTCGATCGCCTGCACCGCGCCCTCGATGGCATGGCGATAGAACGTGACCTCGAAATCGAGCTTCTGCGACCACGACACGTCGCTGGCGAAGGCCGGGCTGAACACCATGCCGGCGGTGAAGCTGCGCGCGGTTTCGGGCTCAAGCTGGTCATTGCCGCCGGTGGTGACCGAAATCTGCGAATTCGACTGCGCGGCCCCGGGCGGCACGCCCAGCGCGGTGCAGTTGGCCGGGTTGCCGGTGGCAGGCGAACCGTCGACACCGATCAGGCAGGGGTCGTCGATCTGCAGGTCGGCGCGGCTGGCCGAGCCGTACAGCTCGCCGATCGACGGCGCACGGAACCCTTCGGCATAGGTCGCACGGAACAGCAGCTCGTCGGCGACCTGCCAGCGCAGGCCGTACTTGGGCGTGAACTGGCCGCCGAAGGTGGAGTAGTCGGAGTAGCGGCCGGCCAGGCTCAGGTCGAGGCCCTTGCCGAACGGGCTGTCCTTGAACAGTGGCACGTTGAATTCGACGTACACCTCGTTGACGTCGTACTCGCCCGAGGTCGGCAACGACGGCACGCCGTTGTAGAAGCCGGCCACGGTGATCGGATCGGGCTGGTAGGAGCCCTCGTACTTGCGGAACTCGTAACCGCCGGCGAACGACAACGGACCGGCCCACATCTCCAACAGGTCGCCGGAGATGTTGGCGGTGAACTGGGTCAGCTCCTGCTCGCTGCGGTCGCGCACGATCGGCTGGATCCATTGCAGCATCTGCGGCGTGATCGTGCCGGGGCCTCCGAAGATGTTGAGCGGCACGCAGCCCGGCGTCGCCGCGCACACCGCCGGATCGCCCAGGGCGATGTTGACGTTGCGGATGTTGTAGCTGCCGCGGTTGGTCTGGTCGGCCTCGTTCTTGCTGTAGGCGGCGTTGACGTCCCAGAACCAGGTGCGCTCGGCGGCGTCGAAGCTGCCCTCCAGGCCGGTGGCGACATACTGGGTGTCGACCTGCTGCTCGAAGATGCGCGCACCGCCCTCGACCGGACGGCGGCCGATCAGCACCAGGTTGGCACCCGCGCCGCTCGAGATCAGGTCGATGCCGAACGGGTTGTGGGGATTGAGCCCCGAGATGGTGATGTCGTCGGCGAACGGATTGCCGGTACCGGCATCGGGACCGAAGAACAGCGGCTCCGGCGCGGCCTGGTTGACCGACTCGCGGCGGTTGTACAGCGCCTTCGCGTACCAGTGGATGTTGTCATTGAAGTAATAGCGCAGCTGGCCGAACACGCCGCTGCGCTTGGACGGCGTCAGCACCATGTTGTATTCGGCGAAGTTGAAACGGTTGGCCGTGCCGAAGCCGATGAAGTCGTTCGGGTAGCTCACCCCACCGGGGAAGCTGCTGCCGTTGGGCGTGGTGATGTTGCAGAACGGGCGGTCCGGCGTGGCGGGGTCCTCGTCGTGATCGATCGCCGGGCACAACGCGTTGGCGGTGTCGGGGAAGAAGACGAAGCGACCGTTCGGCGTTGCCGAACTGCCGAAGCTCAGGCCGGTGCCGGGGATCGGGAAGCGCGCCTGCTCGCGGTCCTTGGAGTAGACCGCATCCTGGTCGACGTAGCTGGCACCGAGGAACAGGTTGAGCTTGTCGGTGTTCATGCCCCAGGCCAGGTCGACGCCCTGCAGGGTGCCGTCGCCTTCGCCGTACTCGCCGTAATTGAGCGTGACCTGGCCGCCGTCGAAATTGCGCCGGGTGATGATGTTGACCACGCCGGCGATCGCATCGGAACCGTACAACGACGAGGCGCCGTCCTCGAGCACCTCGATGCGCTCAACCAGTGCCAGCGGGATCGTGTTGAGGTCGGTCGCGGCGCCGACGCCGGAAGCGGAGGACTCGTTGACCCAACGCAGGCCGTCGACCAGCACCAGCACGCGCTTCGGGCCGAGGTGACGCAGGTCGACCTGGGCCGAACCGGCACCGACACCGTCGCCGTTGGGCGAGAAACCGAAGTTGCCCGACGAATTGAACTTGGTGTTCAGCGCCGAGCCCGAGCCGGTCAACTCCTGGACGATGTCGCCGATCGAGGTCAGGCCGGTGCGCTCGATGTCCTCGCGGGTGAGCGTCTGCACCGGCGTCTGGCTTTCGATCTCGGCCTTCTTGATGCGGGTGCCGGTGACCTGGACGGTGTCGAGCGTGGTGGCATCCGACGCCGGCGGCGTCTCCTGCGCGGCGGCCACGCCGGGCAAGGCAAGCAACAAGGACCACTGGATGGCTTTGGTCAAGGTCTGGCGGCGCAACGCTTTCATCGGCTTCTCTCCCTTAAAAAGATTGGCTGAATAGCTAAGGCGCGCCGCACCCCCTGCCGGGCGGCGTCAGGGAGTTGTAAACAATTCGTGAATCCGCCACAAGCGGCAAAGTCAATGGCCACTCTCGTCGCATGAGCAGGAAGGAGGGGCCGCCCGGCCAAAGCCGGTAACGCCGGGCACGGCGCCACCGCCACGATTCATGGCTCTTGGCTACGGGAAAAACATACAGAATCATGGGGTTGCGATCAGACACCGCAACTGGGTCGCCAGCAGTGCGCTCTTGGGCAAAAGCAAAGAGCCCGCTTTGCGGGCTCTTCTTGACATCATTGGCAGCCAGTGGGCATGCCATCAAGTTGTTCCTCCGGGACACCACAATGGTGCCGGCCCTCCGGCAATCCCCCCCCCCCGCGATCGTGAACCGGGGGCGGAGAGCTCCGGGCGATGGAATGCGCTGCTTGCCAGGCGAAAACGAGCTTTGGATCGACGCAGGAACTGGTCATGATTGATCGCATGCGGTGCTCAGATGGGCGGCATTCTCCGGCGACCGAACGTGCTGTGCCCATGTCGATCCTTAGCCGCAACGCCCGCGTGACTTTTGACTAAAACATTGCCCTGTCTCAGGAGCTAAGACGATAGGGTCTCGAAGCCCATCTCGACTCCATCAACCCACTGCGCCGCACACTCACGCAGCCTCAGTTCCACTTCGGCAGCTTGCTGCTGTCCAACCCGCCGACCTCGAACACCGCCGTGCGCGTGCCGCCGGCCTTCACCGGGAATTCGATCGCGACGAGCTTGGCGTTCTTGACCGTGCGCCACAGCGCGCGCTCGTCCTCGATGAACATCGCGATCGCCTCGTCGGTCTTGGGGCGGCTCGCGGCCATCGGCTTGGGCGCGGCTTCGTCGACCGTCACCTTGACCTTGCAGCCGCCATAGCAATCGAAGTCGCCCGCTTCCAACGTGAGGTAGCTGCTGCGCCCCCACTCGGGATGGTCGCGGAAGATCAGTCGCACCGGTTTGGCACCGCTGGCATCGGTGGCGACGTTCTGCTTGGCGTAGATCGCCGCCGACAACTGGCTGCCGCCTTTCACCGCTTCGGCCTGATAGGCCCACAACCCGGCTGTGCGGCGCTGTTCGCGCGCCTGCGTCGCCTTGGCCCTGGCCTCCTCGTACTGCGGCGCGATGCGTTCGGCGGCGGCGCTGCCAGGGAACCTGGCGATCAGCACGTCGCCGTGGGCGCGGGCGAGCTCCCAGTTCTGCTTGCCGTACTCGACGTCGAAAACCTGAGCGGCCTCGTCGGCAGCCCGCTCGTTGGCGGCGGCCTGCGCTGCCGCGGCGACCCGTGGGTCTTCGGCCGGTTGGCATGCGGCCAAGGCCAGCACCGTGGCAAGCAGCAGCGAAGATTTGGCAACGGTCATCGTGGTTGTCCTCGTTCGATCAGCATCGTCACTGCCTGAGCGACCGCACCGGGTTGTTCCATCAGCGACATGTGGCCGCAGCCGTTGAGCAGCACGCGGCTCGCCTGCGGAATTTTCTGCGCATACAGATCGAGCGCGCTGGCGTCGATCACCGCGTCCTGCCGGCACCACAGCAGTAGCGTCGGCTGTCGGATCGCCACGGACTCGTCGCCGGGCAGGAAGCGCTCGTCGCTGCGGCCGATCTTGTCGAGCACGGCCTGCTCGAACGCAGCGTCGCGCCGGCGCCGGGCGATGTAGATGCCGTCGACCGGCCACGGAATCCACGGCTTGGCCCGGGCATCGAAGAACACGGTGTCGAGGTAGCTCTGCAGCGACGCCGGGTCGCTGACCGCAAACGGATTGCCCCCGGCCAGCACCTGCTCGCCGAAGCGGTTGTCCTTGAAACGCACGCCGGCGGCGTCAAGCAGGCCGAGCCGGGCGACCTCGCGCGGATGCCGTGCCGCAGTCAATGCGGCGATGCCACCGCCCATCGAATGGCCGAGCAACACCACACTGCGATCGCCTGCGACCTGCTCGATGAACTGCGCGATGCGCGCACTCTGCGCGACAAAGCCATAATCGGCGCCGCTGCGGCGCAGGCTCTCGCCCCAACCCGGCAAATCCGGGATCAGCAGGCGGTACTGCTTGCGCAGACGTTTGGCCAGCGGGTACCAGTTCTCCTTGCTGCCGGTGAAGCCGTGCAGCATCACCACGGTCGGCGCGTCGCCCGGCGCTGCGTCGCTGTAGGCATAGACCCAGCGGTGGTCGCCGACCTCGACACGGGCCGTGGACAAGCCGGCAGCCAGACGCTGGCGGACGTAATCGGCGCGCACCACGCGGTAGGGATCGCGCCAGACGAGGATGCCGAGCACCAGCAACAACGCGGCCGCCACGAAGGCGGCCGCGAGGATGGCACGGGATGCTCGCATCGGCCTATTGCGCCGGCTTGGCCTGTGCCTTGGCGATCACCTCTTCCACCGAGGCGGTGGTGATCGGGTGGTAGCCCGGCCGCGCCTTGGCAAAGGTGTCCTGCGCCAGCTTCAGGCCTTCCGGGGTTTTCACCAGTGCGCTGTAGGTCGGCATGATCAGCTTGCGGCGGCCGACACGGGCGATGAACTCGGCGGCGGCGGCGTTGGCCTGGGTGTAGCCGCTGCGCACCGCCAGTGGGTACCAACGCTGCGCGATCTCGCCGTTGGGCGTGCCGCTGAAGTGGTAGGCGGCATCGAGTGCGGCCAGTTGCCCGGGCTTGAGCGTGTCCGGCATGCCGTCGATGAAGTGCACCCATTCCTGCGTGCTCCACTTCGCGGTCGCCACGGTGTCCGGCAGCGTGCCGGCGTCGAGCCACGCCGTGCGTGCGGCATCGACCGCGTCGAAGCGCGGTGACACCGTCTTCGGCGCACTGGCCGGCACGCCCGGCTGGTAGATCCACTCGTCGAGTTCGGCCTCGCTGACCTTGCCCGGGTGCTTGGCGAGCAGGTTGGCCTTGGCGTACTCGATGAACTTCGTGGTCGGGATCGACTGGAACGCGAAGTGGTTGAAGTACTCCTTCAGGAACGGGTCGAACACGTCGCGGCCGTAACGCTCTTCCAGGAACTGCAGGAACCACGCGCCCTTGGTGTAGACGGTCGAGCTGCTGGCGCCATCGGGATCGGACAGCGTGCCCGGGCGCAGCGCCAGCACCTGCAGCTTCGGGTCGATCTCCTTGTACTCGGCGGCCAGCTCGTTGCGCGAGATCACCTTCTCCATGTCGGCCGCTTCCTTGCCGTACAGGTCCTCGACGATGCGGTTTTCGACGTAGCTGGTGAAACCTTCGTTGAGCCAGCCGTCCTTCGGCGTGGAGAACGTCACCAGGTTGCCCGACCAGCTGTGCGCCAGTTCGTGCGCGACCAGCGACACCAGCGACTTGTCGCCGACGATCACGGTTGGCGTGGCGAAGGTCAGGCGCGGGTTCTCCATGCCGCCGTACGGGAACGATGGCGGCAATACCAGGATGTCGTAGCGCTGCCAGCGGTACGGGCCGTACAGGCGCTCGGCCGTGACCATCATCTTCTCGGTGTCGGCGAACTCGGTGGCCGCCTTTTTCACCATGGCCGGCTCGGCCCACACGCCGGCGCGCTCGCTGATCGGCTGGAAGGTCAAGTCACCGGCGGCGATCGCCAGCAGGTACGACGGAATCTTCTGCGGCATGGCGAAGCTGTAGTCACCGTCGCGTGCCGCGTTGGGATCGTTGTCGGCGCTCATCAGCACCATCGCGTCCTGTGGCGAGGTCACGTGCGCGGTGTAGGTGAAGCGCACGCGCGGCGTGTCCTGCAGCGGCACCCACGAGCGTGCGTGGATCTGCTGCGACTGGCTGAACATGAACGGCGTCTTCTTGCCTTCGGTCATCGCCGGCGTCAGCCACTGCAGGCCGGACGCGTCGGGCGAGGTGCGGTAAGTCACGCGGATGCGCGGATTGCGCTGCGGCGACTCGATGGTGAGCTTGCTGCCCAGCACCTTGTCCTTGCCGGCCACGGCGAACGTGAGGTCGTCCCACTTGCCGTCGGCACGTTCGCCGACCACCTTCTCGACGGTGATGTCACGCGTGTCGAGGACAAGCTGCGTGGCGCTCTTGTCGAGCCAGTCGAGCGTGTAGGTGGCGCTGCCGGACAGCTCCTTCTTGTCGAAGTCGACCTTGAGCTGCAGGGCGAGGTCGTTGGTGCGGACCTTGTCCGGCTGAGAGTACGAGTACTCGTCGACTTCGGCGACGGCCTTCGGGTCGGCGGTGGCCACGGCGGCCCCCTTGGCGGCGGGGTCGGCCGGCGGCGCGGCATCGCGCGAGCAACCGGTGGCGGCCACGGCAATGGCGGCGAGGCAAAGAGTCAGGATCGAAGAACGCATGAAAGGCCCACGGCTACAGGGTGTAGCGGCCGAGTTTAGCGCCTCGCCCGGCCAGGGGCATCGCCGAGCATGGCCGTTGCATGGGCCGGTGTCAGCGGCTGCCGGCGCAACGCTGATTTCCGATGCGGCGGCGCTGCAACGGTTCGTCCCGCGCGCCCCGGCTGTCATGGCCGGGGGAACTGCCTAGGCTGCGTACTTTCCCCTCCTGGTGACTCCGATGACTGAACTTGCAGGAAAGGTAGCGCTCGTGACCGGCGGCAGCCGCGGCATCGGCGCGGCGATCGCCCGCCGCCTGGCCGCGGACGGTGCCGACGTGGTGCTGACGTACGCCGCTTCGCGCGACCAGGCCGAGGCCGTGGCTGCGGAAATTTCCGAAAGCGGCCGCCGCAGCCTGGCACTGCGCGCCGACAGCGCCGACCCGGACGCCGTGGCTGCAGCGGTCGAGCGCACCGTCGCCGAATTCGGCCGCCTCGACATCCTGGTCAACAACGCCGGCGTGTTCGCCTACGGCCCGTTCGAGGCCGAGACCCGCGAAAGCTACGCGCGGGTGATGGCGATCCACGTGCAGGCGCCGTTCGTGGCCGCGCAAGCCGCATCAAGGCACCTGCGTGAAGGCGGCCGCATCATCACCATCGGCAGCTGCCTGGGCGAGCGTGTCGGCGCCCCCAACATGACCCTGTACTCGGCGAGCAAGGCCGCCGTGATCGGTCTCAGCAAGGGCCTGGCACAGGACCTCGGCGCGCGCGGCATCACCGCCAACGTGGTGCAGCCCGGCCCGATCGACACCGACATGAATCCGGCCGATGGCGACGGCGCCGATGCCCAGCGCCAAGGCCTGCCACTGGGCCATTACGGCAGCGCCGACGACGTCGCCGCGACGGTCGCGCACCTGGCCGGTCCGGGCGGCCGCTTCATCACCGGTGCGGTGATCTCGGTGGACGGCGGGTTTTCGGCGTAATTGGCAAAAGCAACTTAAACCGTTAGCTCCTGACGCGAGCTTAAAGTCGCGGGAGGTCAAACGCGGCAGAGCACTGCAACTGCAAGAAGCATCCATACGAAGGCCTTGCTCCTTCCCGGCAATGAATGGCCGCAGCAAATGCAAGACCCGAAGGGCGGCGCGCATGGGGTGAAGGCGCGTGCTTGCGAGCCACTGGCTCGCGCGCGTCTGAACGCCCACGCGTTAGCGTGGACCGGTCTTTGGCTGCGTAAGCAGCCAAAGTGCGCCGTTTTCCGACCGAGCCATGGATGGCGAGTCGGAAAGTCCCCGTAGCAGTGAATCCTTAGGTTTGCCCTGTCGAGGAAGGCCGTTTCTTTGGTTACTTTCGACCGGAGGAAGTCCTCTTCGGATCTTTGGGCCAAAAGAAAAGTGACCCGCGGTTTTAGACGCGGAAGCTGTTGATCTTCAGGTAACGCCAAGCACCTCCGCTCATGACGAACGGTGCAACCGGCCTGAAAAGCAAACTTCCCTGGATCCCCGCCTGCGCGGGGATGACGGCACTGGTGGGCTGATCAGCTGAGAACGATCAGACCTTGTAGCCGGTATGGATCGCCACGATCCCACCCGACAGGTTCTTGTAGTCGCAACGCGCAAACCCCGCCGCCTGCATCATCGACTTCAACTCCTCCTGCGGCGGGTGCTTGCGGATGCTCTCGGCCAGGTACTGGTAGCTGTCGGCGTCGCCGGCGAACAGCTTGCCGAGTTTGGGCAGCACGTTGAACGAGTGGAAGTCGTAGATCGGCTTGAACCAGTCGGCCTTGACCTGCGAGAACTCCAGCACGCGCGCCTGCCCGCCGACCTTGAGCACGCGCTGCATCTCGCGCAGCGCCGCGTCCTTGTCGGTGACGTTGCGCAGGCCGAACGCGATCGTGACCAGGTCGAAGCTGGCGTCCGGGAACGGCAGCTTCTCGGCGTTCATCTGCACGTACTCGAAACCGCCGACCTTGCCCATGTCGGTCATGCGGTCGCGGCCGACGCGCAGCATCGCACCGTTGATGTCGCCCAGCACGATGCAACCTTGATCCCGCGCATCCTGAGCTTGTCGAAGGACGCGGTCGCGCAGCAACAGGGCGATGTCACCGGTGCCACCGGCCAGGTCGAGCACGCGATCGCCGCGCTTCACCTGCGCAGTGGCGACGAAGTAGCGCTTCCAGACGCGGTGGACACCCAGCGACATCAGGTCGTTCATCAGGTCGTACTTGCTGGCGACCGAGGAGAACACCTGCCCGACCAGTTTCTGCTTGTCGCCGGTGGGAACGTCGCGGAACCCGAAGTGGGTGGTGCCGGACGGGCGGTCGTGCGGGTTGGGGCTGGATGCGCTCATGCGGCGATTATCGCACCGTGCGTGCGACAATTCGCGGCGCCCACGCCGTCCACGGGCGCCGCGCCGGACATCGCGCCCACAGCGCGCGCCGAGGAGGACCACCGCGCCGATGAGCCGCTACGCACCGCGCGAATGGTTGCCGCACGAGCGGCCGGCGATACCGGGTTCGCCATCGACCCCGCTGCATTCGGCGCGCCGCCGGCTGGCCTTCTTCGCCGTCGGCCTGGTCGTGGCGCTCACCGGCGGCCTCGGCAACGCCCTGGTCACCGCCAACCTGGTCAACCTGCAGGGCGCGGTCGGCGCGACCTCGGCCGAGATCGCCTGGTTGCCGGCGGCCTACGTGATGACCAACGTGTCGGTGAACCTGTTCCTGGTGAAGTTCCGCCAGCAGTTCGGCCTGCGCCTGTTCACCGAGGCCTTCCTCGCCCTGTACGCACTGGTCACCTTCGCGCACCTGTTCGTCAATGACCTGGGCTCGGCGATCGCGGTGCGCGCCGCGCACGGCATCGCCGGCGCGGCGCTGAGCACGCTCGGCCTGTACTACACCATGCAGGCCTTCCCGGCCGCGCATCGCCTGCGCGGGCTGGTGGTTGGCATCGGCGTGGCGCAGCTGGCGCTGCCGCTGGCGCGGATCTTCTCGGCCGAGCTGCTCGAATTCGGCGAATGGCGCGGCCTGTACCTGCTCGAATTCGGCGAATGGCGCGGCCTGTACCTGTTCGAACTCGGCCTGGCGCTGCTGGCGCTGGGCGGCGTGCTGATGCTCAAGTTGCCGCCGAGCGATCGCATGAAGGTGTTCGAGAAGCTCGACTTCCTCACCTTCACCCTGTTCGCGCCCGGCATCGCCCTGCTGTGCGCGGTGCTGTCGCTGGGCCGCATCGACTGGTGGCTGGAGGCGCCGTGGATCGGCTGGGCGCTGGCCGGTTCGATCGTATTGCTGGTGGCGGCGTTCGCACTGGAGCACTTCCGCGCCAACCCGCTGATCAACACGCGCTGGCTGGCCAGCGGCGCGATGATCCGGCTGGGCGTGGCGGTGCTGCTGATCCGCATCGCGTTGTCGGAACAGAGCACCGGCGCGATCGGCTTCCTGCAGGCGCTGGGGTTCACCAACGACCAGATGCACGGCTTGTTCGCGATGGTGTTGCTGGGCTGCGTCGCCGGCATTGTCGCCAGTGCGCTCACCATCACCCCCAACCGGATGATCGTGCCGTCCGTCATCGCCCTGGCCTGCATCGCCACCGGCGCGCTGCTCGACGCGCATTCCACCCACCTCACCCGCCCCGCCGACATGCTGGTGAGCCAGTTCCTGATCGGCTTCGGCAGCACGTTCTTCCTCGGTCCGGCGATGGTGTCGGGGATCGGCCAGGTCATCGCCCAGCCGCGCAACCTGATCACCTTCGTGGTGCTGTTCGGCATGGCACAGAACCTGGGCGGGCTGTTCGGCACCGCGGCGCTGGGCACGTTCCAGACGGTGCGCGAGAAGTACCACTCCAGCCAGCTGGTCGAGCACCTGACCCTGCTCGATCCGCAGGTCGCCGCACGCGTGCAGGCCGGCGCCTCCGCCTACGCCCCCGTCATCACCGACCCGGCGTTGCGCAACGCCCAGGGCGTGCGCGCGCTGGGCGCGACGGCTTCACGCGAAGCCAACGTGCTGGCCTACAACGATGTCTTCCTGGCGATCGCCGTGATCGCGTTGCTGACCATGGCGTGGATGCTGGTCCATCGCCTGCGCCTGCGACGGCGCGATCGGCTCGCCGCACGCCCCGCCCCTGCCCAGGCCACCTCGTCCGCCCCATGAACAACCCCGCTCCCGCCGATGCCACGCCCGCAGTTTCCGCGGCCCGCAACCGTCGTCGCCGCTGGCAGATGGCCGGCTTCGCCGCGGTCGCGTTGGCCGGCGCGTTGATCGTGCTCTACGCCTGGCACCTGCCGCCGTTCCGCAGCGCCATCCAGAGCACCGAAAACGCGACCGTGCGCGGCCAGGTCACGATCATCGCGCCGCAACTGGGCGGCTATGTCACTGCGGTGCCGGTGCAGGATTTCCAGCACGTCACACGCGGCCAGCTGCTGGTGCAGATCGACGACCGCATCTACCGCCAGCGGCTGGAACAGGCGCAGGCACAGCTGCAGAGCCAACAGGCCGCACTGGCCAATGCGCAGCAGCAGGCGCGCAGCGCGCAGGCCGGCGTCAGCCAGAACCAGGCCGAGATCACCAACGCCCGCGCCCAGGCCACGCGCACCGCCGCCGACCTGCGGCGCATCGAGCGCCTGGCCGCGCAGCAGCTGCTGTCGCAGGCCGACCGCGACCAGGCCCGGGCCGCGCACACGCAGGCCACCGCCGCGGTCGCCCAGGCCGAAGCCGGTCTGGAGATCGCGCGCCAGAACGTGCAGACCGTCGCGGTCAATCACGGCGCGCTGGAAGCGGCCGTCGCCAACGCGCAGGCCGCGATCCGGCTGGCGCAGATCGATCTGGACAACACCCGCATCCGCGCGCCGCGCAATGGCCAGCTCGGCCAGGTGACCGTGCGCCTGGGCGCCTACGTCAACCCCGGCACGCAGCTGATGGCGCTGGTGCCGCAACGGATGTGGGTGGTGGCGAACATGAAGGAAACGCAGATGGCCCGCGTGCGCATCGGCCAGCCGGTGTCGTTCACCGTCGACGCGCTCGGCGGTGCGAAGCTGCGCGGCCGGGTCGAGGAGATTTCACCGGCCACCGGCTCGGAGTTCAGCGTGCTGCCGGCCGACAATGCCACCGGCAACTTCGTCAAGATCGCGCAGCGCATCCCGGTGAAGGTCGCGATCGACCGCGGCCAGCCGCTCGCCGCGCGCCTGCACCCAGGCATGTCGGTGGTGGTGCGCATCGATACCGAGGCCAAGCCCGACACGCGCTGAGCGCGCTGGCATGATGCGCACATGACCGCATCGCCACCCGATGTCCGCTGGCAGGCCCGCCTGTTCCGCGAGATCGACACCGACACGCTGTACGCGCTACTGAAACTGCGCGCGGAAGTGTTCGTGATCGAGCAGCAGTGCGTTTACCTCGACCCCGACGGCAAGGACCGCCACCCGCAGGCCGTGCACCTGTTCGGCCTCGCCGACGACGGCGCGCTGGCGGCGTACCTGCGCATCCTGCCGGCGGGGCTGAGCTACCCGCAGGTCAGCTTTGGCCGCGTGCTGACGGCACCGGCGTACCGCGGTCTCGGGCTCGGCGATCCGATGCTGCGCGCGGCACTGGCCGACATCGCCGCCCGCTGGCCCGGCAGCGACGTGCAGATCGGCGCGCAGGCGCACCTGCAGGACTTCTACGGCCGCCACGGCTTCGTGCCGTCGTCCAAGCCTTACCTCGAGGACGGCATTGCGCACCTGGACATGCTGCGCCGCGCCGCCCCCACCCACGAGATTTCCGAATGACGATCGTCACGCCCGACTACCGCGCCCTGCTCGCCACCGCCGTCAACGAGGCTAGCCAGGGGCTGGCCGAAGGCGGCATCCCGATCGGTGCGGCGCTGTACCGCGACGACGGCACCCTGCTCGGTTGCGGCCACAACCGCCGCATCCAGGAAGACGACCCGTCCGTGCACGGTGAGACCGACGCCTTCCGCAAGGCCGGCCGCCAGCGCCGCTACCGCGACACCATCATGGTCACCACCCTCGCCCCGTGCTGGTACTGCAGCGGCCTGGTGCGCCAGTTCAACATCGGCACGGTGGTGGTCGGCGAGTCGGTCAACTTCCGCGGCGGCATCGACTGGCTGCGCGAGAACGGTGTCAAGGTGATCGACCTGGAAGACGGCGAATGCGTGCAGATGCTCGGCGACTACATCGCCGCGCATCCGGACGTGTGGAACGAGGACATCGGCGAGGACTGAGTCCGCGCGGAGCGCACGCGGGTACATGACTTCCGTCGCATGACCGCGCGCGCCATCCGGCACACGATCGCCACATGCCCGACCCCAGCGGTTATGAAGCTTGCGGTTACGAAACCCGCCACGATGCCGGCGATGCCCTGCACATGCACCGGCATGGCCAGGCCTATGCCGCGCTGGTGCTGGAGGGCCACTACATCGAGACCAGCGTCGACGGCCCGATCGAATGCGCGCCCGGCACGCTGCTGCTGCACCCGCGTTATCACGCCCACGGCAACCGCTTCGGCCGTCACGGTGCCCGCGTGGTCAACCTGCTGCTTCCCGACGACATCGCTTCGACTGCGTTGCGCGCACTGCAGGTGCCACAGCTGGCCGAAGCGGCGGCGGTATTCCGCCACGGCGCGCACGACCTGCGCGCGCTGATCGATGCCTCGCAGGCCGCCCCCATTGCGACGCTGCAGGATTGGCAGTCCGCCTTCCTCGATGAACTGCAGCACGGCGACGCACCGATCCAACGCATCGCCCGCCACGCCGGCGTCTCCAGCGAGCACGCCAGCCGCACCTTCCTGCGCAGCCACGGCATGTCGCCGCAAGTACTGCGGCGCGAGCTGCGCTGCCGCCAGGCGCTGTCGCTGCTGGCCGGCAGCGAATCGCTGGTCGACATCGCCGCGCGCAGCGGTTTCGCCGACCAGAGCCATCTGACCCGCACCGTGCGCGCGGCGACCGGCCTGCCGCCGTCGCGGCTGCGGCGGCAGATCAATTGCGTTCAAGACCGCGACGTCGCGGCGATGCGCTAATGACGGCAACGGCGGCACCGTGACCGCCCAGGACTCGTCCCCATGCGCACCGCATCCCGCACCACCCGCCTGCTGCCGTTGACACTCGCCCTGTGGCTGGCCGCGGCGGCCGTGGTCGCCGCACCGGCCACGCCCGCCGCCGCGCCCAAGTCCGATCCCGCCGCCACCGCGGCCATCGCCGAATCCGCCGGCGTCCTGCTGCAGGGCGACAGCCAGCGCGCGATCGTGCTGCTGGAGCAGGCGCCGGCAACCGGCTTCGTCGGGGCGGACGCGGACTACCGCACGTGTGTGATCGACCGTTTCCGCAGCACGACCCCGGTCAACGACCTCAGCGCCGTCAGCGAGCCGTGGGTGCGCGAGGCGCTGCGCCTCTACCAGGACTACTGGTGGCAGTCGCTGCAGGCGCCGGCGCAGCGTTCGACGCAGGAGGTCGCGTTGTTCCGGCAGTTGCAGACCCACCTCGGCAAAGCCGGCTCCGCCGCCACCGACCTGGACAGCCTGGAGCCGCTGCTGCAGCAGGCGCTGCTCGAACGCGGCTACCACGCCCAGCTCGGCCGCACCCTGCCGCTGCGCGACCTGATGCTGTGGCACACGCAGACCACGCGCTATTACGACGTCGAGCTGCCGGAAGGCCAGCACCGCGCCCGCGTCGAACTGCTTGACGACTTCGCCAGCCGCGGCTGGGGCTCGTACGCGCGCTGCGGCCGCGGCGGCGCCGCCGGCTGGGCCACCGCCGAGGCGCTGTACGCGGTGGTGCCGGCCTATGTCGATGGGCTCGACAGCGAGGCGTTCCGGGTGGTGTTCCTCGGCCACGAAACCCAGCACTTCGCCGACCAGAACGCCTATCCCGGCATCACACCGTGGGAGCTGGAATACCGCGCCAAGCTCGTTGAACTGGTGCAGGCGCGCGAGGTCAGCGGCAAGCGCCTGGGCTACATGATCACCGCGCAGGGCGACGACATGGACTCGCCGCACACCTATGCCAACAAGCGCGTCGTCGCTGACTTGACCGCGCGGTTGGGCAAGGCGCCGGACGCGGTGAGCATCGACGAATTGCAGGTGGTCGCGCGCGAACTGCTGCTCGACGACACGCGTCGGCGCAAGACCTCGCCGTCCAACGGCTCTGTCGCCAATTAACGTCCCTGTGGCATGGTGGCGGCCTCCCACACAGGCCGCCACCATGTCCGAGCACATCGCCTCGATCCGCTGGAACCGCAACGGCCAGCCCTTCGACTACGAGCACTACCCGCGCGACCACGAAGTGGCCTTTGACAACGGCAATACGATGAAGGGCTCGGCCGCACCGGCCTACTTCGGAAGCGCCGACGGTGTCGACCCGGAGGAAATGCTGGTCGCCGCGCTGTCGTCATGCCACATGCTGACGCTGTTGGCGATCGCGGCGAAAAAGAGCTGGGTGGTCGACCGCTACGAGGACGACGCAGTCGGCACGCTCGCCAAGAACGAGGACGGCCGGATGATGGTCACGCACGTCACGCTGCGGCCGCGCATCGCCTTCGCCGGCAAGGCACCCGATGCGGCCGAGCTGGAACGCCTGCACGAATCAGCGCACCGCAACTGCTTCATCGCCAACTCGGTGAAGACCGCCGTGCGCGTGGAAGCGCGCTGAACCACGACGTACTGATACGGCCTGAATTTTGTTCCATGTAGGGGCGACTTCAGCCGCGAGCCTTTCGCGTGTGCGCGGGCATCCACTAAAAGCTCGCGGCTGAAGCCGCTCCTGCAACGACTGGCCTGAGGGCCGGATCAACCTCCCAGCCTTCGAACCCTTCTCCACCCGAGGAGAAGGAACGGCGTGGCCTCAGAGGATGTAGCGGCTCAGGTCCGGATCCTGCACCAGCTCGCCCAGGTGCGCGTCGACATAGGCGCGATCAATGCCGACCGCCTGGCCACCGCGATCGGGGGCTTCGTAACTCAAGGTGTCGAGCAGGCGCTCGAGCACGGTATGCAGGCGGCGCGCGCCGATGTTCTCCTGGCGCTCGTTGACCTGCGCCGCGATCTCGGCGAGGCGATCGACGGCATCGGGCGTGAACGCCACCGCGACACCCTCGGTCTTGAGCAGCTCGATGTACTGCGTGATCAGCGCGGCCTTGGGCTCGGTGAGGATGCGGACGAAGTCGTCCTTGTTCAGCGCCGAGAGTTCCACCCGGATCGGGAAACGGCCCTGCAGCTCGGGGATCAGGTCGCTGGGCCTGGCCAGGTGGAACGCACCGGAAGCAATGAACAGGATGTGGTCGGTCTTGACCGCACCGTACTTGGTGCTCACGGTCGAACCTTCCACCAGCGGCAGCAGGTCGCGTTGCACGCCCTCGCGGCTGACATCGCCGCCGCCGACGTTCTCTCCGCGCTTGGCGACCTTGTCGATCTCGTCGATGAAGACGATCCCGTGCTGTTCGCAGGCTTCGATCGCGGCCTCGCGCACCTCGTCCTCGTTGACCAGCTTGCCGGCTTCATCTTCGGTCAGCTGCGCACGCGCGGCCTTGATCGCCAGTGTCTTCTTGTGGGTCTTGGCACCGGCCACCTGCGAGAACATCTGCCGCAGTTGCTGGCCCATCTCTTCCATGCCCGGCGGCGCCATGATGTCGACGCCGACGTTGAGCGCGGTCTCGATCTCGATCTCACGCTCGTCGAGGGCACCGCTGCGCAGTTGTTTGCGCAGCTTGGCGCGGGTCTCGTTGTCGGCCGATGCGCTCTGCGCCGATGGCTCGTCCTTCGCCGCCTCCGCGACGTTGAAGCCGAACGAGGTGGCCGTACCGGTGCGACGCGGCAGCAAGGCGTCGAGGATGCGTTCCTCGGCGCGCTCCTCGGCCTGGGTGCGCACGCGCTGCTTGGCCTGCTCGCGGTACAGCTTGACCGCGGTGTCGGCCAGGTCGCGCACGATCTGCTCGACGTCCTTGCCGACGTAACCGACCTCGGTGAAGCGCGTGGCCTCGACCTTGACGAACGGCGCGTTGGCCAGCGTGGCCAGGCGCCGCGCGATCTCGGTCTTGCCGACGCCGGTCGGGCCGATCATCAGGATGTTCTTCGGCATCACCTCGTTGCGCAGCTCATCACTGAGCTGCATGCGCCGCCAGCGGTTGCGCAGCGCAATCGCGACCGCGCGCTTGGCCGCGTGCTGGCCGACGATGTGGCGGTCGAGCTCCTGCACGATCTCGCGCGGGGTCATGGTGGCGTGACTGGTGTCGGGCTTGATGGACATGGAAGGTGCTTCTCGTAGGAGCGGCTTCAGCCGCGATCACGACGGGGAATGTGTTGCTGGAGCCTTCGCGGCTGAAGCCGCTCCTACAGTTCTTCAACCACGACATTGCGGTTGGTGTAGATGCACACGTCGCCGGCGATGTTGATCGCCTCGGTGGCGATGGTGCGGGCGTCTAGTTGCGTGTGTGCGATCAATGCGCGCGCCGCCGACAGCGCGTACATGCCGCCCGAACCGATCGCAATGATGCCGTCCTCCGGCTCGATCACGTCGCCGGTGCCGCTGATGATCAGCGAGGTCTCGCGGTCGGCCACGGCGAGCAACGCTTCGAGTTTGCCGAGGCGGCGCTCTGTGCGCCAATCCTTGGCCAGCTCGACCGCGGCACGGGTCAGTTGCCCGTGCTTTTCGAGCTTGGCCTCGAACAGCTCGAACAGGGTGAATGCATCGGCGGCGGCGCCGGCGAAACCGGCGATCACCTGGCTGTCGCGGCCCAACCGGCGCACCTTGCGCGCGTTGGCCTTCATCACGGTGTTGCCGAGCGTGACCTGGCCGTCACCGGCGACGGCTACGCGACCGTCGCGGCGCACCGAGACGATGGTGGTGGCGTGGAATACGTTGGGGTTCTGGCTCGGGTCCATGCGACCTCCGGGGGTGTCCAGGACGAAGTGGGGCCGGCCCGGGCGGCTTCAAGGCCGTAGTTGGCGGCCTACCCGCCCACCCTCCGACGTCGGGCGCTACGCACCTACGCTCAGGGCGAACGGGAATAGATTGGCTTGAGCTTTGGGCTTTTTGAGCTTTCGACAGCCCACCACCTCTCTAGACCCGAAGGGCGGCGTGCAGGATGCACGCCGTTTTCCGACCGAGCCATGGATGGCGAGTCGGAAAATCCCGATACGCGTTCCCGTTCGTGGGGCTGATTTGTCGAGGGAGGCCGTTTCTTTTGGTTACTTTTCTTTGGGCCAGCAAAGAAAAGTAACCCGGCCGCCTTTAGGCGGACGGAAGCTGTGGCTGTTGCTTGTTCCAAACATCAAGACAACAGCAACGCCCCTGGATCCCCGCCTTCGCGGGGATGACGAGCAACAGCAAAAAAACGACGCGCGGCTGCATCATCGACGCCAACAACGCCAACAAAACCGTTCTACGGTTTACGTTTCGCGCGCGGATGCGCCGCGTCGTACACCTTGGCCAGGTGCTGGTAATCCAGATGCGTATAGATCTGTGTCGTGGCGATGTCGGCGTGGCCGAGCAGCTCCTGCACGCCACGCAGGTCGCCGGACGACTCGAGGATGTGGCTGGCGAATGAATGCCGCAGCAGGTGCGGATGCACTCGCTTGAACAGCCCCTGCCGCTGCGCCAGAAGGCGCAGGCGCAATTGCACCGCGCGCGGCGTGATCGGACCGCCGCCACGACCGGGAAATACCGGCGCATCGCCGTCGGCCCCGGTGGATGTTCGCCAATCGGTTAGCGCTGTGCGTGCGTGCGAACCCAGCGGCACGCTGCGCTGCTTGCTGCCCTTGCCGAGTACGGTGACCAAACCGTCGGACAGGTCGAGATCACGCCAGCGCAGGCCGCACAGCTCGCTCAGGCGCAGGCCGGATGAATAGAACAACTCCAGCAGCGCGCGATCGCGCAGGCCCAGCGGCGCATCGATCGGCACCTCGACCAGCACCTTGGCCTCGTCGGGATCGAGCACCTGCGGCAGCTTGCGCGACGCCTTGGGCGAACGGATCGCCGCGGCCGGGCTTGCACTCAGGCGGCCCTGCCGAACCAGCCAGGCATAGAAGCTGCGGCACGCCGACAGCCGGCGCTGCAGGCTCTTGGGCGACAGGCCGCGACGGTGCTCGGCAGCGACGAAGGCACGCAGCTGCTCGGCGTGCAGCGCGCCGACATCGAGGCCCTGTGTGTGCGACCAGCCGGCCAGTGCGGCCAGATCACGGCGATAGGCGTCGAGCGTGTGCGCCGACATGCGCCGCTCGACTGCGAGGTGCGCGAGGTAGTCGTCGATGGCGGCGACTGGTGCTACCACGTCATCCCGCTGCGTGCCGGCATGACGCGATGGCGCGGGAGTGCGGTTAGCGCTCATACCTCGTCAGCGCCGTTGCCAGCGACTCACCCATCATGCGCAGGAACAGCGTGCCCATGCCCGGGAAGAAACGGTTGGCATCGCGACTGCCAATCGCGACCAGGCCGACACCCGGCAACGGCAGCAGCGCAGTCGATTGCACGTCCTCGGCGCGCATTGCGTACAGCAGCGAGTGTTTCTCCGGCTGCAGGCGCCCGCACAGCGGCTCGCCATCGGCCAGGCAGTCGCGGAACGGCTGCAGGCGCGCGTCGTCCGGTGCGATCACCTGCAGCCAGTCGGCATCGTCGAGGCCGGCGACCGGGTGAAACATCACCAGTCGTATCAGGTCGCCATTGAAGTCTTCGGCCAGACTCGCTGTCATCGCCCGCAGGGTGTCGGCAGCGCTGTTCTGGCGCATCAAGGCAAGCGTGAGCTGGTGCGTGCGCACGCTCAGGCGCTCGTTCTCCTGGGCGTTGCCGAACAGCTCGTGCAGGCGGCGCGACAGCTCGCGGTTCTTGTCACGCAGCACTTCCAGCTGGTAACTGGCCAGCGACGCCGCCGGGCCTTCATCGCGCGGCACCACCAGGCTCAACGCCAAGTCCGGGAACTGCTGCAGAAAGCGCGGATGCCGGCGCAGCCAAGCGGCGATTTCGTGTGCGCTCAGCTTTTCTTGGGTCTCACTCATGCGTCCACTCTCCTTCGAACACGAAGGCCGTCGGGCCGGCCATCGCCAGCGGCGCGTCGTCCGCTGGCCAGGAAATCCGCAGTTCGCCACCGGGCAACATCACGCTGACGTCGCGGTCGACGCGACCGCGCCGGATCAGCACCGCCGCCGCGGCGCAGGCGCCGCTGCCGCAGGCCTGGGTCTCGCCGACGCCGCGCTCGTACACGCGCAGGCGGATGCGCTGGCGCGACTCGACCTGGGCGAAGCCGACATTGACCGATTCGGGAAACGCCGCGTGCGACTGCAACACCGGCGCCACGGTCTCGACCGGCGCGGCGGTGATGTCGTCGACCTCGATCACCGCGTGCGGGTTGCCCATCGACACCGCGCCGAAGGTGAACACCGCGTCGTTGTGGTCGAGCACGTATTCGTCCTGGGCGCCGACAAAGCCGCGCAACGGGATCCGCGCAGGCGCGAACACCGGCGTGCCCATGACGATGCGGTAGTGGCCGTCGCCGAGGGCGGTCACCGCGTGCAAACCGACCGGGCTGTCGAGCAGGAAGCTCCGATCAAAGGCAGTTCCATCACCGGCCGCGCCATCGCGCACCAGCCATGCGGCGATACAGCGCGCGCCGTTGCCGCATTGCTGCGACGACGAGCCGTCGGCGTTCCAGATGCGGTAGCTGGCGACGGCTCCGTCGCTGCGCGGGGCCTCGACGGTCAGGATCTGGTCGCAGCCGACGCCGCGGTGGCGATCGGCGAGTGCCCGGCACAGCGCCGGAACGGGCGGAGTCGCACCGTCGCGCAGGTCGAGCACGACGAAATCGTTGCCGGCACCGTGCATCTTGCTGAAATGCATGCGAGTGGCGTCCGCGCGCGCGGCTTCAGTCATTCCCGTCGCCATCGGCCGGTGGCGGAACCGGCTCGACCGGGGTGTCGGCGTCGGTGGCGGCCGGCGTGTCGCTGCTCGGCGGCACGGCATCGGCCGGTGCCGCGGGCTCGGCCGGCAGTGTCGCCGGATCGACCGGAATGGGCTTGGGCGGCAGGACCAGCGGGCCCTTGTTACCGCAACCGGCCAGTGCCAGCGGCAGGGCCAGCAGCAGCGCGAAGGGGATCAAGGCAAGGCGTGCATTCATGGCCGCAGTGTAGCCCGCGGCACTGCGCGAAACGAAGCCGTCAGCGTGGCGGTTCAGGTCGCGCCCACAGCCAGATCGCGACCACGCTCATGATCGCGGTGCCGGTCGCGGCCATCCAGGGTTTCGGTGCGGTCAGGAACATGATCACCGCGCACGCGGCCATGGTCGTCACGGCCAGCCACTTGGCGCGGCGGCTGACTGCGCCGTGCGCCTGCCAGTCGCGGATCATCGGCCCGAACTGGCGGTGCGCAAGCAAGCGGGCGTGCAGGCGCTGCGAGCCGCGCGCGGCAGCGAACGCCGACAGCAGCACGAACGGCACCGTGGGCAGCCCGGGCACCACGATCCCGACGATGCCCAGGCCCAGGCTGGCATAGGCCAGCAACCACCAGGCCCAGCGGAAGCGGCTTTTGCCCTTTGCCCCGTTTGCGAGGGAAGGCGGGGATGGGGGCGTGGCGGGACTGGACGAATCTGGCTGCGGCTTGGACATGGGGTTTCGTGCTTGTCATTCCCGCGAAGGCGGCTCCGCTTTACCTCAGCGGAGCTGAGCATCCATGGACGTGACGGGGCCTGCAAGCAACGCCCATGGATCCCCGCCTTCGCGGGGATGACGGTGGCCTTCCGTTATTGGCGCGAAGCGTCAGCCAGCCCCAACTGGTCGAGCATGAACGCGTACATCTCCGACAACTCGCGGTAACGGCGGAAGCGACCGGACTTGCCGCCGTGGCCGGCGTCCATGTTGGTGCGGAACACGATCGGCTGCTGGCCGGCATCGAGGTCGCGCAGGCGGGCGACGTACTTGGCCGGCTCCCAGTACTGCACCTGCGAATCCCACAGGCCGGTACCGATGAACATCGCCGGATAAGCCTGCTTCGACAGGTTGTCGTAGGGCGAGTACGACAGCATGTAGTCGTAGTAGTCCTTCTTCTCGGGGTTGCCCCACTCGTCGTACTCGTTGGTGGTCAGCGGGATGCTGGCATCGAGCATGGTGGTGACCACGTCGACGAACGGCACCTGCGACAGGATCACCCGGTAATCGCCGGGCGCCATGTTACTGATCGCGCCCATCAACAGGCCGCCAGCGCTGCCACCGTAGGCGGCGACGCGGTCCTTGGCGGCGTAGCCCTGCTTGACCAGGGTGTCGGTGACGTCGATGAAGTCGGTGAAAGTGTTCTTCTTGTGGAACAGCTTGCCGTCGTCGTACCACTTGCGGCCCATTTCCTGACCGCCGCGGATGTGGGCAATGGCGTAGACCATGCCGCGATCGAGCAGGCTCACCACCGGGCCGTTGAAGCGCGGATCGGTCGAGCTGCCGTAGCTGCCATAGGCGTACTGCAACATCGCCGCCTGGCCGTTCTTCGCAAAGCCCTTCCTGTAGACCAGCGACACCGGCACCTTGGCGCCGTCGCGTGCGGTCGCCCACACGCGTTCGGTAACGTACTTGTCCGGGTCGTAGCCGAGCACCGGCTCGCGCTTGAGCAGCTTGCGCTCGCCGGTGTCGACATTGACCTCGTAGGTGGTGCCCGGGGTGGTCAACGAGGTGTAGCTGTAGCGCAGCCACGGCGTGTCATGCTCGGAGTTGACCGACAGGCCCATCGCGTAAGCCGGCTCGTCGGCCTTGACGAATTCTTCCTTGCCGTCCTGCTTGAGCAGGCGCAGGCGCTCCAACCCATTCGAGCGCTCGGCCACGGCGGTGAAACCGTCGAACAGCTCGAAGCCTTCGATGAAGACATCGTCGCGGTGCGGCACCCACTCCTGCCACTGCTTGCGCGAGCTCGCGTCGCTCGGCGCGGTCATCAGCTTGAAGTTCTTCGCGCCGCCTTCGTTGGTGCGGATCACCCAGCGGCCGTCGAGGTGGTCGGCCTGGTACTCGACGTCGCGCTCGCGCGGTGCCAGCACGACGAATTTGTCGGGATTGGCCGCCGGCGCGCAGCGCATCTCGCTGGACACGGTGCTCTCGACGCCGATGCAGAGGTAGCGGTCGTCGCGCGAGCGGTCGATGCCCATGTAGAAGCTGTCGTCCTTCTCCTCGTACACCAGCACGTCCTGTGACGCGGGCGTGCCGAGCACGTGCTTCTTGACGCGCACGGTGAGCAGGGTTTCCGGGTCGTTCTCGACGTAGAACAGCGTGCGGTTGTCGTCGGCCCAGACCAGGTTGGGCGACACGCCGGTGATCTCGTCGCTGTAGACCTCGCCCGTCTCCAGGTTCTTGAAGCGGATGACGTACTGGCGGCGGCCCACGGCGTCATCGGCCCAGGCCAGCACCTTGTTGTCCTGGCTCACCTCCCAGTCGCCGACGCTGAAGTAGTCCTTGCCCTTGGCCATCACGTTGACGTCGAGCAGCACCTGCTCCGGCGCCTCCATGCTGCCGCTGCGGCGGGCGTAGATCGGGTAGTCCTGACCGGCCTCGAAACGGCTGTAGTACCAGTGGCCGCGCTCGCGGTACGGCACCGAGCTGTCGTCCTGCTTGATGCGGCTGACGATCTCCTCGTACAGCGTGTTCTCCAGCGGCTTGAGCGGCGCCATCACCGCATCGGCGTAGGCGTTCTCGGCGTTGAGGTACGCCAGCATCTCCTTGTTCTCGCGCTTGTCGTCGCGCAGCCAGTAGTACTCGTCCTCGCGCTGTGCGCCGTGCGGGGCCTTGACGGCATGCGGTTTCTTGGTCGCGTCGGGCGGGGTGGCCGCGGTGGCGGCGAAAGACGGCATGGACGTGGTCATGATCAAGGCGGCCGAGAGCAGGAGAGAGGTCGATTTCATAGATGGGTCCGGTTGTGGACAGCGCAATGGGGCGGCCGACACCCTCTCCCTGGCCGCTTCGCGGCCTGTCCCTCTCCCACAAGGGAGAGGGAGGCCCACCTCTCCCCTTGCGGGAGAGGTCGCTGCGCAAAGCGCGGCGGGAGAGGGGTGCTACTACTCGCTCAACTCATTCCACAGGAAGGTAAACGCCAGCGCACTCATGTGCGCCGCCTGGGCATTGTTGGCCGAGCCGCCGTGCCCGCCCTCGATGTTCTCGTAGTAACGCACGTCCTTGCCGGCTTCGAGCATCTTCGCCGCCATCTTGCGCGCGTGACCCGGGTGGACGCGGTCATCACGGGTGGAGGTCATGAAGATCACCGGCGGGTAGTCGCGCTGCGCGTTGAACAGGTGGTATGGCGAGAACGTGCGGATGAACTCCCAGTCGGCCGTGTCCGGATCGCCGTACTCGGCCATCCACGAGGCGCCGGCCAGCAGGTGGCTGTAGCGCTTCATGTCGAGCAGCGGCACCTGCACCACGACCGCACCGAACAGGTCCGGGTACTGGGTCAGCATGTTGCCGGTGAGCAGGCCGCCGTTGCTGCCGCCCTGGATGCCCAGATGCTCCTTCGAGGTGATCTTGCGCGCGACCAGATCCTGCGCGACCGCGGCGAAGTCCTCGTAGGCCTTGTGGCGATTGGCCTTGAGCGCAGCCTGGTGCCAGCGCGGGCCGTACTCGCCGCCGCCGCGGATGTTGGCGACCGCGTACACGCCGCCCTTCTCCAGCCAGCCCTTGCCGACGCTGCCCGAATACGCCGGCGTCAGCGAGATCTCGAAGCCACCGTAGCCGTACAGCAGGGTCGGCGCCTTGCCGTCGAGCTTGAGGTCCTTGCGCCGCACCAGGAAGTACGGCACGCGGGTACCGTCCTTGGAGGTGGCGAAGTGCTGCTCGATGACGTTGCCGGTGCCGTCGAAGAACGCCGGCATGGTCTTGAGTACTTCAGGGCGCTTCCCGATCTGCGCCAGCGACAGCGTGGTCGGGGTCAGGTAGTCGGTGGCGGTCAGCCATACCGCATCGCTGTCGTCGGCGTCGACCGCGGCCACGCCGAGCGTGCCGAACGTCGGCGCACCGGTGAACTCGCTGCGCGGCCACTCGCCCTCGCCGGGAGTGAGCACGCTGAGGCGGTTCTTGACGTCGTCGAGGACGTTGAGCACCAGGTGGTTCTGGGTCCAGCTGAAGCCAGCCAGCGAGGTGCTGTCGCTCGGTGCGAACAGGGTGGTGAAGGCGCGCTTGCCGGCCATGAAGTCGTCAAACTTCGTCGCGATCAGGCTGCCGGCGGCGTAGGTCTGGCCGGCGGCGCCGTAGGGCTCGCGCAGCTCCAGCAGCAGCCACTGCTTGTGCACCGACTTGCTGGCCGAATTCGGCGCGTCGATCTTGATCAGCTTGCCGTCGCCGCCCCGCAGGTACAGCTCGTCGTTGTAGAACGCGAGCGTGCGGCTGACGAAGTCGCGCTCGAAACCCTTGGTGTGGTCGTGGCTGGCGGCGATGTACATGTCGGTCGGCTGGCCCTCGTAGACGGGCTTGGCATCGGCTAACGGTGTTGCGCGCTTCCATTCCTTGACGATGCGCGGGTAACCCGAGCTGGTCATCGAGCCGGCACCCGAGGCATCCTTTCCAAAATCGGTAAACACGTAAACCGTGTCGCGGTCGATCCACTGCAGGCCGCCCTTGGCCTCGGGCCGGAAGAAGCCGTCCTTGAGCCAGGTCTTGGTCGTCAGGTCGAACTCACGGGTGACGTCGGCGTCGGCGCCGCCGCGCGAGAGCGCGATCAGGCAGCGCGCGGGTTTTTCACCTTGGAGCTTGGGCTTCAAACAGTCGGCACCGTGCCAGACCCAGTTCTCGCCCTCGGTCTTGTTCAGCGCGTCGAGGTCGATCACGGTCTCCCACTGTGGCTTGTCCTTGCGGTACTCGGCCAGGGTGGTGCGGCGCCACAGCCCGCGCTCGTGCTGCTTGTCCTTCCAGAAGTTGTAGTAGTAGTCACCGATCTTCTCCACGCCGGGGATCTTGGCGTCGGAATCGAGGATCGCGCGGATGTCGGATTCGAGCTGCTTGAACTGCGGCGTGGTGGTGAGCTCGGCCTCGGACTTGGCGTTGTGCTGCTTGACCCAGGTCAGCGAGCGCTCGCCGGTGACGTCTTCGAGCCAGGCGTAGGGGTCGTCGGACACGTTCTTGGATTCCTTGGCGGGGGCGGCACCGGCGACCGACGCGGCGGCGAGGCCTGCGGTCAGCAACAAGGTGTGGCAGGCCTGCGACAGCGTGGGCATGGGCGCTCCGTGGGTGTGTAGGTTAAAAAAACAAACCCGAACGCTAGCACAGGCCACCGCCGCGGCCGCCGTGCCGAAGGTCAAGGCGTCCGTATCGCCCGCGTCGGCACTACCCGCGGGCGTGCGGGCCGTTGCTCTGCCCATTCTTTCGCCCGCCCATCGTCTGCGCGGCGCACCCGGTGCGGCGACTCACCCAAGCCGCAACCACCGCGGGCATTCAGGCCGCCTGCGGTTGCCGCCGCGGCACAGCCGGCAGCTTGCGCCGGCGCGCCTGCAAACCCGTCCGGCGCCGACGCGGCTGCGCTTGCTCGTGCCCACGTGCCGGCTCGTACGGCAGACGGAAACGGTGCAGCGCCCACCACGCGCTCAACGGCATCGCCAGCAACCACAGCGGCATCCAGCCGAAGGTGTCACTGAAGCCGCGCGCGGCCGGCACCAGCAGCACCAGCACGACGCCGATCGCCAGTGCGTAACGCGGTACATCGTCCAAGCCCGGTTCGGGGGCGGACGAGTCGGTGCGGGAACGCTGGGCGGCGGTGGTCATGGCGGTGGCTCCGAGGAGGGTGGTCGCCACCATCGCCGCGCCCCGTCTCAGAGGCTGCGACCTTGCGTCGCCGGCCGCGAAAGGCCGTGCGGCTCAGCCGTCGTAGTTGCTCAAGGCCAGCGACAGCACGCTGCGCGCCTGCTCGCGCAGGGACGCCGGCTCGATGATCTCGGCGTCGCTGCCGTAATGCATCACGTCCATCAGCAGCTCGCGGCCGGTGCTGTAGGGCACCTTCAGCTCGAAGCGGCCGTCGGCGAGGAAGCGGCCCTGCTGCTGCGAATGCCAGTGCTCGTCAGCGACCCAGCGCGCGGCCTTGGCGCTGAACACGATCGTCGCCCAGCCCTTGGGTTCGCCGGAGAAGATGCCGTAGCTGGAGGCCAGCTGGCGGTCGAGTTCCTCGTCGGGCACGTCGCGCGCCGGCTCGTCGAGCAGCCTGGCCGCGCTGATGCGGTCGACCGAGAAGCTGCGCAGCGCCTCGCGCTCGTGGTCCCAGGCGTCGAGGTACCAGTTCTCGCGGTAGTGGGTCAGCCGCTGCGGCGACACCGTGCGCCGCGTCTTCTCGTCGGTCGAGCGCGCGCGGTACTCGAAACTCAAGCGCTTGCGGTCGAGCACCGCGGTGGCGACGTTGCGGAACGAATGCTCGTCGAGCCTGCGCGTGCGATGCGGGATCACCCGCACCCGCTCGACCGGCACGCGACGGCCGCCGGCGTGTTCGTCGAGCAGCTTCTCGATGCGGTGCTGCAGCGGCGCCAGCGCGGTCGACAGCACGCCGCCACCGCTGCGCACCAGCAGTTGCTGGGCGGCGAGCAGCGAGTGCAGCTCCTCCGAACTCAGCCACAGCCCCGGCAACTCGAAGCGGTCGCTCTCGCTGTGGTCGTAGCGGAAGCCCGCCTCGCCGTTGCCGACCACCGGCGCCATCAGGTAGTCGCGCAGGTAGGCCAGGTCGCGGTAGACCGTGGCGCGCGAGCACTCCAGGTCCTCCTGCAGGCGCTGCACCGTCACCGGATAGCGGGCGGCGCTGAGGATGCGGTGCAGGGCGTGGATGCGTTCGATGCGTTCCATGGCGGCGCGGCTCGGGTCTTCAGCGGCAAGCATGACATCGGCGCCGCCCCGGCCGCCACTGCGCCTGCGGCCGTGCGGCCGGGACCACGGATGGGTTAACCACTCCCTAACCCGGCCCTGCGCACACTGCGCGCCGACGACGGCATGAGGTGGGCATGCGGGAGACAGGGAGGTTGCAGCGCGATCGCATGATCGCATCGGGAGTCGTGATACTGGTCCACGTCGCGCTGGGCGCGATCCTGGCGCGCCTGCTCCACGGCGCGGCCACGGCCGACGCCGCAGCCGATCCGCCACCGACCTACGTCGAGTTCATCCCGCGCCGCAGTCATGCCGGGAAGGCGACCTCGCCCATGCCACCATCGCCGCGACCGCCAACGCCGCGCATCGCGCGCGACACGCCGCTCGCACCGACGCCACCGACGGCCACCGCGGCCGACCCACCGCCGGCAAACAGGTCGCTGTCGGCCGTGCTGATCGGGCAGGCGCGGGATTGGGCCGAGCGGAAGGCGCGTGCGGAAGCCCTGCCCGTCGATCCGTTCGAGCGCCCCCATCGATTGCAGGGAGTACCCGCCGAGCGCTTCCACATGCGCGAGCCGTTGTCGGTGGCCAGCGTGGTCGACCGCATTGGCAGCGTATTCTATGCGCCCGGCAGCGAACGCGACCCCTGCCCGCGCAATCGCCAGCACATCGCCGCGCTGGCCACCGGCGGCGGCGAAAAAGCCCTGCAGCAGGAGATCGAATTCGAGCGCCGGCATTGCCGGCCGTAGGCAACGCTGAATAAGTGCCGTCATTCCCGCGAAGGCGGGAATGACGGGCAAAGGGGACTTGGTCAGCGTTGCCCTGGTTCCGTCGCCGCGGCGAGGTCGCGATGCGCCAGCCGGATGGGCACAATGACCGCATGCGCACGCCTGCTCCACCAGAGCCAGCCATCGACACCTCGCCCTCGCCCGGCGACGAGGTCAAGACCACCACCTGCTACATGTGCGCCTGCCGTTGCGGCATCAAGGTGTGGCTGCAGGACGGCGGGCCCCAGGGAAAGATGATCCGCTACATCCAGGGCAACCCCGAGCACCCGGTCAACCAGGGCGTGCTGTGCGCGAAGGGCTCGGCCGGGATCATGCAGCACTACTCACCGGCGCGGCTGAGCAAGCCGCTGCTGCGTGTGGGCGAGCGCGGCGCGGGCGAGTTCCGCGAGATCGAATGGGACGAGGCATTGCAGATCGCCACCGACTGGCTGGCGCCGATCCGCGAGCGCAATCCCGACGAGCTGGCGTTCTTCACCGGGCGCGATCAATCGCAGGCGCTGACCGGCTGGTGGGCGCAGCAGTTCGGCACGGTCAACTACGCCGCGCACGGCGGCTTCTGCTCGGTCAACATGGCCGCCGGCGGGCTGTACACGCTCGGTGGCAGCTTCTGGGAGTTCGGCGAACCCGACTGGGAGCACGCGCAGTACCTGATGCTGTGGGGCGTGGCCGAGGACCACGACTCCAACCCGATCAAACTCGGCCTGGGGAAGCTCAAGGAACGCGGCGCCAAGATCGTCGCGGTCAATCCGGTGCGCTCGGGCTACGGTGCGATCGCCGACGAGTGGATCGGCATCCGCCCCGGCACCGACGGCCTGTTCGCGTTCGCGCTGATCCACGAACTGCTCAAGGCTGACCGCATCGACCTCGATTACCTAGTGCGCTACACCAACGCGCACTGGCTGGTGGTGCGGAATCCGGGTGGCCCAGACGATGGCTTGTTCGCGCGCGATGCGGAAGGCAGACCGCTATGTGCTTTGCTCCCCTCTCCCTCCGGGCGAGGGGAGAGGGGCTTTGCGCCCGCCGACGCCACCGACATCTCACCCTCCGTTGTCGGCGAACACACCCTGCCCGACGGTCGCCGCGCGGTGCCGGTGTTCCACCTGATCGCCGAACGCTACCTCGACCCGCAGTATTCGCCCGATGCGGTCAGCGCGCGTTGCGGCATCCCCGCCGACACCATCCGCCGCATTGCCCGCGAGCTGGCGCAGGCCGCCTTCGACCACGCCATCGAACTGCCGATCGCGTGGACCGACGCGCACGGTCGCGAGCACGCGACGATGACCGGGCGACCGGTGGCGATGCACGCGATGCGTGGCATCAGCGCGCACAGCAACGGCTTCCACACCTGCCGCGCACTGCACCTGCTGCAATTGCTGCTCGGCGCGATCGACACGCCGGGCTCGTTCCGTTACCAGCCGCCGTTTCCCAAGCCGATCGCACCACCCAATCGCCCGGGCAAGACCCGCCAGGCCAACGGCGCGCTCGATGCCGCACCGCTCGGCTTCGTGCACGCACCCGAAGACCTGCTGGTCGACGCCGACGGCAATCCGCGCCGCATCGACCACGCGTTCTCGTGGGCTTACCCGCTGTCGGCGCACGGCATGATGCACACGGTCATCCGCAATGCCTGGGCCGGCGATCCGTACAAGATCGACACGCTCATGATGTTCATGGCCAACATGAGCTGGAACTCGGCGATGAACACCGGCCAGACCATCGGCTGGCTCACCGACAAGGACGCCAACGGCGAGTACAAGATTCCGCGCATCATCTATGCCGACGCCTACGCCTCGGAGATGATCGCCTACGCCGACCTGGTGCTGCCGGACACGACGTATCTTGAGCGCTTCGACGCGATCTCGATCCTCGACCGGCCGATTTCCGACGCCGACGGCGCCGCCGACGCGATCCGCCATCCGCTGCTCGATGCTGCACAGCAATCGCTGCATTCCGATGCACGGCCGCGCGACGTGCGCGGCTTCCAGAGCGTGCTGCTCGATCTCGGCGCGCGACTGGGGCTGCCCGGCATGGTCCTTGATGACGGCTCACCGAAGTACCACGACTACGCCGATTACATCGTCCACCACGAACGCGCGCCCGGCGTCGGCCTGCTCGCCGGCTGGCGCGGCGAACACGGCGAACTCGAAGCCAAGGGTCCGCCGAACCCGCAGCAGCTGCAGCGCTACATCGAGCACGGCGGCTTCTGGCGCAGCGAGCTTCCCGAGCACGCGCGCTATTACAAGATGGCCAACCGCGGCTACCTCGACTGGGCACAGCGCATGGGCTTTCTCGGCCACGCCGAACCGATCGTGCTGCAGCTGTACTCGGAGACCTTGCAGAAGTTCCGCCTCGCCGCGCAGGGGCACGGCCCGCTGCAGCCCCCCGCGGAGCACCGCGAACGCGTGGCGACCTACTTCGATCCGTTGCCGCTGTGGTACGAGCCGTTTGAGGGTGCGCAGGCGCAAGTGCGAAACTCCACGCCCGCCCCGAACCCTCATCCGCCCTACGGGCACCTTCTCCCGGGGGGAGAAGGAGAAAACCGGTTCCCGCTGTCCGCCGTCACCCAGCGGCCGATGTTCATGTATCACGCCTGGGGCGCGCAGAACGCGTGGCTGCGTCAGATCGCCACGCGCAACTGGCTGTACCTGCACCCCGACACCGGCGCCCGCTACGGCATCGACGATGAAGACTGGATCCACGTGAGTTCGCACCTCGGCACCATTACCGTGCAGGCCAAGTTTGCCGGCAACGTCCAGCCCGACACGGTGTGGACCTGGAACGCGATCGGCAAGCGCCGCGGTGCGTGGCGGCTCGACAAAGCCGCGCCCGAGGCCACACAGGGCTTCCTGCTCAACCACCTGATCAGCGACATCACGCCACGCGGCGACTACGCCAACGCCGACCCCGTCACCGGCCAGGCCGCCTGGTTTGACCTGCGCGTGCAGATCGCCAAGGCCGCGCCGGCCGCGCAGAGCCAACCGCAGTTCGCGCCGTTGCCGCTCGGCACCGCCGATAATGCGCCGCTGCGCTACGGCGCCGGTTTTCGCCGGGAGAGGCGCAAATGAAGTCTTCGCTGCGCCTGCTCGCCGGCTGGTTGTGTATCGGCCTCGGTCTGGCACTGATGGTGCTGCTCGGTCTCGGCGCCGACTTGCCCAGCGCCACCTCGCCCACCCCGATCCTGGTCGCCCTGCTGCCCAGCGTGAGCTTCGGCCTCGCCCTGTGCACGGTCGGTGCCTGGCTGATCGCCACCCGCAAACGCCCGTGACCGACCTGCCACCGCCATCGAAGAAGAAGCTGGGGCTGGTGATCGATCTCGACACCTGCGTCGGTTGCCACGCCTGCGCAGTCAGCTGCAAGGAATGGAACGCCGGCGGCTTCGCCGCGCCGCTGACCGACGAGCAGCCCTACGGCCGTGACCCGAGCGGTGTCTGGTTCAACCGCGTGCACAGCTACGAGATCGCGGCGACCGACTTCACCACGCCGGCGTTCGATCCGCACGCAACGACTTCAGCCGCCGACCGCAATCCGGGCAACGCCTGCACGTCCAGCCACAGCCTCGCGGCCGAAGCCGCGCAGCCGGCGATGACCCTGCACTTCCCGCGCTCGTGCCTGCACTGCGAGCAACCGGCCTGCGTCACCGTGTGCCCGACCGGCGCCAGCTACAAGCGCGCCAGCGATGGCATCGTCCTGGTCGACGAGGACAAATGCATCGGCTGCAAGCTGTGCTCCTGGGCCTGCCCGTACGGCGCACGCGAGTACAGCGCGGTCGAAGGCGTGATGAAGAAATGCACGCTGTGCATCGACCGCATCTACAACGAGCACCTCGACGAGGCCGAACGCCAGCCGGCGTGCGTGCAGGCCTGCCCGACCCGGGCGCGTCACTTCGGCGACCTCGGCGACCCCGAGTCGAGAGTGTCGAAGCTCGTCGCCGCGCGCGGCGGCGTCGACCTGATGCCACAGCTGGGCTACCGGCCGGTCAACCAGTACCTGCCGCCGCGGCCGCGCCGTGCCGCGCAGACGCCGGCCGCCGAGGCCCCGGCCGAACCCCTCGACACGACCGCGCTGCCGCCGGTGCTGCGCTGGCTCGACCGGGTGCTGTCGCGATGAACACTCCTTGTCGTCCCGAGCACAGCGAAGGACCTGCTTTCACGCTTCACCACGCACCGCTGGCACAGCAGGTCCCTCGCTGCACTCGGGACGACAAATAGACATGCATCCCGCCCTCTCCGTCATTTTTTTCACCGCGCTGTCGGGTGCAGGCTACGGCCTGCTCGCCTGGACCGGCCTGGCCATCGTGTCGATGCTCCTGTCCGGTGACCGACCGCAGCAAGGTGCCGTGCCCGCGATCTGGGGCGTGCTGATCCTCGTCGGCCTGGTGCTGGTCACGACCGGCCTGCTCAGCTCGGTGCTGCACCTGGGCAAACCCGGGCGCGCCTGGCGGGCGTTCTCGCAGTGGCGCAGCTCGTGGCTGTCGCGCGAGGGGGTGTTGGCGCTGGCGAGTTACGTGCCCGCCGTCGCGCTGCTCGCCCTGGTCGCCGCCGTCGCGTCCGGCCAGCCGCATGCGCTGCTGAACACCGCAGCGACGCCGCTATTGGCCGCGGCCATGCTGCTGCTGTCGCTGGCGACCGTCGTCTGCACCGCGATGATCTACGCCTCGCTCAAGCCGATCCCGGCCTGGCGCCATCGACTGGTCGTGCCCGGCTACCTCGCCTTTGCCCTGTTGACCGGCGGCCTGTTGTTCGCGGTGACCCTGGCGCTGGTCGGCGTGGACGCTGCCACCGTCCAGGCCTTGGCGGTGCCGATCGCGGCGGCCGCGGCGCTGGTCGCCGCGCTCAAGCTCGCCTACTGGCGCGCCATCGACCGCGAACCGTTGCCGGTCACGCGCGGCGACGCGCTGGGCCTGCCCGAGCGCACGCCGAGCGTGTTCGAGCGCCCGCACACCGAGCCCAACTACCTGACCCGCGAGATGGTGTTCGTACTCGCGCGCAAGCACGCGCGGCGGCTGCGTGCGATCGGCCTGGTCCTGTTCGGCGCGCTGCCGGTGCTGGCCGCGGCCCTGGCCTGGGCGCTGCCGGCCAGCGCGACGCTGGCCTTCGGCCTCGCCGCGGCGTCGGCACTGGCCGGCGCGTTGGTCGAGCGCTGGCTGTTTTTCGCCCAGGCCCGGCATCTGGTCAGCCTGTACTACTGAGCCACAGGCTGCGGCGCCGGTTTGCTGAACCGGGCATTCAGCGGGTCGCGAGCCCAGATTGGGTCTGTAACCGCTTCCATGGCATCATCCTGGCTGAGTCCACTGCCCATTCCCGACGATGTCCGGTGTCCTGGGGCTGGTCCTGCTCGGCAGCCCGTTCGTCACTCTGCCGTCGCCAGCAATGAATGGCGACCCGACGTTGATCGCGATCGCCAGCGATCCGGCGCAGATGCGGCTGTACTGCTTCTCGACCCGCTGCGGCGACGAGGAATGGCGCCTGGCCTTGGCGCAGCAGGCCACGCCGGCGCGCGCGCGCCACGACGGCCGCCGCTCGCTGCGGCTGCCCGGCAGCCAGCGCTACACCAACCTCAGCGCCCCGGCGACGCCGCGCGAGAGCCAGTCGCTGTACTCCAACGACTGGCGCATCGGCACGCGCTACCGCGTGCAGGCCCTGCGCGACGGCCCGACCCAGCTCGGCCTGCAGTTCGGTGCCGGCTACCGGCTGGCGCCGCTGCACGACGACGGCATCGGCCAGCCCGGCGCGGTGGTGCGCGGCGAGCTCAACTTCGGCCAGCGCATCGGCGAGCGCGCGCTGTGGACGCAACGCGTGCAGGTCGAGAGCGGTCGCGGCGACACCTTCGTCAAGCAGTCGGTCAGCCTGGACGTGAACCTGTGGCCGAACTGGACGCTGGAAAGCGACTTCGCCATCCGTCACGACTCGCGCAACGGCGGCGGCAGCGAGAGCGCGGAAAGTTCGATCGAGTTGCGGCGCCGGTTCTAACCCGGCAACAACCCGTCATGACCCGGAGATCGTTGTAGCTAGGAGCGGCTTCAGCCGCTCCTGGAAACCGCTCCTACCTGCAACAAAACCCGGGCCGGATCAGAGGCTCGCCGCGATGAATTCGCCCGCGCCCTGCGCCAGCAGCTGCTGCGCCACCTCCAAGCCGAGGCATTCGGGCGCATCGCCGCGGCCTTCGCCGTGGGCACGCACCACGCGGCCGTCGGCCGCCGAACCGACCAGGCCGTCGAGCCGCAAATGCTCGCCGTCGAGCCTTGCGAATGCCGCCACCGGCACGTGGCAGCTGCCGTGCAGGGCACGGTTCATGGCGCGCTCGGCCTCGGCGCAGGTGCGCGTGGCACTGTCGTCGAGCACCGCGCACAGTGCGCGCGTGTCCAGGTCGTCGTCGCGGCACTCGATCGCGATCGCGCCCTGCGCCGGTGCCGGCAACCAGTCCGGCGCCTGCAGGCGCACGCGGATGCGCGCGTCAAAGCCGAGTCGCTGCAGGCCGGCGCAGGCCAGCACGATGGCGTCGTAGTCGCCGCCGTCGAGCTTGGCCAGGCGCGTGTTGACGTTGCCGCGCAGGTCGAGCAACTCCAGGTCCGGGCGCAGCGCACGCAACTGCGCCTGCCGGCGCAACGACGAGGTGCCCACGCGCGCACCGACCGGCAAGGCGGCAATGCCGTCGAAGCGGTTGCTGACGAAGGCGTCGGCGTAATCGGCGCGGGCCAGGATCGCCGGCAGGGCGAAGCCCGGCTCCAGTTCCATCGGCACGTCCTTGAGCGAGTGCACCGCACAATCGGCTTCGCCGCGCTGCATCGCCAACTCCAGCTCCTTCAGGAACAGGCCCTTGCCGCCGATCGCCGCCAGCGAGCGATCCAGCACCTCGTCGCCGCGCGTGCTCATCGGCACCAGCGTCACCGCCAGCCCCGGGTGCGCGGCGCGCAGGCGGGCGGCGACGTGCTCGCTCTGCCACAGGGCGAGCGGGCTCTTGCGGGTGGCGATGCGCAGGGTCTTCATGGCGGCATTATCGCCGCTGCGCGGGCCCGGCCCAACTTCTCGTCATGCGGGCGCGATGGCTGCGCCGTGCCGCTCGGCAGCAACTTTTTGCTCGTCATCCCCGCGAAGGCCGGCTCCGCTTTCGCGGGAATGACGAAGTGTTTAGACGTTCCCTAACGGACATGGACAATCCAGCGCCGCACGATCCGCTCGAACTCGGCCTTCTTGTCGTTGAAGTCCGCCAAGCGCTCGAACTCGACCATCGCGCGGTCCGGGCCCAGCCACTTCAGCAGCCCGCTCGGGTCATCGATCGCGAATCCACCGGCCGGCGACTCGCGGACCTTGGCGCCCAGGTGCAGGACGACGCCGAAGCCGGTCTTGCCGCGCAGGTGGGTGGTGGCGAAGTACTCGCCGGTGCGGAAGCTCGGCGTGTTCCACTTGATCCCTTCGGCGATGCCCGCATCGAGGCCGAGCATGAGCCGGCGCAGCGCCTCGACCCCGGCCTTGCACGGGTGCTCGAGCTTGGCCATGAAGTCGTCGACGGCCCGGGTCGAATCGGCGGGCGTGGTGTGAGTGGGTTTTGATTTCGCGCTCGACATGACGCCTCCTTGCGAACGAATGTCTCGATCAAGCTAAGCCACGAAACGGCCTCGGCTTGAAGCGGTTTCGGCTTGGATGAACGGTCAGGCCGCTGACCAGCACAGCCTTACCTCGGTCGCGACTGAAGCTCCAGGACGTTGCCCTCGGGGTCAGTGACGTAAACCCACGTGAGCGGTGAACTGCAGTGCGCCCTGACACCCGAATGAAGCCAAGCCGCAAAGCGGCTTCGGCCTGAATGAATTGCCAAGCCGCAAAGGCGTTGATGTTTAACGACCTGCTCACCGCTGTTCCATGCGATTCACGTTACCGCGCGAGTCTGTGGTGCACAGCCACTGGGCACCCTTGAGGCTGAGAAAAACCTCGAACCCGCCAGCCGCAGGCACGTGCGATATCGGGAGAACAAAGACTGAGTTCATTCCGCTCTTCAGTGCCAGTGCGCTCTTGCATGCAGCGACGGCCGCGTCCGCAGATTCTTTGCTTGTGCTGCTGGATTGTGCCGATTGTCCCTCGCTGGCAGGCGCACCGCTTTGGGGTGCATTGCGCATTACTGCTGCGGGAGTAATGGAGCAAATGCCGTTGGCACCGTTGTTTCCAGTGTAGGACATCTGCGTACCCCCGTCGGGAGTTCGATTGATTGAAAGCGTTATTCCGCTTTTGGCATCCCGAGCTTCATAGTAATTTTCGCTGAACCTGCGAAGGTCAGTCTCCCTGCCGTCGACGAACACTGGACCACCTTCATCGGCATGTACCTCAACTCCGCCAGGGCAGGTGCCATTGAAGGACGAAATTGCGGCGCTTGCTGACTGCGCCACGAAAAGCGTTGCCACAGAAACCAGTGCGGCGAAACAGTGCATACGGGTCATGGTGCTATCCACTCTTGTTTTCTGGGGGAGGGGGCTGTTCTGGAACTGGGGCTGGTCAGCGTTCTGTCACTTGCGGCCTAACACCTGAATGAAGCCACGTCGCGATACGGCTTGGCAGGAATGCAAGGTGAGTGACACGACCTGCCCGGCCGTCACAGGTGCTTGAGCGTCTCGCGCAATCCCGACACGCAGCGGCGGCTGACTTCGAGCGGTTGCTTGCCGTGGCGCAGCACCGCCTGGACGTGGCCGTCGGGGGCGCGCTTGAGTTCGACGATCTCGTGACGCGCCACCAGGCAGTTGCGGTGGATGCGCACGAAACGCTCGCCGAATTCGTCCTCCAGCGATTTCAGCGATTCCTCGATCAGGTCCTCGCCGCGCGCGTGGTGGACGATCACGTACTTTTCTTCGGCGTGCAGGTAGTGCACGTCCTCGACCGGGATCAGGCGCAGGCTGCCGCGCAGGCGCGCGCACAGGTGGCTGCGGCGCTGGCCGTTGCCGGCCGTGGTGGCGGTGCGCTCGCGCCCGGCGGCGAAGGTGCGCACGCGCTCCAGGGCCGCGCTCAGGCGCTCGGCCCGCACCGGTTTGACCAGGTAGTCGATCGCCTCGGCCTCGAACGCCGACAGCGCGTGTGCGTCGTAGGCGGTGCAGAACACCACCGCCGGGCGCGGCTCGAACGCCGCCAGGTGGCGCGCGGCCTCAAGGCCGTCGATCCCGGGCATGGCGATGTCGAGCAGGACCAGGTCGGGGCGGTGCTCGGCGCAGGCGTGCAGGGCGTGCTGGCCGTCGGCGGCCTCGGCGACGACCTCGACCCCGTGCTGATCGGCCAGCAGCGCGCGCAGGCGCTCGCGCGCCAGTGGCTCGTCGTCGGCGATCACTACCCTCATCGGCCCAGCCTCCACCCCGTCCGGCCTGCTCACGCCAGATAGTAGCCCCGCGCGCGCGCAGCGGCCATGTCCGACTGGGCCGCAGTCTCAATTGCCGTTGAAGCGCTGCTCCAGCCAGTCGCCGAGGGCATGGATTTCCTCGGCGCAGACCTGGTGTGCCATCGGGTAGCAATGCCAGTCGAGCGCGAAGCCCAGCTCCTGCAACACCGCCGCGCTGCGCTCGCCGATCTGCACCGGCACCACCGGGTCGAACTGGCCGTGCGCCATGAACACCGGCTGCGCGATGGCGGCCACCTGCACGCTTGCCGCCGCCTGCTGCGGGTTCAGCGGCAGGTAGGTCGACAGCCCGGCCACGCCGGCCAGCGGCCGTTGCCGGCGCAGGCCGGCGGCGAGGGCGATCGCGCCACCCTGGGAAAAACCGATCAGCACGATGCGTTCGGGCGGCACGCCGCGCTCGCCCTCGCGTGCAATCAAGGCCTCCACCTGCGCGACCGATTCGGCCACGCCGGTCTCGTCGGCGCGCTGGTTGAAGTCGAAGCTGACGATGTCGTACCAGGCGCGCATGCGCACGCCGTTGTTGATTGTCACCGCCCGCACCGGCGCGTGCGGAAACACGAAGCGCAACGCCGGCCAACCCGGGCGCAGCAACTCCGGCACGATCGGCGCGAAGTCGTTGCCGTCGGCACCGAGGCCGTGCAGCCACAGCACGGTCCATGCGGGGGCGGCGGCGGTCTCGTGCTCGACGGTGTCGAGTGGGGTGGTCGGGAGCGAGGCGGTCGAGAGCGTGTTCATCGCCGCATTGTCGCCGCTGGTGCACAGGCTCGCCAGCGCGGTGACCGCGCGCCAGCGCCTGCCTCCCCTGTAAACCGCGTCAGGTGCGTGCGACGGGCGTGCTGCACGGCGCAGTACTGCAATGTTGTATCGCCGGCCCCGCCGGTTACCCTAGGGCCATGTTCGGCACGTCCGCCCTCTCGTCTGTGCTACGGCTGCTGGTGATCGGTCTGTTGCTGACCGGCATCGTGCTGCGGCCGGCGCTGGCGTTCGCCGAGGAGATTCATGATCTCACCGCGCACGCCGCGACAGCCTCGGCCGCCGACAGTGGGTCCGAGCATCACCGCGCACCGGCGCCCGGCCAGGACGGCCCGTCCGACGACAGCCACTGGCACCTGACCCATTGCTGCGGCCAGCAGGCCGCGGTGTTGCCGCGCCTGGACCTGGCCCTGCTCGTCCCGGTCACCGCGTCGCCGATACCGGCGGCGACGGTGTCCTTCGTGCCGACACCACGACCCGCGCCGTTCCGCCCTCCGATCGCAGCGTGACCGTGCCGCCGGCCCTGGCGCCGGCGTTCCGTCATCTCATTCGGAGCTTTCCCCATGCTTTTGCGACTCGCGGCCTTGGCCGCGCTGGTCGTCGTGTTCGCCGTGGCCGCGCCCGCGCGAGCCGGCGACCGGCCCCTCAACGACACCCTGACCCTGGACGACGCCTTCGCGCGCGTCGCCGCGTCCCACCCCGACCTGCGCCTGATCGACGCCCGCGACGACGTGCTCGCCGGCGAGCGTGACCAGGCCGCGCAACGGCCGGCACTGGTCGCCGGCGCCGAACTCGAGAACGCCTTTGGCAGCGGCGATTACGCCGCACTCGACCGCGCCGAACTCACCCTCAGCCTGGCCTCGGTGCTGGAACGCGGCGGCAAGCTCGATGCCCGCCGCGCGCTCGCGCAAAGCCGCATCGACGCCCTCGCGCTCGAACGTGAAACCACCCGCCTGGACCTGCTGGCCGAAGTGGCGCGGCGCTACCTGGCGGTGGTCGCCGCGCAACGCCTGCGCGGCATCGCGCAGGCCGACATCGGCCAGCGCCAACGCACCGTCGCCGCTGCGCGGCAACGGCTGACGGCCGGCGCCTCGCCGGAGTCGGTGGTGCTGACCGCGCAGGCGGCACTGGCCCGCGCCGAGCTCGAACGCCACCGCAGCGCGCAGACCGAAATCGCCGCGCGCCAGCACCTGGCCGCCCTGTGGGGCGAGCGCGAACCGCGCTTCGCGATCGCCGCCGGCGACCCGCTGGCGCTGCCGGCCATCGCCGATTTCGATGCGCTGGCCGCGCTGTTGCAAGGTACGCCCGAGCTGGCCCGCTTCGCCGACCAGCGCCGCATCGGCGAGGCGCGGCTGCAGCTGGCGCGCGCGCAGGCGGTGCCGGATCTGGACTGGCAGCTTGGCGTGCGTGCGCTCAATGAAAACAGTGACGCCGCCCTGGTCGCCGGCGTCTCGATGCCGCTGGGCAGCGCGCGCCGCGCGCAGCCGCAGATCCGCACCGCGCAAGCCGAGCTGGCGATGGTCGAGGTCGAACGCGAGGCGCAGGGCCTGGCGCTGTACTCGACCCTGGTCGATGCACACGGCCGCTACCGCATCGCGCAGTTGGAAGTCGCGCGGCTGCAGGACGACGTGCTGCCCAAGCTCGGCCAGGCCGAGGCGGAGGCCGAACGCGCTTACCGCGCCGGCGCCATCAGCTACCTGGAATGGGCGCAACTGCAGTCCGAGCGCACCGCGATGCGGCGGCAGCAGATCGAGACTGCACTGGATGCGCAACGCGCCCTGATCGAAATCCAGCGACTCACCGGCCAGGCGTTCATCGCCGCTCCTGCACAAGGTCCCGCACCATGAAGCCCTCCTCCCTGATTGCCACGTTCGCGCTGACCCTGCTGCTGGCCGCCTGCGGCGGCAGCGCGCCGGACGACGACCACCCTGCCGACGAAGCAGCCGGCCACGCCGACAGCGGTCATGCCGACGCCGAGGAGCCCCAGCAGGGCGAACACGGCGGCCGCCTGCTGCAGCAGGGCGGCTACACCGTCGAGCTCGCCATTGCCGAGGACGGCACGCCACCGAAGTACCGGGCGTGGCTGTACCGCGATGGCAAGCCGTTGCCGCCGAGTGCCGGCACTGTCGAGGTCCGGTTGCAGCGTCTGGGCAACATCGCCGAGAACCACGCGCTCAAGCCGCAGGCCGACGGCAGCCTGCTGGCGGCCAGTGTCGTCGGCGAGCCGCATTCGTTCGCCGTGGTCGTGCTCGCCGGGATCGACGGCAAGACGTTGCGCTGGGCCTACGACAGCTTCGAGGGCCGCACCGTGATCGGCGCGAAGATCGCCGAGGAGTCCGGCATCCGCGCCGCCGCCGTGGGCGCCGGCACGATTGCCGACGAGCACGAAGTGCAGGGCCTGCTGACCCCGATCGAAGGCCGCGAGGCCAAGGTGATGGCGCGCTTCCCCGGCCCGATCCGCAGCCTGCGCGCCAACGTCGGCGACCGGGTACGCGCCGGACAGGCACTCGCCGTCGTCGAGAGCAACCTGAGCCTGACCAACTACACGGTGACGGCGCCGATCTCCGGCGTGGTGCTCGCGCGCAACGCCGCCGTCGGCGCGGTGGCGGGTGAAGGCAGCGCGCTGTTCGAGATCGCCGACCTGTCGCAGCTGTGGGTCGACCTGCACATCTTCGGCGCCGACGCCCAGCACATCCGTGCCGGCGTGCCGGTGGCCGTGACCCGCATGAGCGACGGCGTGACCGCACAGACGGTGCTCGAGCGGGTGCTGCCCGGCACCGCGACGGCCAGCCAGAGCACGGTGGCCCGCGCCACCCTCGCCAACGGCGACGGCCAGTGGCGCCCGGGCTCGGCGGTCAAGGCACGCATCACGGTCGCCCAGCAACCGGCGGCGCTGGTGGTGCCGCTGGCCGCGGTGCAGACCTTCCGCGATTGGGAGGTGGTGTTCGTGCGCGTCGGCGACACCTACGAGGTGCGTCCGGTCGAGCTGGGCCAGCGCGATGCCACGCGCGTGGAGGTCCTGTCAGGGATCAAGCCGGGCGACCAGGTGGTGGTCGAGCAGAGTTACCTGGTGAAGGCGGACATCGAGAAGTCCGGCGCTTCGCACGATCACTGACACGACACAGGACCGTCATCCCCGCGCAGGCGGGGATCCATGGACGTTGATCCTGCTTTCGCAGGCTCGGCTCGACGAAAAAGCAAAGTCCTTGGATCCCCGCCTTCGCGGGGATGACGAGCAAGGGCAAACACAACCAGGAGCATCCCATGCTCGAAAAAATCATCCGCTCCGCCATCGCCCACCGATGGCTGATGCTCGCCCTCACCCTGGCGCTGGTCGCGCTGGGCGTGTGGAGCTTCACCAAGCTGCCGATCGACGCCACGCCCGACATCACCAATGTCCAGGTGCAGATCAACACCGAGACCACCGGCTACTCGCCGCTGGAGTCGGAGCAGCGCGTCACCTACCCGATCGAGACCGCGATGGCCGGGCTGCCCGGCCTGGATTACACGCGCTCGATCTCACGCTACGGCCTGTCGCAGGTCACCGTCGCGTTCAAGGACGGCACCGACCTCTACTTCGCGCGCCAGCAGGTCAGCGAACGCCTGCAGCAGATGCGCTCGCAGCTGCCGACCGGACTGGAACCGGAGATGGGGCCGATCGCGACCGGCCTGGGCGAGATCTTCATGTACACGGTCGAGGCCAGCCCGGAAGCGCGCAAGCGCGACGGCACGCCGTGGACCGCGACCGACCTGCGCACCCTGCAGGACTGGGTGGTGCGTCCGCAGCTGCGCAACACGCCGGGCGTCACCGAGGTCAATACCATCGGCGGCTACGCGCGGCAGATCCACATCACCCCGGAGCCGGCGAAACTGGTCGCGCTCGGCTTCACCCTGCGTGACGTGGTGCAGGCCGTCGCCGCCAACAACCAGAACCTCGGCGCCGGCTACATCGAGCGCAACGGCCAGCAGTTCCTGGTGCGCGTGCCCGGGCAGGTCGCGGACCTGGACGCGATCGGTGACATCGTGCTCGATCGCCGCGAAGGCGTGCCGATCCGGGTGCGCGATGTCGCGCACGTCGGCGAAGGCCCGGAGCTGCGCAACGGCGCCGCCACCCAGAACGGCAAGGAAGTCGTGCTCGGCACCGTCTTCATGCTGGTGGGTGCGAACAGCCGCGAAGTCGCGCAGGCCGCCGCCGCCAAGTTGGCCGAGGCCAACAAGAGCCTGCCGCCCGGCACCCACGCCAGCCCGGTCTACGACCGCACGGCGCTGGTCGACCGCACCATCGCCACCGTCGCCAAGAACCTGATCGAAGGCGCGGTGCTGGTGATCGTGGTGCTGTTTGCGCTGCTCGGCAATTTCCGTGCGGCGTTGATCACCGCGGCGGTGATCCCGCTGGCGATGCTGTTCACCGTGTTCGGCATGGTGCGCGGTGGCGTGTCCGGCAACCTGATGAGCCTGGGCGCGCTCGACTTCGGCCTGATCGTCGACGGCGCGGTGATCATCATCGAGAACTGCCTGCGCCGCTTCGGCGAGATGCAGCACCGGCTCGGCCGGGTGATGAACGAGGAAGAGCGCTTCGACCTGGCCGCCGCGGCCACCGCCGAGGTGATCCGGCCGAGCCTGTTCGGGCTGGGCATCATCACCGCCGTCTACCTGCCGATCTTCGCGCTCACCGGCATCGAGGGAAAGATGTTCCACCCGATGGCGATCACCGTGGTGCTGGCCTTGACCGGCGCGATGCTGCTGTCGCTGACCTTCGTGCCGGCGGCGGTGGCGTTGTTCCTGGGCGGCCGCGTCGAGGAGAAGGAGAACCGCCTCATGCAGTGGGCCAAGCGCCGTTATGCGCCGCTGCTGGCCTGGTCGCTACGGCGCCGCGCGTGGGTCATGGGCGGGGCGGTGGCGCTGGTCGCGGTCTGCGGCCTGTTCGCGACGCGCTTGGGCACCGAGTTCATCCCCAACCTCGACGAGGGCGACATCGCGTTGCATGCGCTGCGCATCCCCGGCACCAGCCTCGACCAGGCGGTGAAGATGCAGGCAACGCTGGAGGCGCGGCTCAAGCAGCTTCCCGAGGTCGAGCGTGTCTTCAGCAAGCTCGGCACGGCCGAGGTCGCGACCGACCCGATGCCGCCGTCGTTGGCCGACACCTTCCTGATGATGAAGCCGCGCGCGCAGTGGCCCGACCCACGCAAGCCACGCAGCCAATTGATCGCGCAGATCGAGGCCGCCGCCAAACAGTTGCCCGGCAACAACTACGAGTTCACCCAGCCGATCCAGATGCGCATGAACGAGTTGATCTCGGGCGTGCGCGCCGATGTCGCGATCAAGCTCTACGGCGATGACCTGGACACGCTGGTCGCGGTCGGCAAACGCATCGAGGCGGTCGCCAAGACCGTGCCCGGCGCCGCCGACGTCAAGCTCGAACAGACGACAGGCCTGCCACTGCTGTCGGTGGTGCCGGACCGGCAGGCGCTGGCGCGCTATGGCCTGAACCCGGGCGATGTTCAGGAGACCGTGGCGACGGCCGTGGGCGGTGCCGTGTCGGGCCAGTTGTTCGAGGGCGACCGCCGCTTCGACATCGTCGTGCGCCTGCCCGAACGCCTGCGTCAGGACCCGGCAGCGCTGGCCGACCTGCCCATCCCGTTGGGCGATGTACTCGCGGGCGGTGCCAACGCCGATGAATCCAGCCGCAGCGGCGGCTGGGTGTCCGGCACGCCACGCACGGTGCCGTTGCGCGAAGTGGCGACGCTGGAGACCGTGCTCGGCCCCAACCAGATCAACCGCGAAAACGGCAAGCGCCGCGTGGTGATCACCGCCAACGTGCGCGGACGCGACCTCGGCGGCTTCGTTGCGCAGCTGCAGTCGCGCGTGGCCGCGCAGGTCGACGTGCCGAGCGGCTACTGGGTCGACTACGGCGGCACGTTCGAGCAGTTGATCTCGGCCAGCCAACGCCTGTCGGTGGTGGTGCCGGTCACCCTGGCGATCATCTTCGCGCTGCTGTTCTGGGCGTTCGGTTCGGCCAAGGACGCGGCGATCGTGTTCAGCGGCGTACCGCTGGCGTTGACCGGCGGCGTGATCGCGCTGGCCTTGCGCGGCATTCCGTTGTCGATCTCGGCCGGCGTCGGCTTCATCGCGCTGTCCGGCGTCGCCGTGCTCAACGGCCTGGTGATGATCGCCTTCATCCGCAAGCTGCGCGAGCAGGGCGACCCATTGGACAACGCCATCGTCGACGGCGCCCTGGGGCGACTGCGACCGGTGCTGATGACGGCGTTGGTGGCTTCGCTTGGCTTCCTGCCGATGGCGTTCAACGTCGGCGCCGGCTCCGAGGTGCAACGGCCACTGGCGACGGTGGTGATCGGCGGCATCGTCTCCTCGACGCTGCTGACGCTGCTGGTGCTGCCGGCGCTGTACCGCTGGCTGCACCGCAATGGGGAAAAGGTCGTGGTGTAGTCCCTCTCCTGCAGGGGAGATGGCCGCGGTTGCCGTGGACTGTCGGTCCGGGCCTGGTGACAGGCCCGAACCGCTTCGTGTCGTTCAGCTGTTGGGATGCAACGATTCCACTTCCTTCAGGCGCTTCATCGCATCGACCTGCTTCAGCAGCCCGTAGTTGATGCCGCCGGCATTGAGGGAACTGCCGGCTTGGTACGGGTAGTCCATGAAGTCGGAGAAGAAGCCCTTGATCTGGCCCATCACCGGCACGATCAGCCACATCTGACGCCCGAAGAATTCCAGTGCACCGGCGCCTTCTTCCAGACCGCGCTCGTAGGGATCCATGCGCAGATTGGTGATCGTCGTCCAGTTGGTCACGGTGCGCGAACCGGTGGCGATGTTGCCGTGGGCCTGCACTGCGAAGCTGAGCTTCCAGTCCTGGTAGCGCAGCGCGTTGAGGTTGCCGCCCTGGTCGAAGTAGAAGATGGCGGCACGCGGCCCCTGCTTCTCCTTGCCCTGGAAGTACGGCATGAAGTTGTAACCGTCCAGTTTGACCTTGAATTTCTTCTTGTTGAGCGTCGTGCCCTTGGCCAGTTGCTCCTTGACGTCGGGCACGCCGGCCGCCGCGCACAGGGTGGGGAACATGTCGATCAGCGAGATCGGATCGTTGTAGACCGTGCCCGGCTTGATCGTGCCCGGCCAGCGGATCGCCATCGGAATACGGAAGCCGCCTTCCCAGGTCGAGCCCTTCTCACCGCGGAACATGGTCATGGCGCCGTCGGGCCACAGCGCGATCTCGGCGCCGTTGTCGGTGGTGTAGACGACGATGGTGTTGTCGTCGATGCCCAACTCGTCCAGCAGATCCAGTAGTTCGCCGACGTGGCCGTCGTGCTCGACCATGCCGTCGGCGTGCAGGCCCTTGCCGGTCTTGCCCATCGACTCCTTCTTCAGGTGGGTGAACACGTGCATGCGGGTGGTGTTGAACCACACGAAGAATGGCTGCTCGGCCTTGACGCTCTTCTTGATGAATTTTTCGGCCGCGCCCAGGAACTCCTCGTCCACCGTGGGCATGCGTTTGATATTCAGCGGGCCGGTGTCCTCGATCTTGCCGTCGGCGTAGGAGTGGATCACGCCGCGCGGCCCGTACTTCTTCTTGAAAGCTGGATCCTTCGGATAGAAGTAGCCCTCCGGCTCCTCTTCGGCGTTGAGGTGGTAGAGGTTGCCAAAGAATTCGTCGAAGCCGTGATTGGTCGGCAGGTGCTGGTCCTGGTCGCCGAGGTGGTTCTTGCCGAACTGGCCGGTGGCATAGCCCTGGGTCTTCATCACGTCGGCGATGGTCGGCATCCAGTCGGCGATGCCGTGCGGGTCGCCCGGCATGCCGATGGTCAGCAGGCCGGTGCGGAACGGCTCCTGGCCGAGAATGAACGACGCGCGCCCGGCGGTGCAGCTCTGCTGGCCGTAGGAGTCGGTGAACATCGCGCCTTCGTTGGCGATGCGGTCGATGTTGGGCGTCTGGTAGCCCATCAGGCCGCGGGTGTAGCAACTGACCTGGGGAATGCCGATGTCGTCGCCAAAGATGACGAGGATGTTGGGTTTACCTGAAGCAGCTTTTGACGAACCGCGCCCGCCCTTTGCCGGGGCTTTCTTCGATGCCATGACCGTCTCCCGATGAGTGGATTCCGCTCAGGCATGATTCGGCGAGCGGGACCCTGGATTTTTCATAGGAGACGTCAGTCCGGCGTGAACCGCGGTGTGCAGCGTGCGTTTATCCCTTCACCAGCGCCTGCGGGCACGGCCCACCTGCATCGGCCCAGGTCTTGAACGCGGTGACGAACCGCTCGTGCGGCACCGGCGCGCGCGTGCCGCCAGGTCCGGCGCTAACGCGGCCAATCGCCGACACGGCCGGTTGCAGCAGCCGACGTTGCCAAGCGCCATGAACGCTCACTCGATGCCTCCGGACGAACCCGGGATACCGGGAACCTTACGAACGGCGACGCCCGCGGCGTTAGCCGATTGTTAATGGATTCTTGCCCGATCCTGCAGCGCTGCGCCGGCCGGCCGCGGCGGCGCAGCCCGCCCCATAATCACCGCCTCGCGCGAGCGTGGCGGCGGCATTGCTTAGACTCGACGCTGCAACGCCCTTCGGAACCGTCATGGACTTTTCGCCGGTCATCGCCCGTTCGCCCGCCCCGTTCGGCACCGGTGGCGCGCGCGCGGTGCTGGACGCCGCCGCGACCGCGCTGCGGCACGACGACGAGGCCGCGCTGGCGCTGGTGCTCGACACCGAGGGTTCGACGTATGTCCAGGCCGGCGCCCTGGCCCTGTTCGGCGCGGCCGGCCGGCAGGTCGGCTGGCTCAGCGGCGGCTGCCTTGAGCCGGACATCGCACTGCGTGCGCAGCAGGCCGTGCGTGCCCAACGCATCGAGTGGCTGGAGATCGACACGCGCAGCGACGAAGACCTGTTCGCCGGCTCGGCGGTCGGTTGCCGCGGCCAGTTGCGGCTGGCGTTGCTGCCGCTGCGTGCGCTGACGGCGTGGGCCACGCTGATCGCGTCCTGGTGCGATGGCATCGGGCCCCTGCGCATCACGTTGCAGGCCAATGGCGGCATCACGGCCCGCGTCGGTGACCGCCGTGTGCAATCCACCCTGGCCACCGCTCCACTGTCCTGGGGCGGCAGTGCGACGCAGTGGGCGGTCGAGGTCCCGCGGCCGCCGGCGGTGCTGGTGTTCGGTGGCGGTCCGGAGTCGCCGATCCTGCTGCCGCTGCTGCGCACGCTCGGCGCGATGACCACGCTGGTCGAACAACGCCCCCGCTGGCGGGCGATGGCCGCCCACGCCGATCGCGCGCTCGAACTGCCGCCGACCCGCGCCTTGGCATCGCCGCAGGCCTGCGACGCCGCGCTGGTGATGCATCACCACTTCGAACTCGACCGCGAAGCGCTGGCGGCGTTGGCCGGGACCACGACCGGTTTCATCGGCCTGCTCGGCCCGGTGCGGCGGCGCGAGGACCTGTTCCGCGTATTACCCGCCGGCGCGCGCGAGGCACTGCTGCCGCGCCTGCATTCACCGGTCGGCCTGCGTCTGGGCGGCACCGGCCCGGAAGCGATCGCGCTGAGCATCGCCGCGCAACTGCAGGCGCATCTGCACGGCGAGGCCGCGTGACACCGGCGCATGCCGCGCTGGTGCTGGCCGCCGGCGGCAGCCGCCGGCTTGGCCGGGCCAAACAGCTGCTGCGGCGTGACGGCGAGGCACTGGTGCACCGCGCGGTGCGCCTGGCCGCACAGACCCGACCGCAACGCCTGCTGGTGGTGACCGGCGCGTACGACACGGTGGTGCGCGCCGCGCTGGCCGGCTTCGGCATCGAGCCCCTGTTCAATCCGCACTGGGCGCAAGGCCTGGCGAGCAGCCTGCAGCAGGCAGCAGCGGCGTTGCACGATTTTTCCGGGGCCACGCTGGTCGTCGGTTGCGATCAACCCGCGCTCGCGGCCGAGCATCTGCAGCAACTGCTCGACGGCGCCTCGACGGCGGCATCGGGTTGCGCGGCCACCGCGCACGGCAGCGCACTGGGCATCCCCGCGGTGGTCTCGGCGGCGCTGCTGCGCGAGGCCGCGCATCTGCAGGGCGACCGCGGCCTGGGCGCGGCGCTGACGCGGCTGCCGTCGGATTCGGTCTGGCGACTGGAAGCGCCGGAGCTGGCGCTGGATATCGATGTCGAAACCGACGTCGTCAAGGCGCAGGCGCTGGGCCTGCTCGACCGCTAGCCGCGGCCGTTGCTACGCGGCGCATGCCGCGCCGGAAGGAAGGATGCGGTGGCGTTGCGCACACCGCATCCCGGCGGTCATCAGGCCGCGGCGTCCTTCAGCTTCTTCAGCGGACGCACCTTGACCTTCACCGATGCCGGCTTGGCAGCGAACCACTGCTCTTCCTTGGTGAAGGGGTTGATGCCCTTGCGCTTCGGCTTGGCCGGCACGTTGACGGCGGTGATCTTCAGCAGGCCCGGCAGGGTGAACGAACCCGCGCCCTTCTTGCTGACCGAACCGTGCACGGCGCCTTCCAGCGCGGAGAACACGGCGCGCACGTCCTTGGCCAGCACGCCCGTCGCCTCGGCGATGTGCGCAACCAGACCGGACTTGCTCAGCGCTTCCTTGATCGGCTTCGGAGCGGCCGGCTTGGCGGCGGCCTTCTTCGGTGCGGCTTTCTTTGCCACTTTCTTCGTCTTCGCCATATGTGTCTCGTAGTACTCGATGGGTGGATGGGTTGCCCGAAAACCCCACTAGGCAAGCGGAATGTAGGGCAACACTCTCGCGCCGCCAAGTCCAAGAAGGCGAAAAATGCGGCTTTATGAGCTCCAGGGCGCCCACGCTGCCACGACCACCTCCGTTTTCACGGCGGAATTGACCTAAACGGTGGCTTTGCGCGCGGCGCCGCCACCGATGCCGCGCCCCGTCACGGACACGCTTGGCCCGCCTTCAGTCCTCGTCGAGGTGCTGGAACCGCTCGCCGAGAAAGTCGATCAGCGCCCGCACCGACGGCAGCAACCCGCGGCGCGACGCGAACACGGCATGGATGATTTCGCGTCGCGGTGCCCACTGCGGCAGCACATGCACCAGTTCGCCGCGGGCGAGCGGTCCGCTCACCACCATCGTCGGCAATTGCACGACGCCGACACCGGCCATTGCCGCCGTGCGCAGCGCCAGCATGCCGCGGGTGATGTAGCGCGGCCGGTGATACACCGTCGCCTGCGCGCCGTCGGGGCCGAACAACTGCCAGACGTGCTCGTTCTGCGGCACGCCCAGATCGAGGCTGGGCAGTTGCGACAGGTCGGCCGGCACCCGCGGTGTGCCGGACTGCTGCAGCAGCGCCGGGCTGGCCACCAGGCATTGGCCGCGATCGGCCAGCACCCGCAGGACCAGGTCGCTGTCCTGCAACGGCGGCGGGCGCACGCGGATCGCGACATCGACGCCTTCGCCAATGACATCGACGCGGCGGTTGGTGGCCTCGAGGTGAAGCTCGACACGCGGGTGCGCGACCATGAAGTCGGCCACCATCTCGCCGATGCGCGAGTCCAGCAGCGTGACCGGGCACGTCATCCGCACGATCCCGCGCGGCTCCGAGCGGGTCATGTCGATGGCCTCCTGCGCGGCCTCGGCTTCGACCAGCATCGCCTTGCAATGCGTGTAGTAGGTCTGGCCGACCTCGGTGACCGAAAAGTGCCGGGTCGAACGCTGGATCAGGCGTATGCCCAGGCGCTCCTCGAGCAGGGCGATGCGCCGGCTCAATTTCGACTTGGGCACGCCGAGCGCGCGCCCGGCCGGGGCGAAGCCGCCGCGCTCGACCACCTGCGCGTAGTAGTACAGGTCGTTGAGGTCCTGCATCGTCCGCGCCCCAGCGTTCACCAGATAGGACTCTGAGGATAAATCCTGGCGACTACCGCGACCATCGTTGCGGGAATACCGTGATCTCCACCAAGCGGCCCGCTCCGGACCGCCCGCAGGAGATCCCCATGAAGAAGGTCCTCGGCGTCTACAGCGCCCCCAAGCCGCACTGGGTGGGTGACGGGTTCCCGGCCCGCTCGCTGTTTTCCTACAACAGTCACGGCCAGCACCTGAGCCCGTTCCTGCTGCTCGACTACGCCGGGCCGCACCAGTTCGCGCCGGCGGCGCAGCCGCGCGGCGTCGGCCAGCACCCGCATCGCGGCTTCGAGACCGTCACCATCGTCTACGAAGGCGAAGTCGAGCACCGCGACTCCACCGGCGCTGGCGGCAAGATCGGCCCGGGCGACGTGCAATGGATGACGGCGGCGTCGGGCATCCTCCACGAGGAATTCCACTCGCACGATTTCACCCGCAGCGGCGGCACGCTGGAGATGGTGCAGCTGTGGGTCAACCTGCCGGCCAAAGACAAGATGGCCGTGCCGGGTTACCAGACCCTGCTCGACGCCGAGATCCCGGTCGTCGACCTGCCCGGCGGCGCCGGCACGCTGCGCGTGATCGCCGGCGAATACGCAGGGCAGCGTGGGCCGGCGCGCACCTTCACCGCGATGGACGTGTGGGACCTGCGCCTGCGGCAGGGGCACAGCACCGACTTCGAATTGCCCGAAGGCCGCACGCTGGCGCTGGTCGTGCTGCGCGGCACGGTGCTGGTCAACGGCAGCCAGGTCGCGCGCGAGGCGCAGCTGGTGATGCTCGATCGCGCCGGCCGCGGCGTCGCCATCGAAGCCAACAGCGACGCCACGGTGCTGCTGCTCAGCGGCGAACCGATCGAGGAGCCGATCGTCGGCTACGGCCCGTTCGTGATGAACACGCAGGAGGAGATCGCCCAGGCGATCCAGGACTTCAACAGCGGCCAGTTCGGCCAGATGCACTGACCCGATCCGCGTCGCTGCCTGGTCCGCCCGAAACGCAGCGACGCGCGGCCATCAACCGCGCTTCCACCCACCCCACAGGAGCACATCCATGAGCACTCCCGCCAACTTCAGCGGCGCCAGGCCGATCATCCACCCCGACGACGCGGTCATGCTGCTGATCGACCACCAGAGCGGCCTGTTCCAGACCGTCGCAGACATGCCGATGACCACGCTGCGCGCGCACGCCACCGCGCTGGCCCAGATGGCGACCCTGGCCAAGCTGCCGGTCATCACCACCGCGTCGGTGCCTCAAGGCCCGAACGGCCCGCTGATCCCGGAAATCCATCAGGCCGCGCCGCATGCCCAGTACGTGGCTCGCCGCGGCGAAATCAACGCCTGGGACAACCCGGATTTCGTCGCTGCGGTCAAGGCCACCGGCCGCAAGCAGCTGATCGTCGCCGGCACCATCACCAGCGTGTGCATGGCGTTCCCGAGCATCGCCGCGGTCGCCGACGGCTACCAGGTGTTCGCCGTGATCGATGCTTCGGGCACCTACTCGAAGATGGCGCAGGAGATCACCCTGGCGCGCATCGTCCAGGCCGGCGTGGTGCCGGTGGACACCGCCGCGGTCGCCTCCGAGTTGCAGAAGACCTGGCACCGCGACGACGCTCAGCAATGGGCCGAGGTCTACACCCGCATTTTCCCGCCGTACCAGTTGCTGATCGAGAGCTATCTGAAAGCGCAGGACGTGGAAAAGAACCACGAAGCGCTCGACTCGGAGCGCGGGTGAGCAACCGCGACGCGCGGCCCCGATAGTGGGCTGCGCGTCGATCCGGAGCGACGACCACAACAGCGCGCGGCACGCAATCAACCACTACGGCCTCAGCGCCCGGCCTTCGTCCATGGCGACGACGCGTGCCGGTGGACTCAATCAACTCCGTGATTCGATCGCCTCGATGCACAGCAGCATCTGATCAAAAAGCATTCTTGGCCTGGCAAGGCGACCATCGCCTACGGCCCGACTGATCGAACCATCGGAACTCGACGTCTGCGCATGGCCCACTGTTACTATGCGCCCCCACGTGGGCCTATAGCTCAACGGTTAGAGCAGGGGACTCATAATCCCTTGGTTCCAGGTTCGAATCCTGGTGGGCCCACCACAAAGCCATCCTTCTGGTAGAACGCACTCACCAGCGGCGATGCCATGAACGTGGTCACCAGCGTCATCACGAACAGCATGGTGAAAAGTTCCGGGCCGATCACGCCGGCCTCGAATCCGATCTTGATGACGATGAGCTCCATGAGGCCGCGGGCATTCATCAGCGAGCCCACCGCCAGGCTGTCCCGCCAGCCATGGCCGCTCAAGCGGGCGCCGGCCGCGCATCCGACGATCTTGCCGGTGATGGCCACCAGGAGCACGATGATCAGGGCGCCGGCTCCGGCTCCCGCGAACGCATGCGCGGTCGTGTTCTGGCCAGCCAGTGCGAAGACCACCGGCATCAGGAAAACAACGGCGACCGGCTCGATCCGCTTCACCAGCGCATGCAGCAAACGCTCGTGGCGCGGGAGGCAGGCCCCGAAGAGGAACGCGCCGAACACCGCGTGCAGCTCGATCCATTCGGCCGCCGCCGCGCACGCCATGCAGCCGATGATCACCCACGCGAATGTGGAAGCCCGCATCTCATCGTCGCTGGCACGATCGCGCAGGAGGCGCGCGTACAGCGGCTTGAGCACCAGGAATACGACCGCGACCAGCCCGATGCCGCCCAGTACCGTGAAGAGCGCCTGGAAGGGAGTGTCGCCACGCGTCAGCGCCAGCACGAGCGCCAGGAAGATCCATACGCAGGCATCGTCGATGACGGCCGCGCCCAGCGCCAGGCGACCGGGCAGCGATCGCGTCAGGTTGCGGTCCTTGAGAATGCGCGCCAGCACCGGGAATGCGGTCACCGACATCGCCGCCGCGACGAACAGGGCGAACGGCCAGAAGCCCACGCCTTCGGGGGCATATCGGTCATAAAGAAAGGGGGAAATGGCCAAGCCGAGCAGCAGGGGCACCACGACGCCCAAGCCCCCGACGAAGACAGCCGAACGCACCTGTGCACGCGTGCCTTCCGGAGCCCGCAGTTCCAGGCCGACCAAAAACATGAACAAGGCGACGCCGACCGTGGCAAGACCCGACAGGGCGGGCAGGGATTGCTGCGCGAACACGACGGCATGCGCGTCGGGAAGCCATGCCCCGAAGACGATCGGGCCCAGCAGGAGGCCCGCGGCCATCTCGCCAATGACGGGCGGCTGGCCGATGCGTTTCAGAAGGAAACCGCAGAGTCGGCACGCGACGAGGATCAGCGTCAACTGCGCCAGCAACAGTGTGGGTGCGTTCAAGGCCTTCTTCCCCGGCAGCGGACGACGCCCCGGCGCGCCAATCCTACTTCAGGCGCTCGCGGGTCCAGCAAGATCGCAGGCGCCGAAGCAATGGCTTGGTGGCTCTGGTGATGCCGTGATCGGTCGTGGTCGTTTAGGCAACGAGAGCACGCAAAAACAACCCTCACGGTGAAGCGGGCGCCCGGCGATGGATGCCGGGCGCTGCGACTGGCGGGGGCGGGGGCAGCTGCCGGGCATGCGCGCGACCGCGGGGTTTCTGGCCGAGTGCTTTCACGGCACATGCTGAGCACTGCCGCGCGGATCGCGGCTACTGCCTGAAACGGTGCCCTGCGCGATCCGGGGCTCCTCCACGCAGGTACGGTTGCGGCCAGGCGTGCGCATTCGCCGCCGAACCGTTGCAGTGGCCTGCCCGGACGGGGGTAGCATCGCGTTACCTGCGCCCAGCCCAAGTCCATGGCCATCGCCGCCGCTCATCCGCTCGACCTGCCGCGCCAGCACCTGTTCTGGCTGCTCCACCTGGGCGGCTGGCTGGCCTATTTCGGCCTGGGTTATCTGTCGGCCATCGCCCACGGCAAGCCGTCGGGTTACTGGATCGTGCCGTTGACGGCGGCCACCACCGGCGCCGTCGTCACGCTGGGCCTGCGCTACCTGCTGCGGGCCTGCTGGGCGCTGCCGCCGCGGCGCCTGCTGGCGGTGATGGTGCTGCCGATCCTGGCCAGCTCGGCGCTGATGGACCTGACCACCCGCACCGTGCTGGTCGAGTTCTGCGAGACCTGCGTGCCGATGAACCGTGCCGCGTACGTGGCCTACGCGCTCACCTACATCTACGTGGTGCTGGCCTGGGTCGGCCTGTACCTGGGCATCAAGTACTACCGCCAGTTGCAGGACGAAACCCGGCGCGCCCTCGCCGCGCGCACCATGGCGCACCAGGCACAGCTGAAGATGCTGCGTTACCAGCTCAACCCACACTTCCTGTTCAACACCCTCAACGCCATCTCCACCCTGATCCTCGACCGCGACAACGCCACCGCCAATCGCATGGTGCAAAGCCTGTCGTCGTTCCTGCGGCACTCGCTCGACAACGACCCGATGCAGCGCGTCACCCTGCGCCAGGAGCTGGACGCGCTGACCTTGTACCTGGACATCGAGAAGATCCGCTTCGCCGAGCGCCTGCGCATCGAGACCGACATCGACGAGGACTGCTGGCGCGCGCTGCTGCCCAGCCTGCTGCTGCAGCCGCTGGTCGAGAACGCCATCAAGTACGCCGTGGCCAAGCAGGTCGCCGGCGGGTTGTTGCGCATCGAGGCGCGGCGCGAAGGTGAGCAACTGCGGCTGCGCGTGATCGACGACGGCCCCGGCTGCGACTGCCTCGAAGGCGACCAGATGCCCGCGGGCAAGGGCGTCGGCCTGCGCAATACGCGCGAACGGCTGAACGTGCTGTACGGCGACGCCGGCGGCTTCGCCGTGCACAACCGCGAACCGCGCGGCATCGAGGTGACGCTGCGGTTGCCGTTCGAGACCGCGCAGACGGTGGGGGCCTGAGCGTGGACCGCATGCCTGCCGCCAGCGACGGCGCAGCGCACCCGGGCGCGACACGCCTGCGCGCGCTCATCGTCGACGACGAGCCGTTGGCCCGGCGCGGCCTGGAAATCCGCCTGCGCGACCATCCCGATGTCGAAATCGTCGGCCAGTACGGCGATGGCGCCGCCGCGATCACGGGCCTGCGCAAACACCATCCGGATTTGATGTTCCTCGACGTGCAGATGCCGGGCATCGACGGTTTCGAGACGCTGCGCAGCATTCCCGCGGCCGAGCTGCCGCTGGTGGTGTTCGTCACCGCCTACGATCATTACGCGATCCGCGCGTTCGAGGCCTCGGCCACCGACTACCTGCTCAAGCCGGTCGACGAGTCGCGGCTGAGCCAGGCGCTCGATCGCGTACGGCGCAGCCACGTGCAGCGCGAGGCCAGCGGCCACTGCGCGCACCTGCTCGGCCTGCTCGGCGAGCTGAGCGGGCGGCCGCCGCTGGACCTCGACGCAGCGCTGCGGCCGGACGCGATCGAGCAACTGCGTCGCGAGGACAAGCTGGCCGTGCGCGACGGCGGCCACACGGTGCGCGTCGACCTGGCCGCGATCCGCTGGATCGATGCGGCCGGCGACTACATGTGCATCCACACCGACGGCGACACGCCGCAAGGCAAGACCCTGATCCTGCGCGCCACCATGGGCGAGCTGGAAAAACAGCTCGATCCGCAGCGTTTCCCGCGCATCCACCGCTCCACCATCGTCAACGCGCGGCGGGTGGTGGAACTGCGTCCGCACAGCAACGGCGAAAGCTTCCTGCGCCTGGACTGCGGCCAGGAGCTGAAACTCTCGCGCAGCCACCGCGACAAGCTGGCGCTGCTGCTGTAACCCCGCGCGCTGTAACCCGCGCCGGCACACGGCGCCTCGCCCGCCACGCCGCAAATATCGTGCCGAAACGCTTCGGCGCAGCTACCACACCGTTGGGCGCAAACCCTGCCCCAGCGTGACTTCCGGGGCATAACGTCGCCTGGCAGCGGGCGCATCGTCCACCGCACTTCCGTTGCGGACCCGCCGATGAAGCTCACCGATGCCTCGCTGCGCAATCCCGCCGCCGTGGCGGTGGCCGTGGCCATGGTCTGCGCGTTCGGCCTGATGAGCCTGCTCGACCTGCCGCTGCAGCTGTTCCCCGACATCGAGCGACCGCAGATGTCGATCCAGACCGGCTGGCGCGCGGCCTCGCCGCAGGAAATGGAGTCGGAGATCGTCGAGCCGATCGAGGCGGTGATGCAGGGCCTGCCCGCGCTCGAGGAGATCGCCTCCAACGTCAACGCCGGCAATGCCCAGATCAACCTGACCTTCGCCGTCGGCAGCGACATGGACGCGATGCTGGTGGAGGTGCTGTCGCGGATGAACCGCCTGCAGCCGCTGCCGCGCGATGCCACCCCGCCGGTGGTGCAGGCCGGCGCCGACAACGCCAACAACTCGCTGACCTTCTTCTTCGTGCAGAAGCTGCCGGACACGCGTGGCGACATCCTCGACTACCGGCAACTGATCGAGGACCGCATCGTGCCGCGCCTGTCGGCGGTGGACGGCGTCGCCGGCGTCGAGATCAACGGCGGCGCGCCGGAAGAGCTGACCATCACCCTCAACCTGGAACGCGCCGCTGCGCTGGGCATCCAGATCCCCGAGGTGGCGGCGGTGGCCGCGCGCGCCACCGACATCTCCGGCGGCGTGGTCGAGGCCGGACGCCGCGAGTACGTTCTGAGGTTCGCCGGGCGCTATTCCCCCGAAGCGCTCGGCAACCTCATCCTCGCCTGGCGCGACGGGCGGCCGGTGCGCCTAGCCGATGTCGCCACCGTCGAGGTCAAACGCCCCGAGCAACGCCAGTTCGCCTATCAGAACGGCAACCCCGCCATCGGCCTGCGCATCCTGCGCGAGAGCGGCGCCAATGTGCTCGACACCCTGGACGAGGTGAAGCGCGTTGTCGCCGACGTGCGCGAGAAAGAGCTCAAGCCGCGCGGGCTCGACATCGCGCAGAGCTTCGACGCGTCGGTGTTCATCAATCGCGCCATCGGCCTGTTGTCCGGCAGCCTCGGTGCCGGCGTACTGCTGGCGGTAGGTTGCCTGTGGTGGTTCCTGCGCGACGTGCGCGCGACGTTGCTGATCGCCTGCGCCATCCCGATTTCGCTGCTGGCCACCTTCATCGTCCTCAAGCTCGGCGGACGCAGCCTCAACGTCATCTCGCTGGCCGGGCTGGCCTTCGCCGTCGGCATGGTCATGGATGCCGCGGTGGTGGTCGCCGAGAACATCGTGCGCCTGCGCGAGACCGGCCTGCCGGCGCGGCAGGCGGCGCTGGAGGGCACCCGCCAGGTCGCCGGCGCACTGGTCGCCTCCACGGTCACCACGGTCGCGGTGTTCGTGCCGGTGATCTTCATGGACGACGTCGAGGGCCAGCTGTTCTCCGACCTGGCATTGACCATCTCGATCGCGGTGGGCATCTCGTTGCTGATCGCCGTGACCGTGCTGCCGGCGGCGGCAGGCAGCTGGTTGCGCGCCAATCCGCGTGACGCCCAGCAGCACCGCTATTGGGCGCGCGTGACGGAGTGGGCGCTGCGCACCACCGGCGACCGCAAGCGCCAATGGAGGTGGGTGGGCGCGGTGGTGGGCGGTCCGATCCTGCTGGCGGCGTTGCTGATGCCACAGATCGACTACCTGCCTCCGGTGAAGCGCGCGGCGGTGGACGCGGTGTTCAACTTCCCACCCGGCATGAGCCCGGAGCGCGTCAACAGCGAGATCGCGCCGACGTTACTTGCGCGCATGAAGCCGTACATGGACGGGCAGAAGGGACCGCAGCTGAGCAACTGGTACCTGTGGCTGTGGCCCGGCGGCGGCACTATCGGCGCGCGCGTGGCCGATCCGGCGCAGATCGGCGAACTCGAGCGCATCGTCCGCGACGAAGTCGTCACCGGTTTCCCGGACACCCGCGCCTTCGCCAGCGAAGGCGAGCTGTTCGGCGGCTTCGGCGGTTCGGCGCGCGCCATCGCCATCCACCTGCAGCACACCGACGGCGACGCGTTGGCGCGCGCGGCGGAGGCCGGCCGCAAGCGGTTGTCGGAGCGCTTCCCCGGCGCCAACGTGCAGGCCTGGCCCAATGCCGATGCCGGCGCGCCGGAGCTGCGCGTCCACCCCGACGACCGCCGCCTGGCCGAAGTCGGCTGGCGACGACCGGAACTGGGCACGGTGGTGCGCACGCTCGGCGACGGCCAATGGCTGGGCGAGCACTTCGACGGCGATCGCCGCCTGGCCATCATCCTGCGCAGCGACCGCGAGAACGACCTCGAGCGCCTCGGCGTCGCGCCGCTGGCGACCCCGCAAGGCGGCGTGTTGAGCCTGGGCGAGTTGGCGCAGGTGGACACGGTGCTCGCACCGAATCAATTGCGCCGCATCGACCGCCGCCGCACCGTCACCCTGACCGTCGACCCGCCGCCGGCGATGTCGCTGGAGGCGGCGCTGCGCATCGTCGACGACGACGTGGTGCCGGCACTGCGCGAGGTCCTGCCCGCCGACGCCGACGTCCGCGTGTCCGGCAGCGCCGACCGCCTCGACGAGGTCGTGCGCAGCATGGGCCTGAACTTCGTCATGGCGCTGGTGGTGCTGTTCATGTTGATGGCGGCGATGTTCCGCTCACTGCGCGACAGCGCCTTCGTGATGGCGACGCTGCCGATGGCGGTGCTCGGCGGCGTGCTCGGCCTGCGCGCGCTCGACCTGGCCGCCGGGCAGACCCTCGACCTGCTGTCGATGATCGGTTTCATCATGCTGCTGGGGATGGTGATCAACAACGCGATCCTGCTGGTGGCGCAGACGCGCGAGGCGCAGGCCGCCGGTGCCGGCCTCGACGACGCCCTGCGCCAGGCCCTGGACCAGCGCCTGCGACCGATCCTGATCGCCGCCCTGACCGGCGTGCTCGGCGCACTGCCGATGGCCATCAACCCCGGGCCGGGCGCGGTGATCTACCGCGGCCTGGCGGCGGTGTCGGTCGGCGGCGTGGCGCTGAGCCTGCTGTTCACCGTGGTGCTGGTGCCGGCGCTGCTGCGCCTGGCCGAATCGCGCCGCGATGCCGCGACGGCGGCCGATCCGCTCGCCACTGCGCCCCTGCCCCAGGCTTCGTCCTGATCGTTTTCTCTCCCCCGGAGGTTGCCATGCGCACCTTGCACCAGTGCCTCATCGCCGCAACCGTTGCGGCTGTCGTGGTGGTTCCACTGATCGACCTGGACGCCGATGCCAGCGCCCCCGCCCAGCCGCCGGCGCCGCCCGCCGTGGTCAGCGTGGCCGCGGCGATCAGCACCGAACTGGCGCCACGCCACTGGGCGCCCGGCAGCGTGATCAGCCGCCAGGACGCGCGCGTGGCCAGCGAACAGGACGGACGCGTGATCGAGGTCGTGGAGGTCGGCCAGCAGGTCCGCGCCGGCCAGCCCCTGGCAGTGCTCGACGACACCGCACTGCGCCTGCGCGAACGCGAAAGCCAGGCCGACCTGGGCCGCATCCAGGCCCAGCTCGACATGGCCACGCGGCAGGAGCAGCGCTACGCGCAGCTCGCCGCGCAGCAGAACATCGCCCGCGCCCAGTACGAGCAGTTGCGCGCCGACCGCGACACGCTGGTGCAGGACCGCGCCCGCGCCCAGGCCCTGCTCGCGCAGACGCGCCACCAGCGCACGCAGATGGTGGTGCGCGCGCCGTTCGCGGGCGTGGTCGCCGAGCGCCAGGTGCAGCTGGGCGAGTACCTCACCACCGGCGCCGCGGTGGCGCGGCTGGTCGACACCGCCGCGCAGGAAGTGCGGGCGCGGGCCCCGGTGGACCTGGGCCCGCACCTGGCCGTGGGCACGCCGGTGCTGGTGCGCGTGGGCCAGACCGAGCGCCCGCACCCGGTCAGCGCGCTGGTGCCGGTCGGCGACGAGGCCTCGCGCCAGCTGGAGCTGCGCATCGCCCTGGCCACCAGCGAGCTGCCGGTGGGCAGCGCGGTGGACGTCGGCCTGCCCAGCGCGACGACGCGCGCGGTGGTGGCGGTGCCGCGCGATGCGGTGGTCCTGCGCCGCGAGGGTTCCTTCGTGCTGCGCGTCGGCGGCGATGGCCGGGCCGAGCGGCTGGCAGTCACCACCGGCACCGCGGTCGGCGAACTGGTCGAGGTCGCCGGCCCGGTGGCCGCGGGCGACCGCCTGATCGTGCGCGGCGGCGAACGCGTCGAGCCCGGCCAGGCCGTCACCGTCCAGACCCTGTCGCGCGCGGTGTCCGCGCGTTAGGGCCGCGACCCCGCCCATAACGAAACAGGCCCCTTGCGGGGCCTGTTGGTGACGACGGCTTGCCAGCGGTCAGTCGATGTCGAGGAAGCTGCGCAGCTGCTCGGAGCGGCTGGGATGGCGCAGCTTGCGCAACGCCTTGGCTTCGATCTGGCGGATGCGCTCGCGGGTGACGTCGAACTGCTTGCCGACTTCCTCGAGGGTGTGGTCGGTGTTCATGTCGATGCCGAAGCGCATGCGCAGCACCTTGGCCTCGCGCGGGGTCAGGCCGGCGAGCACGTCGCGCACGGTCTCGGTGAGGTTGATGTTGACCGTGGCCTCGACCGGCGACTCGACGTTGGTGTCCTCGATGAAATCGCCCAGGTGCGAATCCTCGTCGTCACCGATCGGCGTCTCCATCGAGATCGGTTCCTTGGCGATCTTCATGACCTTGCGGATCTTGTCCTCGGGCATGTCCATTTCTTTCGCCAACTCTTCCGGCGTCGCCTCGCGGCCGTACTGCTGCAGCATCTGCCGGCTGATGCGGTTGAGCTTGTTGATCGTCTCGATCATGTGCACCGGGATGCGGATGGTGCGCGCCTGGTCGGCGATCGAGCGGGTGATCGCCTGGCGGATCCACCAGGTGGCGTAGGTCGAGAACTTGAAGCCGCGGCGGAACTCGAACTTGTCGACCGCCTTCATCAGGCCGATGTTGCCTTCCTGGATCAGGTCGAGGAACTGCAGGCCGCGGTTGGTGTACTTCTTGGCGATCGAGATCACCAGGCGCAGGTTGGCCTCGACCATTTCCTTCTTGGCCTTGCGCGCCTTGGCTTCGCCGTAGGCCATCGCGCGGCTGATGTCCTTGATGTCGGCCAGGGTCAGCAAAGAGGCCTGCTCGACCGCGATCGTGGCCTCCTGCTCGGAGATGACCTGGTCCTTGACGTCACGCAGGCCCGACGACCACTTCTGCTTGCGCTTGAGCAGCTCGTCGACCCATTCCAGGTTGGTCTGGTTGCCTTCCCAGGCGCGGATGAAGTCCTTGCGCGGCATCTTGGCGACGCGCGTGGACAGGTCGAGGATGCGGCGCTCGTGGTCCTTGATCTTGCCGACCACTTCACGCAGGTTTTTCACCAGCACGTCGGTCAGCGGCAGCGGTAGCTTGAGCGTGACGAACACCGCGGCGATGTCCTCGCGCAGCTTGATCACGCTCTTGTGGCCGGGGCCGTGCTTGGCGTAGGCCTTGAGGAACTTGGCGTAGTCGCCGGAGATGGCCTCCATGCGCGCGGCGACCTCGACCGGATCGGGACCGGACGCGACCTCCTCGGCTTCCTCGTCGGCCGCCGTCTCGTCCTCGTCCTCGTCCTCGTCGCCGTCAGCGACCTCGGCCACGACAACCGGCGCCGGCGGCTCCGGGGTCTCGTCGAGGTGGTCGTTGAAGCCCACGATAATCTCGGCCAGGCGCTTCTTGCCGGCCTTGTGCTGCTCGTAATCGTCGATGATCAGCTGGATCGTCGCCGGGAACAGCGCCAGCGAGGCCTGGACCTGGTTCAGGCCCTCCTCGATGCGCTTGGCGATGGCGATCTCGCCCTCTCGGGTGAGCAGCTCGACCGTGCCCATCTCGCGCATGTACATGCGCACCGGGTCGGTGGTGCGGCCGCCTTCACCGTCGAGCGCGGTCAGCGCCGCGGCGGCTTCTTCGGCCGCGGTGTCGTCGACTTCGCGGCCGCTGGCGGCTTCGCCGGCGAGCAGCAGCGTCTCGGCATCCGGCGCAACCTCGTGCACCTCGATGCCCATGCCGTTGATCATGCCGATGATGTCTTCGATCTGTTCTGCATCGACCATGTCGTCGGGCAGGTGATCGTTGACCTCGGCATAGGTCAGGTAGCCCTGTTCCAGGCCCTTGCTGATCAGTTGCTTGATGTCGGACTGGGGGGCCGGACGTTCGTTGGCCATGGACTGGACACCGGAGGTTGAGGCTGGGGAACCGAGCATTATACCCGGCGAGGCCAGCCTTGGCTGAAAGGAAGAGTTCGGGGTCAGGCCCGCAACAGGAAAGTCACCGGACCGTCGTTGACCAGACTGATCACCATATGGGCACCGAACCGCCCGGTTTCCACCCCCCCAGCATGGTTTTGTCGGCAGATTGCCACCAGACGACTGAACAACGGTTCAGCCCGTTCCGGTGCGGCCGCGGTGCTGAAGCCCGGCCGCATCCCGCTGCGGGTGTCGGCCGCCAAGGTGAACTGGCTGACCAGCAACAAACCGCCGCCGGTGTCGGCCAGTCCGCGGTTCATGCGCCCGGCCTCATCGGCAAACACACGGTAACCGAGCAGGCGTTCGGCCATGCGCTGCACCTGCGCCTCGCCGTCGTCGGGCTCGACCCCGACCAGCGCCAGCAGCCCCGGTCCGATCGCACCGACGGTGGCGCCGTCGACGCGCACGCTGGCTTCGGTCACGCGCTGGATCAGGGCCAGCATGTCGGCTCTCGCATGGGGCGTCCGCACAGGAGTGGAAGCACGATGCTGTCGGTGCCGGCCGGAGCGGTCAACCGGCACGGTTAGACTCGTCGCATGAGCCGACTTGCTGCACGCTTGCTGTACGCCTTCGCCGCCCTGCTCGGTCGCCTGCCGTGGCCGTGGCTATTGCGCCTGGGCGACGGCCTGGCGGCGTGGTGGCGCTGGCGCGACGTGCGCGAGAGTCGGGTCGCGCGCATCAACCTGGAACTGGCCTATCCGGAGCTGCTGCCGCCCCAGCGCGCGCAACTGCACGACGCGATCCTGCGCACCACCGCCCGCCAGGTGCTGGAGACGCTGCGGCTGTGGACCCGCCCGCACAGCGAGAACCTGCGCCTGCTGCGCGAGCAGCACGGCACCGACCTGATGGACCAGGCGATCGCCGCCGGCCGCGGCGTGATCATCGCCGCGCCGCACCACGGCAACTGGGAGCTGCTCAACCAGTGGCTGGCCTGGCGCACGCCGCTGGCGATCCTGTACCGGCCACCGGAGTCGGCGGTGGTCGAGGCCTTCCTCCACCTGGTCCGCGCCGACACCGACGCGTCCCGCGTCACCCAGGTGCGCGCCGAAGGCCCGGCGATCCGCCAGCTGTTCAAGATCCTCAACGGCGGTGGCGTGACCGGCATCCTGCCCGACCAGCAACCCAAGGCCGGCGACGGCGAGTTCGCCCCGTTCTTCGGCGTGCCGGCGCTGACCATGACCCTGCTCGGGCGGCTGGCCGCGCGCACCGGCGCGACCGTGCTGTTCGCCTGGTGCGAACGCATCGACACCCACGCCGACCGGCCCGGCTTCGCCCTGCACATCGAAGCGGCGCCGGCGGCGGTCGCCGACCCCGATCCGGCGGTGGCGGTGGCGGCGCTCAACGCCGCGGTCGAGCGCATCGCGCGCCGCGACCCGGCGCAATACCAGTGGACCTACAAACGCTATACGCTGCGGCCACCGGGTTCCGGGGAAGAGAATCCGTACTGGAATCGCTGATCAACAGCCGCTGATCAACAACCGCTGATCAACCACATTGATCGACGCTGGGGGAGGCATCGATGCGCCATTGGTTGTTGCTGTTCGCTTTGTTCACCGCACCGGCCGTGGCCGGTGACGACCTCGACGCGATGAACGCCGCGAGCCAGGCCTGGGACCGCTACGCGCAACTGGGCAGCCGCGACGACCCGGCCGCGGCCGACCTGCTCGCCGGCTCGACCCTGCGCCATTACGGCTTCCTGCGTGACGCCGCGCTGGTCGCCTCGGCCGAACAGGTGCGGCGCCTGCCGCTCAGCGACCGCGTGTTCGTCTACGTGCTGCGTGCCAAGCTCGACGGCGATCGCCTGGCCGCGCTCGATGACCGCGACATCGCCCGCCTATGCGTGCGCGAGGGCTGGTGCGGCGTCGCCTCGCCCGCCCCGGGCGAGGCCGTGTCGCAGCTGAGCCACGTCACCCTGATCGCCAGCGACCGCGCGGTCGGCGAGCTGGGGCCGCCGACCGGCACCCAGTTTCAGTTTGGCCCCGAGCTTGCACGTGAGGCCGGCGCCTGGAAGGTGATGGCGGAAACGCTGGCGCTCGACGAATCGACCGGCATCCAGCACGAGATCACGCGCTCGGGGATGTCCGAGACGCAGATGCTGCAGTTCATCGTCGCCCGCCTGGCCGGTGGCGAAGGCGACGCGCCGCCGCTGGCGGTGCTCGACCGCCCACTGCGCGATGACGCTACCGCGCGCACCCGCCTCAACGAGACCTGGCCGCGCTACGAGGACGGCTACCGCGCCCGCGTCACCGCGCTGGAGAAGAAGGCCGCCGACGGCGACAGCCTGGCGCAGTTCGCGCTGGGCTCGCTGCTGTACTCCGGTGCCCTGCCCGCGATCGCGCCCAAGGACAGCGTCCGCGCCCTGCAACTGCTGGAACAGGCCAGCGACGCCGGCAATGCCCAGGCCGCCGCCGCGGTGATCCAGGCACTCACCCAGGACTACACCCCGGCCAAGGGCAAGCCGGTGCCTGCCGACACGGTCGCCAAGCTGGCCCGGCACACGCGCCGCGCCGCCGAGGGCGGGGTCGGCCCGGCCATGGCCCACCTCGGCGGCCTGATCTTCAACGGCGCCGGCGGCAACGGCCGCGATTGCCAGCAGGCCGAGGAATGGAGCGCACGCGCCGAGGACGCCGGCGTCACCGGCGCGCGCAACGACCGGGTCTGGTTCCTGGCGACCTGCCCGATCGCCGCGCAGCGCGACCCGAAGCGGGCGATGGCGCTGGCCGGGCACATGATCGCCCAGGCCGACACGCTGTCCTACGCCGAACTCGACACGGTCGCCGCCGCGCTCGCCGCCAACGGCCGCTTCGACGAGGCCGTGCACTACCAGCAACGCGCGATCGCGGGCCTGCCGCAGGAAGCCACCGACACCCGGCGGCGGATGCGCCAGCGCCTGGCTGTCTACCAGCGACGCCACGACTGGGTGCAGGACTACAACGCCTACGAGCAGCCGGTGCTATGAGCGACCCCGACCGCATCCCGACGGCACCGACGCACGCCGCGCCACCCGACTCCGCCGACTGGCAACCGCTGCCGTTGCGCGCACGCGCGCTGTGCGTGCTCGGTGCGTTGCCTCTGGCGGTCCCGGCCGCGGTTGCCGGCTTCGTGCTGGGCACGGCGTTCGACCGGCACCTGCCGCTGCTGTCGTCGACCGGCGGCGCGGTACTCGGTGCCACGCTCGGTCTTGGTTTCGGCGCCTGGCTCGGCCTCAAGCACTACCGCCACACCTTCTGGCACCTCGACGACGACGGCCTGGCGATCCGCCGCGGCAAGCTGTGGCAGCGCGAGACACGGGTGCCGGCCACGCGCGTGCAGCACCTCGACCTCAAGCGCGGCCCGCTGCAGCGCCGTCGCCGGCTGGCGACGCTGGTGGTGCACACCGCCGGCACCCGCCACAGCGCGGTGACGCTGGCGCATCTCGATGTCGACGACGCCGAGCGCCTGCGCGATCACCTCGGCCGCCAGAACGATGACGTCGACGCCTGACCCCGCACCGGGCGCATCCGCGGCGCCGGTCACCGCCGAACGCCGCCTGCATCCGATGTCGTGGCTGTTCGTGCTGCTGCAGCAGCTCAAGCAGTTCATCGTGCCGCTGCTGGCGCTGCTGTTCTTCGGTCGTGGCGACCGTAACGAGCTGTGGCCGTTGATCGGCGTCGGCGTGCTGGTGGTGGTGTCGCTGTGGCAATACGCCACCTACCGCTACGGCGTGGCCGGCGACCGCCTGGTGGTGCGCAGCGGCCTGCTTGAACGCAGCCTGCGGGTGATCCCGTTCGCGCGCATCCACAACGTCGCCCTGCAGCAGTCGCTGCTGCACCGGCTGTTCGGCGTCGCCGAGGTGCGGCTGGAGTCGGCCGGCGGCAAGAAGCCGGAAGCGCAGATGCGCGTGCTCAAGCTGTCCGACGCGCTGGCGCTGGAGGCGCTGGTGCGCCGGCGCGGTGCGGTCACCGATGCCGAGGCTGCACCGGAGCCGGCCGCCGAACCGCCGCTGCTGGTACTGCCGCCGGGCGAAGTGCTGCGGCTGGGGCTGGTGTCCAACCGCGGCCTGATCGTGGTCGGTGCGGCTTTTGCCGGCGCCTCGCAGTTCAGTCCGCGGCTGATCCCGAACGCGTTCGAGTCGCTGGGCGGCGAGCTGTTCGGCTACGCCGGCGCGCACGGCTTCGGCCCGGCCGAGTACGCGCTCGCGGCGGCCAGCCTGTTCGCCGGGTTCGTGCTGCTGTTGCGGTTGTTCTCGATGCTGTTGGCGCTGCTGCAGTACTACGGCTTCCGGCTGAGCGAGCACGAGCGCCGCCTGACCGTCGAGCGCGGCCTGCTCGCGCGCTGGCGCACCAGCGCCTCGCGCCGGCGCATCCAGGCCTGGACCCTGCGCGAAGGCCTGATGCACCGCCTGCTGCGGCGGCGCAGCCTGGAGGTCGACACCGCGGTCGCCGACGACAACCCCGAGCAGTCGCGCGCGCTGCGCGAACTGGCGCCGATTGCCCCAGCCGCAACCTGCGACGCGCTGATCGAACACCTGCTGCCGAAAGCGCAGTGGTCGCAGCTGGAGTGGCGGCCGCTGCCGGCGGCGAGCTGGTGGCGGCTGTTCCTGCCGGGGCTACCGTGGACGCTGCTCATCACCGTCGCACTGACCTGGCGCTTCGGCGGCTGGGGGCTGCTGGCGCTGGGGTGGCTGCCGTGGGCGGCGTTCAAGGCGCGCCGGCGTGCCCAGCGCAGCGCCTACGCGATGGGCGCCGAACTGGTGGCGGCGCGCGAAGGCTGGTGGAGTCGCACCTGGCGCTTTGCCGAACTCGACAAGCTGCAGGCGCTGCAGCTGACCCGCTCGCCGGTCGACCGCCGCTGCGGCACGGCGACACTGTGGCTGGACACCGCCGGCGCCGGCGCGATGGCGCCGCCGCTGCGGATCCGCTTCCTGCCCGAAGCCGAGGCGCGTGCGTTGTACGCGGCCCTTTCACGCACGCTGGCGAAGCGCCCTTTGCGTTGGTAGCCGCCGCTTCGGCAAACGAGGCCACCGCCACCCTTACGCGCCACGGCCCCAGTAACCCAGCTCACGGCGGATCTGCAGTCCCCGCAGCAGCGACGCCAGCGGCTTGCGCCGCAGCGGCCCCAGCTCGCCGCGCAGCAACGCCTCGGTCGCGGCCAGCACGCGCTCGGACGAACGCCCGTCGCGGTAGGGATGGATCGCATCGGCGTACGCGGCCAACGCGGCCTGCAGCTGCACGCTGGGCGCAAACGCCTGCGCCAGCATCGCCGGCAAGCGCTGTGGGTCGTCGAAATCGAGCATGTGCGGCTTCGGCGCGCGGTTGCGGAACGTCACCACCGGCTTGCGCTGCACCACGAACTCGGACACCACCGAGGTGGTGTCGGCGACCAGCACGTCGGCGGCGCGCTGCGCGGCGACCAGTTGCTCGGTCTCGACGAAGGCCGCGTTGGCACCGGACAGGGCGCGGTAGCGTTCAAACAGTTCCGGCGCGCATTTCGGGTGCAGGGTCAGCAGCCAGTAGCGATCGCCGCGTGCGACCTGCGCGGCGATCGCCTCGGACAGGTGCGGCGCCGCGCTCAGGCGTTCGGTGAAGGTCGAGGCGAACAGCACCACCGGGCGCGTCCCGGCCGGCCGCCGCAACGTCGCGGCGCTGCCGTCGTCGTCACGGAACAACGGGTCGAGCTTGGGCCAGCCGGTCTCGACCACGGCGAAGTGGCCGGCCTGCGCGGCCAGCGCGCGGAACGGCGCGGTCGTTGCCGGGCCCTGCGTGCAGTACAGGTCGAACAAGCCGCGCACGCGGAAGTGGCCGCGCGTGTCCTCGCGCTTCTCGACGTTGAAACCGTGGAACAGCTGCACCTTGGCGCCAGCCACGAACGGCGGCACCCAATTGGCGGCGCTGAACACCGCCCGCGGCTTCAGCGCGACCGCCTCGTGCAGGCCGGCTTTGCCAGGCGCGATCATGCGCACCGGTGCCGGCAGCGTCGCGCCGGCGGCGCCGTCGACCAGCCACGCGTGGGCGCGATGGCCGGCGGCTTGCAGCGCCTGCGCCAGCGGTTGCAGGATGGGCAGCGCGTACCGCTCGCTCGCGAACAACAGGTAATCGGCCATCAACGCTTCCTCGAACCCTTCATCGACGCAGGACACGCCGGCGGCCATGCCGCTATCAGCCTGCATTATCGCGTTCAACGAGGCCGACCGCATCGGCGACTGCATCGCCTCGCTGGCGTTCTGCGACGAGGTCGTGGTGGTCGACTCGCATTCGACCGATGCCACCGTCGCGATCGCCACATCAATGGGCGCGCGCGTGCTGCAGCGGCCGTTCGACGGCTTCCGCAGCCAGAAGCAGTTCGCGATCGAGCAGGCCGCGCACGACTGGGTGCTGTGCCTGGACGCCGACGAGCGCGTGAGCGACGTGCTGCGCACCTCGATCGAGGCCGCGCGCGCGACCGGTTTTGACGGTGCCGCCGGCTACCGCTTCGCCCGCCTGAGCGAGTATTTCGGCAAATTCCTGCGCCACGGCAACGCCTACCCGGACCGGGTGCTGCGCCTGTTCGACCGCCGCCGCGGTGGCTGGCGCGGCCAGCGCGAAGTGCACGAGGCCGCCAGCGTCGACGGTGCCGTGCGCACGCTCGCCGGCGACCTGATCCATCACCCGTACCGCTCGCTCGAGCAGCAACTGCTCAAGACCCAGCGCTACGCGCGGATGATGGCCGAGCACGATCACGCGCGCGGCAAGCGTGCGACGCTGGCCAAGCTGGTGCTGTCGCCGGCGTGGCGGTTCTGGCGCGGCTACCTGCTGCGCGGCGGCTTCCTCGACGGCTGGCACGGCCTGGTCTATGCCTATGTGCGCGCCAACTACGTGCGGCAGAAGGCCGTGATGCTGTGGCTGCTGCAGAACGGGCAGCCGGTCACCACCCCCGAGCGCTGAGCGCCGGCCGCCCTGGCCCGCGGCTGGCCGCTGGCTCAGGGACCGGTCATGAAACCGCTGTCCGCCCGGCCCATTGGACCTTGGCGCGGCGAACGGCTGATAATTTGCGCGCGACCTGCCCCGCATGGAGGTGCCTGGGGGCAGGCGAATCCGCCCCGTGGCCGGCGGCGTTCGTCCACGGTTCATGACGGTCGATCGCATTATCTGCAGCATCAGGAAACCCCGTCGGCCGACCCTGGAACCAGCAGGGCGCTGCCTGTCAGCCGGCGGCCCGCAGACCCCGGAGACGCCCCAGCACCGCGCCATACCCCCACAAGCTCGATTGAAGTCGCATTTTCCTGGAGGCGACCGCGACGTACCGAACGCGCACATGCACCATGCATGCTGTTACCGGCTGTTACCGACCCGCCCCCTTGCTGCCCTGCCATAGCCCAGCCATGCCCAACCCCATCGTTCCCAGCGTCGCCCTGATCATCTGCACCTACAACTGGAAGGAAGCCCTGGCGCTGGTGCTGCAGAGCGTGACGCGACAGAGCCGCCTGCCGGACGAGGTGATCGTCGCCGACGACGGCTCGCGCGACGACACCGCGGCCCTGCTGCGGGAGATCGCGCGCGATTTCCCGGTGCCGTTGCGGCACGTGTGGCAAGCGGACGAGGGCTTCCGCCGTGCCCGCGCGCTCAACCGCGGCTTTGCCGCCACCGCCTGCGATTACGTGATCCAGCTCGACGGCGACATGCTGCTGCACCCGGAGTTCGTCGCCGACCACCTGCGCCTGGCGCAGCCGGGCCGGTTCCTGCAGGGCACCCGCATCCGCACCACCGCGGCCGAGGCCCAGCGCCTGCTGGCCGGGGGCGAGCCCCGTTTCGGCTGGTTCGTCGACGCCTACTACCGCAATGACCACGACCGCAGCACCTACCACTACGGCCGCCGTCATCACAGCCTGCGCCTGCCGTGGCTGGCGCGGCTGAAGTCGCGCGCCTCCGGTCACCCGATGGGCTGCAACGTCAGCTTCTGGCGCAACGACCTGCTGCGCGTCAACGGCTATGACGAACGCATGGTCGGCTACGGCAGCGAGGACCTGGAAATCGACGCGCGCCTGCACCACGCCGGCATCAGGCGCCACCAGATCAAGTTCGCGGCACTGACCCTGCACCTCGAGCACGGCAGCGCCGGGCCGTCGGACCCCAGCGACCCGGACCTGCCCAACAATCGCCTGCTGCAGGCCAGCCGCGACGAGCGCCGGGTCCGCGCCGAGCGGGGCCTGGATGCGCACTTGGCCGAGCTGTCCCAGCCCCCCGCCGACCTGCGGACGCTGGCAGGCGGGCCGGCATGATCGCGCAACCGCATCCGCGGTCGATCGCCGCGGCAGCGCTCGACCGCGGCAGCGCCTTCCCGCCCTGGGTCCGCGCCTGGCTGCTGCTCGGCCTGGGCTGGCTGATCATCGGCATGGCGGTGCTGCCCGCCGGCCCCTCCTACAACCCGGGCAAGCTCTACACCTACAGCGTCGGCCTGGGCCTGTACCTGCCGGCCCTGGTGTTGCTCGCGCGCCCGCGCGAAGCCCTGGCGCTGTGGCGCCAGCCGCTGATGCCCTGGGTGATCGCCCTGCTGGCGTGGGGCTGCGTGTCGCAGCTGTGGAGCCACGCGCAGCGGCCGGAAGACCAGATCGCGCGCAACCTGAGCATCGTGGTGTTCCTGTACGCCTGGATGCGCGCCATCGACGGCGACGCGCGACGCGTGCGTTTGCTGCTGATGGGCTGCGCCGTGGTCCTGGCCGCGGTCGCGGTGGCCGCCTTCGTGCATTACGAACTGCAGCCCGAGGACGGCCGGCGGCTGGCCGGCTTCGGGGTCATGGCCAATGCCAACCTGGCGGCCGCGGCGATGGGCGTGGCCGCGTTGTGGCTGAGCGCGTGGTCCCTGCGCAACCCCAGGTACCGGCTCGTCCAGGCGCTGGCCTGGATCGTGCTGGTCGTGTTCGTGCTGCTGACCTTCACCCGCAGCGCGTGGGCCGCCTTGTTCGCGGGCCTGCTGGTGTTCGTGCTGCTCGGCCGCTCCCGGCCGTGGCTGTACGGCAGCATCCTGGCCGGGCTCGGCGCCGTCTGCTTCATCGCCTACCTGCCGGAGATCACCGAGCGCGGCTGGTCGCTGCGGCCCGAGATCATGAAGCAGTCCTGGCTGCTGTTCCGCGAGTCGCCGTGGCTCGGCCTCGGCCAAGGCAGCGAGTTCACCATCCGCGCCGGCAACGAGGTCCTGACCCATGCCCACAACCTGTTCAGCCAACTCGCCATCCAGCTCGGCCTGCCCGGGCTGGTGCTGTGGTCGGGGATCTGGCTGGGCCTGGCCTGGCGCGGCTGGCGCCACCGCCACAAACCGCTCGGGCGGCTGGTGCTGGCGACGTGGGTGTTCGCGATGGTGATGGTGCAGGTCGACCTGCCGCACCTGCTCGACAGCCCACGCCCGGGCTGGCTGGTGCTGTGGCTGCCGATCGCGCTGAGCTTCGCGCTGGGCCGCGACGAGCCGGTGGCGCGGAGCAAGGCCGTGCGCCGATGAAGGTCTCGCTGGTGGTGCTGACCTACAACTGGCCCGAAGCACTGGAGCCGGTACTGCGCAGCGTCGGCGCCCAGACCCGCCTGCCCGACGAGGTGCTGATCGCCGACGACGGCTCGGGGGCACCGACCCGGGCGCTGATCGAGCGCCTGCGCGACGGCTTCCCGACCGCGCTTGAGCACGTCTGGCAGGACGACCGCGGCTTTCGCGCCGCGCGCTGCCGCAACCGCGGCATCGCCGCCAGCCGCGGCGACTACGTCGTCCTCATCGACGGCGACATGCTGCTGCACCCGCACTTCATCGCCGACCACCTGATGCTGGCCGAGCGCGGCTGTTTCCTGCAGGGCGGGCGGCTGAAGGCGACGCGTGCGGAAAGCGCGCGCCTGCTCGGCGGCGGCCATCCCGTGTTCGCGCCCTGGTGCGCGGCCGATTTCCACGAATTCGACGGCACCCGCCGCCTGTACGCGTTCCGCCAGCCGCTGCTGGCGCGGTGGAAGGCGCGCTCGCGCAACGGCGGCCGGGTGATGAGCTGCAACATGAGCTTCTGGCGCGACGACCTGCTGCGCGTCAACGGCTTCGACGAGCGCATGGAAGGCTATGGCGCGGAAGACCGCGAGCTCGCGGAGCGGCTGCAGAACGCCGGCCTGCGCCGCCGCGCGTTGAAATGGTCGGCGCTGGCCACGCACCTCTGGCACGATTCACGCGCACCGGTCGACGTCGACGACATGAGCCTGGCCAACAACCGCTTGTTCCACCTCACCCGCACCCAGGGCATCACGCGCTGTGCGCAGGGCATCGACGGGCATGCCGAGCTGCTCGGGGCCCCTGCGCGCGCGGCATCATGAGCGCAACGACCCACTGCCGCGCGGTCGGGGACGGCGCATGAAGCTGCTCTACACCAACTTCCACGACGGCGACGGCGGCGGGCACACCACCTACCTGCGCACCCTGGCCGCGGCGCTGGCCGCGCAGCACGAGGTGCACGTCGCCGCGCCGGCGGGCAGCCGCCTCAACCGCGAGGCCCGCGCCATCGCCGGCGTGCACGTGCTCGACCAGCCGTTTCCCAATGGCCTCAAGCGGCTGGCCGCAAGGTGGCGCGCGCGCCGGCAACTGGCGCAGTACCTGCGCCGCCATGCCTTCGACCTGATCCACGTCAACGGCTCGGCCGATCACCGCCTGGTGTTGGCGTCGCTGCCACGCGCCGGCAACGCGCCGAAGCTGGTGCTGACCAAGCACAACAGCAAGCCGATGACCGGCCTGGGCCATCGCCTGCGCGCGCGCCGCACCGACCAGGTCATCGCCGTGTGCGAGTACACGCGCCGCGAACTGATGCACACCGCGTATCGCCGCTGCCGGCTGGACACCGTGCACAACGGCGTCGACATCGACCACTGGACGCCCTGGTCCGACGAGCGCAGCGCGGGCGAGCGCCTGCGCCTGGGCGCGGGGCCGGCGCAGCTGGTGCTCGCCAGCAACGCCGGCACCGCCGATTACAAGGGCTGGATGGACCTGGTCGAGGCATTGGCACTGCTGCCGCCGGAGCAGCACGCGCAGGTGCGGCTGCTGATCGCCGGCCGGCCGCTGTCGGCCGCGCAACTGCAACGCATCGCCGAGCTCGGCCTGGCCGAACAGGTGCACTACGCCGGCATGCTCGCCGACACCCGGCCGCTGGTGGCGGCGGCGGACGTCGGTTTCGTGCTGTCGTGGGACGTCGAGACCATCTCGTTCGCCTGCCGCGAAATGATGGCGATGGGCAAGCCGATGCTGCTCAGCGATTACGCCGGGCTGCCCGAGAACATCCACGTCGGCGAGGACGGCTGGCTGGTGCCGGCACGTTGCCGCGCGTCGATGGCGGCGTCGCTGCAGTTGCTGCTGCAATGCCGCGACCGCTTGCCGGCGATGGGCGCGGCGGCACGCGCGCACGCCCAGCGCGAGTTCGGCTTGCCGCTGTTCGTGCAACGCACGCTGGCGGTGTACCGGCAGCTACTGGCGGTGTGAAGCCGCTTCCGGTGCGGCGCACCGCTGCGACGCCGCGCCCGGCACCAGCGTCCAGCCGCGGCGGTTGGCCTGGCCCAGGTGCTGGGTGCGGGCGCGGTCGATGCACGCCGCCAACGCCACGTCCTGCACCAGCAGCCAGCGCGTATGCGGCGACTGCCGCTGCCAGGCCAGGCCGCGCCGCATCTGCTCGTCGAAGGCGACCTTGAAGCCGAACTCGGCGACACGGCGGTCGGCCATCAGCAGGTTCTGCTCGCGCCAGGCGACCAGGCCGAGTTCGGCCTGCGGGCCGATTCTGCGGCCGACCTGCGTCATCAGCCCGCGCGCCGACGAGGAGTCGTTGAGCAGCGGCGCCATCACCAGCCCGAACGTGACCCACAAGCCGACCAGGGTGGCGGCCATCGCCGCGAACGCGCGCCGGCGGCCGGCCCACAGCAGGCAGGCCAGCCCCCAGCAGCCGACCGCGACGGTGCTGGCGGCCAATGGTTGCACGACGTCCTCGAGCGAACGCGCGGTGACGAAGCGGCGCTCGAGGCCCGGCTCGCCGAACCACATCGCCAGACCGCCGAACAGCAACGCGCCGGCCAATACCGCAGTGAAAACCAACGCGACGCGCTGCGCCGCGCGTTTGCGCAGCAGGCCCGGCAGCAGCGGCGCCAGCGCCAGCGCGGCCATCGGCAACGCCGGCAGGATGTACATGTCGCGCTTGCCGCCGGGGATGCTGAAAAACACCAGCACCAGCGCCCACCACGCCAGCGGCAGCAGGTAACGCGGGTCGCGCCGGCGCAGGCGACGGCGCCAGGCGGGGATCGCCCACGGCAATGCCAGCACGGTCGGCAACCACATCGTCGCCATCACTTCCAGGAAGTACCAGGCCGGCTGGCCGTGGTCCCACGAGTTGCCGTAGCGCTTGGCGGTCTGGCGCAGCAGGATGTCGTCGAGATACGCGCGGTACTCGGGCGTGGCGTGGCCCAGCGCGACGGCGATCATCGGCACCAGCCACACGCATGCGGCCAGCACGAACGCGAGCGGGCCGAGCCAGAACTGCGCGCTACGCACATGCACCTTGACGTCCCAGCCGCGCAGCGAGGCGATGCCGGCCGGGATCAGCATCAGCAGCGCGATCGCGCCGACGCCCTTGCTGATCGTGCCCAGCGCGGCCGCGGCCCAGCCCAGCATCCACATTGGCCAGTTCGGCCCGCGGTTGTTGGCGACCTGCAGCACGTGGCGCAGCAGGCCGTAGTTGGCCAGGGTGATCCAGAACACCACCAGCGGATCGATCTGCGCCTTCTTCGCCTGCCAGGTGAACTGCAACGCGAGCAGCAGCGCCCAGCCGGCATACAGGCCGACGCGACGCGTCCAAAGACGCTTGCCCAGATCGACCACGCACCACAGCGTGCCCAGCGCGGCCAGCAGCGACGGCAGCAGGAAGGCGACACGCCAGTTTCCGAACACGGTGTAGGCCGCGGCCTGCAGCCACATGAACAACGGCGGCTTGTCCGAGTACAACTCGCTGCCGCGGTGCGGGAACAGCCAGTCGCCGCTTTCGACCATCTGCCTGGCGACCAGGGCGAAACGCGGTTCGTCGGCCGGCCACGGGTCGCGCAGGCCGAGGCCGGCACCGAGCACGAGCACGGCGACCAGCCAGAACAGCGTGGTGTCGTTCAACCACACGTTGCGGATGGGGGCAGTGCTCGAGGAGTGGGCAATATTCGGCATGCGCGGATGATATCCGCCCGATGTGCGGGTCTTGTCACAACGTGGCCCGCGGCCACGCTCACGCTCATGCCTTGCGCAGGCGCGCGTAGAAGAAACCGTCGTGGCCGCCCTCGCCCGGCAGGCGTTGGCGACCGGCGCCGCTGACGCGACCGAAACGCGCGTCGAGCGGCTCGACCACGGCATCGGGCGTGCGCGCGAGGAACGCGGCGACCTGCGCCTCGTTCTCGGCCTTGAGGATCGAGCAGGTCGCGTACAGCAACACGCCGCCGCGCGCGAGCGTGCGCCACAGCGCGTCGAGCAGGCGCGCTTGGGTCGCGGTCAACGCGACCAGGTCGGACGCGCGCCGGTGCAGCAGCACATCGGGTTGGCGCCGGGCGATGCCGGTGGCCGAGCACGGCGCATCCAGCAGCACCGCCTCGAACGGCACCCCGTCCCACCACGCGTCGAGGTCGGCGGCGTCGGCCACGCGCAACTGCGCATCGACGCCGACGTGCAGGCGCGCGAAACCGGCGCGCACGCGGTCCAGGCGTTGTGCGTCGATGTCGATCGCGGTCAGGCGCAGCGACACGTCGCGTTCGAGCAGGTGCGCGGCCTTGCCGCCGGGCGCGACGCAGGCATCGAGCACGCGCGCACCCGATGCCGGCATCAACGCCTCGATCACCAGCTGCGCCGCCGCGTCCTGCACCGAGACCGCACCGTCGGCGAAGCCCGGCAAGGCGGTGACCGCGGTCGGCACGTCCAGGCGCAGCGCATCGGGCAGGGCCAAATCGACCGCCGCTTCGATGCCGGCCGCCTGCAGGCGCGCGCGGTAGTCATCGCGCGTGCTCTGACGACGGTTCACGCGCAGCCACAACGGCGGCGCCTGCGCGGTGGCGGCGAGGATCGCATCCTGATCCTGTGGCCAATCCGCGGCGAGGCGCTCGCGCAACCACGCCGGCCAGTGCGCATCCACCGCGGCCGCGGGCAGGCCCTCGCGCTGGGCACGGCGCAGCAGCGCATTGACCAGGCCGGCCTGGTGGCGGCGACCGAGCGTGCGCGCGGCTTCCACCGTCGCCGCGACCGCGGCGTGCGCCGGCAGGCCGAGCGGATCGAGCTGGGCAAAGCCGGCGAACAACAGCGCGCGCAACTCGAAGTCGCGCTTGGCCAGCGGCCGCGGCATCCACGTCGTCAGCGCCGATTCGTAGCGCGCCGGTTGCCGCAGCACCGCAAAGCAGATCGCCTCGACCAGCGCGCGGTCGCGCGGATCGGCGAGCTTGGGCAGGTGCGCGGCGAGCTCGGCCTTGAGCGAGCGGCCGTGATGCAGCACCGCGTCGAGCACGCGCGCGGCCGCGGCGCGCGACGCGGCGCCGCTGCTCATGCCGGCCTCAGGTCAGGCCGGCCGTTGAGGTAGTCGGCCGCGGTGACCGCCTTGCCGCCGTCGCGCTGCAACACGCGGATGCGCAGCACGCCGGCGCCGCAGGCGACATCGAGACCGTCGCGACCAGCGCGCAGCAGCGTGCCCGGCACCGCGCCGTGGTGTTCATCGAGTGCCACCGCACCGTGCAGGCGCAGGCGCTCACCGGCGACGATGGCCTCGGCCATCGGCCAGGGATTGAACGCACGCACCTGCTTGGCCAGCACCGCGGCCGGCTGCGACCAGTCGAGCCGCGCCTCGGTCTTGTCGAGCTTGTGCGCGTAGGTGATACCCGCGTCCGGCTGCGGTTGCGGCAGCGGGCGGATGCCGGCGCGCAACAGCCCCAGGCCGTCGCGCAGCACCTGCGCGCCGAGTTCGGACAGGCGGTCGTGCAGCTGGCCGCCGGTCTCGTGCGCGCCGATCGCCAGCGACTGCGCCAGCAGCACCGGGCCGGTGTCCAGGCCTTTCTCCATCTGCATCAGGCCCACGCCGCTCTCGCTGTCGCCGGCCTCGATCGCGCGCTGGATCGGCGCCGCACCGCGCCAGCGCGGCAGCAGCGAGGCGTGCACGTTCCAGCAGCCGTAGGTGGGAATGTCGAGCACCGACTGCGGCAGGATCAGGCCGTAGGCGACCACGATCATCAGGTCCGGTTGCAGCGCGCGCAGTGCGGCTTTCGAGGCGGCGCTCCTGAAGTTCTCCGGCTGCACCACCTCGATGCCACGCAGCAGCGCCTCGCGCTTGACCGGCGACGGCGTCAGCTCGCGGCCGCGGCCGGCGGGGCGGTCGGGCTGGGTGTACACGGCGACGACCTCACCGTGTTGCGCGGCCGCGCGCAGGCACGGCACGGCGAAGTCGGGAGTTCCGGCAAAAACGATGCGCATTGGACGGGAATGGGGAATTAGGGAATGGGGAATCGCAAACGGCGGGGCGCCACGACCGCGGCGGCCAGGCTACGGCCCGTCGATCACGCAACGAACGATCTTGAGTCTTGCGCTTGCGCCACGAAACGGGAACGAGCAGGCACCTCGCCCAGGGACCAGGGCACGGCCCGATCCTCCATTCCCGATTCCCGGCTTTACGCCGCGGCCTGGCGGCGCTGCTTGGCGAGCTTCTTGCGCACCATCTCGCGCTTGAGCGGCGACAGGTAATCGACGAACAGCTTGCCGGCGAGGTGGTCCATCTCGTGCTGGATGCACACCGCGAGCAGGCCGTCGGCCTCCAGCGTCTGCGCCCGGGCGTCGCGGTCGAGGAAGTTCACCGTGATGCGGTCGGCGCGGGTGACGTCGGCGAAGATGCCGGGCACCGACAGGCAGCCTTCCTGGTAGACCTGCTCGCCGTCGCGCGCGGTGATCTCCGGGTTGATGAACACCCGCGGATCGTTCTTCTCTTCGCTGAGGTCCATCACCATGAAACGCTGGTGCACGTCGACCTGGCTCGCGGCCAGGCCGATGCCCGGCGCGTCGTACATGGTCTCGAACATGTCGTCGAGCAATTGCTGGAATTCGGCGGACGTCACGCGCGCGGGATCGACCGGCGCGGCGACGGTGCGCAGGCGCGGATCGGGGAACTCGAGGATCGGAAGCAGGGCCATGGCGTCGAAATGGGGGCGTGTGTCACAACCACAAGAAGTGGGGCAATTGTAACGCCGTTGCGACCTGCAAAAGCTTGCAACCGCCTGCTTCTTCTGGGCTATATTGCCGCGGGGCCCCGCCGTCACCGGCGCGTGGCAAAGCTGCATGGGGCAGCGCTGTAAGGGGATTCTGGCAGATGGCCGCTATGCTTAAACCGTTCCGCACGGTCGTGACCGCTGCGTTGCTGACGATTGCCACCTACGGCATCGCCGCCGAGATCCGCGGCGACCATCCGGACACCTACACGGTGAAGCGGGGCGACACGCTGTGGGACATCGCCGGGCGCTTCCTGAAGAAGCCGTGGCTGTGGCCGGAAATCTGGCAGGCCAACCCGCAGGTCAAGAACCCGCACCTGATCTATCCGGGCGACGTGCTGTCGCTGGCCTACCTCGGCCGCGTCGCGGTGCAGGAAGGCCCGCGCGAAGAGGCGCCGATCAACGCGATCCCGCTGGCCGAAATCGAACCGTTCCTGAAGAACCTGCGCATCGTCGAAGAGTTCGACGCGCTGCCCTACGTGGTCGGCCTCGAGGAAGACCGCCTGCGCAGCAGCCTCAACCAGGTCGCCTACATCAAGGGCCTGGCCGACGCCCAGCCCGGCCAGCGCTACGCCGTGGTCCGCCCGACCCAGCGATACGTCTCGATCGACCCGGCGCGCTGCTGCGAGAATTCCGGCCGCCGTCCGGCCGACCTCGACTTCCGCGGCCGCAGCAACATCCTCACCGAGCAGCTGTGGACCTACCAGGTCGCGCCCAAAGGCGGCGACTTCCTCGGCTACGAGCTGATGCAGCAGACCACCGGCACCATCAGCCGCGGCCTGGTCGGCGACGCCGAGGCCGCGACCCTGCTGATCGACAATTCCGGCCGCGAGGTGCGCGTCGGTGACCGCCTGATCCCGGTCGAGGCGCAGCCGTACGACCTGCAGTTCATCCCGCACCCGCCGGCGCAGGAGCTGCAGCCTGGTCAGGCGCACGTGCTGGCGGTGGCCGATACGCTCACCAGCGGCGGCACCCGCGACGTGGTCGCGCTGTCGGTCGGCGCCCGCGACGGCATCGACAACGGCACCGTGCTCTCGACCTGGCGCGACGGCAGCACCGAGATCGACCGCGTCCAGGCCGGCCTCGACCGCAGCCCCGACGCGGTCAGCCGCAGCGGCAAGGTCAAGCTGCCCGACGAGTTCGCCGGTCACGTCATGGTGTTCCGCACCTTCGACAAGATCAGCTACGGCCTGGTCATGGACAGCGTCAAGCCGACCCGCATCGGCTACGAGCTCAAGCACCCGGACGCGACCTACTGACGCGCAGGGGTTTTCCCTACCGCAGTCCACGACGGCGCCCGAGGGCGCCGTCGCCGTTTTGCGCCCAGGCTGGGCCGATGCTCACCGACGACACCGCGGCCCTGCTGCGCCTGATCCTTGCCGGCGGCGCCAGCGCGCCGCGGCGGCAGCTGCTCGAACACCATGCCAGCCCGGCCGCCGCCCTGGCCGCCGGCACCCGCGCCTGGAAGGACTGCGCCCTGTCCGACGCGCAGGTCGCGGCGCTGCGCCAGGACGATCCCACCGCACTCGTCGCCGTCCGCGCCTGGCTCGACGAACCCGACCACCACCTGCTCGGCTGGCACGACCCGGACTACCCGCCGCAGCTGCGGCGCAGCCCCAGCCCGCCGCTGGCGCTGTTCGTCGCCGGCGACCCGACCCGGCTCTGGCACCCGGCGGTGGCCGTGGTCGGCAGCCGCTCGCCGACCCCGGGCGGCCGCGACAACGCCCGCGACTTCGCCCACGCCCTGGCCGCGGCCGGGCTGGCGGTGGTCAGCGGCCTCGCCGCCGGGGTCGACACCGCCGCGCACGAGGCCGCGCTGGCCACCGGCGGCCTCACCGTCGCCGTGCTCGGCACCGGCCCGGACGTGCCCTACCCGCACGCCAACGCCGGCCTGCACGCGCGCATCGCCGCGGCCGGGGCGGTGGTCAGCGAGCACCTGCCCGGCACCGGCCCGCGCAAGGAGCACTTCCCCAGCCGCAACCGCATCCTCGCCGGACTGGCGCTGGGCACCGTGGTGATCGAGGCCGCGCAGCGCTCCGGCGCGCTGATCACCGCCCGTCAGGCCGGCGAGGCCGGGCGCGAGGTGTTCGCGGTGCCCGGCTCGATCCACAACCCGCTGGCGCGCGGCTGCCACCGCCTGATCCGCGACGGCGCCGGCCTCGTCGAGCACGCCCAGGAGGTCATCGACGCCCTGGCGCCGCTGGCCAGCGAGCTCGCCGGCGACTTGCGTACGCGCCTGGCCACCCCCATCTCGGGCGGCCATGGGAACGTCACACGGCGCCGCCAGGATGAGGCGCACGGCGATCCCGACTACCAGTCCTTGTGGAGTGCGCTCGGTCATGACCCAACAGGTATGGACCAGTTGGTCGAGCGCACCGGATTGACGGCCGCGGAAGTGTCCTCCATGCTGCTGCTCATGGAGCTTGACGGACGTGTGGCGACCCAGCACGGCCGGTACTTCCGTAACCGTTAAGTCGGCGACCTCACCGTTGGAACTTAACTGCGGTTTGTCTGCAAGTTCTGCCCACCGCGCCGCGTGCGGCGCAGGCCGAGGGAAATGAAAGAGAGCATCCTGGACGTCCTGCTGTACCTGTTCGAGCACTACTTCACCGACGATGCGGACCTGGTCCGCGACCGCGATTCGCTCCGCAGCGGCCCCCTGTTCGACGAACTCGGCCAGGCCGGCTTCAGCCCCGCCGAGATCAACAAGGCCTTCGAATGGCTCGACGCGCTGGCCCAGCAACGGCCCGGCGCCAGCGTCGTGCGCGCCGACGGCCCGACCCGGGTCTACTTCGGCCCCGAACTCGACAAACTCGACGTCGAATGCCGCGGCTTCCTGATGTTCCTGGAGCAGCACCGCATCCTCGACGCCGGCCAGCGCGAGCTGGTGCTGGACCGGGCGATGGCGCTGGACCAGGACGAGCTCGACCTGGACGACCTCAAGTGGGTGGTGCTGATGGTGCTGTTCAACCAGCCCGGCTCCGAGGCCGCCTACGCCTGGATGGAAACGCAGATGTTCGAGGACGAGCCGGAACCGGTGCACTGACCGCCTGGCCCGCCAGCGCCGCTGCCCTGGCGGCTGAACAGGCGCCGGCAACGCAGCCTGCCGAGCCGGTAACGTTTCCGGCGCCTTGCGCTTGACAGCCCTAGCCGTCGCATGGCCTCAATAGAATAAGGAATCCCCCTCCACGCCCGCGGCCGCATGCTGCGGGCGTCGCCTCTTTACCGCCAGCAGCGCCGGCACCGGTCCTGCGGAGCCCCCATGGCCAAGAACCTCCTCATCGTCGAATCGCCCGCCAAGGCCAAGACGATCAACAAGTACCTCGGCAAGGACTTCACCGTCCTGGCCTCCTACGGCCATGTCCGCGATCTGGTACCCAAGGAGGGCGCGGTCGACCCCGAGCGCGGCTTCGCCATGCGCTACGACCTGATCGAGAAGAACGAGAAGCACGTCGAGGCGATCGCCAAGGCCGCCAAGGCCGCCGACCACCTCTACCTGGCGACCGACCCGGACCGCGAGGGCGAGGCGATCAGCTGGCACATCGCCGAGATCCTGCGCGAGCGCGGCCTGCTTCAGGACCGCACCCTGCAGCGCGTGGTGTTCACCGAGATCACGCCGCGCGCGATCAAGGAAGCGATGACCCACCCGCGCGACATCGCCAGCGACCTGGTCGACGCCCAGCAGGCGCGCCGCGCGCTCGACTACCTGGTCGGCTTCAACCTGTCGCCGGTGCTGTGGCGCAAGGTCCAGCGCGGCCTGTCCGCCGGCCGCGTGCAGTCGCCGGCGCTGCGCATGATCGTCGAGCGCGAGGAGGAGATCGAAGCCTTCGTCGCCCGCGAGTACTGGTCGATCGAGGCCGAGTGCGCGCACCCGACCCAGGCCTTCACCGCCAAGCTCAACAAGCTCGACGGCAAGAAGTTCGAGCAGTTCACCGTCACCGACGGCGACACCGCCGAGGCCGCGCGTCAGCGCATCGTCAAGGCCGCCGCTGGCGCGCTGCACGTCACCGACGTCGCCAGCAAGGAGCGCAAGCGCCGTCCGGCCGCGCCGTTCACCACGTCCACGCTGCAGCAGGAGGCCTCGCGCAAGCTCGGCTTCACCACGCGCAAGACCATGCAGGTCGCGCAGAAGCTGTACGAAGGCGTGGCGATCGGCGATGAAGGCACGGTCGGCCTGATCACCTACATGCGTACCGACTCGGTGACGCTGTCGGTGGACGCGATCTCGGAGATGCGCGACGTGATCGCGCGCGACTACGGCACGCGCGCGCTGCCGGACAAGCCCAACACCTACCAGAACAAGTCCAAGAACGCGCAGGAAGCGCACGAGGCGGTGCGCCCGACCTCGGCGCTGCGCACGCCGACGCAGGTGTCGCGCTTCCTCAGCGACGACGAGCGCCGCCTGTACGAGCTGATCTGGAAGCGCGCGGTGGCCTCGCAGATGGTGCCGGCCACGCTCAACACCGTGTCCGTCGACCTGGCCGCCGGCAGCGAGCACAGCTTCCGCGCCTCCGGCACCACCGTGATCGACCCGGGTTTCCTGGCCGTGTACGAGGAAGGCAAGGACACCAAGGCCGCCGAGGACGAGGACGAGGGCCGCAAGCTGCCGGCGATGAAGACCGGCGACCGCGTGCCGCTCGACCGCATCCACGCCGACCAGCATTTCACCCAGCCGCCGCCGCGCTTCACCGAAGCGGCGCTGGTCAAGGCGCTGGAGGAATACGGCATCGGCCGCCCCTCGACCTACGCCTCGATCATCCAGACGCTGTTGTTCCGCAAGTACGTCGAGATGGAAGGCCGCAGCTTCCGGCCGTCCGACGTCGGCCGCGCGGTGTCCAAGTTCCTGTCCAGCCACTTCACCCAGTACGTCGACTACGACTTCACCGCCAAGCTCGAGGACGAGCTCGATGCGGTGTCGCGCGGCGAGGAGGAGTGGATCCCGCTGATGGAGAAGTTCTGGGGCCCGTTCAAGGAACTGGTCGAGGACAAGACCGAATCGGTCGACCGCAGCGAAGCCACCGGCGCGCGCGAACTCGGCACCGACCCCAAGACCGGCAAGCCGGTCAGCGTGCGCCTGGGCCGCTACGGGCCATACGCCGCCATCGGCAGCACCGCCGAGACCGAAGAAGAGAAGCCGCAGTTCGCCTCGCTGCGCCCCGGCCAGAGCATGCACACGATCACCCTGGCCGACGCGCTGGAGCTGTTCAAGCTGCCGCGCAAGCTCGGCGAGAGCGAGGGCGCCGAGGTCAGCGTCGGCATCGGCCGCTTCGGCCCGTTCGCCAAGCGCGGCAGCGTGTACGCCTCGCTGAAGAAGGAGGACGACCCGTACACGATCGAGCTGGCGCGCGCGGTGTTCCTGATCGAAGAGAAGGAAGAGATCGCCCGCAACCGCATCATCAAGCAGTTCGACGGCAGCGACATCCAGGTGCTCAACGGCCGCTTCGGCCCGTACATCAGCGACGGCAAGCTCAACGGCCGCATCCCCAAGGACCGCGAACCGGCCTCGCTGACGCTGGAGGAAGTGACCCAGCTGCTGACCGAAACCGGCAAGCCGATGCGCGGCCGCTTCGGCAAGAAGGTCGCGGCGAAGAAGGAGCCGGCCGCCAAGGTGGCGAAGAAGGCCGTGGCGAAGAAGACGCCCGCCAAGAAGGCCGCGACCAAGAAGGCGCCGGCGAAACAAGCGGCCAAGAAAGCCGTGAAGAAGACCGCCACCAAGAAGGTGGCGAAGAAGGTCAGCGGCTAGTTGCGACGTGGTGGCCGGCATGCGCACGGCCGCCACTGCCTCTGCGGTGCTGTCGCGCCTGCGCACCCCGGATCAAACACGCAGCAGGACGTGGACGCCCTCCCGCGCCCACGCCATTGCCCGCCTCGGTGGCTTCAAGCCGCCGCGACGCGCACCACGAGCTTGCCGAAGTTGCGCCCCTCAAGCAGCCCGATGAACGCCTCCGGTGCGTTTTCCAGCCCGTCGACCACGTCCTCGCGCGGCTTCACCCGGCCCTGCGCGATCCACTGGCTCATGTCGCGGCGGAAGGCGTCGAAGCGGTCGGCGTAGTGGTCGAGGACGATGAATCCCTGCACGAGCAGGCGTTTCTGTACGGCGTCGCCCATGAGCAGCGGCAGCCGGTTCGGACCCGGCGGCGGCGTGTCGTCGTTGTAATGCGCGATCACCCCGCACACCGGCACGCGCGCACCGATGTTGAGCAGCGGCAGTACCGCATCGAAGACAGCACCGCCCACGTTCTCGAAATACACGTCGATGCCGTCCGGACAGGCGGCGGCAAGCCGTTGCGGCAACTGCGGGTCGTGTCGGTCAAGGCAGGCATCGAAGCCGAGCTCCGCGACCGCATGGCGGCACTTGTCGGCGCCACCGGCGATGCCGACCACGCGCGCGCCCTTGAGCTTGGCGATCTGCCCGACCACCGCGCCGACCGCACCGGTTGCGGCCGCCACGACCACGGTTTCGCCCGGCTTGGGCCGGCCGATGTCGAGCAGGCCGACATAGGCCGTGAACGCGGGCATGCCCAGGGCGCCCAGCGCCAGCGACGGCTGCGCCATCTCGCCCAGTGGGGCCAGGTCCTTGCCGTCGGACAGGGCAAAGTCCTGCCAGCCGGCACTGCCGAGCACCAGGTCGCCCACGCGGAATTGCGGATGCCTGGAGGCCACGACGCGACTGACCGTGCCGCCGGCCATCGGCCCACCCAGCTCCACCGAGGGGGCGTAGGTCGGCCCGATTTCGTTCATCAGTCCGCGCATGTAGGGATCGAGCGAGAGATACAGCGTGCGCAGCAGCACCTGGCCCGCCTCCGGCGACGGGACGGCGGCCTCCTCGAGGCGGAAGTCCTGCGGCGTCGGCAGGCCGCGCGGGCGCGCGGCGAGGACGATGCGGCGATTGACGGTGTCGTTTTGCGGCATGGGTTGCTCCTGTGGGTGGGACGCCTGCGATGGTTCGTCGAGCGATCACGAATAGACCGGTCGCCTTGAAAACGACTGCAAAACGACTGCAAAAACGAGAGTGGTCCGTCTCCCGCCTCAGACGTCTTGCGCCAGACCCAGCCCCTGCCGCGTGCCGGCCATGGCCGTGTCCAGCGGTGCCCGCTCGCGCGCGATCTTGGCCAGCAGGCTGGCGCCGAGCCAGCTCTGGTAGAGCGTGAGCGCGACGGCGTGCGCGTCCAGCGCGGCCGGCAGCGAGCCATCCGCCTTGCCCGCCTCGATGCAGCGCGCCAGGCGCTCGACCACGCTGCGGGTGCCGCGCTCCAGCACCGCGCGCATGCTCTCCGACAGATCGCAGACCTCCGCGCCGAGCTTGACCGCAAGGCAACGGCTGCGCGCACCATCGCCGGCCTGCGAGTCGAGCCAATCGTGGAAGTAGCCGATCAGTCGCTGCGCGGCCGGCCCCGGCAGCGTCAACAGCGCGTCCATCCGCGCCAGATGGTCGGCGAAGTACGCTTCGAGCACTGCTTCGCCGAAGGCCTCCTTGGAACCGAAGTAGTGATAGAACGAGCCCTTCGGCACCCGCGCCGTCGCCAGGATTTCGGCCAGGCCGACCGCGGTGAAGCCCTTGCGCAGCAACAGCGGCTGGGCCACGTCGAGGATGTGCTGGCGGACGTCGGTAGCGGGAGGCGCGTTCATGGCGCTGCACCCTAGCGGCAATTAGACCGGTCGTCTAGTGTTCTCTCGCCTGCCCGTCGACTGCCCTGCCACCGGCCTGTCGCCCCTCATTGCCCGGCCAACCGTGACTGACTCACAGCGGCTGGCGTGCAATTTCGTGACCTTCTCGATGTCTCGCGATGACAACGTTGTCTATTCTCGCCTGCCGGGGGGATCCGACAGCCACACACCGATCGGAGACCGAGATGAAACCAGCACCGCACCTGCGATGGCCCGCCATCGCCACCGTCCTGCTCGCCAGTGCCTTGCCGGCCGCGGCCGTGCACGCGCACGGCTCCATGGTCAAGCCGCAGAGCCGCGTCTACACCTGCGCCCAGGGCAACCGCGAGAATCCGACCGACCCGGCCTGCGCCGCCGCGGTCGCGGTGGCCGGCCCGCAGCTGCTGTACGACTGGATGAGCATCAACCAGGCCGCCGCCAACGGTAACCACCAGGCGGTGGTCCCGGACGGCAAGCTGTGCAGCGGCAACAACCCGACCTTCCGCGGCCTCGACCTGATGCGCAGCGACTGGCAGGCCACGCCGATCGCGCCTGACGCCAACGGCCGCTACGAGTTCCAGTTCAAGGGCACCGCGCCGCACGCCACGCGCGACTGGACCTTCTACATCACCCGCCCGGGCTGGGACCCGAACGGCCCGCTGCGCTGGTCCGACCTGGAGCCGTTCTGCACGCTCGGCAACACCCCGCTGGGCGCCGACGGCACCTACCGCCTCAACTGCCCGCTGCCGCAACGCAGCGGCCGCCACGTGATCTACAACACCTGGCAGCGCGCGGACTCGCAGGAGGCGTTCTACACCTGCACGGACGTGCAGTTCGCCGGCGGCACCACTCCACCACCACCGCCGACGTGGCTCGACGCCGGCGCATTGACCGCGCAGAACGACCTGCCCGCGGGCAGCACCGTCAGCGTGCGCGTGTTCAACGCCAACGGCAGCGATGCCGAGCGCATCGACACCGTGCTGCAGGTCGGGCAGACCTCGATCAGCGCCTGGCCGCTGCACGTGGCGCAGCAGGTCAACGCGACCGCGCAGTACGCGCGCATCGGCGTGCTGAGCAACGGCGTGATCACCCCGATCGCTTCGGCCAGCGGCAACCGCGTCTACCTCAGCGGCAGCGGCCGTCGCCACCAGATCGACATCCGCCTGCCCGACACCACCCCGCCGCCGCCGGACGGCGATTACGACCACGTCTACCCGCAAGGCATCGGCAGCTACGTGCCGGGCCAGACCGTGGTCAAGGGCAGCGACGGCAAGCTCTACGGCTGCAAGCCGTTCCCGGAAGGCGCCTGGTGCAACATCAACCACGACGCCTACCGCCCTGGCACGGGCTACGCCTGGCGCGACGCCTGGGTGCCGTTCTGACCACCGCGCGGGTCCGGCTCAGGCCGGACCCGCGCGTCGGCATGCGAGACTGGGTGCGCGCTCCGCCGACTCCGCCCGCATGCCGTCCCAGCCGTCTCTCTCCATCGCCGACAGCGCCGCCGCCCTGCGCCGCGGCGCGGTCATCGCCTACCCCACCGAGGCCGTGTGGGGCCTGGGCTGCGACCCGTTCGACGAGGTCGCGGTGATGCGCCTGCTGGCGATCAAGCAACGCCCGGTCGCCAAGGGCATGATCCTGATTGCCGGCGCGCTGGCGCAATTCGACGGCCTGCTCGATTGGGCCGCGCTGCCAGGCGAACGCCGCGATGCCGTGCTTGCCAGCTGGCCCGGGCCGCACACCTGGATCGTCCCGGTCACGCCGCGCGTGCCGCGCTGGATCACCGGCGACCACGACGGCGTCGCGGTGCGCGTCAGCGACCACCCGACCGTGGTCGCGCTGTGCGCGGCGTTCGGCGCGGTGCTGGTGTCGACCAGCGCCAACCTCGGCGGCGAGCCGCCGGCCTATGCGCGCGCAGCGCTCGATCCGCAGTTGCTCGCCCGCATCGACGGCGTGTGCCTGGGCGAAACCGGCGGCCGCACCGCACCCAGCACCATCCGCGACGCCCGCAGCGGGGCACAGCTGCGCGGCTGATGGCGGCCCCGCCCGGGCCCACGCCGGCTTAACGGCCGCGGTCGTAGCGTCCGGGCGCCGGCGTTGATCGGCAACGCCGATGCCACCGAGGAGACCGCCATGAAGACCGTGCAGGTTTGGTTGTGCGCGCTGGCGCTGCTGGTCGCGTTGCCGCTGGCCGCGAAGGAGCCCAAGGCCGCCGAGCCGCCCAGGATGACCGCCGGGCAGCAGGCGATGATGGAGGCGTGGGAAAAGGCGTCGTCCCCCGGCGCGCAGCACCAGCAACTGGCCGCGATGGCCGGCACCTGGAGCGTCAAGCAGCAGATGTGGATGGACCCGAAGTCGCCGCCGATGGTGCAGACCGGCAGCGCCACCACCACCGCCGTGTTCGGTGGCCGCCACCTGCGCCAGGACTACCGCGGCGAATGGATGGGCAAGCCGTTCGAGGGCGTCGGCTACACCGGCTACGACAACGTCACTGGCAAGTACTACAGCAGCTGGATGGACAGCGGCTCGACCGGCCTGTTCGTTGCGCACGGCGATTACGACTCCGCCCGCAAGACCTACACCTTCAAGGGCGAAATGGCCGACGCCGCCCAGGGCGGCGCCAAGGTGCCGATCCGCGACGTGCTGCGCATCGTCGATGACGACCACCACACCTTCGAGATGTACGAGACCCGTGACGGCAAGGAGGCCAAGGTGATGCAGCTGGATTACACGCGGCAGAAGTGACCGCGGCGCCGGATCGACGTGACCGGCATCGACGCCGGCCACGCCACGCGGGCGCGGTGGTGTGGCGGCGCTGGGCGCTGCGGCGCACACTGCGCGGATGAGGTCGCGCCTGCCCCGCTGGCTGCCACTCGCGCTGCTGTTCGCGGCGACGATTACTTGTGCCGCCGAGATCACCATCTATCGCTGCACCGATCAACACGGCCGCCTGACCCTGCGCGACACCCCGTGCGCCAAGGGCGAGACCCAGCAGGCGCGCGAGATGCAGCGGCCGAAAGACCCGCCGCCGCGCCCGGCCGCGGTCGTCAAACCCGCCGCCCCGGCCGTGACGGCCGCACCGCCAGCGCCGCGTTACGTGGTGGTGACACCGCCGCGGCCGATGTACGACTGCGTCACGCCCGACGGCGAGCACTACCTCAGCGATACCGACGCGGGCAATCCGCGCTGGGTGCCGCTGTGGACGCTGGGCTATCCGGCGTATCCGATGGCGCCGTACCCGCACGGCGGCGTCAGCGGCCGCCTCGACTTTGGCGGCGGCGACGTGCGCGGCAGCGTGCGCCTGGGCGAGCCCGGGTACGCGCGACCACCGCGACCGGGACCGCCGGTGGCGGCCTTGCCGGCGGGCACCTGGGTGCGCGACGCGTGTTACCCGCTGCCGCAGCAGGACGTCTGCGAGCGCCTGCGCGACCGTCGTTACGAACTCGGCCGCCGCTACAACAGCGCCCTGCAAAGCGAGCGCCACCGCATCGACGACGAGCAGCGCATCCTCGACGCGCGCCTGGCCAACGATTGCGCAGGCTATTGATGCCGCCTGGGCATGACCGGATCGTGCCCGCGATACACCCGCGCGCGGCGGGCCTGGCCGGGGCGATCAGAACCCGTAGCGCAGGAAACCGCCGTCGACCGCGATGCACTCGCCGCTGACGTAGCCCGCCGCCGGCAGGCACAGGAACGCGACCGCGGCGGCGACCTCCTCCGGCTCGCCGATGCGGCCCAGCGGCGTGCGCAGCAGCACTTCGTCGAGATAATCGGGGTCGGCGAGCTTGTCGGAGGTGCGGCGCGTGCGCACGTACCACGGCGCCACCGCGTTGACGCGGACGCCGTCCTCGGCCCATTCCACGGCGAGGTTGCGGGTCATCTGGTGCATCGCCGCCTTGCTCATGCCGTAGGGCGCGCCGGTGCGCACGTGGGTGATGCCGGAGACGCTGCCGACGTTGACGATGCTCGACGCCGCATGCCGCGTCAGCAGCGGGTGCGCGTAGCGCGACAACTCGAACGCCGAGAACAGGTTGATCTCGAAGATGCCGCGCCACTCGTCGTCGCTGTAGTCGGTGGTGGCCTTGCTGACGTTGCCGCCGGCGTTGTTGACCAGGATGTGCAGACCCTCGCCGAAGTCCTCGACCCAGTCGAGCAGTTCGCGGCGCTGCTCGTCGATGGCGACGTCGGCGACGAAGCCCTGCACCTCGCGCTCGGGGAAATCCTCCAGCAGCTCGGCCCGCGCCGACTCCAGCGCCGCGGCATCGCGCGCGGCCAGCAGCACGTCGGCACCGAAGCCGAGCAGCTCACGCGCGATCGCGCGGCCGATGCCGGCGCTGCCGCCGGTGACCAGCGCGAGTTGTCCGTCGAGCCGCCAACGCTTCGGGTCCATGTCGTTCTCCGCCGTCTCGGAATGCCGTGGCCGCGCGCGGCGGCCGGGTTAGCATAGCCGCCGGACCAAGCGAGGGTGCCGCAATGACGCGAACGCTGCTGTGCACACTGACGGTGCTGGCGCTGCTGGCCGGCTGCTCCAAGCCACGTGCTCCCGACAAGGAGCGCCCGGTCGAACCACAGGCGACGCAGCTGCGCGACGCGATCCAGGCGCCGATCGAGCAGGCCCAGGCGGCGCAGGACGAGGCGGTGAAGGCGGCTGAGCAACAGCGCGAGGCGATCGAGGCCGCCACCGGCCACTAACCTGACGACTAAGGCTACGCTGAATAAGTGCCGTCATCCCCGCGAAGGCGGGGATCCATGGACGTTAGCCCTTGAACAACAACGTCCTTGGATTCCCGCCTCCGCGGGAATGACGAGCAAGGGGACTTGATCAGCGTTGCCCTAACGAACGCCCGACCGGAGCCGGGCGTTGCATCGTCACTGCGGGCCTGCGCTTACAACTCGCAGAAGCAGTACGCCAACGACTTCACCGGCACGCCGGCGGTCGGTGTCACCGCGCTTTCGAGGAAGCGCAGGTCGGCCGCGACCTGCGGCATCGCCTTGGCCAGCAGGCCACGGGCAAAGTCGGATTGTTGCAGCCAGGCGCCGCCGAGGCGGCTGCTCGCGAAACCGGTGAAGAAGCGTTCGAACGGCGTCGCCGCCTTCTCGATGTAGCGCACCTGGTAGGCATCTTCCTTGCCGAGCTTGGCGCGCGCGGCGACGTCGGTGATGGCGTCGTGCAGGTTGCCGAGCGCATCGACCAGGCCGCGCTCCTTGGCTTGCGCACCGCTCCACACGCGACCGCGTGCGATCGCGTCGACCTGCTCGACCGGCTTGTTGCGCGCCTGCGCCACCTTGCCGGTGAAGTCGCGGTAGCCCTTGTCGATCACCGACTGGATCACCTGGCCGACCTCCGGCTGCAACGGCCGGGTGATGTCGAACGCACCGGCAAACCTGGTGGTGCCGACGCCGTCGCTGTGCACGCCGATCTTGTCGAGCGCACGCGGGATGGTCGGGATCAGGCCGAAGATGCCGATCGAACCGGTGATGGTCGAGGCGTCGGCGTAGATTTTGTCGGCGTCCATCGAGATCCAGTAGCCGCCCGAAGCGGCCAGGTCACCCATCGACACCACCACCGGCTTGCCGGCCTTCTTCAGCGCGACGATCTCGCGGCGGATCTGCTCGGAGGCGAACACCTCGCCGCCCGGCGAATCCACGCGCAGCACCAGCGCCTTGACCTTGTCGTCGTCGCGCGCCTCGCGCAGCAGCGCCGCGGTCGACTCGCCGCCGATCGTGCCCGGCGGCTGTTCGCCGCCGCTGATCTCGCCCTCGGCGACGACCACGGCAACCTGCGGCCGCGTGTCGACCGCGGTGAGCGCACCGTTGAGCTGCAGCAGGTATTCGTCGAGCGAGGCCTGGCGGAAACCGCCGTCGGCATCGTGGTCGGCGATACCGCGCTCGATCAGCAGATCGTCGACCTGCTCGCGCGTTTTCAGACCGTCGACCAGCTTGGCCCGCAGCGCATGCTGGGCCAGGTCGCCCTGCACCGCGCTGAGCTGCGCCGGCAACTGCTCGATGCCCTGCGCCAGCTGCGCGGCGTCGAGCTTGCGCGCCTTGGCGATGTCGGTCAGGTAGCGCTGCCAGACGTCGTTCATCCAGAACAGGTCGGCCTCCTTGGACTCGGGCGAGGCCGCGTCGAGCACGTACGGCTCGGCCGCCGACTTGTACTCGCCGACCTTGAACAGGTGCACGTCGACGCCGAGCTTGTCCTGCAGGCCTTCGCGGTAATAGCTGCGGTAACGGCCGAGGCCTTCGAGCAGCATCCCACCCATCGGGTCGAGGTACACCTCGTTGGCCTGCGCGGCCAGCAGGTACTGCTTCTGGTCCATCATCTCGGCGAACGCGACCACCTGCTTGCCGCTCGCCTTGAGCCGCGCGATCGCGTCGGCGACCTCGCGCAGCGAAGCCATGCCGCCGCCCTGCAACTTGCCCAGGCGCAGCACCACGCGCTCGATGCGCTTGTCGTCGCCGGCCGCGTCCAGTGCGCGCAGCAGGTCGCGCTGCTGCACTTCGCCGCCCTTCTCGCCGAACGCCTTGCCCAGCGCGCGCGTGGCCGGGTCGCTGCTGTACTGCTCGACCAGCGTGCCCTCCGGCGCGATCACCAGGGTGGTGCGATCGAGCAGCGGCTTGGTGCGCGGGCCGGCGCCGAGCACGATCAGGAACAGCAGCAACAGGGCGAAGAACAGCAGGTTGAGGATCAACCGGCGGGTGAAGTTCATCGCGTCCCAGATGCCGACGAAGAAGCGGGCGATCGGGCCGCGACGCGGGGTGTCGTTCATTGCACAGACTCCTGATTGCTGCTGCGGCGTCCTGGATGACGGCGGCAGCATGACCACTGCAGCCTACCCGCTGACCGGGGCGGATTCACCCGCCATTCGTAACACGGGGATTTCAAGGGCACGTGACGCCGACGGGGCGGCCGGCGTTCAGTGGTCACGGCCCGCGCAGCATCAGCCGGTCAGGGTGACTGGAGCGCAGGAAGCGGCTGCACAGCAGCACCGCGGCCACGGTCAGGCCGGCGATCAGGCCGATCCACATGCCCTTCGGTCCCCAGCCCAGGCCCAGCCCGAGGCCGGCGCCGAGCGGCATGCCGATGCCCCAGTACGCCAGCGCCGCCAGCAGCATCGGCACGCGCGTGTCCTTGAGGCCGCGCAGCGCGCCGGCAGACAGCACCTGCACGCCGTCGGGAAACTGGAACGCCGCGGCGTACAGCAGCAACGACGCCGCCAGCGTCGCCACCGCGGCATCACTGGTGTAGAAGCCCACCAGCATCTCGTTGCCGGTCAGCAGCACCAGGCCGGAGAACAGCTGCGTGCCGATCACGATCGCGTAGCCGGCCCAGGCCGCGCGGCGCACGCCATGAAAGTCGCCGCGGCCGAGCGCGTGGCCGACGCGCACCGTGGTCGCCTCGGCCAGCCCCATCGGCACCATGAAGCACAGCGCCGACAGGTTGATCGCGATCTGGTGCGCCGCCGCCGGCACCTCGCCGAGGCGGCCGATCAGCAGCGCGGTGGCGATGAACAACCCGCCCTCCATCAGCACGGTCACGCCGATCGGCAGGCCGGTGGCGAGCAGGCCGCGGATGATCGGCCACTCCGGCGCGTCGAAGCGCTCGAACAGCTTGAGGTCGGCGAAGCGCTTTGAGCGCCACAGCACCACGAAGAAGCCGATCGCCTGCAGCCACAGCATCAGCGCCGAGGCGATGCCGAGGCCGCCGGCGCCGAGCTCGGGCAGGCCCAGCTTGCCGAAGGTCAGCACATAGCCGACCGGCAGCAGCACCAGCAGGCCGCCGGCACTGAGCACCAGCGTCGGCAAGGTCCAGTGCAGGCCCTCGCTGAGGTAGCGCATGCAGAAGAACAGCGTCAGTGCCAGCACGCCCCAGCGGATGCCGTGCAGGAACTCGGTCGCGCCGGGAATGATCGCCGGCGCGATCCCCATCGGTCCAAGCAACAGCGGCATGAAGGTCAGGAACGCGAACAGCACCAGCCCTAGCCCGAACGCGAGCCACAGCGCCTGCCGGAACAAGGCGCCGATCTGGCCGCGCTGGCCGGCGCCGTCGAGCTGCGACACCGACGGCGGCACCGACAGCAGGGTGCCGATCGGCACCATCATCGGCAGCCACCACAGCGCGGTGCCGATGGTGACCGAGGCCAGCGTGGTGGTGCTGTGGTGGCCGGCCAGCACGTTGTCGACAAAACCGATCAAGCCGGTGGACACGTGCCCGCCGACCAGCGGCGCGGCGAGGATGGCGGTGGTGCGGATTTCGCCCGTCAGGCCCGTGCGGGCGGGCGTGGACGAAGCAGACAGGGACATCGGGACAACCAGACGCGCGACTGCGGCCGCGCGACCGCTTCGATTGTCGGGCGCTGGCGCCGGGTCGCGGCGGCCGGCTATCTTACCGGGCCAACATGAACGGGTTGTGTTGGCGTTTCCAGCGTTGCGAACCGCGCACGAGCGGCGTTTGCAGCTGGTTGCCACACTTCGGGGAGAAGCTGCACGACCATGAGCACATCGGCCGATCACGCCACACCGAGCCACTGCGAGAACTGCGGTGCGCCGCTGCAGGGCCACTACTGCTACGCCTGCGGGCAGTCGGCGCTCAGCCCGCTGCGCCACACCGGGCATGCACTGGAGGAGGTGTTCGAGTCGTTCTGGCACCTCGACGGTCGCATCTTCCGCACCCTGCGCGACCTGCTGTCGCCCGGCCGCGTCGCCGCCAATTACCTGGCCGGGCAACGCGTGCGCTACATCGCGCCGCTGCGCCTGTTCGTGATCCTGAGCGTGCTGACGTTCTTCGTCGCCCAGGCGGTGATCCACGTCGATACCACTCCGGAGGCTTACGGCAACACCAGCTCGTCCGAGGGCAAGGACGACAAACGCAAGGACAAGGGCAACGCCGGCAAGCGCTTCGCACGGGCCGACACGGTGGCCGAGGTCGAGCGCATCCGTGCAGAGGAAATGGAGGACCTGGACAAGGCCCGCACCGCGGTGCTGCTGCTGCCGGTCGCGCGCAAGGGCATCGACACCGCCATCGCCGACACCCACCGCCAGGCCGATCGTCGCATCGAGGTGTTGCGCGCCGAGCAGGGGCTGAGCGAGGACCAGGTGGCCGCGGCCAGGACCGAAGGGATCCGTCAGGCGACCCCCGGCGCGAAGGGGGCCGCCACCGTGGAAACCGCCGCGACCCTGGCCGAGCTCGAACGCCTGCGCAACGAACGGGGGAAGGCGCAACGGCTGGCGCTGGCCGCGCTGCCGGCGGCCAGCGCCGACGCGCGCAACAAGCAGCTGCGCGACATCCGCCGCAGCAACGAGGCCGCCGGCTGCCGCGCCGCGCAGTTGCAGCTCGATTACGCCCTCGCCAGCGAAGGCAAGCTCAAGCGCAAGGTCAACGAGGACCTCGTCGCCTACGGCGATCCCGACTGCGACCGCGGCCTCAGCTTCAACGGCGACGAATGGGACGCGGACACCAATCCCCTCACGCTGAAATGGGCGCCGGCGTTCGTGAACCGCTGGATCAACTCACAGGTCGGCCACGGCCAGGAGAACATCGCCCGCGCCCAACGCGATCCCTCGCTGTGGGTGCGCGCCCTGCTCGGCGCGGTGCCCAGCGCGCTGTTCCTGCTGGTGCCGGTGTTCGCACTGCTGCTCAAGCTGGCCTACCTCGGCTCCGGGCGCGGCTACCTCGAACACCTGGTGGTCGCGCTCTACAGCCACGCCTTCCTGTGCGTGGCGCTGCTGGCGATGTTCTTCCTGTTCGGCCTCGACAACGCCTGGACTCCGCACTGGCCGCCGTTCGGCTGGATCAGCGGCCTGCTGATCGGGCTTCTGTGGCTGTCGATGCCGATCTACCTGCTGCTGATGCAGAAGCGCGTGTACGGCAATGGCTGGTGGCTGACGCTGTTGCGTTATTTCGTCGTCGGCAACCTGTACTTCGTGCTGCTGAGCTTCGCCGCGGTGTTCGTCGCCATCGCCAGCCTGGTGCGGATGTGAGCGCGGCCGAGGCGGCCGGCGTGATCTACGAGGTCAACCTCGACCTCGACGCGGTGATCCGTGCCGAGTATCTGGCCTGGCTCGATGCGCACGTGCGCGAGATCTGCGCGTTGCCGGGCTTCGTCGCCGCGACGGTGTTCGATGTGCTCGATCCGGCCGCCGAACCCGGCCACGAGCGGCTGTGCGTGCAGTACACGTTGAGCGATGCGGCCGCGCTCGATGCTTACCTGCGCGAGCACGCGCCGCGGATGCGCGCCGAGGGCGTCGCCCGTTTCGGCGAGCGTTTCCGCGCCAGTCGTCGTGTGCTGCAGCCGCGGCAGACGGTCTGAGCACCGGGCCCGACGATCATGCAGCGGCCGCCACGCGGCTCAACGCGGCGCGCTCATTGCTGCAGCTGCTGCCACAACCAATCGCCGAGGTGGCCCGGGTAGGCCGCCAGCAGGCCGCTGCGCAGGGCCTCGCGGCGCTGCGGCGGGGTGCGCTGCACCAGCACGCCCAGATCGGCGCGTTGTGTCGGCGTCATCGCACGCAGCGCCTGCAGCAACGGCGCGTGCTGTTCGGCCGGCACCTGCGCCAGCAGCGGCTGCAGCACCGCGTAGTCGGCGCCCAGCTCCGGGCCCAGCAGCCAACCGCGCCGCTGGCTGCGGTCGAGCGCGTCGAACTGCGCACGCCAGGCCTGTTGCAACTGCGGGGGCAGCGCGGCGTACCACGCAGTGGCGTCCTGCACCCGCGCGCGCTCGGCAGCGGGCAGGGCCTGCCAGGCGAGGAACCGCTCGCGGCGGGTGTCGCGCTCCGCGCGCGGCAGCGCGTCCCAGGCCGCGGCGCGCTGCGCGTAAGCCGCGTGCTGTTGCGGTGTCCATGCGTTCCACTGCAGCAGTTGCCGCTGCAACGCGGCATGCGCGGCCGGCGGCAGCCTGGCCAGGCTTTGCAGCAGCTCCGCCGGCGGCGCCGAGTACGCCGGGAGCACCGCCAAGGCACACCCGAGCGCGAGGCCGAGGGTTGCCGTCCGCCGACGCTCACTGCGGCGCATCGTCAGTCTCCGTTTCGGTTTCGCTGCCGGTCGCCTCGGTGGGCGCGGCTGCCGGTACGGCGGGTTCGACCGCGGCAGTCGCGGCCAGCGCCGTGGCATCCGGTGCGGTGACACCGGCGGCCTGTTGCGCGGCCAGCCAGCTGTGGAATTCCAGGTCAGCGGCCGCCGCCTCGCCCGGCGGGTCGGCGAGCAGGGCAAAATCGCGGTGGGCGATCAGCGCGGTCTCGCGGCCGTAGCGCGCCGCCGGCTCCTCGGCCGCGGGCAGCCGGTCCGAACTCACCTGGCGTGCGCCCGAGGCGCCGCCGTGCAGGCGCTCCAGCACCGGCCCCAGCGGCCAGTGCGACGGCCACCAGAACGTAACCGCCAGCGCCGTCACGCACAGCAGCAACAGGCCCCACAGCAGCGGCAACAGCCAGCGCGGTCGCGGCGCCCGGCCGGCGGCCGGGGTCGTGGTGGCGCCCGCCCCGCCCCGGGGCTCGCCGTGCAGGGCCGCCTCGCGGGCGTTGCTCAGGCGCACCAGCCGGTCCGGCGGCAGCGTCTTGATGCGGCGGTGGACCTGCTCGCGCAGGCGCTGCCAGGCCACCGGGTCGGCGCGGCCGTCGGCGTGGTGTGGCAGGGCACGCTGCAACGCCAACCGGTAGCTCGGCTGGGCCACGCCGAGCGCGGTCGCGGCCTCGTCCTCGGACAGGCCCGCGGCCAGGCGCAGCAGCAGCGCCGCACGCGGGCCGCTGCCGAGTTCGCCGAGACGGTCGGTCGCGTCCAGGGGCAGGGCCACCTCGGTGCGACGGCGCAGCTGCGGCTGCGCCAGCAGGCCGGCCCAGAACCGCCCCGGCCACTGCGCCATCGGCACGGTCTCGGCCTCGGTGCGGAACTGCCGCATGGCCTCGGCCAGGGCGGCATCGCCGGCAACGGCATCGCCGGCCTGCAATTCAGCCAGCACCGCACCACGACGCTCGACGCCGCGCAGGAAGGCCGACAGCGCCGGCGGCGCGGCGGCGGCCGGGGAGGGGGAACGGGAAGAAACGCTCATCGAGACAGCATCACCATGCACCGCATCATAGCGAGGCCGCCCTCGCACAAAACCGCTTGACAACCCGGCAACGCGCGCTCCGCGAAGCGGGACGCGGCCTGCACGCAAAAAACGGTTGTGCACAGCAGTAATCGAATCGTCATCGGGACCGCGTACTCGCACGCACGGGACCGCATGACAGCGATGTTTCACGGCTAACGCATTGATATAAAACAAAATATCAGCGTTGGCACTTTTTTCACCAACCTGGCTGCAGGGCTTGTTGCAACGCCATCGCGCCCATCTGCCGACACGCCATGCACAGATTTATCCACAGCGCGTGTGGATAAGGCCGAATCTTCTTTGCGTTCGGCCACTTGCGTGACTTTTGTCACGCAACCGCGAGCAATGGTCCGCAAGCCACGCTGGTCCGGAACGGCCCCGACCTTCGCTAGACTGCGGCGATGTCCGATGCCCCTGTTCACGCGCCGACGGTCTGGCGGGTCGCCTTGCCGCTGCCGCTGCCGCGGCTGTTCGACTACCGGCCGCCGGCCGGCCACGTTGCCACGGCCGCCGACGTCGGCACGCGTGCGCGGGTGCCCTTCGGCAACCGCGAGCTGGTCGGCGTGATCGCGCAGGTCGGCGCGGCCAGCCAGGACAGCCCGGAACTGAAGACCGCCCTCGCCGGGCTCGACCCGGAGCCGCTGCTGCACGGCGAATTGCTCGACTCGCTGCTCTGGCTGGCGCGCTATACCCACGCCCCGCTCGGCGAGGTGCTGGCGACCGCGCTGCCGGCGCCGCTGCGCCGCGGCGAGCCGCTGCCCGACACCCATGCCTGGGCCTGGCAGCTCACCGAGGCCGGTCAGACCGCGCGCGAACGCCTGCGCGCCGGCCAGCCGCGGCGCCTGGCCGACCGCCTGCAGGCCGGGCCCTGCGACGAGGACAGCCTCGACGACACCTTCGACCGCTGGCGCAGCGCGGCCAAGGCACTGGCCAAACGCGGCCTGGCCGAACGGCTCGCGGTGCCGGCGGTACCGCGCGCGCCGACGCCGCAGCCCGGGCCGGTGCTCAACGCCGAGCAGCAGGCTGCGGTCGACGCGGTGCTGGCCGCACGCGACGGCTTCGCCGCGCTGCTGCTCGACGGCGTCACCGGCAGCGGCAAGACCGAGGTCTACCTGCACGCGATCGCCGACTGCCTGGCGCGCGGCAAGCAGGCGCTGGTGCTGGTGCCGGAGATCGGCCTGACCCCGCAGACCCTCGCCCGCTTCCGCGCGCGCCTGGGCGTGCCGGTGCACGCACTGCACTCGGGACTGGGGGACGGCGAGCGCGCCCGCACCTGGGCCGCGTTCGCGCGCGGCGAGGCGCGGGTGGTGGTCGGCACTCGCTCGGCGGCGTTCCTGCCGCTGCCCGATGCCGGCCTGATCGTCATCGACGAGGAGCACGACGGCAGCTTCAAGCAGCTCGACGGCATCCGCTATCACGCCCGCGACTTCCTGCTGGTGCGCGGCAAGGCGCTGGGCGTGCCGGTGCTGCTGGGCAGCGCGACGCCGTCGCTGGAATCGCTGCGCAACGCCCAGGCCGGCCGCTACGCGCACCTGCGCCTGCGCGAGCGCGCCGGCAACGCGCAGCCGCCGCGCGTGCGCGTGGTCGATGTGCGCAAGCGCCCGCTCGAGGCCGGGCTGTCGCCGGAACTGCTCGCCGCGATCGAGCAGGCGCTGGCCGCCGACGGCCAGGTGCTGGTGTTCAAGAACCGCCGCGGTTACGCGCCGGTGCTGCTGTGCCACGACTGCGGCTGGAGCGCGCAATGCCAGCGCTGCGACGCACCGATGACGGTGCACGCCGGCGGCCGCCGCCTGCAGTGCCACCACTGCGGCGCACGTCGGCCGGCGCCGGATGCCTGTCCGGACTGCGGCGGCCTGGCATTGCAGTCGCAGGGCGCCGGCACCGAACGCATCGAGGAAGCACTGGCGGCGAAATTCCCCGAGGTGCCGGTGCTGCGCATCGACCGCGGCACCACCCAGCGCCGCGATGCCCTCGAACAGCACCTGGCGCGGTTCGGCACCGCGCGCGGCATCCTGGTCGGCACGCAGATGCTGGCCAAGGGCCACGACCTGCCCAACCTCACCCTGGTCGCGGTGGTCGGCATCGACGAAGGCCTGTTCTCCGCCGACTTCCGCGCCCCGGAGAAACTCGCCCAGCTGCTGATCCAGGTCGCCGGCCGCGCCGGCCGCGCCGACAAACCCGGCGAGGTCGTGCTGCAGACCCACCATCCCGACCACCCGCTGCTGGCGACGCTGCTCGCCGGTGGTTACGCCGCATTCGCGCAAGCCGAACTGGCCCAGCGCGAGGAAGCGGCCTTCCCGCCGTTTACCCACCTCGCCCTGCTGCGCGCCGAGGCCAAGCACAGCGACGCCTGCAACGCCTTCCTGCAGGCCGCGCGTGCCGCGTTGCGTGACGCCGATGCCGGACTCGAACTCAACGGCCCGCTGCCGGCACCGATGCCGCGCCGCGCCGGCTACCAGCGCGCGCAGCTGCTGGTGTCGTCGCCGGAGCGACGCGCGCTGCACGCCGCGCTCGACGCCGCCCTGCCGGCGATCTACGCGCTGCCGGAAGCACGCCGGGTGCGTTGGTCGCTCGACGTCGACCCGGTCGATCTGTACTAACGACCAGGAGTTGTCGCGCCCGACCATTAACAAAGGTGCCGTCGTTCACCCGTATCAGCCGCGCGCGCGGCATCCTTCCTGTCGCACTTCGGGCCGACCGCGGGCGGCCACACCCACGCCGCAAACGCGTACAGCGCCAACGCCACCAGCAAGGCCGCACGCAGGCCGATCGCCATCGCCAGCAGCAATGCCGCGATTGCCGCGACCACCGAGGCGCAGCCGTTGAGCCCCCAGGCCCACGGCACGAACGCCGGTGCATTGCGCGCGAGCCGCGCCAGGCCGAGCGGGAACGGCTGCCCCATCGCGAACGCGAGCGGGGCAATGCCGGCCAGCCCGCACGCGGCCCGCAGCCACACCGGCCACGCCGCGCCGTAGGCGTGCACGACGACGAACACGACGACCTGCCACAACAAACCCAACGCGATCGCGTGCACCGCCCAACGGATGCGGCGCACGATCGCGGCATCGGTCGATGCCTGCGACGTGGCCAGGAGCCGCTGCGCGTGCGCGCTGCCGAGGCCGGCGCAGATCAGGAAGCCGGCCAGGCCCACGCTCGCCGCCAGCAATGGATGACCGACCAGCAAGGTCAGCCGCGACAGCGTGGCGATCTCGACCAGCATGAAGCCCAGGCCGAGCGCGAGGAAGTACAGCCCGGCGCGCGCACGCGCGAACTTCATCGCCGCGGCCGACGACGCCCGCGGCAGCACCCGCAACGGCAGCAACACCAGCAACAGTGCCAATGGCAGTGCCTGCACCAGCGCGGCGACCAGCAGCAGGTAACCGGAATCAAGCAGCACCGCGCTGCCCTGCTCGCGCAAGCGCCACAGCGCCGGCAGGCTGCGCCAGCGGAAGAAGTCGCCGAAGTAGGGCCGGTCGTCACGGGCCGGTGCGACCGCGAAGCGGTAGTCGCGCAGGTAGTCGCGTGCGCGCGATGACAGCAACGCCTGCACGCCCGCGTACAGGGTCGGGCGTTCCGGCACGTGGAAGCGGTTGGCCTGGTCGGAACGCAGGCCCGGCGCGAACACAGGATCGAACCCCTGCGCGTCGGCGAAGGCGCGCATGGCCGCCAACTCCGGCGCGGCGAAGCGATCGTGCTGCACCAGCCAGGTGCTGGCATCCCAGTTGCGCACGGCGACCAGCCGCGCGCCCGGCGCCATGCCCTCGCCACGCAGGGCCGCGATCGCGGTGGCGGCGAGTTTCAACTCGTCACGCGGCGGCTGTTTGCTCCAGCGCGTGATCGCCAGCGTGCCGCCGGGAGCCAGTCGCGCCAGATAGTCGCGCAGCGCCTCGACCGTGAGTGCGTACTGCTCGGCCGCGGCCTGCACGCCGGCACCGCTGCCGGCGAAGGAATCGCCGGCGACCAGCACGATCAGGTCGTAACGCGCACGGCTGGCGCGGGCGAACGCGCGCGGCTCGGCGGCATGCACGCGCACGCGCCGGTCGCGGTAGAGCTGGCCGCTGTAGTCGGCGTAATCGTCGCGCACCAGCCGCAGCCGCTGCGGGTCGAGCTCGACCGCGTCCACCGTGCGTGCGCCCAGCGCCAGCGCCTGCAGTACCTCCAGGCCGCCGCCGGCACCGAGCACCAGCACCGACCCACGCGCCCGCATCCGGTACGGCAAGGCCGAGGTCATGCGACCCAACCACGCCTGCGGCGCGCGCCCGGTGTGGCGCGTGATCACCGACGGCCCTTCGCCGTCGGTGTACAGCCCCAGCTGCGCCGGCAGCTCCTCGCTGCTGCCCAGGCTCAGGCCGGGGGCGTGACGCAGTGGCACGCGCGGGCTCTCCAGCACGGCCAACCAGCCGTAAGGACCGCGACGCTCGTCGATGACGCGCGCCCCGGGCAGCAGCAAGGCCTTGCTCAGGCTCTTGAACTCGTTGACCCGTGGCGCCAACGCGTGACCGGGCAGCAGCGCCAGCGTGATCAGCAACGCGAGCGCGACCAGCCGGCGTTGCGGCGCCACCAGCATCGCCGCGACCGGCCCGCACAAGGCCGCCAGCAGCAAGCCGCGCTCGACCGGCAGGTACGCCATCGCCAGCGCCGCCAGCGCGCCGACGCCGGCACCGAGCAGGTCGGCGGCGTACAGCCGCGGGATGCGCTCACCGTGCCGGGCAAAGGCCAAGCCGAAGCAACTCGCGGCGAAGAAGAACGGCACCGCCAGGACCAGGTACAGCGCGCTCAGCCACAGCAGCTGGCGCGGGTTCCAGACCAGTTCGAGCCCGTTGAACGGGATCGCGCGCGCCAGCCACAGCACCAGCACCGCGCTCATGGCGAACCCCCACGCGCAGCGCGCGAACATCGACTCGAAATCGGCCCGCAAGCGCTCCGGCGTGCACACACGCAACCACAGGCTCAGCCAGGTACCGCTGCCGCCGTGGCCGAGCAGGGCCAGGCTGATGATCACCACCGCGAACGGATACCAGTGCGCGATCGCCAGCCAGCGCATCAGCAGCAGCTGGTAGGCCAGCGCCGCGGCCGAGATCAATGCAATGGCGAGCGCAAGCCGATCAGGGCGACCGCCGCCCTGGCCATCGGCAGAGGCGTTGGCGAGCGCACGCGCTTGCCCGTCAATGCGCACCGGTCAACGGCACGAAGCGCACCGGCAGGATCTGCCGCGTGCGCATGCGACCGTCCGCCTGCTTCTCGACCAGCAACAGGGTCTGGGTGAAGAAGCTGCTGCCGACCGGGATCACCATGCGCCCACCCGGCTTGAGCTGGGCGACCAGCGGCGGCGGGATCGACGACGCGGCCGCGGTCACCACGATCGCGTCGAACGGCGCCTGCTCCTTCCAGCCGTAATAGCCATCGGCGCTGCGCGTTGCGATGTTGCGATACGGGCGCAGCCGCTGCGCGGCCTGCGTGGCGAGCGGCGCGACGATCTCGATCGTGTGCACCTGCGCACCGAACTCGGCCAGCACCGCCGCCTGGTAGCCCGAGCCGGTGCCGACCTCGAGGATCTTCTGACCGGCCCGCGGTCGCGCCAGCGACGTCATCAACGCGACGATGTACGGCTGCGAGATGGTCTGCCCGTAGCCGATCGCCAGCGGCCGGTTGTCATAGGCGTAACGCCGCTGCGCGGCCGGCACGTAGGCGTGGCGCGGTACGCGGCCGAGCACGTCCAGCACCTCGCGATCGATATGCGCCGGCGTGTCGGTATCGGCACGCGCCTGCGATTGCAACTCGACCAGCAGCGCACGCCGCGCCGCGGCGTAGGGATCGGCCACCTGCGCGGCCACCGGCACGGCACATGACAGCAGCGCCGCCAGCACGGCGTTGCGCGTGACTCCGGCGATGGCGGCTGCGCCCCGCATGGCGGCGAGTCTAGGCCGCCGCGCGTTAGCGCCTTGGCAACGTGCAGCGGCTGCGCGTCAGGCGGTCTTCGCCGCTTTCTTCGGGTTGGCCTTGGGCTTGTAGCGGATCCACACGATCTGGTTGTCGCGCTTGACCTCGAACAGCTCGGTCGCCTCGATCAGATCGCTGAGCTTGCGGTAGCCGTAGTTGCGCGAATCGAACGAGGCCTGGTTGCTGATCTGGTGGCCGACCGCGCCCAGGTGCGCCCAGCCGTCGTCGCCACTGGCCGACTCGACCGCGCTGCGCAGCATCTGCACCAGGCGCGTGTCGCCGCGCAGTTCCTTGGCATTTTTAGGCTTGGTCGCGGCGCTGGGTTCGGTGCTGGTCGGCTGGCCCAGGGCTTCGAGGTAGGTGAACTTGGAGCAGGCGTTGACGAACGGCAGCGGCGTCTTCTTCTCGCCAAAGCCGTACACCTTGACGCCCTCGGTCAGCAGCCGCATCACCAGCGGGGTGAAGTCGGCATCACTGGAGACGATCGCGAAGCCGTCGAGGTTGCGCGCGTACAGCAGGTCCATCGCGTCGATCACCATCGCCATGTCGGAGGCGTTCTTGCCGCTGGAGTAGGCGAACTGCTGGATCGGGCGGATCGCGTACTCGTGCAGCGTCGCCTCCCAGCCCTTGAGGTGCGGGCTCTTCCAGTTGCCGTAGGCGCGGCGCACGTTGGCCGCGCCGTGGCGGGCGACCTCGGCCAGGATCACGTCGATCTTCGCCGCCGGCGCGTTGTCGGCGTCGATCAGCAGGGCAATGCGTTTCTCGGCCTCGGCCATGGTGCGGTCCTCATCAGGCCCGCTCGGACCTGCCACGCCGAGCGTAGCGCAAGGCGGTGGCAGCCGCGTGCATGACGCGGCCGCGGCAATCGCGCAGAATGCCCGAAGACACAGATGAGCCAGACAATGACCAGCCAGCTCGAACATCTCCGCGCCCTGTCGTCGGTAGTCGCCGACACCGGCGACATCGACGCCATCGCCCGCTTCCACCCGCTCGACGCCACCACCAACCCGTCGCTGCTGCTCAAGGCCACCAGCCTGCCCGCCTACGCGCCGTTGATCGACAGCGCGATCGCACAGGCGCGCGGCACCGACCTGGACGCGCGCGTGGCCGACGCCTGCGATGTCCTCGCCGTGACCGTCGGCGCGCAGATCCTCAAGCTGGTCCCGGGACGGGTCTCGACCGAGGTCGATGCGCGGCTGAGCTTCGACACCGCCGCCACGCTCACGCAGGCGCGCAAGCTGGTCGCGCTGTACGAGCAACTCGGCATCGGCCGCGAGCGTCTGCTGATCAAGATCGCCTCGTCCTGGGAAGGCATCCGCGCCGCCGAACAGCTCGAGCGCGAGGGCATCCACTGCAACCTCACGCTGCTGTTCTCGTTCGCGCAGGCGGTGGCCTGCGCCGAGGCCGGCGTGTTCCTGATCTCGCCCTTCGTCGGCCGCATCCTCGACTGGCACCTGGCCAACGGCGCGGCCGCCCCGGCCACGCCGCAGGACGACCCCGGCGTGCAGTCGGTCACGCGCATCTGGCAGCACTACAAGCGCCACGGCTTCACCACCGTGGTGATGGGCGCGAGCTTCCGCAACACCAGTCAGGTGCTGGCACTGGCCGGCTGCGACCGCCTGACGATCTCGCCGGACCTGCTCGACGCACTGGCGCAGGCCGACGGTGACGTGCCGCGCGCACTGGTCGATGACGGCGCCCGCAGCGCCGCGCCGCCCGTGCTCAGCGAGAGCGCGTTCCGCTGGCAGCACAACGAGGACGCGATGGCGACCGACAAGCTTGCCGACGGCATCCGCCGCTTCGCCGCCGACCAGCGCAAGCTCGAGGCGTTGTTGGCGCAGCGCTTGCAGGGCTGAGGCCGCGATGACGGCCGCCGCGACGATGACGCCGGGCCGCCGCCTGCGCAGCATCTTCAGCGGCTCGGTCGGCAATCTGGTGGAGTGGTACGACTGGTACGCGTATTCCGCGTTCGCGATCTACTTCGCCCCGCACTTCTTCCCCAAGGGCGACACCACCGCGCAGCTGCTCGACACCGCGGCGGTGTTCGCGGTCGGCTTCCTGATGCGCCCGGTCGGCGGTTGGCTGCTGGGCCTGTACGCCGACCGCCACGGCCGCAAGGCGGCGTTGATGCTGTCGGTGCTGCTGATGTGCGCCGGCTCGCTGCTGATCGCGGTGGCGCCGGGCTATGAGCGCATCGGCCTGGCCGCACCGGCGCTGCTGGTGTTCGCGCGCCTGCTGCAGGGCCTGAGCGTCGGCGGCGAGTACGGCACCTCGGCAACCTACCTGAGCGAGATGGCGACCTCGCGCCACCGCGGCTTCTGGTCGAGCTTCCAGTACGTGACGCTGGTGATGGGACAGTTGCTGGCGCTGGCCCTGCTGGTGCTGCTGCAGCGTTTCGTGCTGAGCGAACAGCAGCTGCACGACTGGGGCTGGCGCATTCCGTTCGTGGTCGGCGCGCTGTGCGCGGTGAGCGCGCTGTACCTGCGCCGCGGCATGCAGGAAACCGAATCCTTCACCGCCGCGCGCAGCCACGGGAAGCAGCCGCGCAGCAGCCTGCGCGTGCTGCTGCAGCATCCGCGCGAGGTGCTGACCGTGATCGGCCTCACCCTCGGCGGCACGCTGTCGTTCTACACCTTCACCACCTATCCGCAGAAGTTCCTGGTCAACACCGGCGGTTTCAGCAAGGCCGATGCGACGCTGATCTCGGCCGCCTCGCTGCTGGTGTTCATGCTGCTGCAGCCGCTGGTCGGTGCGTTGTCCGACCGCATCGGCCGGCGCCCGATCCTGATCGCCTTCGGCGTGCTCGGTACGCTGTGCACCTACACCATCCTCAGCGGCATCGCCCAGGCCAGCACAGTGTGGGGCGCCTTCACCTGGGTCATGGCGGGCCTGCTCATCGTCAGCGGCTACACCGCGATCAACGCGGTGGTGAAGGCCGAGCTGTTTCCGGCGCATATCCGCGCACTCGGCGTCGGCCTGCCGTACGCGCTGACGGTGTCGCTGTTCGGCGGCACCGCCGAGTACCTGGCGCTGTGGTTCAAGCAGCTCGGCCACGAGTCGTGGTTCTACGTCTACGTCACCGTGTGTGTCGCGGTGTCACTGTCGGTGTACGCGCTGATGCGCGACACCCGCCTGCACTCGCGCATCGATCGCGACCACGAGCACCACACTGCCGACCCACCGCAGCCCGTGCCCGTCGCGGCACTGCCACGACCGGAGCACGCATGAGCACGACACGCCCCCATGTCGTCATCGTCGGCGGCGGCTTCGCCGGCCTGTGGGCGACGCGCGCGCTTGCCAACGACGACGTGCGCATCACCCTGATCGACCGCCAGAACCATCATCTGTTCCAGCCGCTGCTGTACCAGGTCGCCACCGCCGGCCTGTCCGCGCCCGACATCGCCGCGCCGCTGCGCCACATCCTGCGCGCGCAAGGCAACGTCGAGGTGCGCCTGGGCGAGGTGACCGGCCTCGACACGCAGGCACGCACCGTGTCGCTGCGCGACGGCGGCACGCTGGGCGAAAGCCCGCTGCACTACGACTACCTGGTGCTGGCCAGCGGCGCGACGCACGCCTACTTCGGCCACGACGAATGGGCCGGCGACGCCCCCGGCCTGAAGACGCTCGACGACGCGCTCGCGATCCGGCGCCGGCTGCTGCTCGCCTTCGAACGCGCCGAGGCCTGCGACGACCCCGACGAGCGCGCCGCCTGGCTCAGCTTCGCCGTGGTGGGCGGCGGCCCGACCGGGGTCGAACTGGCCGGCACGCTGGCCGAGATCGCCCGCCACACGCTCAAGCGCGAGTTCCGCCGCATCGACCCGTCGCAGGCCAGGGTGCGACTGATCGAAGCCGGCCCGCGCGTGCTGGCCTCGTTCCCGCAATCGCTGTCGGCCAAGGCGCAGCGCCAGCTCGGGAAGCTTGGCGTCGAGGTCGTCACCGGCGCGCCGGTGAGCGCGATCGACGCGCACGGCTACACGCTCGACCACGGCGGCCAGGGCACGGTGTTCGTGCCGGCGCGCACGGTGCTGTGGGCCGCCGGCGTCGCCGCCTCGGGACTGGGCGCCCTGCTCGGCAACCAGCGCGACCGCGCCGGCCGCGTGCTGGTGGAGCCCGACCTCAGCGTGCCCGGCCGCCCGGAGATCTTCGTCGCCGGTGATCTCGCCAGCGTGCAGCAGGACGGCAAGCCGGTGCCGGGCGTCGCCCCGGCCGCGAAGCAGATGGGCGCGCAGGTCGCGCATGCGATCCGCGCGCGCCTGGCCGGGCAGGCGGCCACGCCGTTCCGCTACCGCGACTTCGGCAACCTCGCCACCATCGGCCGCATGGCCGCGGTGGTCGACCTGCACGGCTTCAAGCTGTCGGGGCTGCTGGCCTGGTGGTTCTGGCTGCTGGTCCACGTCATGTTCCTGATCGGCTTCCGCAACCGCCTCATCGTCATGATCAACTGGGGCTGGGCGTACTGGAGCTATCAGCGCCACGCGCGGATCATCCTCGGCGGCGGCAGCGCCCGCGCAACCGAACCGTCGGACTGACCCGGGCCGACGGCGCGCAATCACTCACAGGCGATCGATGCGGCACAGGAAGCAGCCGTAGCGCGCGTTGTGCGCGTGCACGCTGACGATCGCCGCGTCGGCAAACAAATCCTGCAGCGCCGATTCGGCGGACGTTCCCTCGACCACGGTGGCCGCGCGTATCGAACCGTCGGCGTCGTAACCGCGCAACGACAGCAGGCGGCACCGCAGCAGCGGCGGGATCTCGTCGACATGGGTCGCGGCCGCGACGTGCTCGCGCACGAAGATCGGGCCGCTGGCGCGGTACGGGCTTGCGGCCGGATGGTGCTCGAACGGCAACAGCAGCACCGTTTCGCCGGGCTGCGCGGCGACCAGCGAGATCCGGCACGGATAAGCGGTCGGCGAGTCGACGGTCACGCGGCGCATGTCGCGGCTGGCCAGCGTGGCGTCGTCGAGCGCGAACAAGGGTGCAAACAAGGTGGGCGCGAGCCCTTCGATTCGATACGAGACCATCGGCGTGTTCCGTCAGCAAGGGACGGCCACGTTATTGGTCACGCGGCGACGGCGATATCCGTTTCTTGCGCGGGCATGGTTCCCCCGCGATCCGCTCCACCTCCCCACCAATGCAAACGGCCCGGTTGCCCGGGCCGTTGCGGTGACGCCTTCACTGCGGGCGGCTTACGCCGCGAACAGCGCGCGCATCTTCTTCAGCGCGTTGGCCTCGATCTGACGGATGCGCTCGGCGCTGACGCCGTACTCGTCGGCCAGTTCCTGCAGGGTGATCTTGCTGTCGGCGTCGAGCCAGCGGCGCTTGATGATGTCGCGCGAACGCGCATCAAGCCCGGCCATGCCCGCGCGCAGCAGCGACAACTGGCTGTCCTCCTCGTCCTCGCGCTCGTACATCTGCGAGGGATCCTCGTCGTGCGTGCGCAGGTACGCGGCCGGCGACGGCGGCGCGTGGTCGTCGTCCTCGTCCGACGGCGCATCGAAGCCGATGTCGCGACCGGACAGGCGCGACTCCATCTCCAGCACCTCACGCTCGGAGACGTTGAGGTCCTGCGCGACCAGGCGCACTTCCTCGGCGTTCATCCAGCCCAGGCGGGTCTTGGACTTGCGCAGGTTGAAGAACAGCTTGCGCTGGGCCTTGGTCGTGGCGACCTTGACGATGCGCCAGTTCTTGAGGATGAACTCGTGCATCTCGGCACGGATCCAGTGCACGGCGAAGGACACCAGGCGCACGCCCTGGTCCGGGTCGAAGCGCTTCACCGCCTTCATCAGGCCGATGTTGCCTTCCTGGATCAGGTCACCGATCTGCAGGCCGTAGCCGTTGTAGCCGCGGGCGACGTGGACGACGAAACGCAGGTGCGAATGCACCAGCTCGCGCGCGGCGTCGAGGTCTTCGCCCTCGCGGAAGCGGCGGGCCAGCTGCTGTTCGTTCTCGGCGCTCAGCACCGGGATGCGGTGCACGGCACCGATGTAGGCGTCGAGCGAGCCGAGTGGGGCCAGCCCATTGAGGGTCGGCACCGGCAGGTTGTTGGCGATCAGGGCAGTCGAAACGGCGGTCTGGGTCATGGCGGTCATCTTAGCAGTCGGGGTCTAGGACTGCTAAAGACCCCGGAAGTTCCGCAGCGTTGCAATGCTGGAACACTGGCGCGGCTCGGAAAGCAGACCGGCAGGCTGCCGGAACGGGCGTGAATCCGGGGTCAAACCGGCCGCGGCAGCTGAACACGCGGTTCACGCCGGGCCCTTCCGCCCGAGGCCCAGCCGCAATGCCGCAGGTGATCGCCGGTCAGACCCGGCCCAGGTTCGCGCGCGGCGGCAGCGACCAGTCGATCGGCGCCTGGCCGTGACGGGCCAGGTACTCGTTGGTCGCGGAAAAATGCCCGCAGCCGATGAAACCGCGGTGCGCCGACAAGGGTGACGGGTGCGGCGCCTTGAGCACGCGGTGGCGGCGCGGGTCGATGACCTTGCCCTTGGCCTGGGCGTAGCTGCCCCAGAGCAGGAACACCAGGCCGTCGCGCTCGCGGTTGAGGGTGTCGACGACGTGGTCGGTGAAGCCCTCCCAGCCTTTGCCCTGGTGCGCGCCGGCGCGGCCGTCCTCGACCGTGAGCACGGCGTTGAGCAGCAGCACGCCACGCTGCGCCCACGGCAGCAGGCAGCCGTGGTCGGGCCGGGCGATGCCGAGGTCGCGCTGGACCTCCTTGAAGATGTTGTCCAGCGACGGCGGCACCGCCACCCCGGGCTGCACCGAGAAGCACAGGCCGTGGGCCTGACCGGGGCCGTGGTACGGGTCCTGGCCGAGGATCACCACCTTCACCGCATCGAATGGCGTGGCGTCGAACGCGGCGAAGATCTGCGGCCCGGGCGGGTAGATGCGTGCGCCGCTGGCCTTGCGCTCGCGCAGGAACGCCGCCAGCGCCTGCATGTCGGGGCGCGCGAACCAGTCGCCGACGCGCGCCTTCCACGACGGCTCCAGCCTGATGCGGTCGGCGCCGTCGTTCATGCGTCGAGCGTGGCCTGCTCGGGCAGCCGCGCCAGGCGCAGCTGGAACAGGGTCTTGGTGACCAGCAGGCGCTCCTCGATCGGCTTTAGCACCAGGTCGTTGGCGCCGGCGCGCAGCAGCGCGCTCTGGTTGTCGGCGTTGGCGTCGCCGGTCATCACCAGCACCGGCAGGCGGCGCTTGCCGTAGCCGAAGTCGTGGCGCACGCGATCGAGCAGGTCGTTGCCGCTGAGCGCGCCCTTCAGGTACACGTCGGTGAGCACGAGGTCGGCGCCGGGGTCATCATCGCCGCGGTGCGCTTCGAGGTGCTCCAGCGCTTCCTCGACGCCGATGAAGTGCAGCACGCCCAGGCCGTGGCGTTCGAGCATGCGCTTGGTTGCCAGCGCCACCACCTTGCTGTCCTCGACGTAGAGCACGCGCGCGCCGGGAATCGGCTGCGGCTGCACGTAGCCGCGAATGAACGCCGCCAGCGCGGTGTGGCCGAGTGCCTTGTCGAAGTAGTCGGTGACGTCCTCGGTGAAGCGGCGCGCCTCCAGGTGCGCCTGGGCGTCGCCGGACACCACGATCACCGGCACGTAGGCCTGGCCCGCGGCCTCACGCACGCTGCGCGCCAACGCCACGCCATCGCCGTCGGGCAGCACCAGCGAGGTGGTGACCAGGTCGACGGCGCCGGCGGCGAGCGCGGCGCGGGCTTCGGTGATGCCGCTGCAGGGCACGACGACCGCATCGGCAACCTCGCGCGCGAGCACGTCGCCGATCAGCTTGCGCACCAGTTTGGAACCGTCGACGACCATGATCCGCGGCGCGGCGGTGTCGAAGTGGCGCAGATCACGCGGGGAGGTCGTCATGTCGAGGTCGGCCGGGTCTGGCGCAGGTAGTGGCCGGTGACAAAGCCGGCGCCGAGCCAGCCGAGCACGCCGGCGCCGAGCACGATCGCCGCCGCGTACGGCAGGGTGAAGCCCTGCAGCTCGAACGCGCTGCCGTAGCTGCTGGCCAGCTCGGCCAACGGCACGCGCAGGGCGAGGTCGGCGGCGGTCAGCAGCGCCAGCGCCAGCGCGCCGGCGACCAGGCCGTAGCACGTGCCCAGGTACAGGAACGGCCGGCGGATGAAGCCGTCGCTGGCACCGAGCAGTTGCAGCACGCCGATCTCCTCGCGCCGCGACTGGATGTCCAGGCGCACGGTATTGCCGACCACCAGCAACGCACCCAACCCGAGCAGCGCCGCCAGCACCCACGCCAGGCGCCCGCCGAAGCGCAGCCAGTTGTCGAGGCGCTGCCGCCAGCCGGCGTCGTGCTGGACCAGGTCGGCCTCGGGCAGGGTCTGCAGCGACGCGGCCAGCAAGGCCTCGTCGCCCTTGGGGGTGACCAGCAGCAGGCTCGGCAGCGGGTTGCCCATCCCGTCGTCCAGCGACAGCGTCGCGATCGCTTCGCCCAGTCCGCTGCGGCTGCGCAGCTCGGCCAGGCCCTGTTCGGGCGTGCGCAGCTCCAGCGCGGCGACGTCGGCGCGGCCGCGCAGTTCGTCGGCCAATGCGCGGGCACGATCGAGCGCGACGTCGGTTTTCAGGAACAGGCCGATCTGCCGCGACTGCTGCACGCTGCCTGTGAAGCGCTCGACGTTGGCCAGCGCCGCCCACAGCCCCAGCGGCAGCGCGATCGCCACCGCCATCACGCCGATGGTGAGCGCGGTCGCCCACGGCTTGCCGAACATGCGGCCGAAGCTGGCGACCAGGCTGTAGAGGTGGTGATCGAACCAGGTGCCCAGCCGCGAGCGTGGCGGCTGCGGCCGCGCCGGGGCCGGGGCCGGGGCCGGGGCCGGGGCCGGGGCCGGGGCCGGCGTCATCGTCGGTGCGCTCACAGGGCCAGGTCCTCCGGCGAAATATCGTCGACCAGACGGCCCTGGTTGAGCACCAGCACCCGTTTCTTCATGCGTTTGACCAGAGCCAGGTCGTGGCTGGCGACCAGCACGCTGGTGCCGCGCTCGGGCAGCGACTCGAACAAGGCCATGATCTCGGCCGACAAGGTGGGGTCGAGGTTGCCGGTGGGTTCGTCCGCCACCAGCAGACGCGGCTCGCCGACGATGGCGCGGGCGATGCCGACGCGCTGCTGCTCGCCGGCCGACAGCTGCGTCGGCAGCGCCTTGGCGCGCGCGCCGAGGCCGACCTTGTCGAGCACGCCGCGCACGCGCTTGCCGATGTCGCCGCGACGCAGGCCGCGCAGGATCAGCGGCAGGGCGACGTTGTCGGCAACGCTGCGGTCGGCGAGCAGGCGGTGGTCCTGGAACACCACGCCGACGTCGCGCCGGTGCAGGGCGACGCGACCGCCGCGCACCTTGAGCAGGTTCTTTTCGCCGAACAGCACCGCGCCGCGACTCGGGCGTTCGCTGAGGTGGATCAGTTTCAGCAGCGTGCTCTTGCCAGCACCGGAGTGGCCGGTGACGAACAGCATCTCGCCCGGCGCCACCGCGAAGCTGACCTCGCTCAGCGCCTCGTGGCCGCTGCTGTACCGCTTGCTGACGTTGTCGAAGCGCAGGACGCTCATCGCTCACCGGTGCTTAAACGCGTGCCGACCAGTATCGGCGGCGGCGGCGGCGATGGCTAGCGTGAATCCGGCGACGACGGCGAAATCGCGACGCGGTTCCGCGATCGTGTGCGTGATCCAGACCGCAGCCGATCACGCCGCACGCCGGCAGCGGCGACGTGGCGGATCACAGGTGCGTTGCACCTTGATCCGCCCGTCTGGGCCACTGCGCTCGCGTGCCGGAGCGACAGCGGTTGACCTCAGTGCTGCGAGCGCGGCGCGCGCGTGACCAGCGACTTCAGGCTGCGGCCGATGCGGCTGAGCAGGCCGGGCTTGGCATCGGCTGGCTTGGTGCTCGCCTGCCCAGCCACCGGTTTGGCGGCGACGTGGATGGCCTTGCCCGCTGCGGTCGGCGTTGCGGCAGCGGTCTCGCCACCTTCGATGCGACGGCCACCGCGACGGCGGCGGCGCTTGCGCGGCGCGCGCTCGCCCTCGGCGGCGGCCACGGTCGCAGCCAGGGTCGGCAGCGCGTCCGGGGCACTGGCTTCGGCCTGCGGGCGCGGCTTGCGCTCGCCGCGCGGCGGACGCGGCGCGCCGGCTTCGGCACCGGCTTCGCTGCGCGGACGCTCGCGACGCGGGCCACCTTCGCTGCGGCTGCCACCGCTGCGACGGCCAGCGCCAGCACCAGCGCTGCCGCTGCGACCGCCACCACGACGCGCGTCATCGGCGGCTTTCTGCTCGCGCGCCTCCTTGAAGATCGCGCCGATGCTTTCCTCCTCGACCGCCTCGCCGCCTTCCGGCACCACGCGCGGTGCGCGCGGCAGGGCCGTGAGCAGATCGGCATCGACCGTGGCCACCGGCAGCTTCTGCTCGATGTAGGCCTCGATGTCGGGCAGCGACATCGCATAGCGCTCGCAGGCAAAGCTGATCGCGTCGCCCTCGGCGCCCAGACGGGCGGTGCGGCCGATGCGGTGCACGTAGTCCTCGGCGTCGAACGGCAGGTCGTAGTTGTAAACGTGCGACACGCCGTCGATGTGCAGGCCGCGCGCGGCCACGTCGGTGGCGACCAGCAGTTCGAGCTGGCCCTTCTGGAACTTGTTGAGCAGCGACTCGCGCTTCTTCTGCGGTACGTCGCCCGACAGCACGCCAACGCGGTAGCCGCCCTTCTCCAGCGCGCGCGCGACGCGTTCAACCCAGGCCTTGGTGTTGACGAACACCATCGTGCGCGCGCCTTCGCTGCGCGACAGCAGGCCGAGCAGCAGCGGGATCTTCTCCTCGTCGGCCGGGAAGTAGACCTTCTGCCGAACCTTGGCCGCGGTGATGAACTCGGTCTCGACCACAACCTTCTCGGGCTCGTTCATGTGCTCGTAGGCCAGTTCGAGCACGCGGTGGCTGAGCGTGGCCGAGAACAGCAGGGTCTGGCGCTCGGTGCGCACCGGCATCCGGCGCAGCAGGAAGCGGATGTCCTTGATGAAGCCCAGGTCGAACATGCGGTCGGCCTCGTCGAGCACGCACATCTCGCAGGCGTGCAACGACACCACCTTGTGCTGCTTGACGTAGTCGATCAGGCGGCCGGGGGTGGCGATGATGACGTCGGCGCCCTGCTGCAGCAGCTCGCGCTGCTTGTCGTAGTCGACGCCGCCGTAGACCAGGGCGAACTTGAGGCCGAGCTGGCTGCCGAACTTGACCGCGTCCTTGTGGATCTGGATCGCCAGCTCGCGGGTCGGCGCCAGGATCAGCGCGCGCGGGTCCTCGGGCTTGCGCTCGGCCAGGGCCGGCTGGGTCAGCAGGCGGTTGATCACCGCGACCAGGAACGCCAGGGTCTTGCCGGTGCCAGTCTGGGCCTGGCCGGCGACGTCGCGGCCGTTCAGGGCCAGCGGCAGGGTCAGCGCCTGGATCGGCGTGCAGCGGGTGAAGCCGGCGGCTTCCAGGCCCGCGAGCAGGCTCGGGTGCAGGTCGAACGAGGAAAAGGAAACGTCGGTTAAGGGCTTGTCGCTCATTAGCTATGGACTGTCCGCGCGCAACACGCTGTTTTGCGTGGGTGCGCTTGCGTGGGTGGCGTCCGCATCGCAGACTGCCGGGGCCGATTTCCCCGATGACACACGGGAACTCGGCTCGGATGGAGGTCGGCGGAGGGCTTGAAGCCACCGCGGAACGCCCCAGTTTACCGTAATGCCCGACTCGGCAACGCCCGGCCCCCGGCGCACCCCATCCGCGTCACCCTGGCCGTACCGGTCCAACCCGCAGGAGATCCCCCGTGAGCGAGAAAGTTTTGCATGTCGGCGATGCCGATTTCGACGCCGCCGTACTGCAGTCGTCCGAACCGGTGCTGGTCGACTTCTGGGCCGAATGGTGCGGCCCCTGCAAGATGATCGCGCCGGCCCTGGACGAGCTCGCCGAGGCCTATGACGGCAAGGTCAAGATCGCCAAGGTCAACGTCGACCACAACCGCAGCACCGCGATGAAGTACCACGTGCGCTCGATCCCGATGCTGCTGCTGTTCAAGGACGGCCAGGTCCAGGCCACCCAGATCGGCGCGGTCGGCAAGGCCCAGCTGAGCCAGATGATCGACAAGGCGCTGTGAGCGCGCGGCTCGCTGGCCCGCCGCTGCGGCGGTGCCGGCGAGCCCCCCCCCCTGCACTCCCGACGCCGGGGTGCAGGCCCGCCGGGCCCGCCCGGCAACGTGAACGGTCCACCCGGCACCGCTTGCCGCGGCGCGATGGCAGTGCTAGTTTCGCTGTACCCGGCGCGTTTCAAGCGCCGCACCCCCTCTCGATAACCACGTCCCTGACGTCCCGCTCGCCGCACGCGAGCGCTCGCCGCTTAGCGAGGAATCCCTGCTTGTCCGATAACACCCCCGACGCTGGCGACACCGCCGAAAAGCGCGTGCGTAAGCCGCGTGTCAGCAAGGCCGAGGCCGCTCCGGCCGCCGCCACCGAATCCAAACCCGCAGCGCCGGCCGCACCGCCGGCACCTGCGGCACCGGCGCCCGTCGCGGCGGCCAGTGAATCCGCCGCCTCTCCGGCACCCTCCGGCGGCGACAACGCCCCGGCCCAGGGCGGCGAAGGCGGCCAAGGCGCGCGCGAACCGCGCGCGAACGTCGAAGGCGACAACCGCGGCGGCAACCGCCGTGACCGCTTCCGCAACCGCCGTGACCGTGACCGCAACCGCGGCCGGGACGGCGGCATGCAGGACGAGGGCGGCAACGGCGAGAACTTCGTGCCGCGTCCGCACCCGCAGGTGCCGGAAGGCTTCCCGCAGTACTCGCTGAGCGACCTCAAGTGGATGCCGGCGGCGAAACTGCTCGACCTGGCCGAGCAACTGAACATCCACGAAGGCGTCGCCCGCGCCCGCAAGCAGGACGTGATCTTCGCCCTGCTCAAGGTGCTGACCCGCCACGGCGAAGGCGTCGCCGCCGACGGCGTGCTGGAAATCCTGCCGGACGGCTTCGGCTTCCTGCGCGCGGCCGAGGCCTCGTACCTGGCCGGCCCGGACGACACCTACATCTCGCCCAGCCAGATCCGCCGCTTCAACCTGCGTACCGGCGACCACCTGTCGGGCCGCATCCGCTTCCCGAAGGACGGCGAGCGCTACTTCGCCCTGTCGATCGTCGACACGATCAACGGCGAGCCGCTGGAAGCGTCGAAGAACAAGGTGCTGTTCGAGAACCTGACGGCGCTGTTCCCGCGTCGCAAGTTCAAGCTCGAGCGCGGCGACGGTTCGACCGAGGACATCACCGGCCGCATCCTCGACCTGATGGCGCCGCAGGGCAAAGGCCAGCGTGCATTGATCGTGTCGCCGCCGAAGGCCGGCAAGACGATGATGATGCAGCAGATCGCCACGGCCATCACCTACAACCACCCCGACGTGCACCTGATCGTGCTGCTGATCGACGAGCGCCCCGAGGAAGTCACCGACATGCAGCGCACCGTGCGCGGCGAGGTGATCAGCTCGACCTTCGACGAGCCGGCCGGCCGCCACGTGCAGGTCGCCGAGATGGTGATCGAGCGCGCCAAGCGCCTGGTCGAGCACAAGAAGGACGTCGTGATCCTGCTCGACTCGATCACCCGCCTGGCCCGTGCCTACAACAACGTCGTGCCGTCGTCGGGCAAGGTGCTGTCGGGCGGTGTCGACGCCAACGCGCTGCACCGCCCGAAGCGCTTCTTCGGCGCCGCGCGCAACGTCGAGGAAGGCGGCTCGCTGACCATCATTGCCACCGCCTTGATCGACACCGGCAGCAAGATGGACGAGGTGATCTACGAGGAGTTCAAGGGCACCGGCAACTCGGAAGTCCACCTCAACCGCCGCATCGCCGAGAAGCGCGTCTACCCGGCCATCGACATCAACCGCTCCGGCACCCGCCGCGAGGATTACCTGATCGAGCCGGAGCTGCTGCAGAAAATCTGGATCCTGCGCAAGCTGCTGCACGGCATGGACGAGATCGGCGCGATGGAGTTCCTGCTGGACAAGATGAAGACCACCAAGAGCAACGACGAGTTCTTCAGCTCGATGAAGCGCTGAGCTAGCAAAGATCCTGCCGCTCGCAATACGCACAACGCCGGCCTCGTGCCGGCGTTGTGCGTTTGTGGGTCAGCTGCCGCCCAGCGGCGTCTTCAGCTGCAGGCCGCTGTCGAGTGGATAGACGCCGCCCGCGACCAGGGCATCGGCGCCGGCGCCGGAGATCTCGGTCCGCCACGGAATCAGCTGTCGCGGCCCAGGCACGTAGGTGGTCCAGGCGTAATCCTTTGGCTCCGCCTGACCGGGTGCGATGAAATCCACCGGCACGCGCACCGACCAGTAAGGTGCAGCCACCTCCTCACCTTCCGTCGGCGGCGTGAACGTCCACTTCATGGCGGCCGCCATGGCCGACTTGGCCAGCATGTCGCGCCAGCGGGTCATCGCGTACCCGTTGGTCACTACGCGCAAATTGACCTGCTCGGCGACTGCATCAATGACCTGTCCATCACGGCCAACCTTGAGCACGAGGTACACCGAGCCGCCGACACCGGCGTATGCCGCCTTCTCCGGGTATCGCGGTGGCGTCAATCGATCCTTGCTCCGGACCGTCTGGGTATCCGGCTGTTCCTGCCCGAACTGCGCACCGCGTATGTCCACGGCGAAATTCCCGTCGTCAAGTTTCCTGGCGACGATGCGTATGCTCATGTTCGCGCGGGCACGTTGCGTACCCTCCTTCAACTTGATCGGCTCGAAGCGCCATTGCGGCACGGCCTTCCCGATCATGGCGACGATGCCCACTGGCAATTCGGACTCCCGCTCGAGCGTGTGCGCGGCAACGCTGCCGTCGGCATTGATGTCGATCGCGCCCTTCACCAGCAGGCTCGACTCGATCTGCTTGCGCACATCCCCCGGTTTTCCGCCCTCGCCCCAGGCCAGGCCCGTTACCAGCAACAACCCCAAAGCCCAGCCGCCCAGCTTACGCATGTCGCCTTCCCCGTCAGTGCATTCCGTTGGCCCCATCACAACCTGCATCGCGCACGGAATCAAGCACGCGGGCCGGTCGTCATTGCGGGGCATAATCGGCCCTCGGAGGTGACGATGCACGGCGGCGGTCTCGAACTCGCATTGGTATTCCTGCTGGCCGCGGTGATCGCAGTGCCGGTGTTCCGGCGCTTTGGTCTCGGCGCGGTGCTGGGCTACCTCACTGCCGGCGTGGTGCTGGGGCCGTACGGGCTGAAGTTCGTGCGCAATGCCGAGCCGGTGCTGACCGCATCGGAGATCGGCGTGGTGATGCTGCTGTTCGTGATCGGCCTGGAGCTGTCGCCGTCGCGTCTGCGGGTGATGCGCAAGCCGGTGTTCGGCGCCGGCGGCGCGCAGGTCGTGCTCACCGGGCTGGCGCTCGGGTCGGCGGCGATGTTCGGCGGCTTCGGTTGGCAGGCGGCTCTGGTGATCGGCCTCGGCCTGGCGTTCTCCTCGACCGCGATCGGCCTGCAACTGCTGTCCGAGCACAAGACCCTGACCAGCGAACACGGCCGGCTCGCGTTCGCGATCCTGCTGTTCCAGGACCTGGCGGCGATCCCGCTGCTGGCGGCGATCCCGCTGCTGGGCCGCGCCGGGTCGCTCGAGCACGGCGGCCTGGGCTGGGACGAGGTGGCCAAGGCGATCGGCGCGATCGCCGCGGTGGTGATCGGCGGGCGCGTGCTGTTGCGGCACGTGTTCCGCATCGTCGCTCGCACCCAGATGCCGGAGGTGTTCACCGGCGCCGCGCTGCTGACGGTGCTCGGCGCGGCCTGGATCATGCAGAGCGCGGGACTGTCGGCTGGGCTGGGCGCGTTCCTCGCCGGCGTGCTGCTGGCCGACTCGGAGTTCCGCCACGAACTCGAAGCGCAGATCGACCCGTTCAAGGGCCTGCTGCTCGGCCTGTTCTTCATGGCCGTGGGCATGAGCATCGACCTGCAGCGGGTGCTGGCCGAGCCGCTGCTGATCGCGGTGCTGGCGGCCTCGCTGATGCTGGTGAAGTTCACCCTGCTGTACCTGATCGGCCAGCACCCGGGCGGCCTCAACGCCCGCGAATCCCTGCGCCTGGGCGCGGTGCTGGCGCTCGGCGGCGAATTCGCTTTCGTCATCTTCAACGAAGCGGTCAAGGCCGGCCTGCTCGACGACCCGACCCGCGACCGGGTCATCGCCGCGGTCGGCGTGTCGATGGCGCTGACGCCGTTGCTGCTGATCGCGGTCAACCGCCTGATCGATGCGCACCCACCGGCCAAGCCGGAACGCGCGTTCGACCCGATTCCCGACCATCAGCCGCAGGTGTTGATCGCCGGCTTCGGCCGCTTCGGCCAGATCGTCGCGCGCCTGCTGGCCGCGCACAAAACCCCGTTCATTGCCATCGAGCACAGCGCCGACCAGGTCGATTTCGTGCGCCGCTTCGGCAACCCGGTGTATTACGGCGACCCGGCCAAGGCCGAGCTGCTGCGCTCGGCCGGCGCGGCGCTGGTGCGGGTGTTCGTGGTCGCCATCGACGGCATCGAGGACAACCTGCGCACAGTGCGCACGATCCGCAAGCTGTACCCCGGTGCGGTCGTGTTCGCGCGCGCGCGCGATCGCCGCCACGCCTGGGAACTGATGGACCTGGGTGCGCGGCCGATGCGCGAGACGTTTCTCTCCAGCCTCAAGCTTGGCGAGGAGGTGCTGGTCGAACTGGGCGTGCCGGCCGGCGTCGCCCGCGATCACGCCGAACGCTTCCGCGACCACGACCGTCGCCTGCTGCGCGCGCAGTACCTGATCCGCGACGACGAGGACGCGCTGCTGCAGTCGAGCCAGGACGCGCGCCGCGAGCTGGAAGAGCTGTTCAACGCCGACCAGGGCGAGGGCCTGCTGCGCGAAATTGCCGATGCGACCGAAACGCCGGAAGCGAGCGAAGAAGAGGAATAAGACCAACGGGAGGCACACCCAGGCGCCCTCCCGTGCCGGCACCGGGCCGCGGCTAGCGCTGCTCGCGCAGGAACCGCGCCATCGACACGCCGTTGCCCGGTGCCGGCGGCGCGAACTCGGCGGCGATGTCGATGAAGCCGCGCATCACCGCGATCTCGCGTGGGGTGCGATTGAGCGAATCGCGCAGGTCCGGGTCGGCGCCAGCGCGCAGCAGCCATTGCACCACACGCAACAGGCCGTGCAACGCCGCCAGGTGCAACGGGCCGAAGCCGCGCGGATCCTGTGCGTCGAGCGCGGCATCGTGGTCGCGCAGCAGGTCGAGGCCGGCGATCAGCACGTCCTCGTCGGCGGCGGTGCCGGGCTCGGCACGGGCACCGAGCAGCAACAGCAGCGGGGTCACGTCCGCGGCGGAACGGTCGGCATCGACGCCGGCCAGCAGCAGCGTGTCGAACAACGCGACCAGGCGCGAGCGCTCGCGCGCGGTGAAGCCGTACATCGCCGCGCAATGCAGCGCCTGACGACCCTGCGCGTCGCAGGCCTGCACGTCGGCGCCGGCGGCGAGCAGGCGCGCGGCCAGATCGGTGAGGCCGAGCGCGCAGGCCACCATCAGCACGGTGAGCTCGCCGGGCAGGCGCTGCTCCAGCGAGGCGCCGGCCGTGACCAGGCGGTCGACGATCTCGGCGTGGCGCATGCTGACCGCGGCCGACAGCGGCGTCGCGCCCGAGTGCGCAGCCAACTGCGGGTCGGCGCCGCGGGCCAGCAGCAGGTCGACGACCGCGCGGTGGCCGCCACCGGCGGCGCGCAGCAGTGCGCTGCAGCCCTGATGGTCGAGCGCATCGACCGGCAGGCCGAGGTCGAGCAGGCGCCGCACCGCGTCGGCGTCGCCGACGATCGCCGCCGCCGGCACGTCCTGCGCCTGCAGCGGGCGCCGCGGCAGCGCCCAGCCGCGCCAGTCGAGCCAGTCGGCGAGGTCACGCCGGCCCGAGGCCAGCGCCACGCCGAGCGGGGTCTGGCCGTCGGCGGCCAGCAGGTCCGGCGCCGCGCCCTGTGCCACCAGGCGCTTGAGCATGTCGTCGCGGCCCAGCGCCGCGGCCAGGTGCAGTGCGCTCATGCCGTGGCTGTCGCGGGCGTTGAGGTCGACGCCGATGGCGAGCAGGCGCTCGACCAGCCGCGGCCAGCCCAGGCGCACCGCCAGGGTCAGCGCCGGATCACCGGCGGCCGAACGCGCGAACGGGTCGGCACCGCGCTCGAGCAGGTCGAGCGCGCAGGTTTCGAGCCCGGAGGCGGTCGCGTCGCCGTCGGCGCTGCAGGCGGCGAGGAAACGCGCCAGGCCGCCACTGCCCGCCGGTGACGCTGCGCGCCGCAGCAGGGCCTGCAGCGATGGCACCGCCGCCGCACCACGGGCCAGCAGTGCGAACAACGGCGTGTCACCGTTGGCATCGCGCACGTCGGCATCGGCGCCCTGCGCCAGCAGCCACTCGACCCGTGCCGCAGACACGGCGGCCTCGTCGTCGTGCAGCAAGGCCCCGCGTTCGCGCGGGGTCAGCAGCTGCGCCAGGCCGCCGAGCTCGTCGTCGCGGCCGTCGCGCAGGCCGTCGCGCAGCAACGCGGCCGGTACCCGGTCGGGCAGCGGCGCGTCGTCGTCGGTGTCCTCGCTGAGCGCTGCCGGCAACGGATAGGCGCGGTCGAGCGCGGCCACCAGCGACCAGCGCCCGGCTTCGGCGGCGCGGTCGATCGCGCGCTTGCCGTCGCCGTCGCGCTGTTCGGGGTCTACGCCGAGATCGAGCAGCTTCTGCACCAGCGCCGGCGAGGCGGCCTCGGCCTGGCAGGCCAGCACCAGCGCGTTGCGGCCGCGGCCGTCGAGCGCCACCGCGGCCGCAGCACCGCCGCGCGGCAGGTGTTCGAGCAGGCGCTCGAGCACGCCCAGGTGGGCACCGCGTGCCGCGTCGAGGAACGGCGTGCGTTGTTCGTGATCGCTCGGGTCGGCGTCGGCGCCGGCGGCGAGCAGGGTCGTCACGATCTCCAGATGACCGGCGTGCGCGGCCTCGTGCAGCGCGCAGCGGCCTCGCGGATCGCGCGCATCAACGCGTGCCTTCTGCTTGAGCAGCAGGGTGACGCCGGCGGCATCGTCCTCCTCGGTCGCGGCCGCGGCCAGCAGCGCCGGCTGGCCGCCGGCGGGCTCGGGGTGGGCGCCGCGTTCGAGCAGGAACTTGGCCAGGCGCCAGTTGCCGGCGGCGCAGGCGATGCCGAGCGGCGACAGGCCGTCGCGGTTGAGCGGGTCGAGTTCGGCGGCGGCATCGCGCAGCAGCGCGGCCACGCCGGGGTCGGAACTGCGCGCGGCGTGGTGCAGCGGCGTGTTGCCGTCGCCATCGCTCAGGCGCGGGTCGGCGCCGTTGGCGAGCAGGGTCATCACCGCATCGGGGCGGCCGTGCCAGCTGTCGCGCGTGGCCGCCAGCAGCGGCGTCATGCCGGCGTGGCTGGCGTTGAGGTCGGCGCCGTGCGCGATCAACGCGCGCAGCAGGCGCAGGTCGGGCAGCACCGCGGCCAGCACCGCCAGGCTGCGCTGGTCGCGCTCGTCGGCCGGTGGCGGCGCGCCGACGTCAACGCCGAGTTCGATCAGCTCCAGCGCGCGCTCGACCCGGCCGGCGCGCGCGGCGGCGTACAGCGCCGGCTGCAGCGGCTCGCCATCGAGCAGCGGCGCATCGGCGGTCTCGGCCTCGTCGTCGTCATCGAAACCGAAGCCCGGCAGCGGCTCGGCCGGCGCGACCTGCTGCAGCAGCGCATGCAGCGCCGGCGCGGCCAGCGCGAACAGCACGACCACAGTCCAGCGCGCGCCACCCTCGAGCAGGCCGGGCCAGGCCAGCAGCAGCACCACCGCGGCCAGGACCAGGACAATCGCGGCGACGCCGAGGCCACGCCAGGCACCGAGCTCGAGCTCGGCCAGCGCCTGCCAGTGTTCGCGCAGCGGGCCGCCGTCGCGTTCGGCGCCGAGCCACATCGGCCACAGCCGCCACAAGCCGAGCAGGGCCACGCCGACCACCACGCTCAGGCCGAGCGCGGCGCCGAGCGATCCGGTCTGCAGCAGCGACGACAACGGCCAGGCGACCACGGCGCCGAGCACGGCGACCGCCGCGGCCCAGGCCAGCGCCAGGGCGCCGCCGTCACGCAGGCCTTCGCGCCGCGGCGGCAGCTCGCCATCGCGCCAGGCGCGCACCGCCAGTGCGAACACCGGCTGCGCCAAGGTGCCGGCGAGCGCGGCGACCATGCCGCCGAATGCGGTCAACAGGCACAGGCCGAGACCCGCCGCTAAAGTCGCGCCAAGACGCACCGGCGCACGGTCAAAGGGGGACAACGGCTTGTGCTCAGGCATCGGTGCCCCAGTCCTCGGTCATCGGATCGAGCGGGGTCGGCGGGAACTGCAGGTGGAAGCCACGCGCGGCCAGGTTCTCGCGCACCACCGCCGCGTCCTCGCGGGCGAGCTTGCGTTCCGGCGTCAACACTACTTCGAGCACGAACTGCAGCCCGCCCAGTTGCGTGCGCAACAGTTCGGGCAGGCGCGCAAAATCATCGCGCGCGGCGAGGTACACGTAGGTGTCGTCCTTGCGGAGACTCTTGTAGACGTAGGCTTGCATCGATCGGGGCAGAAGCACCGCGGACCGGGGGACGTCCGCACAGCGTGATGTTGCGCACAGCATACCCGCCGACGCCACTCGCGCGAACTTCACGTTCAGCGTATGGCGCAGCCGCGGATGCTAGCCACCGGGACGCCGCCGGTCACCTCGCCAAGGTCCGATCGAACCGGCGGCAGCACGGCCGCCGGCCTGCGCTCAGTGGTAGCCCGCGTCGGCGGCGACCTTGCCCTTGAACACGCTGTACGACCAGTAGGTGTAGCCCAGGATCGCCGGCAGCAGCACGATCAACCCGACCAGCACGAAGCCCTGCGACGACGGCGGCGAGGCCGCATCCCAGATGGTCAGGCCCGGCGGCACGATGTTCGGCCAGATGCCCAGCACCAGGCCGATGAAGCCGAGCGCGAAGAAACACAGCGTCAACACGAACGGCGCGGCGTCGCGGCCCTGCCGCATCGCCGCGCGCCACAGCGCCAGCGCGTTGAGCAGCGCCAGCACCGGCACCGGCGCCAGCCACCAGAAATTGCCGCCCTCGAACCAGCGCGCCATGATCCGCGAGTCGAGGAACGGCAGCCAGGCGCTGACCAGGCCCATGAACGCCACCACCACCAGCACCAGCGGCCGGGTCACGCCGCGCGCGACCTGCTGCATGCGGCCGTCGGTCTTGAGGATCAGCCAGGTCGAACCCAACAGCGCGTAGCCGAACAGCACCGCCACGCCGGTCAGCATCGAGAACGGACTGAACCAGCCGAACACGCCGCCGAGGTACTTGCCGCCCTGCAGCGGCATGCCCTCGACCAGCGCGCCGAGGATCACGCCCTGGAAGAACGCGCAGAACATCGAGCCCAGCGCGAACGCCGCGCCCCAGGCCGGTTTGCTGCGCTGCGCCTTGAAGCGGAACTCGAAGGCGACCCCGCGGAACACCAGCGCGATCAGCATGAACAACACCGGCAGGTACAGCGCCGACAACACCACCGCGTAGGCCTTGGGAAACGCCGCCAGCAGGCCGGCGCCGCCGAGCACCAGCCAGGTCTCGTTGCCGTCCCAGATCGGCGCGGCGGTGTTCATCATGTGGTCGAGCTGGTGCTCGTCCTCGGCGAACGGAGCGAGGATGCCGAGGCCGAGCACGAAGCCGTCGAGCAGCACGTACATCAGCACGCCAAAACCAATCACGCCGAACCACACCACCGGCAACACGGTCTGCAGGTCCATCACGCGCCCTCCTCGAGGTTGTCGCCGGCCGCCGACAGCGGCCGCGCCGGCGTTTTCTCGCCGTGCTCGGTGTGCTGCGGCGGTTCGTGCGGTAGCGGGCCCTTCACGATCAGCTTGCGCAGGTACCAGATGCCGGCGCCGAACACGATCGCGTAGACCACCGCATAGACGATCAGCGAGGTCATCACGCTGGCCGCGGCCAGGATCGGGCTGACCGCGTCGGCGGTGCGCAGCAGGCCGTAGATCACGTACGGCTGGCGTCCGATCTCGGTCACGTACCAGCCGGCCAGCAGCGCGACGAAACCCGACAGCATCATCGTGTGCCAGCCAAACAGCAGCAGGCGCGACTGGTACAGGCGGTCGCGCCACAGCGCCCAGGCCGAGGCCAGCGCCAGCAGCAGCATCAGCACGCCCAGGCCGATCATCACCCGGAACGCGTAGAACACCGGCTTCACCGGCGGTCGCTCGCTGGCCGGCACCGCCTTCAGCGGCGCGATCTCGCCGTCGAGGGTGTGGGTCAGGATCACGCTGCCCAGGCGCGGGATCGCGACCTCGTAGTCGTTGCGTTCTTCTTTCTCGTTGGGCACCGCGAACAGCACCAGCGGCACGCCTTCGCCCTTAGGCTTGTGCTCCCAGTGCGCCTCCATCGCCGCGACCTTGGTCGGCTGGTGCTCGCGCACGTTGAGGCCGTGCAGGTCGCCGACGAACACCTGCGTCGGCACCGTGATCGCGGCGAAGATCACCGCCGCCTTGAGCATGCGCCGGCCGGCTTCAACGTGTTCGCCACGACGCAGATAGGCCGCGCTGACGCCGCCGATCACGAAGCAGGTGGTGATGAACGCGGCCAGCACCATGTGCGCCAAGCGCAGCGGGAACGACGGGTTGAAGATGATGTCCCACCAGCTCGCCGGCGAGAACACGCCGTCGACCAGCGTGTAGCCGGTCGGCGTCTGCATCCAGCTGTTGGCCGAGATGATCCAGAACGTCGAGATCAGCGTGCCCAGCGCGACCATGCAGGTGGCGAAGAAATGCATGTTCTCCTTGACGCGGCCCCAGCCGAACAGCATCACGCCGAGGAAGGTCGCCTCGAGGAAGAACGCGGTCAGCACCTCGTAGCTCAACAGTGGACCGAGGATGTTGCCCGCCTGCTCGCTCAGCGTCGCCCAGTTGGTGCCGAACTGGAAGCTCATGACGATGCCGGACACCACGCCCATGCCGAACGACACGGCGAAGATCTTGGTCCAGAAGAAGTAGAGGTCGCGCCACAGCGTGTCGCGCGTGCGCAGCCAGCGCCATTCGAGGAAGGCCAGCCAACTCGCCAGGCCGATGGTGAAGGCCGGGAACAGGATGTGGAACGAAATCACGAACCCGAACTGGATGCGCGACAGCAGCAGAGCGTCCACGGCGTTACTCCCTAACTTCCATGGCTACGTAGTGTGCGCCGCGTCACGTGGGCCGGTCAAAGCAGCCATGACGCATGGCCCGATCGTGCAAAGCCAGGGGCTGCTAGGCTGCGGGGGTTTTGACCCTTTCATGACGTTGCCGGTTACCTGCCCATGCGCCTGACGCCGCTTGCTTCCGTGTTGACCTTCTCCGCCCTGCTGCTCGCGTCCGTGGCGCATGCGCAGACACCGATCACCCTCGACCAGACCATGGCCGATCCCGACTGGATCGGGCCGCCGGTCGAGCAGGCCTGGTGGGCCTGGGACGGCCAGCGCGTGCAGTACCAGCTGCGCCGCGAAGGCGCGACGATCCGCGACACCTGGCAGCAGGACGTCAGCGGCGGCGTTGCCGTGCGCCTCGACGGCGCCGCGCGCGCCGATCTCGATGCCGCGCAGCCGGTGCTCGATGCGGCGCGCACGCGCATGGCGTTCGTGCGCAACGGCGACGTGTTCGTGCGCGACCTGCGCAGCGGCGCGCTGACCCAGGTCACGCGCAGCAACGCCTCCGAGGCGCGTCCGCAGTGGAGCCGCGACGGCAACCTGGTGTTCCGCGTCGACAACGACTGGTACCAGTGGCGCGCCGGCCAGGGCGTCGGCCAGGCCGCGGTGGTCAAGGCCGAGAAGGACCCGGCCGCGGCGCCTAAACCTGATGACCTGCGCGAACGCCAGCTGGCGATGATCGCCACGCTCAAGAACGACCGCGCCCAGCGCGACGCCGCCCGCCAGCAGAACGAGGCCTGGCGTCGCGCCGACGCCACCAGCGCGCCGGCGCCGACCTACCTCGGCGACGACCTCAAGATCGTCGACAGCGCGCTGTCGCCCGATGCGCAGTGGCTGCTCGTGGTCACCCAGGCCAAGAACGGCGACGAGGGCACCGGCGGCAAGATGCCCAAGTACGTGACCGAATCGGGTTACGAGGAGTTCGAGGAAGTGCGTACGCGCGTCGGCCGCAACGCCCCGCTGCCGCACCGGCTGTGGCTGGTCGATGTCGCCGACGCCAAGGCCCGCGAGCTCAAGTTCGACGCCCTGCCCGGCATCAAGGACGACCCGCTCGCCGCGCTGCGCAAGGCCGCCAAGCAGGAGCCGCTGAAGGGCGACCGCGACGTGCGCATCGAGTCCGACGGCGACGGCTCCGGCCCCGCGATCCATTGGAGCGACGACGGCCGCAACGCGGCGGTGCTGGTGCGCGCGGTCGACAACAAGGACCGCTGGCTGGCCAGCGTCGACCTCGCCGCCACCAAGCTGGTGAACCGTGACCGCCTGACCGACAAGGCCTGGATCAACTGGGGCTTCAACGATTTTGGCTGGACCGCAGACAACGCGTTGTGGTTCCTGTCCGAGCGCAGCGGCTACTCGCACCTGTACATCAATGAAGGCGGCAAGTCGCGCGCACTGACGTCGGGCAAATGGGAAGTCTCGGCGCCGCAGCTCGCACCGGACGGTCACAGCTTCTACTTCACCTGCAACCAGAAGTGGCCGGGCGACTACGAAGTCTGCGCAGTCGACCGCAACGGCGGCGCGGTACGCGAAGTCACCGCACTCGATGGCGTCGAGGATTTCACCCTGTCGCCGGACGGGTCGAAGCTGCTGGTGCGTCACTCCGACAGCTACACGCCGCCGCAGCTGGCCGTGCTCAATGCCAACGGCGACGGCCTCACGCAGCTGACCGACACGCGCAAACCCGAGTTCAAGAGCCGCGAGTGGATCCAGCCCGAGTACGTGCAGGTGCCGAGCAAGCACGGCGCAGGCGTGGTGTGGGGCAAGTTCTACGGGCCGAAGACTGTCGAGCCCGGCAGGAAGTACCCGATCGTGATGTTCGTGCACGGCGCCGGCTACCTGCAGAACGTCAGCACGCGCTACCCGAACTACTTCCGCGAGCAGATGTTCCACAACCTGCTGGTGCAGCAGGGCTACGTCGTGCTCGACCTCGACTACCGCGCTTCCGAAGGTTACGGCCGCGACTGGCGCACCGCGATCTACCGGCAGATGGGCACGCCGGAACTGCAGGACTACCTCGATGGCCTCGACTGGCTGGTCGCCACCAAGCAAGGCGACAAGGATCGCGCCGGCATCTACGGCGGCAGCTACGGCGGCTTCATGACCTTCATGGCGCTGTTCAAGCAACCCGGCACGTTCAAGGCCGGCGCCGCGCTGCGCCCGGTCGCCGACTGGTCGCAGTACAACCACGAGTACACCAGCAACATCCTCAACACCCCGGCGCTCGACCCCGAGGCGTACAAGACCTCCTCGCCGATCGAATACGCCGACGGCCTGCAGGACAACCTGCTGATCGCGCACGGCATGATCGACGACAACGTGTTCTTCAAGGACTCGGTAGTGTTGACCCAGAAGCTGATCGAGCTGCGCAAGGGCAAGTGGGAGATCGCGCCGTATCCGCTGGAGCGCCACGGCTTCACCCACCCCGACAGCTGGTACGACGAGTACCGCCGCATCTACGAGCTGTTCGAGCGCACGTTGAAGTAAGGCGAAAACCAATCCCTCCTGCGGGGGAGAGGCAGGCCGCCGCAGGCGGTCAGGGAGAGGGCCGCGACGGCAACGCCGCGGCCTTTTCGTTCCGGTGCCCTCAGGGCACCGCGGCGGTCGTGCCGGCCGGCACTTCCTTCCAGCTGCTGTCCGGGTCGAACTTCGCCATCGCCTTGGCCAGCTTCTCGCTGCCGGGGCCGAGGTCCTTCTCGAACACCTCGCCGTCGTGGCTGATCATGAAGCTCATCACGCCGCTGTCGCCGTACTTGGCCGGCCAGGCGACCAGGGCGAAGCCGCGGCTCATGTCCTTGCCGATCGCGTAGGGGTAGGCGCCGCCCGGGGCCGACGGCCCCTGCGCGGCGAGGATGCGGTAGTGGTAGCCGTGCCAGTCGCTGCCCGGCGTGGCATCGGCGAACAGCGGTCCGAGCGGACTGACCTCGCCGCTGTCGTCGTCCGACCAGTACAGGCCGTCGTGGTGACCATCGCTGCTGAGCACCTTCTGCGCGTACTCGAGCACGCCGTCGCCGTCGCGATCGAGCTGTGCGTAGTCGTTCTGGGCGTCGTGGTAGGCGCGCACCGATTCGATCGTGGCCAGCTCGTTGCGGCCGATGCGGCGCTGGCGGATCTCCTCGGCGCCGGCCTTCGTGTCGAAGGCCCACCCCGACGCGCCCTTGGCCAGCGGCACCGGGAACGTCCACGACTTGTCACCGACGGTGAGCGCGCTGCGGCCGTCGGCATCCTTGAGGATGCTGTGGCGCACCTTGTACGCGGCAAGGAAGGCCTCGACCTCGGCGCGATCGACGCCCTCGGTCGGGATGTAATCGCGCCAGTTCTTGCCGAACAGCGTCGCCAGTCTGGCGTCGTCGGGGCGCTGCGTGCCCAGTGCCGCGACCAGCGCCTCGCCGGCCGCCTCCGGGGTCGGGTACGCCTGCTGCGCGAACGCGGGTGCCACCGTGGCCAAGGCCAACATCACCACCAGCGGCAACGGGCGTGCAAGGGTGTTCATGCGAGTGTTCATGGAGCCTCTCAACGGCGATGGCCGCCGCCCTGACGCTGCGGCGGACGGGAGGAACGCTGCACCGGGTGACCGGCGCTGGCGCTGCGCTGGGCTTGCGGACGTTGTGCGGATGCATGGCTGGCACGGCCGCGACTGGCCTGCGCGTGCGACTGCTGCGGATTGCGCGCGCCGGCAAAGGCGTTGTTGCGCGATCCCTGGCTGCCCGCATGCTGCGTGCGCGCGGCCTGCCGGGCCTGGTGGTTGCCCTGCTGCTGCGTGTGGCGCTGCTGCGCTTGCGGGCGCGGCTGCACGCGCTCGCGCGCCGCCGCGCTGGCCTGGGCGCGATCACGCGACCCGGCTCCGACCTGCGCGCGGTCACGCGCACCTGCACTGGCCTGCGCACGATCGCGTGCGGCGGCGCGATCGCGATCGCCCTGCCCGGCCGCGCGTGCGCGGTCGGCGGCCTGTGCGCGCTGTGCATCGCGATCACCGGCCTGAATGCGCTCGCGTGCCTGGCGGTTGTCCGCGGCGGGGGCCTCGAAGCCGCGCTGCGCCATCGACGACCGCGCACGCTGGCGCGCGTCCGCACGCGCCGGATCATCGCCGCGGAAAGCATCACGCCGCGCGCCGTCGTTCAACTGGCGACCGAATTGCTCGCGGCTGGCGCGGTCGCGGTACGGCACGCCGTCGCGGTGCACCGCGTTGTGCTGCCAGGTGTTGTTGTTGACGTTGATCTGCCGGTTGACGTTGATGTTGTTGTAGCGGTTGACGTCGATGTCGATGTCGTTGTCGTGCCAGTCGAAATCGCCCCACAGCGCGTTGGTGATCGCCACGCCGGTGCCGAAGGCCAGCCCGGCGACGAGCGCGCTGCCGGCGTAATAGCCCGGCGGCGGCGGGTAGTAGGCCGGTGGGTACGACGGGTAGGCCCAGGTGCCGTAGACCGTGGTCGGGTTGTAGCTGGGCACGTACACCGTCTGCGGGTCGGCCGGCTCGATGATGATGGTCGGCGAGGTGGCGGTCTGCACCTCCTGGACGCTGGCGCCTGCCGCTGGCGCCGGTGGGGCGGGCTGCACGGTGACCTTCTGGTACTGGTTGGACTGCAGGTTGCCGGCAGTCTGTGCCTGCCGGCGCAGGCGCTGCACGGCGTCCATGACGTCCTCGGGCTGGGCCAGGAAGGCGTCACCCAGGCGCTGCACCCAGGCCGGGTCCTGGCCGAGGGTCGCCAGCGCCTGCGGGAACGCCACCAGCGCCTGCACGCTCGGGTCCCACGGCTGCGTGGCGACCTGCGCTACCGCGGCATCGCCCTTGGCATCGGGATGTGCCTTCGACCAGGCCACGGCATCGGCGACGTTGCCCGGGTAGGTGGCGGCCATCAGCACCTGCGCCAACAGCGAGTCCGGGTACAGCGCGATCGGCGCGACCATCTGGTCGAGTTCTTCCTGGCTGAACACCGCCTCGGCCGGCGTGGCGGGCGCCGGTGCTGGCGCGGTGGCCGGAGCGGCCGGTGCCGGCGTGGCGGCGGGTGTCGTGGCCGTGGTGGCCGGCGCCGGCTCACGCGAACACGCGGCCAGGACCAGCAGCAGGGCTACGGCAAGGGTTCGACGGTGGCTGCGCACGGGCTTCTCCAACGCTGGGTCGTGCAGTCGATGACGACAGTCAAGAACGGAGGGGACCCGCCATGCCGCAGACGGGTCCCGGATCGGCGGCGGCTATCATGCGCGCCGACCCCGCAAAGTTCCCGTGAACATGACCGCGCCCCTTTCCGGCTTCGATGCCGTCCGCGACTACCTGACCGGCCTGCAGGACCGCATCTGCGCCGCCATCGAGGCCGCCGACGGCAGCGCCCGCTTCCGCGAGGACCTGTGGCAGCGGGCCCCCGACATTGCTGGCGACGGCGCAAATGCGCTCGCCGGCGGCGGTGGCCGCACCCGCATCCTGCGCGACGGCGCCGTGTTCGAGCAGGCCGGTATCGGCTTCTCCGACGTGTCGGGCACCCAGCTGCCGCCGTCGGCCACAGCGGCGCGGCCGGAACTGGCCGGCGCCTCGTGGCGCGCGGTCGGCGTGTCGCTGGTGTTCCACCCGCGCAATCCGTACCTGCCGACCACGCACGCCAACGTCCGCCATTTCCGCGCGCTGCGCGACGGTGAAACGGTGGCGTGGTGGTTTGGCGGTGGCTTCGACCTGACCCCGTTCTACCCGTTCGACGAGGACGTGCGGCACTGGCACCGCACCGCCCGCGCGCTGTGCGAGCCGTTCGGCGGCGCCGCGCGCTACGCCAAGCACAAGCACTGGTGCGACGAGTACTTCTTCCTCAAGCATCGCAACGAGACGCGCGGCGTCGGCGGCCTGTTCTTCGACGATCTGCACGAGGACTTCGAACGCGACTTCGCCTACCAGCGCGCGGTCGGTGACGGTTTCCTCGACGCCTACCTGCCGATCGTCGAACGCCGCAAGCACACGTCGTTTGGTGAGCGCGAGCGCCAGTTCCAGCTGTACCGGCGCGGCCGCTACGTCGAGTTCAACCTGGTGCTCGACCGCGGCACGTTGTTCGGCCTGCAGTCGGGCGGGCGCACCGAGTCGATCCTGATGAGCCTGCCACCGCTGGTGCGCTGGGAGTACGGCTATGCGCCGGAAGCGGGCAGCGCCGAGGCACGACTGCAGGACTACCTGCGCCCGCGCGACTGGCTGGGCGAGCAGTCCGACGACGGCGCCTGATCACACCGCCTCGCCCTCGTCCTGGCTGTGCGGCTTGCGCAGCAGCAACGTGATATGGCCGTTGGTCTCCAGCAGCGCCAGCCGGATCAGGCCGACGTCACCGCACCCGGCCTCACGCATCGCCTTGGCGAAGTCCTCGCGGCTGACCAGTTCGCGCCGCAGCACCTCGCGGAACACGTGGCCGTCGCGCGCCAGCACCACCGGCTCGCCTTCGAGCAGCCGCTCGGCGCCTTTGCTGCGCGCGGTGACGAAGCCCACCACCCAGTTCAACGCGATCAGCGTGGCCGCCAGCAGCAGTCCGCCGGCCATCGAGGTGTCGCTGCCGAGCAGGGCGTTCTGCACGGCGTTGCCTAGCAGCACGATCAGCAGCACGTCGAAGGCGGTGAATTGGCCGATCGTGCGCTTGCCCGACAGGCGGATCATCACCAGCAGCACGACATAGACCACCACCGCGCGCAGCACGAACTCCCACCACGGCATCGACAGCTCGAACATGCGGTTCTCCGACGGCCAGCCTGCGATGGCCATTGTGCGTCAGCGCGGGCCATGAACTGAGCAGACGCGTCTAACCTTTTTCGCTGAAGCTGGAATCCTAGAACCCCAGGCAAAGTCCATGGATTCCCGCTTTCGCGGGAATGACGGTTTTCGGTTCTGGTGGAGCACCTACCCTCTCTGGTTGGGAGCTCTCTCAGTAAGGGGAGCGCGGCGAAGCCGCGGGGGTGAGGATGGTCTGCTTACGCGGCATTGCCGCGTAGACCATCCGAACGCCCGGCGTGCTACGCCGGGCCGGGACAGGAAGCACATGGCGGGGCCCAAAGTTTGCGTAGCGAACTTTGGGTTTTTATTGCCTGCGCAAAAAAGCGCAGACAATAAAAAGCCCCGCAGGCAGGGGGGGCCGGCGGGGCTGGTGGAGCGGGACCTGGGGAGGGGCCTTCGCTCCGGGATCACTCCAGGGGAGGGAGAGATCGGCGACAGGCGTTGCACCTGTCGCGACCTATATGACCATTGCACACATGGATGGTTCGTGAAGATCAGGGTTAATAAATTGTTGGATTCAGGTTCGATTCACCCTGTGAAAACGTTTTAAGTTCGGTGAACCTGTTCAGTTTGTTCAGATAAAGCGACCCCGAAAAACTTGGGCACCGCACCAGTCCAGCCCCTGTGCCGAGCCGGGCGACAGGGGGCGGAATGGGCAGGACCGGCCACCGTCAGTGGGCCTGCTCCCAGTTGTCGCCGACCCCGCTGTCGACCACCAGCGGCACCCGCAGCTGCGCCGCGGCCGACATCCGCGCCGTCGCCTCGGCGACCAGGGTGTCGACGAAGCCGGCCTCGACCTCGAACACCAGTTCGTCGTGCACCTGCAGCACCATCAGCGCGCGCCCGCCCTGCCCGGCCAGCCAAGCGTCGATGGCGATCATCGCGCGCTTGATGATGTCGGCCGCGGTGCCCTGCATCGGCGCGTTGATCGCGGCGCGCTCGGCGCCGGCACGCAGGCCCTGGTTGCGCGCGGCGATGTTGTCCAGGTACAGGCGGCGGCCGAACACGGTTTCGACGTAGCCGCGCTCGCGCGCCTGCTGGCGGGTGCGCTCCATGAAGTCGCGCACGCCCGGGTAGCGGCTGAAATACAGCGCGATGTAATCCTGCGCCTCGCCGCGGGCGATGCCGAGCTGGCGCGCCAGGCCAAACGCGCTCATGCCGTACATCAGGCCGAAGTTGATCGCCTTGGCGGCACGGCGCTCGTTGCCGCTGACCGCGTCGATGGCCTTGCCGAACACCTCGGCGGCGGTGGCCTTGTGGATGTCGGCGCCGGAGGCGAATGCGCGCAGCAGGCCGTCGTCCTGCGACAGGTGCGCCATGATCCGCAGCTCGATCTGCGAGTAGTCGCAGGCGACGATCTTGCGGCCGCCCGGCGCGACGAACGCCTGGCGGATGCGGCGGCCGTCGTCGGTGCGGATCGGGATGTTCTGCAGGTTGGGATCGCTGGACGCGAGCCGGCCGGTGGCGGCGCCGGCCTGGTGGTAGCTGGTGTGGACGCGGCCGGTGACGGGGTTGACCATCTCCGGCAGTTTGTCGGTGTAGGTGCTGCGCAGCTTGGCCAGGCCGCGGTACTCGAGGATCACCCGCGGCAGCTCGTGCTGGTCGGCGATCGCTTCCAGCGCTTCTTCGTTGGTCGACGGCGCCCCCGATGGCGTCTTCACCAGCGCCGGCAGCTTGAGTTCGTCGAACAGCAGTTGCCCCAGCTGCTTGGGCGAGTCCAGGTTGAACGTGCGCCCGGCCAGTTCGGTGGCCTTGAGCTGCGCGGCGAGCATGCGCTTGCCCAGGTCAGCCGACTGCCGACGCAGCTCATCACCGTCGATGCGCACGCCGGTGGCCTCGATCCGCGCCAGCACCGGCACCAGCGGCATCTCGATCTCGCGGTAGACGCGCTCCAGGCCCGGTTCGGCGGCCAGCTTCGGCGCCAGCGCGCGGTGCAGGCGCAAGGTCACGTCGGCGTCCTCGGCGGCGTAGCGGGTGGCGTCGTCGAGCGCGACCTGCGAGAACGCGATCTGCTTGGCCCCCTTGCCGGCCACCTGCTCGTACTTGATCGTGTCGTAGCCGAGGTAGCGCTTGGCCAGCGAGTCCATGTCGTGGCGCGTGGCGGTGGCGTTGTAGACGAAACTTTCGAGCATGGTGTCGTCGGCATAGCCGGCCACGTCGACGCCGTGGCGGCGCAGCACGTGCAGGTCGTACTTGCCGTGCTGGCCGAGCTTCTTCTTGCCGGCATCGGCGAACAGCGGCCGCAGCTTGGCCAGCGTCGCGTCGCGGTCGAGCTGCGCCGGCGCGCCCGGGTAGTCATGCGCGAGCGGCAGGTACGCGGCGCGGCCGGGTTCGACCGCGAAGCTCAGGCCGACCAGGTTGGCGCGCATCGGGTCGAGCGCATCGGTCTCGGTGTCGAAGGCGAACTCGCCGACGGCCTGCAATTGCGCGAGCCAGGCGTCGAGCTGCTCGTGCGTCAGCACGGTCTCGTACTCGCCCGGCATGGCCAGCGTCGCGTCCGGCGCCTGTTCCGACGGCGCATTGGAGCGTGCATAGCCGGCGGCGGTGTTGCGCACGCCGGCGCTGTCGTCGCTGGCCGCGCCACCCTCGAGCTCGCGCAAGGCCTGCTTGAAGCCGTAACGCGCGTACAGCGTGCGCAGGTCGTCGACGTGGCGCTCGCGCAGGCCCAACGCTTCCGGCGTGCGGTCGAGCGCGACATCGGTCTTGATCGTGGTCAGCGTGCGGTTGAGCGGCAGCCGCGGCAATGCCGCCCGCAGGTTGTCGCCGATCTTGCCCTTGACCACATCGGCGTGGGCGATCACGCCGTCGAGCGTGCCGTACTCGCCCAGCCACTTGGCCGCGGTCTTGGGACCGCACTTGTCGACGCCGGGGATGTTGTCGACGCTGTCGCCCATCAGCGCCAGGAAATCGACGATCTGCTCCGGCTTCACACCGAACTTGTCGAGCACGGCGGCCTCCGAGTCCATGCGGCTGCCGCTCATGGTGTTGACCAGGGCCACGCCGACGCCGTTGTCGAGCCGGCGCACCAGTTGGGCGAAGTCCTTGTCGCCGGTGGAGATCGTCACGTCGATGCCCTGTGCGGCCGCCTGCAGCGCCAGCGTGCCGATCACGTCGTCGGCTTCGACCCCGGGCACGCGCAGGATGGTGATGCCCAGGGCCTCGACGATGTCGCACATCGGCTGCACCTGCGCGCGCAACTCGTCCGGCATCGGCGGGCGCTGCGCCTTGTACTGCGGGTAGAGCTCGTCGCGGAAGGTCGGGCCGGGCGCGTCGACCACGAAGGCGACGTAGTCGGGCTTCTCGTTCAAGGTCGCGCGCAGCATGTTGACCACGCCGAACAAGGCACCGGTCGGCTCACCGGCGTCGTTGCTCAGCGGCGGCAACGCATGGAAGGCGCGGTAGAGGTAGCTGGAGCCATCGATCAGGACCAGTCGCGGATGAGTAGGTGTCATGGCGGCGATTCTACGCCGGCCTGTCTATGCCCCTCACCGCCATCCGGGCGCAGGCGCGTATCCTGTGCCTTAGCCCGTCAATGGATTGGAGAATCACCATGCACACCGCCACCACCGCCCTGCTCGCCCTGCTGCTGCCGCTGTCGCTGGCCGGTTGCGCGACCCTGGCCGGTAGCGACGACCCGACCGCCGGGCTCGAAGGCGCGCAAGTGCGCACCCGCACCGTCGAAGGCGGTGACGTGATCGACGAATACCACGTCGCCGGCCAACTGCGCGTGGTCAAGATCACCCCGGCGCGCGGGCCGGTGTACTACCTGGTCGATGACAACGGCGACGGCGTCCTCGACAGCAGCAAGGGCGAAGGCCCGATCTCGCCGGTGCAGTACAAGCTGTTCAGCTGGTAAGCAGCAACAGGGGCCGACCTGCAGGCCGCGCGCCCGGATACTCATATCGAGGCGGCGCGCCACGACGCCGTGCATCGGCAGCAAGAAGCGGATATCGCGTGTCGGGCGCTTTCCCTAGATTGGATCGCGTCCCCGCCACTGAGGCACGCGATGAACGCTCCCACTATTCCGACGCTGCGCGACCCGCGCTGGGCCGACCTGGTCGCCCGCAACCGCGCCGCCGATGGCCGTTTTGTCTATTCGGTGCGCAGCACCGGCGTGTATTGCCGCCCGTCCTGCACGGCCCGCTTGCCGCGGCCACAGAACGTGCGCTTCCATGCAACGCCCGCCGAGGCCGAGCAGGCCGGGTTCCGCCCCTGCCAGCGCTGCCAGCCGCAGCGACCGGATCAGCACGGCGTCGATCATCCGATCCGTTTCGCGATGACGCCGTGTTCGCTCGGTTTTGTGTTGGTCGCGGTCAGCACGCGCGGCATTCGCGCGATCCTGCTGGGCGACACGCCGGATGCACTCGCGCGCGAACTGCAGCAGCGTTGGCCGCAGGCGCGGCTGGTTGCCGATGCCGACGGCCTGGCCGATCGCGTCCGCGACGTGGCTGCCTTCATCGACGCCCCGCAACGCGGGCTCGACTGCGTGCTGGACCAGGACGGCACCGCCTTCCAGCAACGCGTCTGGCGCGCGCTGCGCGCGATCCCGGTCGGCGCCACGGCCAGCTACCGCGACATCGCCGAGCGCATTGGCGCACCGACCGCGGCACGCGCCGTGGCCGCGGCCTGCGCGGCCAACGTGCTGGCGGTGGCGATCCCCTGCCATCGCGTGGTCCGGCACGACGGCGGCCTGTCCGGCTATCGCTGGGGCCCTGCACGCAAACACGCGCTGCTGCAACGCGAGGCGCGCGCATGAGCGCGTTGCCGCAGCGCACTACTGACACGGCGTCGCTCGCGCAACGCGTGGACTGGCTGGACTGGGCCGGCATCGCCAGCGAACTCGACGCACGCGGTCATGCCCACGTGCCGGCGCTGCTCGATGCGGCGCAGTGCCGCGCGCTGGCCGCGGGGTACGACCGGCCCGACGGTTTCCGCAGCCGGGTGGTGATGGCGCGGCACGGCTTCGGCCGCGGCGAATACCGCTACTTTGCCTACCCCTTGCCCGCCGCCGTGGCCACGCTGCGCGCCGCGTTCTACCTGCGCCTGGTGCCGATCGCCCACCGCTGGAACGAGGCAATGGGCAGCGATGTGCGCTACCCCGCCACGCACGCGGATTTCATCGCGCGCTGCCATGCGGCGGGGCAGACCCGGCCGACGCCGCTGCTGCTGCGCTACGACACCGGGGATTACAACTGCCTGCACCAGGACCTGTACGGCGAGCATGTGTTCCCGCTGCAGCTGGCGGTGCTGCTGTCGCAGCCGCAACGTGGCCCTGGCGGTGACCTCAACAAAAGCGGCTTGAACGACGGTGATTTCAGCGGCGGCGAGTTCGTGCTGACCGAACAACGCCCGCGCATGCAATCACGTGCCGAGGTGGTACCGCTGCAACAGGGCGATGCGGTGGTGTTCGCCGTGCACCAGCGGCCGGTGCAGGGCACGCGCGGCCCGTACCGGGTGCAGCTGCGCCACGGCGTCAGCCGCGTGCGCTCGGGCCGGCGCCATACCCTCGGTGTGATCTTCCACGATGCGCAGTGACTGCGCTGCGTCGGTTCAGGCCGGCTGCAGATTGGCGTACGCCAGCACCAGCCACTTGGATCCCGCATCGTCAAAGTTGACCTGCACGCGCGCGTGCGCGCCGCTGCCTTCGTAGTCGGTGACGGTGCCGGTGCCGAAGCTCGCGTGGCGCACCTGCGCGCCGAGCTTGACCGGCGGCGCCTCGATCGCGGCATGGCCCACTGCCGCCGGGCTGCGGCGCGGGGCACCGCCGTACATCGGCCGCGACACCTGCACCTTCGGCCGCACTTCGTGCAGCAACGCCGGCGGAATCTCGCGCAGGAAGCGCGACGGCATGCCGTACATGTCCTGGCCGTGGATGCGGCGCGACTCGGCGTAGCTCAGCACCAGCTTCTGGCGCGCGCGGGTGATGCCGACGTAGGCCAGGCGCCGCTCTTCCTCGAGCCGGCCGGATTCCTCGGTCGACTTGCTGCTCGGGAACAGGCCCTCCTCCAGCCCGCCGAGGAACACCAGCGGGAACTCCAGGCCCTTGGCGCTGTGCAGGGTCATCAGCTGCACGCCGTCCTCGCCGGCCTGGGCCTGGCCCTCGCCGGCCTCGAGCGCGGCGTAGCTGAGGAAGGCGACCAGCTCCGGCATCGCCGCGGCGTCCTCGTCGTCGCTGCGACTGAAGCGCGAGGCGACGGAGACGAGTTCGTCGAGGTTGTCGACGCGCGAGTCGAGCTGGCCGCGCGATTCGTTGAAGTAGTGGTCGCGCAGGCCGGAGCGGATCAGCACGTGGTCGATCTTCTCCGGCAGCGTCATCTCGGCCACTTCCGCCTCGAGGTCGTCGACCAGCTTGATGAAGCCGGCCAACGCGTTGCGCGCGCGCGCCGCCAGCACGCTTTCGCCGCTCATCCAGCGCGCGGCCGCCCACAGCGGCGCGGCGTCGGCGCGGGCGCGCTTGCGCACTTCGTCCAGGGTGCGCTCGCCGATGCCGCGCGTGGGCGTGTTGACCGCACGCTCGAACGCGGCGTCGTCGGCGCGGTTGCTGATCAGGCGCAGGTAGGCCAGCGTGTCCTTGATTTCGGCGCGCTCGAAGAAGCGCTGGCCGCCGTAGACGCGGTACGGCACCTGCTCGGCCAGCAACGCCTCTTCGAACGCGCGCGACTGCGCGTTGCTGCGGTAGAGGATGGCGACGTCGCCGTGGCTGCCACCGTCGCGCACCCACTGGCGCAGGCGCTCGATCACGAAGCGCGCCTCGTCCATCTCGTTGTAGGCGGCGTACAGGTCGATCGGTTCGCCGACGCCGGTGTCGGTCCACAGCTTCTTGCCGAGGCGGTCGGGGTTGTGCGCAATCACCGCGTTGGCGGCATCGAGGATGTTGGCGCTGGACCGGTAGTTCTGTTCCAGCCGGATCGTCTGCGCTCCGGCGAAATCCTTGAGGAACTTCTGCACGTTCTCGACCTTGGCGCCGCGCCAGCCGTAGATGGCCTGGTCGTCGTCGCCGACCACGAACACGTGGCCGCTGTCGCCGGCCAGCACGCGCACGAATGCGTACTGGATCGCGTTGGTGTCCTGGAACTCGTCGACCAGGATCTCGCCGAAGCGGTGGCGGTAATGCGCCAGCAGCGCCGGGTTGTCGCGCAGCAGCTCGTGCGCACGCAGCAGCAGCTCGGCGAAGTCGACCAGGCCGGCGCGTTCGCAGCGCTCCTGGTAGGCGGCGTAGGCCTTGTGCATGACATCGGCCCAGGGATCGCCGCTGCCGGTCTGGATGTTCTGCGGGCGCCGGCCCTCGTCCTTCTGCGCGTTGATCCACCACGCGATCTGGCGCGGCGGGAAGCGGGTGTCGTCGAGCTCCAGCGCCTGCACCACGCGCTTGACCAGGCGCAGTTGGTCGTCGGAATCCAGGACCTGGAAGCCTTCCGGCAGCTTCGCCTCCTGCCAGTGCAGCCGCAGCAAGCGATGTGCCAGGCCGTGGAAGGTGCCGATCCACATGCCGCGCGCGCCGTGGCGCAGTTGGGCGTCGACGCGGTGGCGCATCTCGCCGGCGGCCTTGTTGGTGAAGGTCACCGCGAGGATGCCGTGGGTGGGCACGCCGCAGACCTCGTTCAACCAGGCGATGCGGTGGGTGAGCACGCGGGTCTTGCCGGAACCGGCGCCGGCGAGGACAAGGTAGTGACCGGGCGGGGCGCTGACGGCCTCGCGCTGCGCCGGGTTCAGCGCGTCGAGCAGGTGGGAGACATCCATCGACGTATTGTAACGGTGGCTGCGTTGGTATCAGCCGCGGACCGGCTTTTGCCGTCATCGCCAAGAAGGTGGAGACGAGGCGCCGATGCCTTTGCTCGTCATCCCAACGCAGGCGGGGGCGAAGCGCCGCTGCTTGCGAGTCATTGACTCGCGCAGCGCTGAGCGCCATCGGGCTGTGCCCGATGGCTGGGGATCGAAGATCCAGGGACGTTGCGGTTGCTTTTGATCGTCATCCCCGCGCAGGCGGGGATCCAGGGACTTTGCTGTTGCTTCGTAGCCCGGGTAAGCGCAGCGCACCCGGGCCTTCGTGGGATGGAGCAACCGCCAAAGCTTCCGTCCGCTGTCGCGGCCGGGTCACTTTTCTTTGCTGGCCCAAAGATCCGAAGAGAACTCGCTTCGGTCGAAAGTAACCAAAAGAAACGGCCGTCCTCGACCAATCAGCCCCGCGATTGGAACGGCCAAGGGGATTTTCCGACTCGCCATCCTGGCTCGGTCAGAATACGGCGTGCATCCATGCACGCCGCCCTTCGGGTCTGGGGCGTTGGGTCGGCTGTCCAAAAGCGACAGCGACGAGCAAAATCCCGTTCAATCATGGGACGCCCCTGGCTACTGTTGCTGGCGCTCGCCGCCGCGCTGAATTCATCGGCTGCCGAGCCGGGCGGGTCCTCCGCCTACGACAACGAACGCCTGCTGCGCGCCGATGGTGGCGTGCTGCGCGTGCACGTGATCGACGCGCCCAGCCCGGCCCGCGCCGACGAGCTGCAGCGTTGGCTGGCCGGGGCGGCGGAAGCGATGCTGACCGCGTACGGGCGCTTCCCGCTGCCGGAGGCGACGGTACGGATCGAACAGAGCCAGCGCCGCAGCACCAGCCCGGTGCCATGGGGCCAGACCCTGCGCCGCGACGGCGTCAGCGTATTGCTGTACGTGCGCGGTGACGCCGGTTACGCCGAGCTGCGCGACGACTGGACCGCGGTGCACGAGCTGGCGCACCTGTTCCACCCCTACCTCGGCGACGACGGCCGCTGGCTGGCCGAGGGCCTGGCCAGCTACTACCAGAACGTGCTGCGCGCGCGGGCCGGATTGCTCACACCGGAGCAGGCCTGGGACAAGCTCGATGCCGGCTTCGGCCGTGGCCGTCGTGAGAACAGCGGTGCGCCGCTGGACGAGATCAGCCGCCGCCACCGCGGCACCATGCGGGTGTACTGGGCCGGCGCGGCGTACTGGCTGGAGGCCGACCTGTCCCTGCGCCGGCACGGCAGCAACCTCGACACGGTGCTGTCGCAGTACGCGCGTTGCTGCCTGCACGGCACCGGCGCGGTGCGGCCGCAGGCGTTCGTCGCCGAACTCGACCGTATCGCCGGTGGCGACGACTTCCAGCGCCGCTGGCGACGCTATGCCGCCTCGCGCGAGTTCCCGTCACTGGATGCCAGCTACACGGCGCTCGGGCTGGAGCCGGTGGGCGACGGCCTGCGGTTCTCCGATCGCCGCGACGCCGTGCGTCTGCGCCAGGCCATCACCGGGCCTCGGCCGGCGCGCACAGGGACAGGCCCAGCAACCCGGCCTCGATGAAGGACGAGCGGGCCAGGGTGGCGGCCGGGCGACGACACCGCCAAATCGGCCACGGCGCCGCCCCGGGCGACCCGCTTACACTGGCGCCCTCATCACGCCGGGCACGCGCAATGATCGACCTGCATTACTGGCCGACCCCGAACGGCCACAAGATCACCCTGTTCCTCGAAGAGGTGGGGCTGGACTACACCATCCACCCGGTCGACATTGGCGCCGGCGACCAGTTCAAGCCGGACTACCTGGCGATCTCGCCGAACAACAAGATGCCGGCGATTGTCGACCGCGCGCCCGCCGACGGCGGTGCGCCGATCAGTGTGTTCGAGTCCGGCGCGATCCTGCTGTACCTGGCCAACAAGACCGGCCGTTTCTTCGCCGACGACCTGCGCGGCAAGGTCGAAGTCAACCAGTGGCTGCACTGGCAGATGGGCGGGCTCGGGCCGATGACCGGCCAGTACGGCCACTTCACCGTCTACGCGCCGGAGCCCATTGCCTATGCGATCGACCGCTACACCCGCGAAGTGCTGCGCCTGCTCGGCGTGCTCGACAAGCGCCTGCAGGGCCGCGAGTTCATCGCCGGCGACTACTCCATCGCCGACATGGCCGCGCACCCGTGGATCAACCCGTACACCAAGGCGCCGCTGGACCTGACGCCGTTCGCCAACGTGCGCCGCTGGCACGCCGCCATCGCCGCGCGTCCTGCCGCACAACGCGCCTACGCGCTGGCCGAACGCTACGGCGCACAGCGCGAAATGACCCCGGAAATGCACCAAATCCTCTTCGGAACCCCGTCGACCCACGCATGAAGACCCTGACCGTTCGCGGCGCCGCCGCCTGCCTGCTCGCCATGTCACTCACCACTGCCCTTCCCGTCCTCGCCGCCGAACCCGTCACCGCACCGGGCAAACTCACGCTCGAAGCCCTCGCCGGCGACGCGCCGTTGTCCGGCCCCAGCCTGATGAAGGCCAAGGTCGCCCCCGACGGCAGCCGCGTGACCTTCCTGCGCGGCAAGGACAGCAACAAGAACCGCCTCGACCTGTGGGCCTACGACATCGCCAGCGGCGCCACCGCGCTGCTGGTCGATTCCAACGACATCCTGCCGGGCGAGGAAGTGCTCAGCGACGCCGAGAAGGCGCGCCGCGAGCGCCAGCGCATCGCCGCGCTCAGCGGCATCGTCGATTACCAGTGGGCACCGGACAGCCAGTCGCTGCTGTTCCCGCTCGGCGGCGAACTGTATCTGTATGACCTGAGCAAGCCGGGCAAGGCCGGCGTGCGCAAGCTCACGAACGGCGAAGGTTTCGCCACCGACCCGAAACTATCGCCCAAGGGCGGCTTCGTCAGCTTCGTGCGCGAACGCAACCTGTGGGTGATCGACCTGGCCGGCGGCAAGAGCACGCAGCTGACCAAGGACGGCAGCGACACCATCGGCAACGGCGTCGCCGAGTTCGTCGCCGACGAGGAAATGGACCGCCACACCGGTTACTGGTGGGCGCCGGATGATTCGGCGATCGCCTACGCCCGCATCGACGAAAGCCCGGTGCCGGTGCAGAAGCGCTACGAGGTCTACCCCGACCGCACCGAGGTGATCGAGCAGCGCTACCCGGCCGCCGGCGACAAGAACGTGCTGTTGCAGCTGGGCGTGGTGTCGATCGGCAAGGCCGCGCCCACGCCGAAGTGGATTGATCTGGGCAAAGGTGAGCCTACCAAGGGCGCTGACATCTACCTCGCCCGCGTCGACTGGCGCGACCCGCAGCGGCTGACGTTCCAGCGCCAGTCACGCGACCAGCACACGCTCGAACTGATCGAGGCCGACCTCGTCTCCGGCAAGCAGCGCACGCTGGTCACCGAGACCAGCAAGACCTGGGTGCCGTTGCACAACGACCTGCGCTTCCTCAAGGACGGCCGCATCCTGTGGAGCAGCGAGCGTAGCGGTTTTGAACACCTGTACGTGCTCGACGGCGACGGCGGCCACGCGCGCGCGTTGACCTCCGGCGAGTGGCCGGTCGACGGCGTGCTCGCGGTCGACGAGGTCGCCGGCCAGGTCTACTTCGCCGCCGGCAAGGATTCGCCGCTGGATACGCAGATTTACCGCGTGCCGCTCCCCGGTGGCGACAAGAATCTGCATATCGAACGCCTGTCCAAGCCCGACGGCGTGCACAGTGCGAGCTTCGCCACCAACGCCAGCGTCTATGTCGACAGCTGGTCCAACCCGGCCACGCCGCCGCAGCTGGAGTTGTACCGCAACGACGGCACCCGCATCGCCGCGCTGCTCGACAACGACCTGGCCGACCCGAAGCACCCGTACGCGAAGTTCCGCGCCGCGCACCGGCCGATCGAATACGGCACGCTGACCGCCGCCGACGGCAAGACCGCCCTGCAATACAGCCTGCTCAAGCCGACCGGCTTCGACCCGGGCAAGCGCTACCCGGTGGTGGTGATGGTCTACGGCGGCCCGGCCTCGCAGACCGTGCGCCGCGGCTGGGCGCCGGACTTCAACCAGTACCTGGCGCAGCACGGCTACGTGGTGTTCTCGCTCGACAACCGCGGCACCCCGCGCCGCGGTGCGGCCTTCGGCGGCGCGCTGTACGGCAAGCAGGGCACGGTGGAAGTGGTCGACCAGCTCAAGGGCGTGGACTGGCTGCAGGCGCAGCCGTGGGTCGACGGCCAGCGCATCGGCGTGTACGGCTGGTCCAACGGCGGCTACATGACATTGATGCTGCTGGCCAAGGCCAGCGATCGCTATGCCTGCGGCGTCGCCGGCGCGCCGGTCACCGACTGGGGTCTGTACGACACGCACTACACCGAGCGCTACATGAACCTGCCCGCCGCCAACCCCGACGGCTACCGCGAAGGCCGCGTGCTGCAGCACATCGACGGCCTGAAGTCGAAGCTGCTGCTGATCCACGGCATGGCCGACGACAACGTGCTGTTCAGCAACTCCACCGTGCTGATGAGCGCGTTGCAGAAACGCGCGCAGCCGTTCGAGTTGATGACCTACCCGGGCGCCAAGCACGGCCTCAAGGGCGCCGACAACCTGCACCGGCTGCGCATCACCGAGGAGTTCTTCGGACGCTGCCTGAAGCCATAACGCAAGAAGCCCGGCGCAAGCCGGGTTCTTTGTTCGTGGCCGATGGTGGCAAACGTGCCGCGATCTATCACGCCTCCATCACTGTGCCCGCTATTTTCTGCGCCACATGTTTGGCCGCACCACTGCGGGCAAACAACGCAATCCACTCGCTCAGGAGCAAATAGACAGTGACCGGAAACTGACAGGAACAGACCGCGGCCCTCACGATCAATGGCTGGGGCACGACCGACGCCGATTACGCCCACTTCAACGTCAAGCGCGAGATCCTGCCGGAGGCCGATGGCTGGCAGACGCGCGACCTCACCGGCAACCCGCATGTGTTCGAGTGGTGGTACAGCGACGTGCAGCTGGCGGACGGCACGACGATCGTCTGCACGGCCTCGCCCCAAGCATCGCTCGGCTTCGTGCCGCAGCTGGGGGACACCCCGATGGCGGTGGCCCGCATCCAGCTGCACGAGAACGGCGTGCAGCGCAACGAGATCGCCACCTTCCCCACCGCCGAGTTCAAGGGCGCGACGGACCATTGCGACATCGTCGCCGGCCCTGTGACGATGCAGGGCGACCTGAAGACCTGGCGGGTCAAGGGCACGATCAACGGCCTGGGCATCGACCTGACGTTCGAGCAGGAGGCGATGCCATTCCGCCCGGGCAGCGGCTATTTCTTCGCCGGCAGCACCGAGCGCTTCACCGGCTGGTTCTGGGCGCGGCCGTCGTTCGACCGCTACGTGGCGCTGGCCGTGCAGATGCAGTTCCGCGACCGCGTGACCGCGCCGCTGCTGTGGGTCTACGACCTGCAGGAAAAACGCGAGCTGGTGCGTGCCTTCAGCTACGACGAGCTGACCCTGGCCACCGGCCGCACCGTCGAACACCCGGACCCGTTGCACGGCGAGGGCTACCCCTCGATCACGGTGTACGACTACCGCAAGGGCCGCGCCAACGTGCGCGTGCGCATCGACGACCAGAAGGTCATCGCCGGCTTCTTCGTGTACGACATCAGCAACCCGGCGATCCAGCAGTTCCTGAAGGGCGTGGGTTACAACGGCGCCTATTACACCCGCCGCGCGAGCACCGCCGAGCTGATCCTCGACCTGCCCGACAGCGGACTCCAGGACCGCGTGACCGGCTCGACCCTGCACGAGCTGCAGGAGTTCTATTTCCCGCAGTACCTGCTGCCACGGTAAGCCACGCACGCATTTCGTCGTCGGGGCGGCGCGCACTTGCGCGCTCCCGCTCCGCGCAAGTGTCGGGCCGTAGCGGCTCAGCGCCGCATCCGCACGTACAAGCGCTTGGCCAGGTACAGCACCTTGCCGGAGAAACCGTGGTCCTGCGCCTGCAGCAGCTTGGCAATCTCTTCCTGCTGGCCGCGGATGTAGCCGTCGCGCTGCTGCAGCAGCGCCTGCAACTCGGTCACATCGGCCTCGCCCAAGGTGTGGCCGGCACGCAGGTGCGCGGGCAGCTGCCGCTTCACGTAGTGCGTGGTGTGGCGCCCGGCGCTCTGCTCGGCGGGGCGGTCATCGCTGTAGAAGTACAACGCGATCGACTTGCGGCTGCGTTCGCGTTGATCCTCCGGTAACTGGATCGGATCGAACGCGTGCCAGCTGTGCTCGGTGGTCTCGAAGATAACGCAACGGTTGAACGCCGGCGGCACCGACACCGCCGGGCGACGGTCGGCATAGGGATCGACGAACAGTTCGAGGTTGCCGCCCCAGTCCGCCCGCCAGTCGTGGTTGAGGTAGACGATCAGGTTGAGGCGGCGGTGCCAGCGTTCGCTGGGGTGGTAGTTGAAGTCGATGTGCGGGTCGAGCGCGGCGCCGTGGCGGTTCTCGTGGGTGCCGCGCCCAGGTAGAACGGGTCGTACAGCAGCCCGGGGATGTCGGTGATGCGGCCAATCAGGTCGAGTAACGGCGGCGACTGGATCGCCTCGTCGAGCGCGACGTAGTCCGGACCGAGGCCGCGAATGCGGTCCAGTGTCGACTTGCCGCCGGGCCGACCGTCGTCGCCGATGTAGTTGCCGCGCTCGAACGCTGGAAACTCTCGCAGCAGCGCCTGCGCGAAGTCCGCATCGAGGAAGTCGTCGATCACCACGTACCGGAACGGTTCGGCGTGCAGGAAACGCTCGCGCCAAGCCTCGGTCTGGGCCACAACAGCGGGATTGAGCAGCGACAACGGCGAGGTTGCGGACATCGTTTCTTCCTGGAAACCAAGGTCGCGATTATGCGGGAAGGTGCATACACCAGCAGCTAGACCGGGCCGGTGCGCCTGGCGCGCGCCGGCTCAGCTGACGCGGGCGAGCATGCGCCGGTGCCCGATCAGCCGCGCCCAGCGCGCGCCGATGTCGGTCAGGCAGACGTAACCGGCCTCGCCGGCCAGGCGCAGCCACATGTGCGGATCGAGCCGCAGCCGCGGCTCGGCCGCGCACAGCTCGGCGTCGAAGCCGAGCTGGCGTGCGAACAGCGCGCAGCGCGCCAGGTGGTAGCGGCTGCTGAGCAGGGTCACGCGCGTGCGCATGCCGTCACCGAGCAGTTGGCGGGCGTTGCGCAGGTTCTGCAGGGTGTCGCGCGATTGCGCTTCCAGCCGCAGCGGCGCGTCCAGTGCGAGTCCGCGCGCGAACAATCCCTGCCGCGCGAGTTCAGCTTCGCTGGCCTCGCCCGGCGCGCCGCCGCCGAGCAGCACCACACTCACCGGCGGACGCTCCTGCCACAGCGACACGGCGCGGTCGTGCCGTGCCGCGAAATCGCGATCGAGGCGACCCTGCGGCGCGTGCTTGCCGAACAGCAGCACGCACTGCCCGTGCGCGGGCAGGCACGACGCCTTGCGCGCGATGCGCAACACGTGGACGAAGTAGCCGACATAGACCAGACCGGCGCTGAGCACACAGGCGGCGCCCGCCACGGCCATGGCATGCAGCACATCGCGGTCGCCGAACAGGGCCAGTCGATGGGCAAGGCGGCTGGTCATGTCTGACTGAACGCGGAACGCGGACGATGGGGCGAGTGGGCGTTCAGTCTACGCCGCGGGTGGCGGCAGAAGGCGCTGGCTATACTCCGCCCTTGTTCGCAAGAGAGTCCTGCGTGCCGTCAGCACTTCGTCCGCCCCGCCCCGCCGTAGCGCCGATGCCGCCGCTGGCGATCCGCGCCTACACCGCGACCACCGCGCTCGGTCGCGGCCGCGAGGCCCAGGCGACGGCGTTGCGCGAACGCCGCAGCGGCCTGCGCCGCAACGACTTCGCCGCGCTCGCAGCGGGCGAGGCGCCGCTGGACTGCTGGATCGGTCGCGTCGACGGTCTCGAGCATGTACAGCTGCCGGCCGACCTCGCGCCGTGGGACAGCCGCAACAACCGCCTGGCCTGGCTGGCACTGCAGCACGACGGCGTCGAGGCGGCGATCGCGGCAATGATCAACCGCTACGGTGCCGCGCGCGTCGCGGTGGTGGTCGGCACCTCGACCTCGAGCATCGGTGCCAGTGAGGAGGCCTACGCCCGCCTCGAACGCGGCACCGACGGCACCGGGCAAATCCCCGTCGACCTCGCCCGCCCGCTCGTGCACACGCCGCATTCGCTCGGCGACTTCGTCCGCGCGGCCACCGGCCTGCAGGGACCGTGCGTCACCGTGGCCACCGCCTGCTCGTCGAGCGCCAAGGTGTTCGCCCAGGCCGCGCGGCTGATCGGCGCCGGGCTCGCCGACGCGGCCCTGGTCGGCGGCGTCGACACTTTGTGCGGCAGCGTGCTGTTCGGCTTCAACGCGCTGCAGCTGGTCGCCGCCGAGCCATGCCGGCCGTTCGACGCCGAGCGCAGCGGCCTGTCGCTCGGCGAGGCCGGCGGTTTCGCCGTGCTCGAACGCGCCACAACCGACGACAACGGCCTGTGCCTGCGTGGCTACGGCGAATCCAGCGACGCCCACCACATGTCGACACCGCACCCCGACGGCCTCGGCGCGCGCCTGGCGATGCGCGATGCGCTCGCGCGCGCCGGCATCGCCGCCGCCGAGGTCGGCTACCTCAACCTGCACGGCACGGCGACACCGGCCAACGATGCGGTCGAGGCGGCCGCCGTCGCGGCCTTGTTCCCCGATACCCTGCACGCCGGTTCGACCAAGGGCTGGACCGGGCACACGCTCGGCGCCGCCGGCATCGTCGAATCGGTGATCGCGCTGCTCGCGCTCGAACACGGCGAATTGCCCGGCACCCTCCACAGCGCCCGCGCCGATCCCGCCTGCGGCCCGCAGATCCGCTTCGACAATGCCCAGGCACGCGGGCTGCGCTACGCCATGAACAACTCCTTCGGCTTCGGCGGCAACAACTGCTCGCTGGTGTTCGGTCGCGCATGAGCCCGCTCGTCGCCAGCATCGCCGGCATCGGCTTCTGGACGCGCGGACTGCCGTCGTGGGCCGCCGCGTGCGATTACGCCCGTGGTGGCACCGTGGCGGACGACGCACCGGCGCGCCCGTCGCCGCAACTGCTGGCGCCCAACGAGCGCCGCCGCGCACCGGAAACGGTCGCGGTCGCGCTGGACGTCGCGCTCGCCGCCTGCCACGCCGCCGGCCGCGATCCGGCGACGCTGCCGTCGGTGTTCGCCTCGACCCACGGCGACCTGGCCATCACCGACTACATGTGCGCGACCCTCGCGCACGAGCCGCGCGCGCTGTCGCCGACCCGCTTCCACAACTCGGTGCACAACGCCGCCGCCGGCTACTGGACCATCGGCACCGGCGCGCTGCAGCCGGCGACCGCGCTCAGCGCACACCACGCCAGCTTCGCCCAGGGCCTGCTCGACGCGCTGGCGCAGCTGGCCTGCGGCGAGGACGCGGTGCTGCTGGTCGGCTACGACAGCCAAGCCGTCGGCCCGCTCGCGCAGATGGCGCCGAGCACGGGCCTGCTCGGCGGTGCGCTGGTGCTGACCCGCGCCCAGCCCGGCACGATCCAGCTCAGCGCGCGCCTGGGTGCGGCCGCGCCGGCAACCGACGCGGCGATCGGACCGCTGCAACGGTTCGCCGCCGGCAATGCGATGGCACCGATGCTGCCGCTGTTCGATGCGCTGGCCACCGGCCGCGACCGCGTCGCCCTGCCGACGGGCGCCGGCCGCGTGCTGCAGATGGAGGTCGTCCATGCCTGAGTCGATGGCGCACGACGCGGCCCGTCTGGATCACCACGCCATCGCCGTGGTGATCCCGGCGCTCAACGAGGCGCTGCGCATCCGCGAGGTGGTCGTCGCCACGCTCGCCGAATGCGCGCAGGTGATCGTGATCGACGACGGCTCCGACGACGGCACCGCGCAGTGCATCGCCGACCTGCCGGTGACCGTGCTGCGCCACGCCCGGCGCATGGGCAAGGGCGCCAGCCTGCGCGACGGCTTCGCCGAAGCACTGCGCCGCGGCGCGCGCGCCGTCGTCACCATGGACGGTGACGGCCAGCACTGGGCCGGCGACATTCCGCGCCTGCTCGCCGCCGCCAACCGCCACCCCGACCACATCGTGATCGGCGCGCGCCTGCGCCGACGCTCGCAGCAGCCGCTGTACCGGCGCCTGGCCAACGCGTTCGCCGACTGGGGCATCGCCTGGGGCACCGGCTACCAGATCGCCGACAGCCAGAGCGGGCAGCGCCTGTACCCGGCCGCGGTGGCCGCGCTGCACGAGGTGCCCGGCGAGGATTTCGTGTTCGAGGCGCAGATCCTGATTTCGGCCGCGCAGCAGCTGCACACGCGCTGCGTGTCGGTGCCGATCGAGTCGCGCTATCAGTGCGTGCACTCCGACGCGCAGTTCCGCGCCAGCCACTTCAAACCGGTGCGCGACTTCAGCCGCATCACCACGCACATCGTGCGCGGCGTGCTGCGGCGTGGCGGCATCGCGGCGGTGTACCGCCGCATCCGCGCCAACCCGCCGCTGATCGAAGATCCCAGCGGTGAGTTCGCGCGCACCGCCTTGCTACCGTCGCAAGCGCGATCGCCCTGACAGGTTGTTGAAAGACATCCATCCATGACCGCGCTGACAGAGTGTTTTCAACACGCTGCAATCCGGCCTCATTTGCCCGGCGGTACCGGCGTGGGGGCGGGCACGGGAGCCGGAACGGTTTCCGGCGGCGGCGGATTGCGCACGAAGATGGCCAGCCCGTGCGCGTACTTCTTGCTCGGGCTGATGCTCACGCCGATGCCGCCGGAGCTGAAGCTGCCGCCGCGGTAACCGCCGTAACTGCCGCCGCCGGCCCCGACGCCGATGCTGCTGCCGCCGTAACCGTCCTCGGTGCCGACGAACAGCACGCCGTTGGCGCCCAGCTTGGCGGCCTCGATGCGCAGGTTGTTGATCACGGCGTTCATCTTGTTCTGCTCGCCGTAGGTGAAGCTGCCGCTGGCGGTCTGCAGGCGGGCGATCTCTTCGAAGCCACCCGGCGGCGCGGTGAAGTAGACCCGTACCTGCGCCGGATCGATCGGCGCGCGCGGCGTGCCGGTGACCAGTTGCGAGGTGGAGGCGCAGCCGGCCAGCACCAGGGCAAGCAACAGCAGCGGTAGGAGGCGGCGCATGGCGGTGCTCCGGAACAGGCGTGGACGATGCCACGATGCTACGCCAGCCGCGCCCGCACGGGATGAGGCCCCGATCACCGCGCGGCCGACATTCAGCTCATGCCACCGTCGATGCCGATCACCTGGCCGTTGATGTAACCGGCCGCGTCCGAGCACAGGAAGCCGACCAGTGCCGCGACCTCGTCGGGGCGACCGGCACGCGCGGCCGGCACCAGCTGCCTGATCGCCTCGGGCGGGAATGCCGTCGCGGCCAGGCGGCCCTCGATCACGCCGGGCGCGATCACGTTGGCGGTGATCCCGCGCGAGGCCATCTCGCGCGCCAGCGACTTGCTGGCGCCATGCAGCGCCGCCTTGGCCGCGGCGTAGTTGGCCTGGCCGCGGTTGCCGAGCACCGCCGCCACCGACGACACGCTGACGACACGACCCCAGCGGGTGCGCGCCATCGGCAGCAGCAGCGGCTGGGTGACGTGGAAGAAGCCGTGCAGCGACACGTCGATCACCCGCTTCCACTGCGCCTGGCTCATCCCCGCCAACGGCGCGTCGTCGTGGATGCCGGCGTTGTTGACCAGTACCTGGATCGGACCGTCCGCGAGCAGGCGCTCGATGGTCGCGCGCGCGGCGTCGCCGTCCACGACATCGAACGCGACCGCCTCGGCGCGGCCGCCAGCGGCGACGATCGCCTCGGCAACGGCTTCGGCCCGCGCCAGGTGCTGGTTGGCGTGCACGATCACCTGCAGGCCGTCGGCGGCCAGGCGCCGGCAGATCGCGCTGCCGAGATCGCCGCTGCCGCCGGTGACCAGGGCACGACGGGACGAGGTGTCAGGCATGGGGTTCGGCTCTGCTGTTTCCTTCTCCCCTTGGGAGAAGGTGGCGCGAAGCGCCGGATGAGGGTTCGGTGGCGTGGCGAGGCTACAGATTGCCACGCCGGATGCACACCGGGTCACGCGCCTCAACACCCCTCAGCCCAGCAGCACCGCGGCGCGACCTTCGGCAAGCAGCGTGCCCGCGTGCAGGATACGGAAAGCGTACTGCTGGCTGCCTTCGGCCTCGAGCAGCACTTCGGCTTCGCCCTCCAGCGCGCCGCCCAACCCGTCAATGCGCGCGACGTGCAGCTGCACGTCGCGCAGCGCCACCAGCAGGCCCGGCTGTGCCGCGCCGCCGCTGGCGCGCGCGCGCAACCCACCGTGCATCGCCATCGCCTGGGCGCCGTACTCGCACAGGTGCACCGCGTGCAGGTTGTCGCGGTGTCGCAACGGATGCGCCGGATCGCGGTGGTTGTGCGCACGCAGGCGGATGCGCTGTGCATCCCAGTCGACGATCTCGTCCCACAGCGCCATCGCGCCCTGGTGCGGGATCAGGTCTGCCGGAACCGACGTGGCGGCCGCGTCATGCATCGGCTGTCTCCGCGGCTGTCTTCACGATCGGCGCGCGCACCAGCAGCAAGGCCAGCACGAAATTGAACACCACGCCGAGCGCGACCGTGCCGCCGATCGCGCGCAGCACCGGGATGCTCGACGACGCCAGCAGCGCGAACACCAGCAGCGTGGTCAGGCTGCACACGATCACCGCGTGCAGCGTGCGCAGTTGCTCGGCGCGGTCGTCGCCGGCGTGGTCGAAGAACAGCGCGTAATCGAGGCCGAGGCCGGCGGCGAGGATCAACGCGATCAGGTGGAACAGGTTCAGCTCGACGCCGAAGCCGCGCAGCACCGCGAGGATCAACAGTGTGGTCAGCGCCATCGGCGCGAGCACGCGCAACACCCGCCGCGGCGAACGCAATGCGACCCACACCGTAGCCGCCAGCAGCAGCGCGGCCAGCGCCAGCGCCCACAACACGCGCTCGCGGTACGCCGCCACCAATGACTCGGAGGCCTGCTTGAGGTCGAGCAACCGCGCGCCGTGCTGCTGTGCGACGCGCGCGACGGCGGCCGGGTCGGTGAGCCCGCTCAGCGCCACCAGTGCGGTGGCGTGGCCGTCGCGTTCGAGCAGCAGCCCGCCGACACTGGCCGCGAGCGGCGTGCCGGCAAGATCGCGCACGGTCAACGCCGGCGCGGCCTTGGCGCGGGCGACGTCGTCGACGAAACCGCGAAAGGCATCGCCACGGAACGGGCTGGTGGCGAGCGCGCTGTCGAGTGCCGTCTGCAGCGCGACCGCGTCGGGCAAGCGCGCCTGCCGCGCACGCTGGATCGCGGCGCTGGGCAGGTAGCGCGCGGCCAGGTCGAAGCCGGCCAGTGCGCCGGTCGCACGTAACTGCTGCAACGCCGGCAACAACCGCTCCGACCCCTGCAGCGCCGCCTCGGCATCGCGCGCTTCCAGCGCGATCAGGTAACGCACGTCGGGGGCGCCGAGTTCGCCGCGCAGCTGCGCATCGCGCGCGAGCGCGGCGGTCGGCACCGGTGTCAGCTTGGCCAGATCGTTCTGCCAGAACGGCCCCGGCGCCCAGGTCACGATCGCCGCGGCCGCCAGCGCCAGCAGTGCAAAGGCGCCGGCGCCGAACCGCGGCCACCGCGCGAGCCGTGCCCACAGCCGCGCCAGCCGCGCCGAGTCGGCGGCGTCGCGCGGTGCCGGGTCGATCAACGCCGGCAACACGAAGCGCGTGGTCAACGCCGCGGTGGCGAGGCCGACGATGGTGAACACCGCCAGCTGCTCGAGGCCGTCGACGCCGGAGACGAGGAAGGTGAGGTAGGCGATGCAGGTCGAGGCAACGCCGGTGCCCAGCGTTGGCCACAGCATGCGCGCGCTCGCCCACGGCGACAGCCCGGCACGCTGGTGACTGAACAGATGGATCGGGTAATCCTGCGCAACACCGATGAGGGTGAAGCCGAACGCGACCGTGATGCCGTGCACGCCGTCGAACGCCAGCGCGACCGCGGCCAAGCCGGCCAGCCCGGCGCTGGCCAGCGGCAACGCGCCCAGCAGCGGCGCCTTCCAGCTGCGGTAGGCCAGCCACAGCAAGGCGATGAAGACCAGCGTGTCGAGCGTGCCGATCAGGCTCGCCTCGCGCGCGGTGCGGCCGCCGATCTCGACCGAGAACGCGCCCGGGCCGCTGAGCGTGAGCTTGGATCCGCTGTCGCCGTGCACCGCGGCGAAGGCCGTACGGATGGCGTTGACCGCGGCCGCCTGGCCTGTCGGATCGAATCCGGCGGCCTGCGTCTGCACCGCCAGCAACGCCTCGCGACCGGCGCGATCGAACCAGACGCCGTGCCGGCGTTGCGGCGCGTTGGCCGGTTGCCAGGCCTCGGCGAGCTTGAGCGTTTCCAGGGTCGGGTCGTTCGCCAGCAGCGGCTCGATCAGCGCCGCCGCCGGCGAGCCGAGGTCCTGAACGCGCTGGTCCAGCTCGTCGCGCAGGGTCGCGGCATCGAGGGCCTGCGCATCCAGCGTCGGCGACAGCAGGTAACGGTACGGCCGCAGGTGCTCGGGTATCGCCTCGAAGCCGAGTTCACCACCGTTGGCCACCAGCTCGAACTGCGGCTGCGCCGCCAGACGCGCACGCAGCACCGTCGATTGCGCGGCCAGCACCGACGCATCGGCGCCGGACAGCGCGATCAGCAGCAGGCGCGAGCCGGGGCCTTCGCCGAGTTCGTCGATCAGCAGTTTCTGTTCCGGTGTGCGCGCGGACGGCATGAACTTGCGCAGGTCGCCGCTGAGCTCAAGCCGCTGCGAAACCGCCCAACCGGCCAGCACCAGCAACAACATCCACAGCAAGGCGAGCGCGATGCGCATGCGGGCTGTCAACGATATGTGCGTCAGCTGTTTCATGATCGAAAAGCGGCCGCCGAAGTTTCGTTGGCCGCGGGCGCGGCATCCGGCTTTTCGGCACGCCCACTCGTATCGTGGGCCGGCATGAACTTGCGCAGGTCGCCGCTGAGCTCAAGCCGCTGCGAAACCGCCCAACCGGCCAGCACCAGCAACAACATCCACAGCAAGGCGAGCGCGATGCGCATGCGGGCTGTCAACGATATGTGCGTCAGCTGTTTCATGATCGAAAAGCGGCCGCCGAAGTTTCATGGGCCGCGGGCGCGGCATCCGGCTTTTCGGCACGCCCACTCGTATCGTGGGCCGGCATGAACTTGCGCAGGTCGCCGCTGAGCTCAAGCCGCTGCGAAACCGCCCAACCGGCCAGCACCAGCAGTGCCAGCCACGCCAGTGCGAGTGCGAGGCGACGACGCGACGTCATCGCGCCACACCGTCGCCGTGGCAAAGCATGGCCAGCGCGTCGGTGGCCATGACGGGCGTCACTGCCTGCGCGGCACCGGCCAGCAGGGTGCGCTGCGTCTCCGCGCCGACCGGTTGGGTCTCGATGCAGCGCAGCTCGGCGCCGCGGCCGTACAGGGTGATCGCCTGCAGTCGGGCGGCCAGCGCGGCGTCCTTGGGCGCCAGCGTCAGCGTCCAGTGCTGGCGCGTGCCGGCGCTGGCCAGGCGGTAGTGCTGCTCCAGCGCGGCGCGATCACCGGCGAGCAGCGCGCCGAAGCTGGCCTGCAAGCCGGCCAGTTCCGGGGCGCGCGCCAGCGAGAACCTGCGCGATGGCTTGCCGGCGCGCGCGATCATCGCCTCGCCGGCACGGATCGTGGTGGTCTCGGCATAGGGCGCGCGCACCTCGCGCACCAGCGTGGCCGCGTCGGGGCGGCGGTACTCGCCACTCAGGCGCAACGGCGTCTTCAGCAGTTTCGAGCCGCGCAGCTCGACGAAGGCGGTGCGATCCGGCGCCGGCCGCGCCAGCCGGGCGAGGATCCAGTCGGCATCGACGCGTGCGGCCTCAGGCGGAGCGGCGTACAGCGGCGCGGCGGCCAGCAACAGCGCCAGCAGCAGCGTCCGTGCGCGAAGGTTCGTGGGGAGCTGCGTCATCGACATGCCAGAAGTCGTAGAAATTGAACCAGTTGTACGGCGCGCGGCGCGCGTGGTGCTGCAGTCGCGTGGCATATCGCCGCACCAGCGCGGCCACCGCCTCGCGGCGCTGCGAGCGCTCGATCATCAGCCCGTCGCTGAACGGCTCGAAGACCAGTTCGTAGCGGTTGCCGCCGCGGTACAGGCCGAAGGCCAGCAGCACCGGCACCTGCAACGCCGCCGCGATCAGCCACGGCGCGGTCGGGAACGGCGCCGGATCGCCGAGCAATGGCGCCGGCACGCCCGCCTCGCCGGGGTGCACGCGATCGACCAGCAGCGCCACCAGCGCGCCCTCGTCGATGGCCTGCTTGATGGCGAGCACGACCGAGGGCCCGTCCTGGCCGGCATCGATCACGCTGCGCGCGAGCTGCGGGTTGAGTGCATCGAGCAGCTGCGTCAGCGCCGGGTTGTGCGTCTTGTCGAGCACCACGCGCACCTGCACCTCGGGCCGGGTCAGCACCAGCACGCGCAGCGCATCGAAGCTGCCCAGGTGCGAGCCGAAAATCAGCGCGCCCTGGCCGCGCTCGAACTGCGCCCGCAGCAGGTCGAGTCCGTCGACGCGGATGTCGAAGCGCTGCAGCTGCCCGTCAAGCAGGAACACGCGATCGAGGATGGTCGCGGCGAAGGTGTGGAGGTGGCGGGCGACGTCGCGCCACGACGGCGGCCGCGGCAGCACGCGCGCCAGGTAGGCCCGCGACGCGCGCCGCTCCGGACCGCGCACGCACAGGAAGTATGCCGTGATCGGGTACAGGCAGGCCCGCCCCAACGCGCGACCGCCGTGGCGCGCGATGTTGCGGATCAGCCGGATCGCGAACCAGCTGCCGCCTTCGGGACGCTGTGTCCAGTCCGCGCTCATGCCGGTTCCGGCCCCGCGGCCACCACTTCACCGGTGGCGAGCACGGTGGCGCCGCGCAACACGCGGAAACGCCAGCGCGGTGCGGCGCTCCTTCGATCGGGCTCAGGACAGGTTTCCAGTTCGATCTGCGCGGTCTGCCCCGGCAACAACGGCTGCACGAACTTCACCTGCGGCAGGCGCATCGCCGGCAGCGGGCCGTGCTGCGCTTCGATCGCCTCGACCACGCGCTCGAGCAGCACCACGCCGGGCACCAGCGGCCGCCCCGGGAAATGCCCGGGCAGGCAGGGGTGGTCGGCGGGAATGACGAAGTGCATGGAGTGGCGGTGGCGACCGGTGCAGGGATTGACAGGATAAGCCACCGGGCCGTAACCGCAGCCGGTGTCGATGCTCAATCAGCCCGCTTTCTCACAAGACCCGAAGGGTCTGGATACATTGGCCGCCGATGCCTTCTCTAGAAGGCAACAGCCAATCAAAGCTCTTATTCGAACAACTCACGCCAGAAGCGCGGGCCCAATCCCGCCATCTGCCGCAGGAAATCGAACAGGTTGCGGTACGGCCGGTGCGGGAACAGGCGCCGCCGCAGGACGTACTCGCCAATGAAAAAACCACCGACGATGCCGTAGTTGAACAGGTTGGCGAACAGCGACCACTGCTCCTGGCTGATCGACACCGCCGGCACGTGGCCCAGTCGCGCCAGCACGCCGCCGGGCACGGCGATCACCGCCAGCACGCCATTGGCCAGCGCCAGCGCGACCAGCAACCCGGCCCAGGCCGCGGTCAGGCGGCGCGAGTAGCGGTACAGCTCCGGCGCCAGCGCCTGCGGCGTGCAACGCTCCATCGCGGCCACGATCCGGGTGATCAGTGCCTCGCGTGGCGGCCACAGGCTGCGCCCGAACAGCCATGCGACCAGGGCGACGAACAGCATCGGCGGCGCCAGCAGCAGCAGTTGCGCGTACGGCGTGCCCGCCAGCCAGACCAGGCTGGCAGCCAGCGGCAATGCCAGCGTCCAGGCCCACGGGCGTCGTTCCAGCAGCGGGCCGGCGAGGACGAGCAGCACCAGGTCGGCCAGCGCGATCGCGGCGGCATGGCCGCCACCGTCGTGGGTGGCCCAGTGGGCGAGCAGCGGGTAGGCGACGGCCAGGCCCAGCCGCAGTGCGGCAGCGTTCAAGGACGTGGGTCCGGCAGTGGGCTCAGGCGGTCTTGTGCTGCTCGATGTGCGCGGCCAGCGCGCGCAGCGAGGCGAAGATGCGCCGGTTCTCGTCGCTGTCGGAGCGCAGTTGGAAGCCGTAGCGCTTGGACACCACCAGCGCCAGCTCCAGCGCGTCGATCGAGTCCAGTCCCAGGCCTTCGCCGAACAGCGCCGCGTCGGGCTCGATCTGCTCCGGTGCCACGTCCTCGAGGTTCAGGCTTTCGACCAGCAGCTGCGCCAGCTCGCGTTCGGCGGGGCTTTGTTCAGACATCGGGCAATCCATCGGGGCGTTCGAGGGGCGCCACGATCCGGCATCGCGCCGCCGTACGCAACCGGGTCGGGGCGCACGGACGGCACGTTATCATTTGCGCATGACCCAACCCGCACCCGCGACCGGCCCCGCCACCGCCACGCCGAGCGCAAATGTGAACGCCACGCCCCCTTCCGGCACCGCCCTGGCCCCCGATGTCCTGGTGATCGGCGGCGGCCCGGCCGGCACCACTGCAGCCACGCTGCTGGCGCGTCGCGGCTGGCGCGTGCTGCTGCTGGAAAAGGACGCACACCCGCGCTTCCACATCGGCGAATCGCTGCTGCCGATGAACCTGCCGATCCTCGAGCGCCTGGGCGTGCTCGAACAGGTCCAGGCGATCGGCACGCACAAGCCCGGCGCCGAGTTCCCCATCGACGCCGACAACTACAACACCTTCCGCTTCGCGCGCGCGCTGAACCCGCAGTTCGGCTACGCCTACCAGGTCAAGCGCGAGGAGTTCGACCAGCTGCTGTTCCGCCACGCCCAGGCCAACGGCGTCGATGCGCGCGAGCGGCACCCGGTCGAGCGGGTCGAGTTCGGCGCCGACGGCCGCCCAGCGCTGGTGCATGCGCGCGACGTCGACGGCAACGCATTGCAGGTGACGCCGCGTTACGTGGTCGACGCCAGCGGCCGCGATGCGTTCTTCGGCAGCCAGCTCAAGCTCAAGAAGAAGAACCCGCTGCACCAGTCGGCGGCGATCTTCAGCCATTTCCGCGACGTCGAGCGCCGCCCCGGCGAGGACGCCGGCAACATCACCGTGCAGCGCTTCGCCCACGGCTGGATGTGGCTGATCCCGCTGCGCGAGGGCGTGATGAGCGTCGGCGCGGTGTGCTTCCCCGAGTACCTCAAGCAGCGCCGCGGCGGGACCGAAACCCGCTCCAACGAGGCGTTCCTCATGCAGACGCTGGCGTCCGAACCGTCGGTGGCCCGGCGCATGCGCAACGCCCAGCGCATCGCCCCGGTGCACGTCACCGGCAACTACTCCTACACCTGCACGCAGATGACCGGCCCGGGCTGGGTGCTGGTCGGCGACGCTTACGCCTTCGTCGACCCGGTGTTCTCCTCCGGCGTCTACCTGGGCATGAACAGCGCCGAGCAGGCCGCACAGGTGGTCGACGGCGCCCTGCGCGATCCGGCGCGCGAGGCCGCGCTGCAGCGCGCGATGGTCACGCGCCTCAAGCGCGGCCTCAAGCACTTCCAGTGGTTCATCTACCGCTTCACCACGCCGGTGATGCGGGACCTGTTCAACCATCCGCGCAACGTCTGGCAGGTCGAGCAGGCGGTGATCTCGATGCTGGCCGGCGACGTGTTCGACAACCCGGCGGTGCTGCGGCGGCTGCGCCTGTTCCGCGCCATCTACGCGATCACCGCGCTGCGCATGGCACCGCAGGCGCTGCGCGGCTGGTGGCGCCGGCGCCGCCAGGTCGGCGTCGACTTCCGCGGCGACACCCTGCAACCGGGCAATCCGCAGGAGCAGGGCCGGTGAGCGCGGTGCGTTCCCTCGGGGTGACGCCGCCACGACTGGCGGTCGATTATGTCGACGCCGCGTCGGTCGATGGCACGCCGCAGGCGCTGCTCGCCGCCGACGACACCCTCGCCGTGTTCGGTTTCGGCGCCGCCGCGCCGTACCACGACGACCCGCGCTACCTGCGCGTCGCCCTGGAACCGTTCGGCGCGGCGTCGTTCGAGGTCTGGCGCGGCGCCGGCCCGGTCACGCACGGCCGCGACGGCGACATCGCCTGGGCGCAGGACGGCGCGCTGCTGTTCGGCGCGATCGAACTCGACGAGCGCCCCGGCAGCGGCATCGGCGGCACCGACATCGAGGCCACCGCCGCGGCCATCTACGCCCAGCTGCCGGCTTTCCTGCAGCAGCGTGGTTACCCGCACCTGCTGCGGGTGTGGAACTACCTCGACGGCATCACCGTCGGCGAAGGCGACGACGAGCGCTACCGCGTGTTCTGCGTCGGTCGCGCGCGCGGGCTGGGCGCGGTCGATCCGGCGATGCTGCCGGCGGCGACCGCGGTGGGCCAGGTCACTGCCGGCCACGCCGACGACGTCCCGCGCCTGCAGGTGTACTGGCTGGCCGCGCGCTCGCCCGGCACACCGTTGGAGAACCCGCGCCAGGTCAGCGCCTACCGTTACCCGCGCCAGTACGGGCCGCAGCCGCCGAGCTTCGCCCGCGCGATGCTGCCACCGGCCGGCGCGGCGATGCCGCTGCTGCTGTCGGGCACCGCCGCGATCGTCGGCCACGAATCGCGCCATGCCGACTCGGTGCTCACCCAGCTCGACGAGACCCTGGCCAACTTCGACAGCCTGCTTGCCGCCGCCCGCGCGCAGCGTCCGGACCTGCCGCCGCATTTCGGCGTGCACTCGCGGCTCAAGGTCTACGTGCGCAACCAGGACGAACTGGCGCAGGTCGCCGCGGCGCTGGATGCCCGGCTGGGGCCGGGCGTGCCGCGCATCGTGCTGCACGCGGCGGTGTGCCGGCGCGAGCTGCGGATCGAGATCGACGGCGTGCATGCCTGAGCCGGCCGGGTTCGCGCAGGCTTGCTTTGCGCGACGGCGCCGTTATCGTGCTAGCCACTTGACTTGGGAGATACCGCAATGGGATTGATCAGCCTGATCTGGGGCATCGTCGCGATGATCTGGATGGTGGTCGCGTTGATACCGCTGCTGGGGTGGGGCAACTGGCTGCTGATCCCGTTCGCCACGGTCGGCGCCATCATCGCCGCGATCGGCATCCTCTTCACGCGCAGCGAGAACCGCGGCCGCGCCAAGACCGGCCTGATCCTCAACGGCATCGTGATCGTGGTCGGCATCGTCCGCCTCGGGATCGGCGGCGGCGTGATCTGAGAACCCCTGCCTGAGCCGGGGCCGCGCGCCTCGATGACCAGGCAATCTGGCCGCCCGTGGCGGCGAAATCCGTAGCGCGGCGCGTGCTGCGTTGCACGGTTGTGCTGATCGCAACGTCGGGCGCACACTCGGTGCGGGCTTGGGGGGAAGCCCACAACCGCACCCCTGGTATTCGAATCGTCACGGTCCTGCAGGACCGTGCGGGGTGCTCCTATCATCGTGATTCGGAGCGCAACCCAATGAAATGGACAAGTGTTTGTGTGTTGTATTCGGGCTTGGCACTGGGCCTGTGCGTCAGCGCCCACGCCGCAGAGCCCACTGCGCCCCCAGCTGAAACCACCTTCAGTGGCATCAAGGTCGGTGTCGACCCCGAGACCGGCCGACTGCGTCCGCTGACGCCCAGCGAAAGCCGGCAACTCGACCAGGTTCTGACCCAGGGTCAGCAGCCCCAGCTGGCGGCGCGCGTGGCCAAGAGCTTCAAGGCACCCAGCAACGAAGCCGCAGCGCACGCCACCGTGCGCCGCCACGCCAACGGCGGCGTGTCGGTGAAGCTGCCGGAAAGTCAGATGTCGTCCGTGGTCGCACAGCGCGATGCCTCGGGCCAGCTGCACATCCAGCACGCCGATGCCGATGGCACCGCCGCCGCCGCGGAGGGCCTGCCCCATGAATAAGCACACGCTCACCTGCGCGCTGGCACTGGTATTGGCCGGCGCCTTCGCCCCGACCCATGCCGCGCAACTGGTGCTGCTCAACGGCGACACCGGCACCGGCACCGGCCTCGAGGACCCCACTGCTGTCGTTCCGGTCGGCCTCAACCCCGGCACCACGGTCGGCCAGCAGCGCCAGATCGTCTACCGCTTCGCCATGGACCTGTGGGGTTCGGTGCTCAAGAGCGATGTCCCGATCAAGGTCGCCGCCTCGTTCCAGCGGCTCAGCTGCACCGCCACCGGCGCCACGCTCGGCTCGGCCGGCGCCAACTGGATCGACCGCGATTTCGCCAACGCGCCACTGCCCGAAACCTGGTACAGCGCCGCGCTGGCCGACTCGCTCGCCGGCACCGACCTGGACCCGATCCCGGACGATCCGGCCGACATCGTCTCGCGCTTCAACGGCGACCTCGGCAAGCCCGACTGCCTGGCCGGCAGCCCCTGGTACTACGGCCTCGACGGCAATACCCCGGCGGGCAGCATCAACTTCCTCAACGTGGTGATGCACGAGATCGGCCACGGCCTCGGCTTCCAGGGCTTCCTCAACAAGGGCACCGGCGTGTTCATCGATGCCGACGGCACCGGCCCGAAGACCGATGCCTACACCCATAACGCCTTCGACAACGTCGAGGGCAAGCGTTTCGACGATGCGGCGATGACGCCGGCGCTGCGCGCCGTCGCCATGCGCACGCCGGGGCGGCTGGTGTGGAGCGGTGCGCGGGCCAACGCCGAAGCCGCGCTGGTGCTCGACAACCGGCAGCTGTTCAAGGCGACCGCACCGGCCGCGGTCGCCGGCAACTACCTGTACGGCATGGCCAGCTTCGGCCCGCTGCCCACCCCGACCAACTTCACCGGCACCGTGGTGCTGGGGCAGGATCCGGCGGATGCGGCCGGGCTGTCGACCACCGATGCCTGCTCGCCATTGACCAATGCCGTGGCCGGCAACATCGTGCTGGTCGATCGCGGCAGCTGCGGCTTCGTCGTCAAGGCCGCCAACGTGCAGGCCGCCGGTGGCATCGCCATGGTCGTGGCCGACAACGTCGCCGATTCGCCCCCGCCGGGCTTGGGCGGCAGCGACCCCAGCATCACCATCCCGGCGATCCGCATCACCCTGGCCGACGGCAACACGTTCAAGGCCAACCTGCCGGTGAGCGCGGGCTTCGTGGTCGATCCGGCACTGCTGCAGGGCGCGGACGACGCTGGCCGCGTGCGGCTGTACGCGCCCACGGTCGTCGCCGGTGGCTCGACGTTCTCGCACTACGACACCGAGTCGAGCCCGAATGCGCTGATGGAGCCGTTCAACACGCCCAGCGTGCAGGCGCAGTACAACGTCGACCTGACGCCGGCGCTGTACCGCGACATGGGCTGGGGAGTGAATCCCGGCAACGCCCGTATCGGCCAGTGCAACACCGGCGTGGATCTTCTCGAAGAAGGCGGCTTCATCGTCGGCGCCAACGTCCAGGCATGGAACAACCTGTGCCGCACCTCGACCTCGCGCCCCGGCCAGTACGTGCAATGCATGGTCGACCTGCAAAAGCGCCTGCGCAGCGCCAAGCTGATCCACCCCGTGCAGGGCGCGACGATCCTCCTGTGCACCGCGGCCAGTCTGCGACCGAAGCATTAGATTGCACTAGCGGGAGCCAGCCACGGCTCCCATCCCACTATTACCGGCGCCGCAAGGCGCCGGTTTTTTTTGGGATGCACATGCCGGTTTGGCATGAACAGATGACGCAAAACCTTTTCCTTCATGATGCGAGCGCGGCCACATTCGCGCCATGAGCCGTCACGGCATCACGCCGACGGCGCTCACCTCCCCTCCTTCCACCCAGGAGCCGGCCATGCCGACCCGTCCACGTCGACCCCGACCTTCGCCTTCCCCGCTCTGGCTCGGTGGCATGCTGGCCTGCGCGCTGGCCACACCGGCGCAGGCGCAGTCCGCCCTCACGGTCGAGGAGTTGACGCAGCGGCTGCAGGCGATCGAGCAGCGCCTGGGCACTACGCCCACCGCGGCAAGCGACAGCGCCGGCCTCGGCGACCTCGACCAGCGCCTGCGCGTGATCGAGCGCAAGCTGGAATTGCAGGCCGAGGAGTCCACCGCCAAGGCCGCAAGCACACCGACCGTGACGCTCAGCGCCAGCAAGGGGCTGGCAGTGAAGTCACCGCCGCCGGGCGACGTCGAGGTCAAGCTCAAGGCACTGGCGCAGGCCGACGGCCGCTTCTTCATCGACGACGACGCCACGCCACAGAACGACACCTTCCTGTGGCGGCGCGCGCAACTCACGCTGGACGGCAACTGGACGCCGCTGCTCGGCTTCCGGCTGACCTCGGAACTCGCCGGCGACAGCGTCAGCCTGCTCGACGCCTGGGTCGACGTGAAGTTCGATCCGCGCGCGACGTTGCGCATCGGCAAGAGCAAGAGCCCGGTCGGCCTGGAGCGCCTGCAGAGCAGCGGCGCGACCGAGCTGATCGAGCTCGGCTTCCCCAGCGAGCTCGCGCCCGGCCGCGACCTGGGCGTGCAGCTGCAGGGCGAATTCGCCGATGCCGCCGTCAGCTACGTGTTCGGCGTCTACAACGGCGCGGCCGACGGCCGCGACAGCCCGACCACCAATCCCGACAACGATTTCGAGATCGCCGCGCGCGTGTTCGTCGAGCCGTGGAAGAACGCCGGCAACGCGCTGTCCGGGCTCGGCTTCGGTCTGGCCGGCAGCAGCGGCGACAAGCACGGCAGCGGCAACAATTTCCTGCCGCGTTACCGCACGCCGGGCCAGGTCACGTTCTTCAATTACCGCAGCGCGGTCACCGCCGACGGCGAGCACACGCGCTGGTCGCCGCAGGCGTACTACTACCGCAACGCCTTCGGCCTGCTCGGCGAGTACATCAGCTCCCGGCAGGAGCTGCTGCTGCCGGCCAGTGGCGCGCGCGAGGCGCTCGATCACCGCGCCTGGCAACTCACGGCAGGCTATGTGCTCACCGGTGAGGACGCCTCGTACCGCGGCGTGAGCCGACCTAACCATCCTTTTACGGTCGGCAGTGCAGGCTGGGGTGCGTGGGAGCTGGTCGCGCGTTACGGCGAGCTCGATGTCGACGACGACGCCTTCCCGCGCTTCGCCGACCCGGCCACGGCGGCGAGCCAGGCCACGGCCTGGGGACTGGGCGTCAACTGGTACCTCACCGGCAATTTCAAACTGGTCGCCAACTACACGCAGACCCGATTTGAAGGAGGTGCGCCCGACGGTGGCGCCACCGCCGGTGCCGATCGCGAGGACGAAAAAGCGTTTTTCACCCGTGCGCAGTTCTCGTTCTGACCTTCCTTCCCCACAAGGAAAGCCCTAGATGAAAACCCTCTTCCGCAATGCATTGATCGGCCTGGTCCTGGCGGCGGGCAGTGCCGGCGCCAAGGACGTCGAGCTGCTCAACGTCTCCTACGACCCGACGCGCGAGTTCTACGCCGAGGTCAACCAGGCCTTCGCCGCGCAATGGCAGCAGCAGACCGGGCAGACGCTGAACATCCGCGCCTCGCACGGCGGCTCCGGCAAGCAGGCGCGCTCGGTGATCGACGGCCTCGAGGCCGACGTGGTCACCCTCGCGCTGGCCGCCGACATCGACGCGATCGCCAGCAACGGCAAGCTGCTGCCGGCCAACTGGCAGGCGCGACTGCCGCACAACAGCGCGCCGTACACCTCGACGATTGTTTTCCTGGTGCGCAAGGGCAACCCCAAGCAGGTGCGCGACTGGGCCGACCTGGTCAAGTCCGGTGTCGCGGTGATCACGCCCAACCCGAAGACCTCCGGCGGTGCACGCTGGAACTACCTGGCCGCGTGGGCCTGGGCCTCGCAGCAGTACCGCGACGGCGGCAAGGTCGTCGACTACCTCACGCGCCTGTTCAACAACGTGCCGGTGCTCGACACCGGCGCGCGCGGCGCCACCACCACCTTCGTCGAGCGCGGCATCGGCGACGTGCTGCTGGCCTGGGAGAACGAAGCGCTGCTGACGCTGGGCGATGCCGACACGCGCAGCAAGTTCGAGATCGTCGTGCCGAGCCTGAGCATCAAGGCCGAACCGCCGGTGGCCTGGGTCGACAAGAACGTCGCCCGCCACGGCACCGGCAAGCAGGCCGAAGCCTACCTGCGCTTTCTCTACACCCCCGAAGGGCAGCGCCTGGCGGCCAAGCACGGCTATCGCCCGGCCGAACCGGACAAGGTGCCGGCGCCGGAGCTGGCGAAGTTTCCGCAGGTGAAGCAGGTGACCATCGACGGCGCGTTCGGCGGCTGGAAGAAGGCGCAGGCCGAGCATTTCTCCGATGGCGGCTTCTTCGACAAGATCTATCGGCCGCGGTGAACCCGATGCCCGGCTCGTCCGCTCTCAACCGCTGCCCGTCACCGTTCGTCCTGGGCGTAGGCCGCAGGCCGAAGTCGAAGGACGAGCGGGCCGGAAACGCTGCGGGACCGTCCATCCTTCGACTTCGGCGCTTCGCGCCTACGCTCAGGACGAACGGTGGTGGGTGGCGCAAATTTGAGTACGGGCAATGAGCGCGATCGTGCAACCCTCTCTGCGCGTCGTTGCGCGTCATTTTCGCAACCCGCTGCCCGGCTTCGGTCTCAGCCTCGGCCTCGGCCTGGCGTGGTTGAGCGTGGTGGTGCTGTTGCCGCTGGCGGCGCTGACGATCCGCGCCGCCGGCCTGGGCATGGACGGCTGGCTGCGCGCCGTCCAGGACCCGCGCGTGCAGGCCGCGCTCAAGCTCAGCTTCGGCACCGCGCTGGTGGCCTCGCTGGTCGCGTTGTTCGCCGGCGCGCTGGTGGCCTGGGTGGTGGTGCGTTACCGCTTCCCGGGCCGACGCCTGCTCGATGCGCTGGTCGACCTGCCGTTCGCGTTGCCGACCGCGGTCGCCGGCATCGCCCTGACCGCGATCTATTCCGCCAATGGCTGGGTCGGACGCTGGCTGGAGCCGGCCGGTTTCAAGATCGCCTACGCACCGGCCGGGATAGTGATCGCGTTGATCTTCATCGGTCTGCCGTTCGCGGTGCGCACGGTGCAGCCGGTGCTGGAGGCATTGGGCCGCGAGCAGGAGGAAGCCGCCGCCTCGCTCGGCGCCGCGCGCCTGACCACGCTGCGCCGGGTGATCCTGCCCGAATTGCTGCCGGCGCTGCTGACCGGGTTCTCGCTGGCGTTCGCACGTGCCCTGGGCGAGTACGGCTCGGTGATCTTCATCGCCGGCAACCTGCCGTACAAGACCGAGATCGCACCGCTGCTGATCACCATCCGCCTGGAGGAATACGACTACAACGGCGCGGTGGCGATCGCGGCGCTGCTGCTGGTCGCCTCGTTCGTGTGCCTGCTGGCGATCAATGCGATTCCGTTGCTGTTTGCGCATGAGCGCAGGGAGCGGCAGCGTGAGTGATTCATCAGTCCTCGTCCATCGCGGGCACTTCGCCCGAAACCAAATGGACCATGGCAACAGCCAACGCTTCCGTCCACTAGCGCGGCCGGGTCACTTTCTCTTGCTGGCCCAAGAGAAAGCAACCAAAGAGAAGGGGCTTCCTCGACAAATCAGCCCCACGATCAGAATGGCTAAGGGGATTTTCCGACTCGGCATCCTGCCTCGGTCGGAAAACGCCGCACGTCCCTGTGCGGCGCCCTTCGGGTCTAGAGACGCGCTCGGCCCTCCATTGCAAAGCAAGTGCAATCGGGAGTTTCGTCATGCATGACGACCTGCACGAACCGCGCTGGCTGCGCTGGGCGCTGATCACCGCCGCGGTACTGGTGATGGCCTTGCTGGTGGTGATGCCCTTGCTGATGGTGCTCGGTGCCGCCTTCGCCAAGGGCGTGGGCGTGTGGCTGGCCGCGCTGACCACGCCCGATGCGCTTGCGGCGCTCAGGCTGACCTTGTTCACCGTGGCGATAGTAGTGCCGGTCAACGCGCTGTTCGGCCTGCTCACCGCGTGGGCGGTGACGCGCTTCAATTTTCGCGGCAAGCAGTTGCTGTTGGCCTTGATCGATCTGCCGTTCGCGGTGTCGCCGGTGGTCGCCGGCCTGTGCCTGGTGCTGCTGTTCGGCTCGCAGGGCTGGTTCGCCTCGCTGCTCGCGCAGCACGACATCAAGATCCTGTTCGCGCGACCCGGCATCGTGCTGGCGACATTGTTCATCACGTTTCCGTTTGTCGTACGCGAGTTGATCCCGCTGATGCAGCAGCAGGGCGCCGACGAGGAGCTGGCGGCGCGTTCGCTCGGCGCCGGCGCGTGGACGATGTTCCGCCGCGTGACGCTGCCCAACATCAAGTGGGGCCTGTTGTACGGCGTACTGCTGTGCGCGGCGCGAGCGATGGGCGAGTTCGGCGCCGTGTCGGTGGTGTCCGGTCACATCCGCGGGCTCACCAACACGCTGCCGCTGCACATTGAAATCCTCTACAACGAGTTCGACAGCACCGCGGCGTTCGCTGCCGCATCGCTGCTGGCCGGGCTGGCGTTGATCACCCTGATCCTGAAGTTCTGGTTGGAAGCCCGCCATGGCGACGCCCTTGCACACTCCCATCGCCGACACTGATGCCACGCTGGCGCTTGGCGCCCCCGGCACGGGTTGGCGGGTCAGCCGCGCGCGTGCGGCTGCGATCGCATCCGCGCAGGTGACCGCGCCAGCGATCTTTGCGAAAGTCACAGCCGGGCCGCATTCGCGCCCGCAGCACCACAGCGCTGGAATGGACCTGCACATCCGCCAACTGAGCAAACGCTACGGCGCGGTCGCCGCGCTCGACCAGGTCGACCTGGACGTCGAATCCGGCGAGCTGGTCGCGCTGCTCGGCCCGTCCGGCTCCGGCAAGACCACGCTGCTGCGCGTGATCGCCGGCCTGCTGCATCCCGACGACGGTCGCGTGCTGTTCGGCGAGAACGACGCGACGCGGCTGAGCCTGCGTGAGCGCAACGTCGGTTTCGTGTTCCAGCACTACGCGCTGTTCAAGCACATGACCGTGGCCGAGAACATCGCCTTTGGCCTGCGCAGCCGCCCGCGCAGCCGGCGTCCGGACAAGGCGACGATCGCCCGCCGCGTCAACGAGCTGCTGGGATTGATCCAGCTGCCGGAGTTCGGCGGCCGTTATCCGGAACAATTGTCCGGCGGGCAGAAGCAGCGCGTCGCGCTGGCGCGCGCGCTGGCGATCGATCCCAATGTGCTGCTGCTGGACGAACCGTTCGGCGCGCTCGACGCCAAGGTCCGCGTCGAGCTGCGGCGCTGGTTGCGCAACCTGCACGAGCAGACCGGGCAGACCACGCTGTTCGTCACCCACGACCAGGAAGAAGCGCTGGAGCTGGCCGACCGGGTGGTGGTGTTGCGCGACGGTCGCATCGAGCAGGTCGGCACGCCCGACGAGATCTACAGCGCGCCGGCCTCGGCCTACGTGTTCGACTTCATCGGCCGCGCCAACGTGCTCGACGGCCACGTCGAGCACGGCCACTTCGTCGCCGGCGCGCACGCGCTGCATCTGCCAACCGACACCACCGACGGCGCCGCGCGCTTGTACGCGCGCCCGCACGATATCGCCCTGACTGCCGTCGACGAAGGCTTGCCGGCGCACGTGATCGCCGCGCACCGCCTGGCCGACCGCATCACCCTGGAGTTGCATGTGGACGGCCAGGCGCGCGCGTTTGAACTCGATTTCGTCGCAACGCCGGATCTTCACACACCCACGCCCGGAGACCGCATCGGCCTGCGTCCGCTGCGTTATCGCGTCTATCCGGCCTGACCCTCTCCCTACGTGCTTTATGCATGCACGGCACCTCGTCCCTCTCCCTTGCGGCGACCGAAGGGAGTGCAGGGCTGAGAGGGGCAGGCCGCCGAAGGCGGCCTGGGAGAGGGAGTGACGCCTTTGCCGCACCTGCCTCCAGCGCAAGCCCAGCGCGGCGGATCGATGCGTTCCGCACAACGCCGCCACGACCGTCCCCGACCACCAGGAGCGGGGGAGTAAACTGCGCGCCATGAGCAGCTACCCCTATTCCCGCCCGCGGCGGATGCGCTTTGATGAGTTCTCGCGCCGGTTGATGCGCGAGTCGGTCCTCACCGCCAACGACCTGATCTACCCGGTGTTCGTGCACGAGCGCGACGGCCGCGAGGCGGTCGCCTCGATGCCCGGCGTGGCGCGGCTGTCGATCGACGAGCTGCTGCGCGAAGCCGAGACCGCCAGCGAGCTGCGGGTGCCGGCACTGACGCTGTTCGGCGTGCCCGATACCGACAGGAAAACCGCCGACGGCGCGGTGGCCTGGAGCGAGGACGGCATCGTCCAACGCGCGGTGCGCGCGCTCAAGCAGCGCTTTCCCGACCTGGGCGTGATCACCGACGTCGCGCTCGACCCGTACACCACCCACGGCCAGGACGGCCAGCTCGACGACAGTGGCTACATCCTCAACGACATCACCGTCGAGGCGCTGGTCAAGCAGGCGCTATCGCACGCGCAGGCCGGAAGCGATGTGGTCGCGCCCAGCGACATGATGGACGGCCGCATCGGCGCGATCCGCAACGCGCTGGAAGAGGGCGGCCTGGTCAACACCCGCATCCTCGCCTACAGCGCCAAGTACGCCAGCGCCTTCTACGGCCCGTTCCGCAGCGCGGTCGGCTCGGCCGCGGCGCTGGGCAAGGGCAACAAGTACACCTACCAGATGGACCCGGCCAACTCCGACGAGGCACTGCACGAGGTTGCGCTCGACCTGGAGGAAGGCGCCGACATGGTCATGGTCAAGCCGGGCCTGCCGTACCTGGACATCGTGCGGCGGGTGAAGGACGAGTTCCGCGTGCCGACCTACGTCTACCAGGTCAGCGGCGAGTACGCGATGCTCAAGGCCGCGGCCGGCAATGGTTGGCTCGACGAGCGGGCGTCGGTGCTGGAGTCGCTGCTCGCGTTCAAGCGTGCCGGCGCCGACGGCGTGCTGACCTATTACGCGCTGGATGCGGCGCGCTGGTTGCGCGAGGCGCAGTAGCCACCTTTCACCGTCGTCCCCGCGCAGGCGGGGTGCTCTTGTCCGTCATTCCCGCGTAGGCGGGAATCCATGGACGTTTGTACTTTTAGCCGTCATCCCAGCGAAAGCTTGAATCCATGTTGTCCTTGTCTTCTTCCCTTGCCGAAGTCGAAGGCAGCGTCCTTGGATTCCCGCCTACGCGGGAATGACGGTCGGATGGTCCCTGAGCACGCTGTACGCCTTCACGGCTACCAACGCGGGCTCAGAAACACCCCACCTTCCCCGTCACCGCCGGCGCCTTCATCCGGTAGATGTCGTACTTGCCCGCACGCGGCGCCTTGGCCGCACCGGTGACCAGCAGCTCGCCGGGTTTGTTCCAGTCCAGCGCCGGCGCGAAGGTGATGCCGTCCTCGCTGTTGAACAACAGCTTCAGCGGCTGGACGCCGTCGTAGCGCCGGCCATCGCATTGGGCGACGAACAGGCGCACCGGCTGGTCATCGACGCTCTTCGAGCGCGCGAACACGATCGCCTCGCCGTCGCCGAGCCAGGCCGGGTCGAGTTCGTCGGCGGCGGTGTTCACGCCCGGCACCGGCCTGGGTGCAACGAAGGCCTTGCCGTCCCAATGCGCCACGAACAGGTCCTGACGGCCCGCGCCGCCGAAGCCGTCGCTGGCGAACAACAGGTGGCGACCGTCGCGGCTCGGCGTCGGCGCCCACTCGTCTCCGCGGCTGTTGACGCCGGGGCCGAGGTTCTCGGGCTTGCCGAAACCGCCGTTGGCCAGCACCGCGGCGCGGTACAGGTCATCGCCACCGACGCCGCCGGGGCGGTCGGAGAAGAAATACAGCCAACGGCCGTCGGCGCTGAACAATGGGTCGTAGTCCTTCGCCGGCGAATTGATCGGCAGTGGCCGCGCGTCCTGCCAGCGGCCGTCCTTCAGCGTCGCCTGCCACAGGTCGCGGCCACCGGGACCGCCTTCGCGGTCCGCGCTGCCCCAGACGATGCGCTGGCCGTCCGGGCTGACGCTGCCGCGGACCTCGCTGGCCTTGGTCGACACCACGCCCATGCCCTCGATGCCGAACTCGGACAGATACGCCGCCGCGGCCCCGCTGAACATGCACGCGCCCACTCCCAGCACCGGGAGTAGACTGAAACTCCAAAAGGCCGTTGCGCGTCGCATCGTGCGTCTCCTGTCTTTGTGGTGTTCAGTCTAGCGAGGGTCCGTCGTGTCCAATTTCGCCTCTGTCGCAAATCCGGCGCTGGTCAAACGCTACGCGGTGATCGGCCATCCGGTTGCGCATTCGCTGTCGCCGCGCATCCACGCCGCGTTCGCCAAGCAGACCGGGATCGCGCTCGAATACACCACGATCGACGCCGCGCCGGAACACTTCGACGCGCTGCTGGCCGAGTTCGCCGCCGAAGGCGGCCTCGGCGCCAACGTCACCCTGCCGCACAAGGCACGCGCGGCGGCAATCTGCACGCGCCTGAGCGAGCGCGCCCAGCGGGCCGGCGCGGTCAACACCCTGATCCGCACCGCCACCGGCTGGGAGGGCGACAACACCGACGGCGTCGGCCTGGTGCGCGACCTCACCGAGCGCCACGGCCTCGACCTGCGTGCGCGCCGCACCCTGCTGCTTGGCGCCGGCGGGGCCGCGCGCGGCGTCGCGGCGGCGCTGCTCGATGCCGGCATCGGCGACCTCTACATCGTCAACCGCACACCCGAGCGCGCCGACGCGCTGGCCGATGCGCTCGGCCAGCCCGGCCGCGTGCACCCGCGCTATTTCCGCGACATCGCCTCGATCGGCACCTTCGACCTGATCGTCAACGCCACCTCGGCCGCGCGCGACGCCGCGCTGCCGACCTTGCCGGTGGCGCTGGCCGGACCGCGCACCGCGGCGGTGGACCTGAGCTACGGCGAGGTCGCGATTCCGTTCCTCGCCTGGGCCCGCGCCGCCGGTGCGCACGACCGCATCGACGGCCTGGGCATGCTGGTCGAGCAGGCCGCGGAAAGCTTCCAGCGCTGGCACCACGTGCGCCCGGAAACCGACGCGATCTTCGCCGTGCTGCGCGAGCACCGCGCCGAACTGGTCACCGCCGACTGAGCGCAACCGCCCCGATGGATTGCCGCGCCCGCTGCGGCGCGTGCTGCATCGCGCCGTCGATCACCTCACCGATCCCCGGCATGCCGCACGGCAAGCCGGCGGGAATGCCATGCGTGCAACTGGACGACGTCTACGGCTGCCGGCTGTTCGGGCAGCCGTCACGGCCGGCGTTCTGCGCCTCGCTGCGGCCGTCGCCGGCGATGTGCGGCAGCACGCGCGAAGAGGCGCTCGATCATCTGGAACTGCTCGAAGCCCTGACGCGGCCGTAGCCGGCGTGGCCGCCGATCAACGCTGCAGCAGCGCACCGTCCTCGGCCATGCCCAGGTAACGGTCCTTGAGCCGCACGTAATGCTGCGCGCTGTAGTGCAGCTGCTCGATCTCGCGCTCGCTGAGCTTGCGCACGAAGCGCCCCGGATTGCCCAGCCACAGCTCAGCCTCGCCGACCTGCTTGCCCGGTGCGATCACCGCGCCGGCACCGACAAAACCGTAGCGATGCACGCGCGCGCCGTCGAGAATCCGGGCGCCCATACCGATCAGGCAGAACTCGTCGAGCGTGCAGGCGTGCAGGATCGCGCCGTGGCCGACGGTGACGTCGTTGGCGATCACCGTCGGCAGCCCGCCCGGACGGGTGAACGGTCCCTCGTGGGTGACGTGGACGATGGTGCCGTCCTGGACGTTGGTGCGCGCGCCGATGCGGATCGAATTGACGTCGCCGCGGATCACGCAGCCCGGCCAGATCGAGGCGTCATCGCCGAGGGTGACATCGCCGATCACCACCGCGGCCGGGTCGATATAGACCCGCTCGCCGTGGCTCGGAAACGCATCGAGGTAGGGGCGCATCGTCATGCGCGAATTTTACCCGCTTCCCGCGCCGTCGGTCCGTCGCCACGCCCATCGGCGGCGCATTCGGATCGGCCGCGCCGCCCCCCTTATGCGCCCGTTTCGCCCTTCCTCGGCGCCCCCCGACCGGGTCTACACTGCCGCGCATGGACATCACTGCCGACACGCCCTTGGACGAACTGACCGCCACCCGCGAGCGCCTGCGCCGCGCCTGGCAGGCGCGCAAGCCGGACTACGCGCAGCGCAGCGCCGACCTGGCGCGCCTGCGCGACGCCTTCCGTGCCCAGGTGCCGGCGATGGACGCGGCGATCCGCGCCGACTTCGGCCACCGCAGCGAACACGAGAACCTGCTGTCGGAGGCGATGATCACCCTGGCCGAGATCGACCACACGCTGGCGCAACTGCGGCGCTGGATGCGGCCGCGCCGGGCCGCGGTCGGCTGGCGTTTCTGGCCGGCGCGCGCGCAGGTGCGGCCGGAGCCGGTCGGCGTGGTCGGCATCCTGTCGCCGTGGAATTATCCGGTGAACCTGGCGCTGGTGCCCCTGGTCTCGGCGATCGCCGCCGGCAACCACGTCTACCTCAAACCGTCCGAACACACCCCGCATACCAGCGCCTGGTTGCGCGAGCTGCTGGCGCAGGTGTTCCCGGCCGACCGCGTCGCCGTGGCACTGGGCGGCCCCGAGCTCGGTGCCGCTTTCGCCGCGCAGCCCTTCGACCACCTGCTGTTCACCGGCTCGACCGCGGTCGGGCGCAAGGTGATGGCCGCGGCGGCACCGAACCTGACCCCGGTCACGCTCGAACTCGGCGGCAAGGCGCCGGCGATCGTGTGCGCGGATTTCCCGTTGCCACGTGCGGTGTCGCGCATCGCCACCGGCAAGTGGTTCAACGCCGGCCAGACCTGCATCGGCGTCGACTACGTGCTGGTCGACGCCGCCCGGCACGGCGCATTCGTCGACGCGATCCAGGCCGAGCTGCGCGCCCGTTACGGCGATTTCAACGACCCGCGCGACTACACCCGCATCATCAACGACGCCCAGTACGCGCGCCTGCGCGGCTACGTCGACGACGCGCGCGCGCGCGGCCTGACCGTGATCGAGCCGCTGACCGGTGACCTCGACGACGCCGCGCGTGCGCGCCTGGCCGCGCAGCGCATCTTCCCGCCGACGCTGGTGCTGGATCCGCCGGCGCAGGCCGAGGTGATGCGCGACGAGATCTTCGGCCCGATCCTGCCGATCGTGTCGTACCGCACGCTGGACGAGGCGATCGCACGCATCCACGCGCTCGACCGGCCGCTGGCGCTGTACCCGTTCAGCGATGACAACGCGGCCGTGGAGAAGATCCTCGCCCACACGCTGGCCGGTGGCGTCACCGTCAACGACACCCTGATGCACTTCGGCGCACGCGACCTGCCGTTCGGCGGCATCGGCCCGAGCGGCATCGGCGCGATCCACGGCCGCACCGGCTTTGACACGTTCAGCAAGCTGTTGCCGGTGTTCCGCCAGCGCCGCTTCGCCGGCAGCGACCTGCTCAAGCCACCCTACCGCGGCACGCTGGACAAGATGGTGCGCTGGCTGGCGAAGTAGTGGGGCTCGTCCACCTGGCGTGCCCGTGCTGGTGGGCACTCTGGCAAAGCGGCGGGCCTGCCTATCGCTTGCCGAGCAGGTCCGATCTGCCGGCGACCGTGCGTTTCCGCTTCTCTGGCATCGGCTCGGAGAATCCCGTGAACGCAGCGCCCAGCTCCATGTCACCCAGGGCGTAGGTGCGCTTGCCCCGCAGGCTGGCGATGCCATCCTGCCAGGCGAGCAGCATGCGTTTGCCGATCTCCGCGAAGCCAGGATGTTCAGCCATCGCATCACGGACCCGCGGCCCCACCTCGGCCATCGCCATTCCAATTCGCTCGACGATGTCGGCCTGCTCACGCGGCGGGAGTCCGAAGGTCGCGGCGATGAACGTCTGCAAGTGCTTGCCGGGGTCCCAGGACTTCTTGCCCATGAAGGCGATCGCGGGCGGATTGCGGGCGTAGTCGGGATACGCGGCGGTGGTGATCATGTCGTAGGCCGGCGCGAGGTGGACGTCGTCTCGCCGGGTGTAACGCAGGGCCACGTTCTTGGCGTGGCAATCCGCGTTGCGCAGCGCGTAGGTCAGCAGCAGCAACGTCGCCATCTGGCGGAAGACCTCGGCGCGGCTGGCGATCGGCACGTGGTCGCGCACGGCCTTGGCAATGCGCTCCCAGGTGGTTTCGTACTTTGCTGCTGGACGCAGGCCGAGCAAGGCACAGAAGTCCTCCATGCCCCAGTGACGCGCACCGTTCTCGTCGACATCGAAGCGATGGACGACCAACGCCTGGCCGTCACAGGACACTTCGGTCATCGCCGTGGACATCACCCGGCGGGTCACCTGCATGCACAGGTGCTCGTTCAAGGACACGAAGGGCAGGAGCCGTGACGAGCCTTTGATGATGTGCCGGTGGGTGAGCAGTGTGGTCTTCGTATGTCGGCCGACTGAGATCTTCTCGGCATCGCTGTCCAGGAACTTGGGCACCACGCCCGATACGCCACTGGCCGCGTGCTGGCGGACCAGTTCGGCGAAGGCTTCTTCAGAGTTGTCGCCCTGCAGCAGGCCGGCGACGTCGACAGGCTTGGCCGGCTCCTCCAGATTTGCCCCCCGCGTGGCCACCTGGATGCGGCCGATCATGTTGCGGCCGATCACCGACAACAGCGCCATCGGGCTGGCGCCGATGTGGGGGCCAAACTGCTCCTGCAGCGCCTGCAGCAGGTAGCCCTCGGGCAGGTTCATCTGGAAAACCGGGTGCAGGACATCGTCCCAAAGGTAGGCGTCGCGACGCACGCGCATGGTCAGGGAGACGAAGTCCTCGGGCGCCACGCCGTCGTGGTAACGCATCGCGCTTTTGAAGTCGCCGACCGCTTCGAGCGTGGCGACTTCGCGTCCGAGCACGTGGACAGACAGGCTCATGTATCGCCCCCGCGCTCGCGGCGAAGTTCATCCAATGAACCGGACGCCCCCATGTCGACGAACCGGAGCTCCATGCCGAGCACGGCCAGCACCGCCAGCAGCTTGCGTGAGCCGAACTCGGCCAGCTTGCCGCGCTCGAAGCGGGACAGCGCCTCCTGGGAGACGCCCGCGCGAGCGGCAACATCCCCTTGCTTCAAGCCCAGGGAGCGTCGCCGGGCCGCTACTGCTTCACCGAGCTCCAGCACTGTTTGCATTTGACTTATTTGTCAATAAATTCATTGTTTTTTGATTATTTGACATATACATCTAATTTTCAAGCCCCAGCACCGTCATGACACTGACGGGCAACCGGCAGGCATTTGCCCTGACCGGATCGATCTGGTTATACGCGCGGGGTATCAGATCCAGTTGCCACACGACAAAATGAATGGACCAACCGGATAGCGCACCATGAAAATCGCCAGCTGGAACGTCAACTCGCTCAACGTGCGTCTGCCGCACCTGCAGCAATGGCTCGCGGACTTTGCGCCCGATGTCGCCGCGCTGCAGGAGACCAAGCTCGAGGACGCGCGCTTCCCCGACGACGCGCTGGCCGCCGCCGGTTACCGCAGCGTGTTCGCCGGGCAGAAGACCTACAACGGTGTGGCGATCCTCTCGCGTGAATCCGCCCGCGACGTGCAGATCGGCATTCCCGGTTTCGACGACGGGCAGCAGCGCGTGATCGCCGCCACCGTCGGCGACGTGCGCATCGTCAACCTGTACGTGGTCAACGGCCAGGACGTCGGCACCGACAAGTATGCCTACAAGCTGCGCTGGCTCGAGGCGGTGCACGGTTGGCTGATCAAGGAGCTGTTGGCGCACCCGCGGCTGGTGGTGCTCGGCGACTTCAACATCGCCCCCGACGACCGCGATGTACACGACCCGGCGGTGTGGAACGACGAGCACATCCTGACCTCGACCGCCGAGCGCACCGCCTTGCAGAAACTGTGCACGCTCGGGCTGCACGATGCCTACCGCCTGCACCACGACGGCGCCGGCGAATTCAGCTGGTGGGACTACCGGCAGGCCGCGTTCCGCCGCAACCTCGGCCTGCGCATCGACCTGACCCTGGTGTCGGATGCGCTGCGACCGCACTGCGTCGCCGCCGGCATCGACCGCGAGCCGCGCACCTGGGACCGCCCCAGCGACCACGCGCCGGCGTGGGTCGAACTGGCCGGCTGACGCTGCCCGTCATGCCCAACAAAAAGGCCCGGCAATGCCGGGCCTTCTGCATTGCGCGGTGTGCGTCAGCGCACGCGGCCACGCCGGAACAGGTTGACGATCGCCAGCAGCACGATCGCGCCGACCAGCGACATCAGCAGTCCGCTCACGCTGAAGTTGCCGTCGTTGATCTCGCCACCGCCGATGCCGAGCAGGCCACCGAGCCAACCGCCGAGAAAAGCGCCGACGATGCCGACGATGACGTTCAGGAAGATGCCCTGCTGGCCGTCGGTCTTCATGATCAGGCTGGCCAGCCAGCCGATGACGCCACCGATGATCAGCCAAATGATGAGGCCCATGCTCGTGTCTCCTTGTCCATTCAGAGGATGAGAACGCAACAACCCCTGCGTGGGGCGTGGGCAGTCTGTACAGGCCGGCGTGACGGCGGTGTCAGAATCGCCGGGGCTACGGCTCGCCGTGCAGCATGGCCTGCAGCGCCTGCTGCGGCAGCTTGCCGGTCTCGTTGCGCGGCAGGGCGGCGACGCGGCGCAGCGGCCGTGGCAGGAACACCGGGTCCAGGCTCTGTCGCAGCGCGTGCAGGATCGCCGCCTCGTCCAGCGTCGGCGCCACCGCCAGCGCGGCAATGCGACGCACGCCGATCGCGTCTTGCGCATCGAGCTGGAACACCACGCCGTCCTCGACACCGGGTACGGCCAGCAGCTTGCGGGTGAGGTCGCCAAGCGACGCGCGCTTGCCGGCGATCTCGAGCAGGTCGGCGTTGCGGCCACGCAACTCGAAGCGGCCGTCAGCGTGGACCTCGATCAGGTCGGCCAGCACCACCGGCTCGCGCAGGTGCGGTGCGTGCACCGCGGTGCCGTCGGGTTGCGGCGCCACGCGCACGCCGGGCAGCGGCGTCCACGCCGACTCGCGCGCGGTGCGTCGGCGCGCGAACACGCAGGTTTCGGTGGAGCCGAACACTTCACGCACCTCGCAGCCAAACCGCGCCTCCGCGGTCTGCGCCAGTTCCACCGGCAACGGCGCGGTCGCCGAGACGATGCCGGCCAACGCCGGCAGCTGTACTCCGGACTCGACCAGCGCGCGCAGGTGCACCGGCGTGGTCACCAGCAGCGGCGGTCGCGGCGCCTGAGCCAGCGCATGGGCGACGTCATCGGGAAAAAACGGGCGGGCGGCATGCACGGCGACGTCGCCCAGCAGCGGCAGCAGCACCGACATCTCCATGCCGTACATGTGCTGCGGCGGCACGGTGGCGACGAGGTGGGTGACCTCGTTGTCGAGCAGGTCGGCGAGCGCGGCCAGATTCTGCCGCGTGCTGGCGCAAAAGCCGGCCCAACTCTTCGGGTTCGGGCGCGGCTGGCCGGTGCTGCCGGAGGTGAAGCCGATCGCGACCAGGGCGTCGGGGTCGATCGTCAGCGCCGCGCCGTCGGCTTGCGGCAGCCGTGTGGGCAGGCGCCAGGCCTGCGGCGGCAGCACCTCGTGGGCGTCGTCGGCCAGTGCGTAGCTGCCGGGGTGCTGGGCCAGCACCTCCTCCACCACGGCCGGTGCGCGCGACGACGGCAACAACGTGGTCTGGCCGCGCAGCGCGGCCGCGCAGAACGCCACCAGGAAACGGTAGCGGTCCTCGCACAGGTTGACCGCGTAGCGCGCGGCCGGCAGCAACGCGGCGACCGCGCGCACCTCGCGTGCGAAACGCGCGCGTGTGATCGCGCCGCCGCCGTCGAAGGCGATCGGCCGCTCCCCGGCACCGACCACCAGCGGCGTCTGCGGGCCGGCACTGACATTGGCAAGCGTGGATTCGATGACCGCGGACATGCTGTTTTTCCTGCGGCCTGGGCCGCCTTCCCCCTGCGACTAGATTACGCTGGCACACCCGGCCCCGGCCAAACCGGTCGTTCATGTCCCTGTCCGACAGTTCATCTGGCACCCCGGCCGTGTCGCCGGTCGCGCCGCTGCAGTGGGCCTGGCTGCCGCACCACCACGGCCGACCGGCGGAACCGCAGGCACGGGCCTGGCTGGCCGGGCAGCTCGCGGTCGACGCGGCCGCCTTGCCGCTGGCGCGCGACGCCCGCCAGCGGCCGTGGCTGGGCGCGCCGTTCGAGCGCCACGACATCAACTGGAGCCACAGCGGCGACGGCCTGCTGGTGGCGCTCGGTGACGGCGTGCGTGTCGGCGCCGACCTCGAGCGGCTGCGCCCGCGGCCGCGGGCGCTGGACCTGGCACGGCGTTACTTCGGCCCCGACGAGATCGACTGGCTGGCCGCCGCGGCCACCGCGCAGGCCCGCGACCACGCCTTCCTGCGCCTGTGGTGCGCCAAGGAGGCGGTGTTGAAGGCGCACGGCCACGGCATCGCGTTCGGCCTCGACCGGGTGCGCTTCGCCGAGCGCGACGGCCGGTTGCAGCTGGCCTACAGCGACAGTGCCCTGGGCGCTGCCGGCGACTGGTCGCTGCACGAGTTCGCGCCCGTGCCCGGCTACATCGCCGCGCTCGCCTGGCGCCCGCGTCGTTGAACCGTCGCTGCAACGACGGCCCTGCAACAGCGCGCATCCGATCGACATCGGCAATACTGCGCGCCGCATGAACACCGTCAACGCCCTCGACCCCGCCCTGCGCCGCAGCCTCGAAGCCGGCCTGGTCACGCTCGCGCTCGACCCGGCGCTGGCGGCGCCGCTGCTCGACTACCTGGCCCTGCTGGTGCGCTGGAACCAGACCTACAACCTCACCGCGGTGCGCGACCCGCGCGAGATGGTGAACAAGCACCTGCTCGATTCGCTGGCGATGCACCCGTTTATCGATAAGTTTGTTGTCGACGGCATCGCCGGCGGCGCGCTCGCCGACCTCGGCACCGGCCCCGGCCTGCCCGGCATCCCGCTGGCGATCGTCAAGCCCGGCCTGCGCGTGACCCTGGTCGAGAGCAACGGCAAGAAGGCGCGCTTCCTGCGCGAGGCCGTGCGCCAGCTCGGCCTCAAGGACGTGCGCGTGGCCGAGTCGCGCATCGAGGCGCTGGACGAGCCCGGCGTGTACGACGCGATCACCGCGCGCGCGCTGGCGACGCTGCCGTTGATCGTCGAACTCGGTGGCCACCTGCTCAAGCCCGACGGGCACCTGCTGGCGATGAAGGGCGTGGCGCCGACCGACGAGATCGCCGCCTTGCCACCGGGCTGGACGCTGCAGGCTGCGCACCCGCTGACCGTGCCGGGCCTGGACGCCGAGCGCCATCTGATCGTGGTGGGCCGCACGGATGCCCAGTCAGCCCGATAACCGGACCGGTCACGACGGGCGACAAGGACACGACTGGTCGCGGCGGGCATAATCCCCGGTCCGGCCTTGCGCCGGCCACCCTCCGCCACAGCCAGGACGAGCCGCATGGCCCGCATCATCGCCGTCGCCAACCAGAAGGGCGGGGTCGGCAAGACCACCACCGCCGTCAATCTGGCCGCTGCCCTGGCCAAGACGCCCAAGCGCGTGCTGCTGGTCGACCTGGACCCGCAGGGCAACGCCACCATGGGCAGCGGCGTCGACAAGCGCGAGCTGGAGACCTCGGTGTGCGAGGTGCTGCTGGGTGAGGCGCAAGTGCGCAGCGCGATCGTGCGCACCGCCGAGGACTTCGACCTGCTGCCGGGCAACATCGACCTGACCGCGGTCGAGGTGCAGCTGATGGCCGAGCCCGGCCGCGAGCAGCGCCTGCGCGCCGTGCTGGAGCCACTGCGCGGCGACTACGACTACATCCTGATCGACTGCCCGCCGGCGCTGTCGCTGCTGACCCTCAACGCGTTGACCGCGGCCGACTCGATCATCGTGCCGATGCAGTGCGAGTACTACGCGCTGGAAGGCCTGAGCGCGCTGATCGACACCATCGAGGCGCTGAAGTCGCGCCTCAATCCCCAGCTCGAGATCGAAGGCGTGCTGCGCACCATGTTCGACGTGCGCAACAACCTCGCCAATGCGGTCTCGGCCGAGCTCACCACCCACTTCGGCGACCGCGTGTTCCGCACCATCGTGCCGCGCAACGTGCGCCTGGCCGAGGCGCCCAGCCACGGCCAGAGCATCGTCGGCTACGACAAGGCCAGCCGCGGCGGCATCGCCTACATGGGCCTGGCCGGCGAGGTGCTGCGCCGCCAGCGCGAGCGCGACCAGGCCGCCAAGGCGGCGCGCGCGCCCGAACCGAAGGAGACGACGGCATGAGCGTTGCCAAAAAGCGCGGCCTTGGCCGCGGCCTCGAAGCCCTGCTCGGCCCCAAGGCGGCCGCCGAGGCGCCGGTGCTGGAAGCGGTCGAGGGCGACACCCTGCGCACGCTGCCGGTCGACGCGCTGTCGCCGGGCAAGTACCAGCCGCGCAAGCACTGGGACCAGGACAAGCTGGCCGAGCTGGCCGAATCGATCAAGGCGCAGGGCGTGATCCAGCCCATCGTCGTGCGCGACCTGGGCGGCAAGCGCTACGAGATCATCGCCGGCGAACGCCGCTGGCGCGCCTCGCAGCTGGCCGGGCTCAGCGACATCCCGGTGGTGATCCGCGAGGTCGACGACCGCACGGTCGTGGCGATGGCGCTGATCGAGAACATCCAGCGCGAGGACCTCAACCCGCTCGAAGAAGCCACCGCGCTGCAGCGCCTGATCGACGAGTTCGACCTGACCCACGCCCAGGCCGCCGAAGCGGTCGGCCGCTCGCGCGCGGCGGTGTCCAACCTGCTGCGCCTGCTCGAGCTGCCGGCCGAGATCCGCGTGCTGGTCGAGACCCACGCCCTGGAGATGGGCCACGCCCGCGCCCTGCTCGCGCTGACGCCGCAGGCGGCGATCGCGCTGGCGCGCCAGGCCGCCGACCACGGCTGGTCGGTGCGCGAGGTCGAGCACCGCGTGCAGCAGCTCGCCGCCGGCATGCTGCCCGGCAGCGGCGGCAAGCCCAAGCCGGCCAAGGCCAAGCCGCAGGCCGACATCGTCACGCTCGAGCGCGAGTTGTCGGAGTCGCTCAACACCCGCGTCAACGTGCTGCACGGCCGCGCCGGCAAGGGCCGGCTGGTGATCCACTACACCGACCTCGACTCGCTCGAGGGCGTGCTGGAAAGGCTGCGCGGTACCGTCACCGAGTAACGCGCGCGGCCGCGATGAACCCCTACCGCTATCGTGTTTCGCTGCGGGCCACCCACCCCAGCGCCGACCTTGCGCCGCTGTTCGATGCGCTTGGACTGACGCCCAAGCGCAGCTGGCGCGCCGGCCAACCGCGGCCAACGCCGCACGGCAACGCGCTCGCCGGCGTGTACCGCGACAGCTACGGCTACGCCGAACTCACGCCCGACGAACAGGCGCGCGACTGGAGCCGCGAGCACGTCGAGGATTTCCTCGACGGCGTGCAGCAACGGCTGTCGATGCATCGCGACCGTTTCCACGCGTTCACCGCACAGGGCGGCCGCTGCGGGCTGTTTATCGGCCTGTTCAGCGAGCAGAATTTCGGCTTCGAAATCAGCCCCGACCTGAGCGCGGCCATGGCCGCGCTTAAGCTGACCTTGGGTTTCGACATTTATCCTGACCCCGATGACTGACACAGACACCGCCCCCATCCTCGTCACCGGCGCCGCCGGCTTCATCGGCGCCCACGTCTGCCGCGCCCTGCGCGCGCGCGGCGCGGCCGTGATCGGCCTGGACAACTACAACGACTACTACGAACCGCAGCTCAAGCGCGACCGCGTGGCCGCGCTGTGCCCGGACGTCGACATCCGCGCGCTCGACCTGTGCGATCGCGACGGCCTGGCCGCGTTGTTCGACGAGGTGCGGCCGACGCGGGTGATCCACCTCGCCGCACAGGCCGGCGTGCGTTACTCGCTGACGCACCCGCATGCCTACGTCGACAGCAATCTGGCCGGCTTCGTCAACGTGCTGGAACTGTGCCGCCACCGCGGCGTGCAACACCTGGTCTACGCCAGTTCGTCGTCGGTGTACGGCGACTCGGCCACGCCGCCGTTCTCGGAGGACCAGCGCATCGACCAGCCGCGCTCGCTGTACGCGGCGACCAAGGCCGCCAACGAGCTGATGGCGCACACCTACGCACACCTGTACGGGCTGCACGCCACCGGGCTGCGTTTCTTCACCGTGTACGGCCCGTGGGGCCGGCCGGACATGGCACCGCTGCTGTTCTCGCGCGCGGTGCTCGCCGGCCGTCCGATCGACGTGTTCAACCACGGCCGCATGCGCCGCGACTTCACCTTCATCGACGACATCGTCAACGGGGTGCTCGGCGCGCTTGACCACCCGCCGGTCGATGCGGCGCCGCCAGCGGTGCCGCACCGGGTGTTCAACCTTGGCAACCATACGCCGGTGGAACTCGAGCGCTTCATCGCGGTCATTGAATCCGCCGCCGGCACGCCGGCCCAGAAGGTCTACAAACCGATGCAACCCGGCGACATGATCGAGACCATGGCCGACACGTCGCACGCCCACGCCGCCTTCGGCTTCGAGCCCGCTACGTCGATCGAGGTGGGCCTGCCGCAGGTGGTGGACTGGTGCCGCCGCTACTTCGGCCGCAACGCCTAGTGCCGCGTATTTTCCTTCTCCCTGCGGGAGAAGGTGCCCGCAGGGCGGATGAGGGTCGGGGCGAGTACGATGCTCCGCGCTCGCGCCGCACCCTCACCCCAACCCCTTTCCCAATGGGAGAGGGGATCAGCAGCTGAGCCTTTATTAGATGACGCAGCAAGCCCCGCAACTCTCCGTCGTCGTCCCCGTGTTCAACGAGCGCGACAACGTCGCGCCGCTGGTGGGCGAGATCACCGCCGCGCTGCGCGGTGTGCTGCCGTTCGAGATCGTCTACGTCGACGACCACTCACGCGACGACACGCTCGACGTGCTGCGCGCGCTCAAGGCGCAGGTGCCCGAGCTGCGCGTGATCCACCACGTCAGCCAGAGCGGCCAGAGCACCGCGATCCGCACCGGTGTCAAGGCCGCGCGCGGCGCCTGGATCGCCACCCTCGACGGTGACGGCCAGAACGACCCGGCCGACATCCCCAAGCTGCTGGCGCAGCGCGCGAGCGCCGCGCCCGACATCAAGCTGTTCGCCGGCTGGCGCGTCCATCGCCGGGATTCGGGCAGCAAGCGCTGGGCGTCGAAGTGGGCCAACGCGATCCGTTCGCGCATGCTGCGCGACGCCACCCCCGACACCGGCTGCGGCATCAAGCTGTTCGAGCGCGCCGCCTTCCTCGACCTGCCGTACTTCGACCACATGCACCGCTACCTGCCGGCGCTGATGCAGCGCGCCGGCTGGAAGACCGTCAGCGTGCCGGTCAATCACCGCCCGCGCAGCGCCGGCGTGTCCAAGTACAACAACCTGGGCCGCGCCCTGGTCGGCATCGCCGACCTGCGCGGCGTCGCCTGGCTGATCAAGCGCGGCAAGCTCACCCAGGTCCGTGAGATCGAGTAAGCCTCAATCGCCGTCATTCCCACGCAGGCGGGAATGACGGGTAAATGAGGGAATCATTGCAACGGCACACGAGTGGATTCCGCCATGGACTTCGATTTCATGAATGCCCCGATCGCCTGGCTCGAATGGACCGGGCTGCACATGTCGCCGTGGAAGATCATCGGCCTGACCGGCGCGTTGATGTTCGGCGGGCGCTGGCTGGTGCAGTTCATCGCCTCGCGCAAGCACGGCAAGCCGGTGATCCCGCGCCTGTTCTGGTACATGAGCCTGGCCGGCAGCGCGATGACGCTGAGCTACTTCATCTTTTCGCAGAAGCAGGACTCGGTCGGGGTGGTGCAGAACCTGTTCCCGTCGTTCACCGCGGCCTACAGCCTGTACCTGGACATCAAGCACCGCGGCTGGCACCGCGACCGCGCCAGCCACTGACACCGGTCTTTTTCACAGGGAAGGTGGCCCGCGGCACGGCAAAACCGCCCCCTCACCGCCGCCCCGAGCGGGTCTGGCCGCTGCCATCCAACCGGCCACCCCTGCGCAAAACGCCCGCATCGGCCAACGCGGCGCGCGTCCGGGATGCGAAGATCGGCGTTCCGTGCCACCACCGGTCCTTCCCGTGAAACCACTGCTTGCCGCCCTGCTGTTCGGCCACCTCGCCCTCGCCCCGGTCGCCGCGCACGCCGGCGCCGTCGACACCCGCTTCGAAGCCATCTACACGCAGGAATGGCAATGGCGACAGGACCAGCTTGGCACCGCCGACGAGGACAACGACAGCTCCGGCAACCAGCAGCGGCTGCCGTCGGTGGACGCGGCCAGCCAGAGCGCGCGGCTGAAGGTCTGGGAGGACGTGCTCAAGCGCCTGGACGGCGTCGATGCGGACAAGCTCAGCCCGACCAACCGCATCAACCTCGCCGTCTACCGCGCCCAGGTCGAGAACCTCGCCGCCGAAGTGCGCCTGCGCGGCTACGAGATGCCGTTCAACTCGGACTCCTCGTTCTGGTCCAACCTCGGCTTCATGACCCGGCGCCCACTGCGCACGGCGCAGGACTACCGCACCTACACCGCGCGCCTGAATGACGTGCCGCGCTACTTCGACGAGCACATCGCCAACATGCGGACCGGGCTGGCGCGCGGGTTCAGCGTGCCGCGCGCGGTGCTGGACGGCCGCGATGTCTCGATCTCCGCCATTGCCGGGCTCAAGGACCCGCTGCAGTCGAACTTCTATGAGCCGTTCAAGAAGATGCCAGCAACGATCCCCGCCGACGAGCAGGCACGCCTGCGCGCCGCCGGCGTGGCCGCGATCCGCGACCGCATGGTCCCGGCTTACGCGAAACTGCTGACCTTCTTCCGCGAGGAGTACGTGCCGCAGGCGCGCACCACGCTGGGCGCCGAGCAGATGCCCGACGGCGCGGCTTACTACCGCCAGCAGATCCGCGAATACACCACGCTCGACCTCGACCCCGAGCAGATCCACAAGATCGGCCTGGACGAGGTGGCGCGCATCCAGGCGGAAATGGACGCGATCATCCGCGAGGTTGGCTTCAAGGGTGACTTTCCGGCCTTCCTGAAGTTCCTGCGCACCGACAAGCAGTTCTACGCGACCACCCCGCAGGCGCTGCTCGACCGCGCGGCGTGGATTTCCAAGCGCGTCGACGGCGAGGTCGGCAAGTTCATCGGCACCCTGCCGCGCGGCCGCTTCACCATCATCCCGGTGCCGCCGGACATCGCCCCGTTCTGGACCAGCGGCCGTGGCGGCGCCGGCACGTACTGGCTCAACACCTACGACCTGCCCTCGCGCGCGCTCTACAACCTGCCGGCGCTGACCCTGCACGAGTCCTCGCCCGGCCACGCGCTGCAGGGGTCGCTGGCCCAGGAGCAGGGCGACCTGCCGGCGTTCCGCCGCGAGACCTACATCTCCGCCTACGGCGAGGGCTGGGGTTTGTACAGTGAAAAACTGGGCAAGGAGATGGGCATCTACGAGACCCCGTACGAGGACTTCGGCCGCCTGACCTATGAGATGTGGCGCGCCTGCCGCCTGGTCATCGACACCGGCGTGCACCACAAGGGCTGGACCCGCGAGCAGGCCCTGGCCTACCTGCGCGAGCGCACCGCGCTGAGCGAACACGAGGTCACCACCGAGGTCGACCGCTACATTTCCTGGCCGGGCCAGGCGCTGAGCTACAAGCTCGGCGAGATCGCCATCGTGCGCCTGCGCGCCGAGGCCGAGCAGGCGCTGGGGCCGAAGTTCGACGTCAAGGCCTTCCACGACGCCCTGCTCAGCCAGGGCTCGGTGCCGCTGCCGGTGCTGGAACAGCAGGTGCGGGCGTTCATCGCCCAGTCCGCCACCAAGGCCAAGGCGGGCTGAGTCAGCCAGCTGAACCCGCCGTCCGGGCGGGCCGGCTCGCCTTGTGGATAAGTGCTTGCCCGGGCCGCCGGTCGCGGGCATAATGCGCGGCTCGCTGCGTCCGGCTGTGCCCTTTGGGGCCGCAGACCGGGCGGACCCCGGAAGCGCGATTCCGGCCCGCCTCGTGCAACGAGAAACTCCTTCCTGCATCGCGCGCCGCCGACGCCTCCGCGTGCCGGCGCCGGGGCCGCCGCCTCCCTGGCCAAGGGAAGCACCATTACCTTTCGAGGTGCGTATGTCCCGTGTATGCCAAGTAACCGGCAAGCGAACGACGACTGGCAACAACGTCTCGCATGCCATGAACAAGACCCGCCGCCGCTTCATGCCGAACCTGCATGAGCGCCGCTTCTGGGTCGCTTCCGAGAACCGTTGGGTGAAGCTGCGTGTTTCCGCCAACGCCCTGCGCACCATCGACAAGAATGGCATCGACGCCATTCTGGCCGAGCTCCGCGCCCGCGGCGAAAAGATCTGAGGAGGATCGAATCATGGCTTCCAAGCGCGACAAGATCCGCCTGATCTCTTCGGCCAACACCGGCCACTTCTACACCACCGACAAGAACAAGAAGAACACGCCCGGCAAGATGGAGGTCAAGAAGTACGACCCCGTCGTGCGCAAGCACGTGATCTACAAGGAAGGCAAGATCAAGTGACGTTTTGGCCCATTCGCGCGCAGCGCGAATGGCTTTGCCAAAACGTCATTCCCGCGCAGGCGGGGATCCAGTGACCTGGCTTTCTGCTCTTGTTCCACAGAAGCCCGCCGAAAGGCGGGCTTCTGCTTTTAGGGCACTGCAGAAGAGCTAAAGACAACGTCCCTGGGTTCCCGCCTGCGCGGGAATGACGAACATAGGCAAGAGCAAGGGCAAATGGGTTCCCGCCTGCGCGGGAATGACGAACATAGGCAAGAGCAAGGGCAAATGGGTTCCCGCCTGCGCGGGAATGACGAACAAAAGCCAGATCGCTTGGCCAGCCATGTGGTCGGCCCCGATGCCGCCATCACCCCGCCATGCTCCAATGCGCCGATGCTCCTCGACCTCCACCCTGGCTACTGGCTGCTCGCGCTCGACTGGCTGATCCGCCTGGCGGCGCTGGCATGGATCCCGGTGCGCAGTCCGCCGGCAGCGGCGCGCAGCTGGTTGCTGCTGGTCGGCTTCGTGCCGCTGCTGGGCCTGCCGCTGTACCTGGTGCTCGGCCACCCGTGGCTGGCGCGGCAGCGGCGCCAGCGCCAAGCCCACGTCTCGCAACTGATCCACGAGCGTCAGGCCGACCTGACTGCGTTGCGCTGGTCGTCCACGGCGGCGGACGGCAGCGCCCTGGCCGATATTCCACGCCTGGCCGAACGCCTGGGTGACTTCATGCCGACCCGCGGCAACGCCGTGGTGCTGCACGACCGCTACGACGAGTCGCTGACCGCGCTGCTGGCCGACATCGACGCCGCCGAACAGGAACTGCACCTGCTGTACTACCTGATGTTCGACGACGCGGTCGGGCGCGCGATGGCGGCGGCATTGCTGCGTGCAGCCGCGCGCGGCGTGCGCTGCCGCGTGCTGCTCGATGCGGTCGGCGCCAAGCCGGGCCTGCGCGCGTGGGCGAAGCCACTGCGCGCGGCCGGGATCGAGGTCCGCGCCATGCTCGCCGGCGGCCTGGCCTGGCGTGGCCTGTCGCGGATGGACCTGCGCAATCACCGCAAGCTGGCGGTGATCGACGGCCACGTCGGCTACATCGGCTCGCAGAACCTGGCCGACGCGAACTTCGTCGCCGGCCACCCCAACCGCGAGCTGGTCGCGCGCGTGCAAGGGCCGGCGGTGCGGCAGCTGGCGGCGCTGTTCGCCAGCGACTGGTACATCGAAACCGGCGAACTGCTCACGGTCGCGACCGCCGCGCACGCCCCTGCGGGCACGACGCCGACGCAACTGCTGCCGAGCGGCCCGGCCTACCCGTTCCAGAACGCGCGCGACGTCGTGGTCGCGCTGATCCAGCGCGCGCAGCGCAAGGTGGTGCTGGCGACGCCGTACTTCGTGCCCGACGACGCCACCCTGACCGCGCTGCGCATCGCCGCGCTGTCCGGGGTCGAGGTGTGGCTGGTGCTGTCGCTGACCAACAACCAGACGCTGACGCGCTGGGCGCAGCAATCGTATTACGAGGAACTGCTCGAAGCCGGCGTGCGCATCGCCCTGTACCGGCCGCATTTCCTCCACGCCAAGCACCTCAGCGTCGACGACGACATCGCCCTGGTCGGCTCGATCAACCTCGACATCCGCTCGTTCGCGCTCAATGCCGAGGCCGGCCTGCTGTGCTACGACCCGGCGCTGGTGGCGCGGCTGCGCGAGGTCGAAGCCGAGTACCTGGCCGACGCCGAATTCGTCGACCTGGCGGCCTGGCGGCAACGGCGGCCGTGGCGGCGCAGCCGCGAGGGCATCGCGCGCCTGGCCGATTCGTTGATGTAGCGCCCGCGTCGCCGCCTCGCGTTCTACACTCGACGGATCGGTTGAGGAGGCGGGCACGGGTGATTCCCGGCTGGATATTGCTGCTGGTGTCGGCGGGCTACGTCGGCGTGCTGTTCACGGTCGCCTACTACGGCGACCAGCGCGAAACCACGCCCAAGGCGCGCTGGCTGCGGCCGGCCGTCTACTCGCTGGCGCTGGCGGTGTACTGCTCATCGTGGACGTTCTACGGCGCGGTCGGCACCGCCGCACGCACCGGCCTGGGCTTTCTGCCGATCTATCTCGGCCCACTGCTGATGCTGGCGTTCGGCTGGCGCATCATCGAGCGACTGGTGCTGATCTCCGGCGAACACCGCATCGTCTCGATCGCCGACTTCCTGTCCTCGCGCTACGGCCGCGCCCCCGGGCTGGCGGCGCTGGTCGCGGCGGTGGCACTGACCGCGGCGGTGCCGTACGTCGCGCTGCAGTTCAAGGCGGTGGCGATGAGCGTGGAAGTGCTGGCCGACGTGCCCAGCGACGCCGGCCTGCTCGCCGACCCGGCGTTCTACGTGGCGCTGCTGCTGGCGGTGTTCGCGATCCTGTTCGGCACCCGCCAGATCGACGCCACCGAGCACCACCGCGGCATGGTGCTGGCGGTGGCGCTGGAATCGCTGGTCAAGCTGCTCGCCTTCGTCGCGATCGGCGTGTTCGCCCTGCTGCACCTGCCCGGCACCGGCACGCTGCCGGCGCGGATGGTGCAGGCCGCCAACGTCGTCACCGCACCCGGACTGCCGGCCGGCTTCGTCGCCCAGACCCTGCTCGCGTTCACCGCGATCGTGTGCCTGCCGCGCCAGTTCCACGTCGCCGTGGTCGAGTGCCAGGACGCCGGCGACCTGCGCTCGGCGCGTTGGTTGTTTGGCGGCTACCTGGTGCTGATCTCGCTGCTGGTGGTGCCGATCACACTGGCCGGGCAGAGCCTGTTCGCCGGCAGCGCGGTCTCGCCCGACACCTACGTGCTGGCGCTGCCGCTGGCGCTGAAGCAGGAAACGCTGGCGTTGATCGTCTACATCGGCGGTTTCTCCGCCGCGACCGGCATGGTGATCGTCGCCAGCGTCGCGCTGGCGACCATGGTCAGCAACGACCTGGTCATGCCGCTGCTGTTGCGCGGCGGCGTCCTGCACGAGCGCGCGCCGCCCGACAGTCTGGGCATCGACAAGCAGATCCTGTGGGTGCGCCGCGCCACCATCGTCGCCCTGGCGATGATGGCCTACGCCTACCACCGCGGCTCGGCCTACTACGGCCAGGCCGGCGAGGACACGCTGGCCCAGCACGGCCTGCTCGCGTTCGCCGCGGTCGCGCAGTTCGCGCCGGCGCTGATCGGCGGCCTGTACTGGCGCGGCGCCAGCCGGTCCGGTGCGTTTGCCGGCCTGTTCGCCGGCACCGTGCTGTGGCTGTACACGCTGCTGCTGCCGGCGCTGGCGCGCGGCGGCTGGTTCGACACCGGCTGGGTCGAGCACGGCCCACTGGGCGTGACGTGGCTGCAGCCGGAGCAGTTGTTCGGCCTGCAGGGTTGGGACTCGCTGACCCACGGCGTGTTCTGGTCGCTGCTGTTCAACGTCGGCGTGTTTCTGTTCGTGTCGGTGCGGCAGCGGCCGCGCCTGCAGGAGCAATTGCTGGCCGCACCCTACCTCGACCCGTACGTGCAGCGGCCCGCGCTCGGTCCCGGCGGCTGGGCCGGCAGCGTGCGCGGCGGCGAACTGCTGGCACTGGCCGAGCGTATCGTCGGCGAGCGCCATGCGCGTCGTGCGTTCGAGGACTACGCGCAGCAACAGGGCCGCGCCTGGCAACCCGAGCAACCGGCCGACCGCGCGCTGGCGCAGTTCACCGAACGCCTGCTGGCCTCGGCGATCGGCGCCGCCTCGGCGCGCCTGACCCTGACCACGGCGCTGCGCGGCTCGGGCATGGAGCTGGGCGAGGTGGTCGCGCTGCTCGACGAGGCCAACCAGGAGCTGCGCTTCAACCGCCAGATCCTGTCGACGACGCTGGAGAACATCAGCCAGGGCGTCAGCGTGGTCGATGCGCAGATGCGCCTGGTGGCGTGGAACCGCCGCTACCAGGAGTTGTTCGACTACCCAGACGGCATGCTCTACGTCGGTCGCCCGGTCAGCGACCTGATCCGCTGGAACGCCGAGCGCGGCGAGATGGGCGCCGGTTCGCTCAACGAAGGGCCACTGACCGAAAGCACGATCAACGAGCAGGTGCGGCGGCGCCTGGCCCACCTGCGCGCCGGCGCGCCGCACGTGTTCGAGCGCGTGCGCGCCAACGGCCAGGTCATCGAGATGCGCGGCCGGCCGCTGCCGGGCGGCTACGTCACCACCTACAGCGACGTCACCGACTACAAGCGCGCCGAGCAGGAGCTGCTCGAGATCAACGAGACGCTGGAGCAGCGCGTCGAGCAGCGCACGCGCGAGGCCGAGGCCGCGCAGCAGTCGAAGACGCGCTTCCTCGCCGCGATCAGCCATGACGTGCTGCAACCGTTGAACGCGGCGCGGCTGTTCGCCTCGGCGCTGCGCGAGGGCAACGACGCGGCCGAGCAGGCACGCCTGGCCGAACGCGTCGACGCCTCGCTGCGCGCGGCCGAGGACCTGCTCGACGGCCTGCTCGACATCTCGCGCCTGGACGCCGGCGCGCTGCGCATCGACATCACCGACTTCGACGTCAACGAGCTGCTGCGCGAGCTGGTCGCGCAGTACGCACCGGTGGCAGCCGGGCGTGGGCTGCAACTGCGCGTGCGCGCGCCGGAGCGGCCGCGACCGGTGCGCAGCGACCGCCGCCTGCTGCGGCGCGCGCTGCAGAACTTCCTAGCCAACGCGCTGCGCTACACCCGCACCGGTGGCGTGCTGATCGCCGCGCGCGTGCGCGAAGGCGCGGTCGAGCTGCAGGTCTGGGACACCGGTCCGGGCGTGTCCGAGCACCACCTGGCGCAGATCTTCGACGAGTTCCGTCGCTTCGAGCAGCCCGGCGTCGGCGGCGAGCGTGGCCTCGGCCTGGGCCTGTCGATCTGCCAGCGCATCGCGCGCACGCTCGACCACCCGTTGCGCGTGCGCTCACGCGTCAACGTCGGCAGCGTGTTCTCGATCACGGTGCCGTTCGGCCGCGCGATCTACGCGGCGCCGCTACCGGAGCCGCAGCTGGTGGCCGGCGGCGATGCGCTGGCCGGCCTGCACGTGCTGTGCGTCGACAACGACCGCGAGATCCTCGATGGCATGCGCACCCTGCTGCAGCGCTGGGGCGTGACCGCATTGACCGCGGCCAATGCCGACGAGGCACTGGCGCTGCTGGGCGGGCAACCCGATGCCGCCCCGATCGATGTCGTGCTCGTCGACTACCACCTGCACGACCGCCTCGACGGCCTCGGCGTGATCGCCGCACTGCGCGCGCACAGCGGCCGCAACCTGCCGGCGGCCTTGCTGACCGGCGACGGCAGCGACGCGCTCAAGCTGGCCGCACGCGAGCACGGCTGCCGCGTGCTGACCAAGCCGATCAAGCCGGCCTCGCTGCGCGCGTTCCTGGCGGCGCAGCGGCAGGTGGTGCAGGTTTAGCCATGCCCTTTGCTTGTCTCCCTCCTTTGGAAAAGGAAGGAGGGTCGGGGAGGGTTTGCTTTTGCGGTTGCTCTGGCAAATAACAACAGCAAAGCCCCCCCTTTTTCAAGGGGGGGCGCACGCCGTCACTCGCTGGGTATTCGCTTGGCTGGGCCAGCCCATGGATTGCGTCGGGCTCCAGCAAGAACGCCATAACTAATGGGCTACGCGTAGGAACGGCCGGGTTCGACCGATCTCGTCCTCGAAGAACTGCCGGAATGACATCACGTTCGAGTGTGTCGAATAGAACGTTTCCTTGCTTGCCTTTAGCGACTCCGGAACCACCAGGCCAATGCCTTCGGCCTGCATTTCGTCCAGAGACTGGCTCGATACGCGATCATCGACCGTGGCCAGGAAGATCGCGCAGTTGAAGCGCTCATGCGTGAGCTGTTTCCAGCGTTCTCTCAGAGTTGTCTTCGCGGACAGGACGAGTGATTCTATGAATGGGCGCGATTCGCCCAACGTGAGCGTGCGCTTGTCCGGAAGCACGAAGTCGGGACGACGCCCTCCAAGAACGGCCTGCTCCTGAAATCGGATACGGCCGTCTTTCAGGATTGTGGCCAAATGAAACTCAAACGAGCGCCCGGCCCGCGTCTTGCGCTGCTGGCTCGCGCTGAGAAAGACCGCATCCAGCAACGGGAATCCGCGCACCACGGCGGTGATCATGTCCGGCTCACGGATAAGTAAATTCACGACCTCTGATGCGCGCCGTCGCAACTCGTGGCGTTTGAATATTTCGTACTCGATATCGCGACTGATCCGCATGATCGCGTCGCCCGGTGCGGCCAGCCGGTAGGGATCGAGACTCGGAGTTCCAGTCGATGCGAAATATGCCTGCTGGGCTTCCGCGGCGATTTCCGCTGGTGCCGGCAGGCGCGAAACGGACTGGATGAATTCATCCAGATTTCCGATGCGGATCGCATGGTGAAGCTGGTCGATGAGCAGCGCCGCCTCGTCCGCCGCCAGGTCCCTTGCGGTCGCCAGCATTGCCGGATCGAAGAGACCGAAATGAAAGTCTGACGATATGTTCAGCGTCGTTTCGAGGATCTCTGCATCCTCACTGGTCGAATCGATGACCACGAACCAGTGGGATGCGTCCTGCAACGGCTCACGCAGTCGACCAGCAAGCAGCAGTGATGCGGGACTGAGTCCAGCGAACAGATCGTGTGGCACCACGGTGAAGTGGGTCTCAGGACCTTTGTTGCTGTAGTGCCGCATGCCGGACGTCTTGATCTCGCCGGTTTGCGGCCAGAACGAAATACATGGCGAGAAGTAGATGTGAGGCTTGTCCAGGTTGGTTGCGGACAGCGGTGGAAAGAAGCCGGACTCGCGAACTTCCCTCGGAATGTAGAACCCTGCTTGATGCTTACCGGAATCGTCAGCCCAGGACGTATCATTCCGCGAAAGTTTCTTCAGGAACATCGCGCTGCTTTGCGCCGCAAGCTCCTCGAGCTTTGACCAAATGGACTCTTCGGGTTCGTCGTGCTTCATTCGTCATCCTGCCGGGTCGATTTTTCAAGGTGTCTGGAATTCGCACTTCGTTGGAACGTATCTGGCTGGACAGCCCATCAAAGATGGTCGCGCGATCAGATTCGGTAACCCCCCTGAGTGAACATTCCCAGATCACACATGCGCGCCACCCCATCTCGGCAAGTTGCGCGAGTACGCGTTCATCCCGGCTCTGATTCGACTCGATCTTGTCCCGCCAGAACTCAGGCCGGGTCTTTGGCAGGCGGAAAAGCGGACAGGCGTGCCCGTGCCAGAAGCAGCCATGAACGAAAACCACCATCCTGTATCGCGGCAACACCAGATCTGGACGCCCCGGCAGACCGGCTCCGCCAAGTCGATAGCGGAACCCTCTCGCGTGGAGCGCCCTACGCACGAGTAGTTCCAGTTTCGTATCAGACCCGCGTATCCGCGACATCTGCGCGGACCGCTGCTCGGGGGTGAGGATGTCGACCAATGCTTAGGCGGCTTTCTTCGCGCGCTTTCCGGGCACGGTGGATTCCGCTTTGATGAAGGGCGCCATGACGCGCGCGACTTCGGCAATCACCGGCACCACAACGGAATTCCCGAACTGTTTATAGGAACGAGTATCGGAGACCGGAATTCTGAAGGAGTCATCGAATCCCATCAGTCGTGCGCATTCGCGTGGCGTTAGGCGGCGTGGATTCTTCTTCGATCCCTGTGATATTAGGATCTCAGAACCGTCCTTGTAGTAACGGGCCGATAGCGTTCTCGCAGTGTCCTTGGCGGTCACCAAGCCGAAGCCAAAGCCGTTGCCCTTCTCGCGGTGCTTCGTCGCGTAGTTCTGCAGGTAAGCCCATAACTTGTCGGAGAGGGTATAGGCGGCGGAAACCCTGCCGTTCGCTCCTTCCAGAAAATTCCATTCTGAAGGATCCGTTCCATCCTGCTTGTGCAGGATGCTAGACAGCTTCGGTGCCGCTTCGAAATCGGGCAGTTTGAGGTCATTCCAGTCGAACCCGACGTAATCGCGAAACCCAACAATGATAATGCGCTCGCGATGCTGAGGAACGAAGTGCTTGCCGTTGATGACCTTCGTCATGACGTGATAGCCGAGCTCGTTGCGCAATACGTCCGTTATGGTCGCGAACGTGCGGCCCTTGTCGTGGCTGACGAGGTTCTTCACGTTTTCCAGCAGGAAGGCTTTTGGGCGCTTCTCTGCAATGATCCTGGCGACATCGAAGAACAGGGTACCCTGCGTCTTGTCGGCGAAACCGTGCGGCCGGCCAAGCGCGTTCTTCTTTGATACGCCAGCAATGGAGAACGGCTGGCACGGAAAGCCCGCGAGCAGCACATCATGGTCGGGCACGTCCTTTTCGTGCACGGTGGTGATGTCGCCTGCGAACACATGATTGGGGCCGTCATGGAAGTTCGCCGCGTACGTCTTGCGGGCGTAGGCATCCCATTCGCTGGTGAAGACACAGCGTCCACCCTGCTTTTCGAACGCGATTCGCATGCCGCCGATGCCGGCGAAGAGGTCGATGAATGTGAAGTCTGCAGGAGCGTCGTTCTCCAAGCCCTGCAAAGGAAGAAGCCGCTGCCGGATGGCATCGCTGACGTAAGGCGGCGGATCGCTTTCGCGCGTATGCCATCGACGAACCGTCCGTGCATCCACGCCAAGCGCCATCGCAACCTCGCGGGGGCTGTATCGCTGGAGTGCGTAGTCGATCAGGGCATGTGTATCCATTTGTAGCTCCAGGAAATATGGGGGCAGCTTGTCCGTTTTCGTCCCGTGGGGGAAGAGGAACACGCCATGAGATCGCGGATGGCGCTCACCGCCTGCGACTGGCTGTGGACAACTTCGGTGACCGGCTGGCCGGTTGAGGCTATCGAGGTCGAAAGGCGAAGCCCCGAAGCTCCGAGCGCTGCCCCGGAGGGCCAACGCTGGAGCCTCAAGCTCGGGGCTTCGACCCCAAAGGGTCCAACCGTGGAGCCCGAAGCTCCGGGCTTCGACCCCGGAGGGTCCATCGGTGGAGCCTGAAGCTCCGGACTTAGACCCCAAAGGGTCCAGCGGTGGCGTTCGAAGCTCGGGGCTTCGACCCACCACGCCCGTCCCGTCGAGCTCAAGACTACGACGTTCGAGCCCACCGCCCCAAAGGGGCGACACCCGCCTCGCCGCAGCCATCGCCGGGCAACAAAAACCCGGCGGACGAGGCGGCTGCCTCGCCCGCCGGGCTGGGTCTTCGCTCACCGCCGCGCGGGATGCACGAGGCGGCTGCCGCGGCGGATCAGCCGGCCGGTTCGGGCTCGGGCTGCTCGGCGCGGCGGCTGCGGGCGAAGCGGCCCGACAGCTCCTTGCGGGCGCTCTTCAGCGCTTCACCCTTGCCCGAGACCTCGAGCAGGCGGTAGCCCTCCAGCGCGATCGACATGATGTCGCTGCCCAGCGCCATCTCGGTGTCGTCGGCGGTTTCCACCAGCTGGCGCAGCTGTGCCAGGCGCGGCCGCAGCTGGTCGAGTGCGGTGCGGTCGGCCAGTGCCTCGGCCAGGCCCAGGTTGGGCGGCACCATTTGCGGGTTGCTCTCGAGCATGGTCAGGGCCAGGTCGCAGAAGGCGCGCGACTTGGGGCCCATCTTCTTCAGTTCGATCCGCTGCTCGGGCTGCAGCACCAGCATCGGCGCCATCACCCGGCGCAGCGTGCCCAGTGCGCCGTCCATGTCGGCCAGGTCCTGCGCCGAGAGGTTCAATGAAATCAGGTTCTGCATGACGTTTCCTTACGTTCCTTTTGCGAGTCCGGGCATGCCGACAAAGGCTGGGCCGGACGGTCCATGCTCCGCCGCGTTCCGTGCGGGCGGGTGCTGCAAGGCCGACAGGTCGGCGAGGGAGCGGGGCCGAGTGTGGCAGCGGCGCGGGCGGCGTGCCAGCGGCAGGGCGGGCTTCAACCCGCCACTCCGGCGTCCGGTGGCATGACGGCGGGTTGAAAGTGCTGGCGGGTTGAACCCGCCCTACGAAGCTGACCAAGCCGATCAAGCCGGCCTCGCTGCGGACGTTCCTGGTGGCGCAGCGGCAGACGGTACGGGTTTAGGCCTGCGCGTTGCGGCATATCCGTTCTTGCCGGATGTTCGAGCTGTGGATTCAACAGAGCTGCGCAGTGGTTCAATCAAGCGCGCATGCAACGACGCGTCATTGGCCGCGGATTTCCGTCGCGATGCGCGCGGCCATGTAGGCATGGAACGGGTTGTAACTGAGCCGGCTCAGGCTGTCCTGTGACACCACCAGGGCATTGCGCTCGCCACGCACCGCAATCGCGCCCAGCTGCACGGTCCTGCGTCCCGATGGGCGATGGCCGTAAAGCGGGTCGTCGTCCGCAAACGGCAGCGCGATATGCGACAGCGAGTACACATCGGCCGGGTAACGCAGCCCGGTGGCCTGCGCCTGCAGCGCGCTGCCACCTGCAGGCCGTGATCGCGCCACTGCCGCCGCGTCGCCTTCCGACGCCGTGCCGACCACGGTGAGCGTGTAGCGGCGCGGCGCGGCCTGCAACGCCGTGCGCGACCAGCCGCTTGCGGCCGGGCGCAACATCGGCGCGATGGCCCGCGTGCGATTGACATCGAACAGGATCAATTCACTGCCGTTGGCCGCCAGCTTGTCGAACAGCCGTGTCATCACGCCATGCGCACTGACGGTGTCGTCGACCACCGACTGGAACGCCAGAATCGGTGGCACGCGGCCCATGCGCCGCTGCCGTTCCACTGCTTCTATTGCAGCGTGCAGGTCGGCGGTCACCAGATACGATTCGCGCGCCGCGCGCACCGGAAACGAGTTGTACTTGAAGGGGTTGTATTCCGGCAGCACGTCCAGCCAGGCGGACTTGGCGTAACGGCTGAGCATCGCCGGCAGGCCCGCCAGGCCGGCATAGCGGGCAAAGCGATTGACCTCGATCATCGGCGACAGCAGGACGATGCGGTCGACGTCGTTGGGTGCGCCGCGTTCGATGCGCCCCATCACGTGCCGCAATGCCAAGGCGGCGCCGTTCGAGTACCCCACCAGGTGGACCGGCAAACCGCCGCCGGCGCGAGCACGCGCCGCGGCCATGGCCATCTCGACCGCCGCATACCATTCCTTGCGACCTTGCTGCGTGAGCGCGGCGGGCACGGTGCCATGCCCGGGCAGGCGCGGCACGATGGCAATGAAGCCACGCTGCCGATACAGCTCGGCCAGGCTGCGCATGCTGTACGGGGCGTCGGTCAGGCCGTGCAGCAGCACCGCCACGCCCAGGGCTGCGCCCGCGGGCTCGAGCACGAAGGAGCGGTTCCAGTCGCGGCCGAACGCCGCCGGCGAAGTGAGGCTGGCATCGTGGTAACGGTTCAGCGGCGTGCGATCGCCCGGTTGCAGTTGGCTTTGCATGTCGCGATGGAGCTGCTCGAACAGTTTGTTTTCCGCCGTGACATAGGCCGGCCAATCGCCACGGGCGATGGCATCCGCGGGCAGCTCGGTGGGCACGATCGTGTGCCATGGCTGCAACGGCGGGCCCTGCGTCGCCTGCCAGGCGCGAATGCCCACCAGCATGAGCACCGCCAGCGCCACGGCCGTTGCGCCCTTGCGGACCACCTTGTCGACAGCGGCCGCCATGCGCCGCAAGAAGGCACGGGTCTGGCGACGAAGAGGCTCATCACCATCTGTGGGTCGCGAGACCCCATCCTCACCCTCGGGAGTTGCCGTCATGCGCCCTGCCCATGCTGTGACCGATGTGGTCCATCGTCGCATGCGCGAACGATGGCGCGGCGCTGGACCTCGCTACTCCGCTTCTTCCGGCGGCGGCACGATCGCGCTGGGGTCGAGTGCGAGGCGGCCGGCGATCAGCACGGCCTGGGTGCGGTTGTTGGCGCCGAGCTTGCGCAGGATCGCGGTGACATGCGCCTTGACCGTGGCTTCGGACACGCCCAGCTCGTAGCCGATCTGCTTGTTGAGCAGGCCGGCGCCGAGCATCTGCAGCACCCGGAACTGCTGCGGGGTGAGGTCGCGCAGGCGTTGCGCGGCGTCGTGCTCGTCGGCGTGCGCGGCCGGCGCCGACAGTGCCGCCGCTGGCGCCCAGCGGTCGCCGTCGAGCACGCGCGTGATCGCCTCGCCGAGCGTCGCCGCATCGGCGGACTTGGGAATGAAACCGACCGCGCCGTGGTCGAGCGCGCGCCGCATCACCGCCGGCTCCTCGCGCGCCGACACCACCACGACCGGCAACTGCGGGTGCAGCGCACGCAGGTGCACCAGCGCGCTGAAGCCCTGCGCGCCGGGCATGTTGAGGTCGAGCAGCAGCAGGTCGACGTCGGGCTCGCTGTCGATCAGCGCGTACAGCGCGTCGACGCTGTCGGCCTCGCGCAGGCGCGCATCCGGCAGCACGCGCGCGACCGCGCCGCGCAGGGCTTCGCGGAACAGCGGGTGGTCGTCGGCGACGATGATGACGGGAGCGGGCGGGGTCGGCATGTGGGGGATCGCTTCTGCTCGTCATTCCCGCGCAAGCGGGAATCCAAGGACGTTGCTTCTGGACACCTTACTGCAGGTGTCCGCTGTGTAACTGGAAGAACAGCAAAGTCAAAGTCCATGGAGAGTGCCGCCGTTCGGCGGCCCAAAAGACCCCGCCTTCGCGGGAATGACGGTCAAAAGGCACAGGTCACGGTACGCGCCGCTCCTTCACCAACGAATCGACCACCGATGGATCGGCCAGCGTCGAGGTGTCGCCGAGCTGGTCCGGTGCGTTCTCGGCGATCTTGCGCAGGATGCGGCGCATGATCTTGCCGCTGCGCGTCTTCGGCAGGCCCGGTGCCCACTGCAGATGGTCGGGCGTGGCGATCGGGCCGATCTCGGCGCGCACGTGCACGACCAGTTCCTTGCGCAGCTCGTCGCTCGCCACTTCGCCGGCGATCAGGGTCACGTAGGCGTAGATGCCCTGGCCCTTGAGGTCGTGCGGGAAGCCGACCACCGCCGCCTCGGCCACCTTCGGGTGCGAGACCAGCGCGCTTTCCACTTCGGCCGTGCCGATGCGGTGGCCGCTGACGTTGATGACGTCGTCGACGCGGCCGGTGATCCAGTAGTAACCGTCGGCATCGCGGCGACAGCCGTCGCCGGTGAAGTAGCTGCCCGGGTAGGTGCGGAAGTAGGTGTCGATGAAGCGCTCGTGGTCGCCGTAGACCGTGCGCATCTGCCCCGGCCACGAATCGAGCAGGACCAGGTTGCCCTCGGCCTCGCCTTCGAGGACGTGGCCGTTGGCGTCGACCAGCGCCGGCTGCACGCCGAAAAATGGTTTTGTCGCCGAGCCGGGCTTGAGGTCGATCGCGCCGGCCAGCGGGCTGATCAGGATGCCGCCGGTCTCGGTCTGCCACCAGGTGTCGACCACCGGGCAACGCGAGTCGCCGACGACCTCGTAGTACCAGCGCCAGGCTTCGGGATTGATCGGCTCGCCGACCGTGCCGAGCAGGCGCAGCGACTGGCGCGAGGTCCGCGTGACCGGCTCGTCGCCGTCGCGCATCAGCGCGCGGATCGCGGTCGGCGCGGTGTAGAAGATCGTGACCTGGTGCTTGTCGATCACTTCCCAGAAACGCGACACGCTGGGGTAGTTGGGCACGCCTTCGAACACCAGCGCGGTCGCGCCATTGGCCAGCGGGCCGTAGACGATGTAGCTGTGCCCGGTGACCCAGCCGACGTCGGCGGTGCACCAGTAGATGTCGTCCTCGCGCAGGTCGAACACGACCTCGTGGGTATAGCTGGCGTAGGTCAGGTAACCGCCGGTGGTGTGCAGCACGCCCTTGGGCTTGCCGGTGCTGCCGGAGGTGTAGAGGATGAACAGCGGGTCCTCGGCGTTCATGCGCTCGGGCGCGCACTCGCTGGGCTGGCCGTCGACCACGGCGTCGTACCAGCGGTCGCGCGGCATCTGCATGTCGACCGCGGCGTGGGTGTGGCGCACCACCAGCACGGTCTCGACGCTGTTGGTGCCGGGCAACTTCAACGCCGCGTCGACATTGGCCTTGAGCGGGATCTTCTTGCCGCCGCGCAGGCCTTCGTCGGCGGTGATGATCAGCTTGCTGCCGCAGTCGGCGACGCGGTCGGCGATCGAGTTGGGAGCAAAGCCACCGAACACCACCGAGTGGATCGCGCCGACACGGGCGCAGGCCAGCATCGCGACCACGGCCTCGGGGATCATCGGCAGGTACAGGGTGACGCGGTCGCCCTTGCGCACGCCCAGCGCGCGCAGTGCGTTGGCGAGCCGGCACACGCGCTCATACAGATCGCGGTAGCTGATGTGCTGGGCCGGCTGCGCCGGATCGTCGGGCTCGAAGATCAAAGCGGTCTTGTCACCGCGCGTGGCCAGGTGGCGATCGAGGCAATTGACGCTGGCATTGAGCTCGCCGTCGGCGTACCAGCGGATGTGGAAGTCGTCGAGGGCGAAGCTGACGTCCTTGATCCGGGTCGGCTGGACGAACCAGTCCAGCCGCTGCGCGATGCGACCCCAGAAGCCGTCCGGGTCGGCCACCGACTGCGCGTACAGGCGCTCGTACTGCTCGCGGGTGATCCGCGCCTGGGCGGCGAAATCCGCATCGATCGGGTAGACGGTGGCGGGGTGGTTCATGGCGCGCTCCGGGCAACGGGTCTTCGGTGTAGCGGGGGGTCGTGGATGCTCCGGCCGCGCACTGCGATCCGGCCGCCCAGTGTGACGCATCCACTGTTAAAGCCCGATTGGGCCGGCTTTAGACGATGGTCGTAAGCGCCCCCCGTCCCGCCGCACTTACGACCAATGGGGAATGGTTGTGCAGCGCGATGCCACCGCAGGCTGGCCGCAGCCGTGCATTGGGTGCGGCGTTCCTTTGGGAGGGAATCATGTCCGCAGGCATTGCATCGCCGACGAGCCCGGCCGCGACGATCCGTCGCCGCCCGCTCGCGGCCGCGTTGCTGGTTGCACTGGCGTTACCGGGGATGGCGTTCGCGCAGACCGCGAAAGAGAAAGAGCTGGAGGCGCGCGTCGCCCAGCTCGAGGCCATGGTCCAGCAGCTGGTGTCGCAGCAGCAACAGCAACAAACCGCCATCAGTGAAGTGAAGACCGCGCAGGCGGTCGCACCCGCCGCCGCCACCGCACCTGTCGCCGCCGGCAAGCCGACCATCCAGAGCGCACCGATCATGGCCACGGCCAACCCCGGCACGCGCTTCAGCTACGGCGGCTTCATCAAGCTCGATGCCTCGGTCACGCAGACCAACGACGGCGACATCGCCGACGGCACGGTCGGCCGCCTGTTCTACGTGCCCAAGGCGATTCCGGTCGGCGGTGGCCGCACCAACGAGGACGGCGCCGACACCGACATGGGCGCGAACTTCTCGCGCTTCTGGTTCGGTGCCGACACCGACCTGGACAGCGGCGACAAGCTCAAGGCCTACCTGGAATTCGACCTGTACGGTGGCGGCAGCACCGCTTTCACCGGCAACGAGGTGTCCACCAACACCTACGCGCTGACCCTGCGCCAGGCCTACGTGCAGTGGAACAACTGGCTGGCCGGCCAGACCTGGAGCAACTTCCAGGACACCGCGGCGCTGCCGGACACGGTCGACTTCCTCGGCCCGACCGAAGGCACGGTGTTCGTGCGCCAGGCGCAGATCCGCTACACCAACGGCCCGTGGTCGTTCTCGATGGAAAACCCGGAGACGGTGTACACGCCGTACCTGGGCAACATGGCGCAGGTCGCCGGCGACGACGGCGTGATGCCCGACTTCACCGCGCGCTACACCACCAAGGGCGACTGGGGCCACTTCGGCGTCGCCGGCCTGGTGCGCCAGCTCAAGTACCAGAACGGCCCGGCCAACCTCGACTCCGACAACACCGGCTACGGCCTGAGCGTGTCGGGCAAGTTCAACCTCGGCAAGAACGACGACATCCGCTACATGCTCACCGGCGGCAGCGGCATCGGCCGTTACGTCGGCCTGGCGCTCAACAACGACGCCGTGCTCGATTCGACCGGTGATCTGGAAAACATCGACCTGATCAGCGGTTTCGTCGGCTGGCGCCACGTGTTCAGCCCGAAGCTGCGCACCAACCTGTTCTACTCGCGCGCGCAGTACGACAACGACACCGCGCTGACCGGCCTGGGCATCACCCGTGCCGCGCAATCCGCCCACGTCAACCTGATCTACACGCCGCTGCCCAAGCTCGACCTGGGTGCCGAGCTGATCTGGGGCCAGCGTGAACTCGAAACCGGCGACCGCGGCGATCTCAATCGCCTGCAGACCCACGTCAAGTACAGCTTCTGAGGACGACAACCATGTCCAGCATCTCCGCCTCCGCCGGCAAAGCAGGCGCCGCCCCACTGACCCAAGGCCACAAGAAGGTCATCTTCGCGTCCAGCCTGGGCACCGTGTTCGAGTGGTACGACTTCTACCTGTACGGCTCGCTCGCGGCGATCATCGCCAAGCAGTTCTTCAGCGGCGTCAACGAGACCACCGGCTTCATCTTCGCCCTGCTCGCCTTCGCCGCCGGCTTCGCCGTGCGTCCGTTCGGCGCGATCGTGTTCGGCCGCATCGGCGACATGATCGGCCGCAAGTACACGTTCCTGGTCACCATCGTGATCATGGGCATCTCGACCTTCCTGGTCGGCATCCTGCCCAGTTACGCCAGCATCGGCATCACCGCGCCGATCATCCTGATCGTGTTGCGCATGTTGCAGGGTCTGGCCCTGGGCGGCGAGTACGGCGGTGCGGCGACCTACGTGGCCGAACACGCCCCCAACGGCAAACGCGGCCTGTACACCAGCTTCATCCAGACCACCGCGACGGTCGGCCTGCTGCTGTCGCTGATCGTGATCCTGGGCGTGCGCGAATCGATCGGCGTCGAGGCGTTCGAGGCCTGGGGCTGGCGCATTCCGTTCCTGCTGTCGATCATCCTGCTCGGCGTGTCGGTGTGGATCCGCATGCAGCTGTCCGAGTCGCCGCTGTTCCAGCAGATGAAGGCCGAGGGCAAGACCTCCAAGGCGCCGCTGACCGAGAGCTTCTTCTCCAAGAACGGCAAGATCGTGCTGCTCGCCCTGCTCGGCGCCACCGCCGGCCAGGCCGTGGTCTGGTACGCCGGCCAGTTCTACGCGATGTACTTCCTGACCCAGTCGCTGAAGGTCGACGCCACCACCACCTGGCTGCTGATCGGCGGCGCGCTGGCGATCGGCACGCCGTTCTTCGTGTTCTTTGGTTGGCTGTCGGACAAGATCGGCCGCAAGAAGATCGTCATGGCCGGCTGCCTGATCGCCGCGCTGACCTACTTCCCGCTGTTCAAGGCGCTGACCCACTACGCCAACCCGGCGATTGCCGAGGCCAGCGCCAGCGCCCCGGCCGTGGTCACCGCCGATCCGAAGACCTGCAGCTTCCAGTTCGACCCGGTCGGCAAGAAACAGTTCACCAGCTCGTGCGACATCGCCACCGCGGCCCTGGCCAAGGCGGGCGTGCCGTACACGGTCAACCCGGCCCCGGCCGGCACGGTCGCCAGCGTCGCCGTCGGCAGCGTGCAGGTGCCCAGCTACGAAGCCACCGGCCTGGCCAAGGACGTGGCCAAGAGCAATGGCGAGGCCTTCAGCGGCGCGCTCAAGACCGCGTTGAGCGACGGCGGCTACCCGGCCAAGGCCGACGATGCCCGCATCAACAAGCCGATGGTGCTGGTGATCCTGACCCTGCTGGTGATCTACGTGACGATGGTCTACGGCCCGATCGCGGCGTGGCTGGTCGAGCTTTTCCCGACCCGCATCCGCTACACCTCGATGTCGCTGCCGTACCACATCGGCAACGGCTGGTTCGGTGGCTTCCTGCCGACGATCTCGTTCGCCCTGGTCGCCGCCACCGGCAACATGTACTACGGCCTGTGGTACCCGATCGTCATCGCGCTGATGACCTTCGTGATCGGCTCGCTGTTCCTGCGCGAGACCAAGGACGTCGACATCACGCAGTAAGCACCAGGCTCCACGTCGCGCTTCAGCAACAACGCCGGCCTCGTGCCGGCGTTGTTGCATGCGCGGTTGGCCGCGCCGCCAGATACCGGCGGCGACAGGGTATTGTTCGGCCTCCCGTTTTCCCGGATGCCTGGACGATGCCCCATTCCCAACACCCGCCGGCTGCCGCCGCCGCGGATCCGACTGCCCGGCCGCAGCTCGGCCACGCGATGAAGCCGCGGCAGCTGATCATGATGGGCCTGGGCAGCGCGATCGGCGCCGGCCTGTTCCTCGGCTCCGGCGTCGGCGTGCAGGCGGCAGGGCCGGCGGTGCTGGTGTCGTACCTGGTCGCCGGCGCGCTGGTGATCATCGTCATGCACGCACTGGGCGAGATGGCCGCCGCCCACCCCACCAGCGGCGCGTTCTCGGTCTACGCCAGCGACGCCATGGGCGCGACCGTCGGCGCCGCCGTCGGCTGGCTGTGGTGGGCGCAACTGGTGATCGTGATCGCGGCCGAATCGGTCGGCGCCGCCGGGCTGTTGGCGACGGTCTGGCCGGCGTTGCCGGTGGCCGGGCTGTCGCTGGGGTTCATGGTCGTGTTCACCGCGATCAACCTGATGGGGGTCAAGAACTTCGGCGAGTTCGAGTTCTGGTTCGCGATCCTCAAGGTGGTCGCGATCCTCGCCTTCATCGCCATCGGCGCGGCGCTGCTGCTCGGCCTGCTGCCGGGCGTGGCCTCGCCCGGCCTGTCGCACTTCACCGCGCACGGCGGCTTCGCGCCCAAGGGCCTGGCCGGGATCGGCGCGGCGCTGCTGGTGGTGGTGTTCGCCTTCGGCGGCACCGAAATCGTCGCGGTCGCCGCCGCCGAAACCGAAGACCCCAGGCGCAGCATCACCCGTGCCGTGCGCACCGTGGCCTGGCGCATCCTGGTGTTCTACGTCGGCTCGCTGAGCGTGATCATCGCGGTGGTGCCGTGGACCAGCGAGGCGCTGCGCTCGCCGTTCGCGGCGGTGCTGCAGGTCGCCAACATCCCGGGCGCCGCCACCGCGATCACCCTGGTCGCGGTGATCGCGCTGCTGTCGGCGCTCAACGCCAACCTCTACGGTGCCTCGCGCATGATCTTCTCGCTCGCCCAGCGCGGCGAGGCGCCGCGCTTCCTCGCGGCCCTCAACCGTCGCCGGGTGCCGGTGGCCGCGGTGCTGTCGTGCGTGGCGTTCGGCTTCTTCGCCACGCTGCTGGAGTCGTGGTACCCGGAGAAGGTGCTGCCGGTGCTGCTGAACCTGGTCGGCTCGACCTGCCTGATGGTGTGGACGATCTCGCTGCTGTCGCAGCTGATCCTGCGCCGGCGCGCGGACCGCGCCGGCACGCCGCTGCCGTTCCGCATGTGGGGCTTCCCCTACCTGACCTGGCTGGGCCTGGCGATCCTCGCCACGATCTTCGCGCTGACCCTGTTCGCCGACGGGGCGCGCCTGCAGCTGCTGTCGACGACCGCGCTGACGCTGGGCATCGCCGCGATCGGCGAGGTGGTGCGGCGCTGGCGGGCGCGCGGCTGAGTCGTGCCGTGATTGCTTCCTTCTCCCGTCGGGAGAAGGCTTGCCCTGAGCTTGCCGAAGGGTGGCGCGAAGCGCCGTACCCTCACCCCAACCCCGCTTCGCGCCCCGGCCCACGCCAGCGGCGTGGGCGCTCCACCGCACGCGCGCCGATGGCGCGAGAGCCATGCGGTTTCACCCCGAGGGGAGAGGGGCTTTGGCTGCCTCCGCCCGGCGGCGGTTTACTGCGGCGGCGCCGCCAGTTCGCGGGCGTCGAGGAAACCGTCGCGGTTGCCGTCCTGCAGCGCGAACCGCTCGGCCAGCGTCTGCCGGTGCGCGACCCGGCTGACCGGCTGGCCACGACCGCCGGGCAACTCTGCCGCCACCAGCACGCCGTCGCCGTCGGCGTCCATGCGTTCGAAGGCGTAGCCCATCCAGGCCTGGTACTCGTCCAGCGAGACACGGCCGTCGCCGTCGCCGTCGATGCGCGCGAGGTAGTCGGTGGTGGCCTCCACCTGCGCCGCAGCCGGCGCCATCGCGAACACGCCGCCCACGAGCATGCCCCCCACAAGCAACAAGCCCACGCCTTGCGGCGTGGGCTTGCGGCAGAACCTTTCCGACATGCGCGGCCGGCGCTCAGGCATGCGCCGGCGCCAATGCGTAGCCCTTCATGCGTGCCGAGAACGCCTGCAGCGCGGCGATGCCGCTGGCCTCGGCCTCGGTGCACCAGGCATGCAGTTTCTGCAGCGTCGCCTGGGCGTCGTTGGAGCGCTCGTCGAGCACCTGCGCCAGGCGCGCACGGAAGTCGGCCAACTGCGCCATGCGCGGGCTCTCGTCCACCCACGCCTGCAGGCGCGCGCGCTTGTCGTCGTCGAGCCAGCGGCCGCCGTCGGCGAGGCCGTGGCGCAGCTTGCGCGGCAGCGCGCGCATGCGCTCGCCGGCCTGGCGCCGCTCTTCGCGCAGCGCCGGCAGGGTGACGTTGCGGTAGTAGTCGGTCATCGCCTGGAAGCGGATCGCCAGCAGCGCCTTCAGCGTCTCGCCGTCGGGCATGGCGATGTTGGGGCGCACGTCCAGGGTCGGCGCCACGCGCAGCACCTTGGCCAGGCCGACCGCCTGGAACAGCTTGATCGCGCTCCAGCCAATGTCGAACTCGAACTTGCGCAGCGCGAACTTGGCCGAGCTCGGGAACGCGTGATGGTTGTTGTGCAGCTCTTCGCCGCCGATCCACACGCCCCACGGCGTCAGGTTGGTGGCGGTGTCGGTGGTCTCGAAGTTGCGGTAGCCCCACCAGTGGCCGAGGCCGTTGACCACGCCGGCCGCCCAGAACGGGATCCACGCCATCTGGATCGCCCACATCGCGATGCCGACGAAGCCGAACAGGGCGAAGCTGATGAACAGCAGCAGCACCGGGCCCATCGTCGCGTGCGGGGTGTAGAGCTTGCGTTCGATCCAGTCGTCGGGGCAGCCCTTGCCGTACTTCTCGATGTCCTCGCGCTGCGCGCGCGCCTCGCGGTACAGCTCGACGCCGCGCCAGAACACGGTCTTGATGCCCTTGATCTGCGGGCTGTGCGGGTCTTCCTCGGTCTCGCACTTGGCGTGGTGCTTGCGATGGATCGCCGCCCACTCGCGCGTGATCATCGAGGTGGTCAGCCAGGTCCAGAAGCGGAAGAAGTGCGCCAGGACCGGGTGGAAGTCGACCGCGCGGTGCGCCATCGAGCGGTGCAGGTACAGCGTGACCGAGAAGATGGTCAGCTGGGTCGCCACCAGGAAATAGATCACCAGGGTGGAGACGCTGGCCTGCAGCAGGCCGCCGGCGAGGAAGTCGAGCAGGGAAGCGGGCATTTCAAACTCCGAGTACACAGACGGACCGGCGCACAAGGCCCAGTCCTGCGCGGGATGATGCCACCCCGGCCCCACCGTTCGCGCCGGTACGGCAGGACTGGGATGGGGGTCATTCAGGCCTGGCGCAAGCCGTCAAGCTGAATCTCCCGGTGGCGCCGCCGCGGCCGCGGCGATGCGCTTGCGGCTGCGCGCCAGCTCGGGCTTGGCGTAGGCCTTGAGCGCGGCGCGGTCGGCCGGGCTGAACGGCGAATCGCGGCCGCAGTGCTCCAGCAGCAGAGTCAGGTCCTGGGCCTGGCCGAGCCGCTCGGTGAGGCGCTTGTCGAAGCCGGACCGCTGGGCGCCGGTGGCGTCGGGCCGGGCCAACGTCGCAACAGGCATGGCGGCCGCCGCCAGCGCGCGACGCTGCTGCGACACCCGCCGCGCGCGCCGGCGCCAGCGGTGCCAGCCCTCGTCGTCACCGTCCTCACCGCCCGCGGCCACCCGCCGCCAAGCCCGTTGCATGCTCCGCTCGCTGTCGGCCAGCGCCACCCGCACCGCGGCCGGCGTGAGCCGCTCCCAGGCCAGGGCCGGCACCGCCGCGCGCAGCACCGCCAACAACGCGCGCCGTTGGTCCAGGGCCGGGTCCACGGCCAGCACCGCCTCGGCACAGGCCGCGCGCGCGGCTACGGCGGCCTCCCGGGCCTGCTGCAGGGGCTGCCGCGTCGCCGCCGCGCGCTTGCGCGCCAGCAGGCGTTCGAGCGTCTCCACCAGCGCCTGCGCGTCGCGCAAAGCCGACAGGCCGTCGTTGATCCGATGCAGCTCGCGGTCGAGCAGCACGTAGCCCGGCCCGAGCGCGCGGTCGCCCAGCGCCAGTGTCGCGCGGGTACGGCGCAGGGACTTGCGGGCGCGGTGCACGCCCTCGTGCAGCGCCTCGCCCGGCTCCTCAAGCGCGGCGATGGCGGCGTCGAGTTCGGCGCAGGCGTAGTCGCGCAGGGCCGGGCCCGGTGCTGGTTCGGCGCGCTTGTTCACGGCAGGCTCCGAAGCGACCTTCTGGGCAACCCACGGTGTGGCGCGCCGTGCGCTGCTCTCGCGGAACTGACTCTCGTGGAACTGATAGTACGCTGGGCGCATGCCCGAACTGCCCGAAGTCGAAACCACCCGACGCGGCCTGGCGCCGCACCTGGAAGGCCGCATCGTCACCGCGGCGACGCTGCGCCGGCCCGACCTGCGCTGGCCGATCCCCGCCGAGATCCGCGAGGTGCTGCCCGGCCAGCGCATCGCCGCGGTGCGCCGCCGCGCCAAGTACCTGCTGCTCGACACCGCCGCCGGCAGCGCGCTGCTGCACCTGGGCATGTCCGGCAGCCTGCGCGTGCTGCCGGCCGACACCCCACTGCGCGCGCACGACCACGTCGACCTCGCGCTCGATAGCGCCGGCGCGACACCCGGCCGCGTGCTGCGCTTCAACGACCCGCGCCGCTTCGGCTGCCTGCTGTGGCAGCCAGCGGGCGAAATCCACGAACTGCTGGCCGGGCTCGGCCCGGAGCCGCTGTCGGAGGGGGGCGACGGCGCGGCTTTCAATGGTGACTACCTGTTCGCGCTGAGTCGCGGCCGCAGCGCGCCGGTGAAGACCTTCCTGATGGACCAGCGCGTGGTGGTCGGGGTCGGCAACATCTATGTCGCCGAGGCGCTGTTCGCCGCCGGCGTGTCGCCGCTGCGCGCGGCCGGCAAGGTCTCGCGCGAGCGCTACGCGCAGCTGGCCGCGGCGATCAGGACGATCCTCGGCCAGGCCATCACCCGCGGCGGCACCACCCTGCGCGATTTCATCAGCCCCGACGGTGCACCGGGTTACTTCGAACAGGAGCTGTCGGCCTACGGCCGCGGCGGCGAACCCTGCCCGCGCTGCGGCCGGCCCCTCAAGCAAGCCACGATCGGCCAGCGCGCGACGGTCTGGTGCGGGCATTGCCAGCGGTAGTTCGGGCACGCATCACCTATCCACTCGGCCGGCTTCATCCGCCGTCATTCCCGCGAAGGCGGAAATGACGGGCAAAAGCGACTTGATCAGCGTTGCCTTAGTTAGGGGCGATTCGCGCCGCAGGCGCGAACGGGGTATGGCAACGCCGACGGGGCCCAAAGTTCGCGCAGCGCACTTTGGGGTTTCCCGGGCGGCCAAGCCCGGGAAACGGTTATAGTCCGGCCACTGCGCCCGGGGGTCACAATGACCGAAACCGCCGACATCACCTTATTGCTCGATGCCGCGCGCGAAGGCGACCGCGCCGCGCTCGATCGCGTGCTCGCCACCCTGTACCAGGAGCTGCACACGATGGCGCGGCGCCAGCTCGCCGGCCAGCACGGCCAGACCCTGGACGCGACCGCGCTGGTGCACGAGGCCTACCTCAAGCTGATCGGCCGGCGCGAGGCGCAGTTTGACGACCGCGCGCATTTCTTCGCTTACGCCGCCTCGGCGATGCGTTCGGTGGTGGTCGATTACGCGCGCCAGCGCCTGGCGCAGAAGCGCGGCGGCGACCTGCACCGCGTCACCGAGCTGCCCGACGACGTCGAAGGCGGCCTGCGCCTGGACGAGGAGACTCTCGGCCTGGACACCGCGCTGACCAAGCTCGCCGCGGTCGACCAGCGCCTGGCGCACGTGGTCGAGCTGCGCTACTTCGCCGGCCTGTCGGAATTGGAAATCGCCGCACTGCTGGAACGCTCCGAACGCAGCATCCGCCGCGACTGGCAGAAAGCGCGGCTGTTCCTGCTGGCCTCGCTCAAGGACAGCTGAGCCGCCGACCCCATGGACCCCGAGCGCTGGCAACGGCTGTCACCGCTGCTCGATGCGCTGTTCGAGCTGGCCCCGGAGGCCCGCACGCAACGCCTGCAACAGTTGCGCGAGGACGACCCGTCGCTCGCCGACGAGTTGCAGGCGCTGATCACGCTCGACGAGCACCACGAGGACTTCCTCACCGAGCCGCTGATCACGCCGATGGCCGGCCTGCGCGCCGGCGCCGAGATCGGCCCGTACCGGATCGAGCGCCTGCTCGGCGAGGGCGGCATGGGCCAGGTCTGGCTGGCCGCGCGCGCCGACGGCCTGTACCAGCGCCGGGTCGCGCTGAAACTGCTGCGCCCGGGGCTGGCCGACAGCAACCTGCGCCTGCGCTTCTCGCGCGAGCGGCAGATCCTGGCGCGGCTGGCGCACCCGCACATCGCGCGCCTGCTCGACGCCGGCGTCAGTGGCGACGGCGTGCCCTACCTCGCGCTCGAGTACGTCGAAGGCGAGCCGATCACCGACTACTGCCGCAGCCACCAGGTGCCGCTGGAGCAGCGGCTGCGCATGTTCCAGCAGATCTGCGACGCGGTCAGCCACGCCCACGCCAACCTGATCGTGCACCGCGACCTGAAGCCGTCGAACATCCTGGTCACGCCCGGCGGCGACGTGCGCCTGCTCGATTTCGGCATCGCCAAGCTGCTCGACACCGACGCACCGGTGCTCGAGCAGACCCGCACCGGCGTGCGCGCCTTCACCCTGCACTACGCCGCGCCGGAGCAGGTGCGTGGCGAGCCGGTCACCACCATGACCGACGTGTACTCGCTGGGCGTGGTGCTGTACGAGCTGCTGGCCGACACCAAGCCCTACCGGCTCAAGCGCCAGACCGACGCCGAGTGGGAGGAGGCGATCCTGGGCGCCGATCCGCTGCGGCCCTCGCAGATGGTGCTGCGCCGCACCGAGGACGCCGGCGTCGACGCACACGCGCTGCGCCGTCACGCGCGGTTGCTGGCCGGCGACCTCGACAACATCGTGCTCAAGACGCTGTCCAAGCGTCCCGAGCAGCGTTACCCCTCGGTCGAGGCGCTGGCCCTGGACCTGCAACGTTACGAGGCCGGCCGGCCGGTGCAGGCGCGTGCGCAGAGCCTGGGCTACCGCTTCGGCAAGTACCTGCGCCGGCACCGCTGGGCGCTGGCGACCGCGGCGCTGGTCGCGGTGGTGCTCAGCGCCGCACTCGGCATCGTCGCCTGGCAGGCGCGGCAGGCGGTGCAGGAGGCCGGCCGCGCGCAGGCAATGCAGGACTTCATGGTCGGCGTGTTCGAGAGCGCGCGCGGCACCCCGGAAGGCCAGGCGCTGGACCTGCGCGGCCTGCTCGACGCCTCGCTGGCCCGCGGCAACCGCGAACTGGCACGGCAACCGCGCGCGCGCGCCGAACTGCTCGGCGTGATCGCGCGGCTGCGCATCGGCCTGGGCGACTACCGCGAGGCACTGGCCCTGCTCAACCGCCAGGCCGGGATCCTGTCCGGCAGCGACGACACGCCGGTCAGCCTGCAACTGGAATCGCTGACCCAGCGCGGCCAGGCCCTGCGCCTGCTCGACGAGGCGCCGCAATGCATCACACTGATGCAGCCGGCGCTCGGCGTCGCCCGCCGCGAACAGGCGCAGCTGCCGCCGCAGGTCAGCGAGTTCTACTCGCAACTCGGCCGCTGCCGCCGCGACAACGGCGAGCGCCAGGGCGCGCGGCAGCTGTTCGAGCGCGCCCTGGCGCTGCGCCGCGACGGCCCGGACCGCGACGAGGTCGGCTCGGTCGAGAACCTGATCGACCTGGCCGGCCTGCAGGCCGATGCCGGCCAGCGCGACGCGGCCCTGCAGGGCTATGCCCAGGCACGCGCACAGCTGCAGCAGAAGGTCGGCGAGCGCCATCCGCTGCAGGTCGAGATCGGCCACAAGCTGGCGGTGCTGCGCGACGACCTCGGCCAGGTCGATGCCGCCGAGCGTGAGGCGAGCGAGGCCTATGCGGTCGCGCTCGAGGTCTACGGCACCCAGCATCCCTCGACCCTGGCGGTGCGCCGGCAACTGGCCAAGCTGCACCTCGACCAGGGCCGCTATGCCGAGGCCGAACTCGAATTCCGCGAGGTGCAGGAGCAGACGCTGCGCCGTCTGGCGCCGTCGCGCAGCGACCCGGCCAAGGCCGCACGCGGCAACGCCGAGCTGGCCGGCCTGTACCGCAATCTCGGCCTGATCGCCTGGGAACGCGGCGAAACCCCGCGGGCCTTGAGCGCGATGCAGAGCGCCGTCACCCGCGCGCGGCAGAGCGGCGACGGCCTGCGCCTGGCCGACAGCCTGTACGCGCAGGCGCGGGTGCTGCACGGCAGCGGCCACGAACACGCCGCGCTCAAGGCCGCCGAGCAGGCCCGCGAGCTGCGCGCGGCGCGACATGGCGACACGCATCCGTCGATCGGCGACAGCGAGCGCCTGCTCGGTGAGATCGAAATCGCGCTCGGCGAGCACGACGCCGGCCTGGACCGGCTCGAACGCGCGGTGGTGCTGACCCGCAACGGTTACGGCGCCACGCACCCGAACACGCGCCGCGCCGAGTTGGCGCTGGCGCGGCAGCAGGCGCTCGACGGCGATGCCGCCGCGCTGGTGCGCCTGGATGCCCTGGCCGCACTGCCGCAGGCCGATCCCGAGCTGCGCCGGGTCGCCTGGCGCGCACAAGCCTATGGCGCGCAGCTGCGCTGCCACGGCCCGGACCGCGAGCCGGCGTTGGCGACGTTGTCCGCCCTGCAGCAGCTGCTGCAGACCGCGCAGCCCGACGGCGGCGTGATCCCGCGCGAGGTCGAGGCGATCGTGCGCGGTTGCGGCTAGCGGGATGTTGCCCCCCCCCGTGTCGGCGGTTTGATTCCGTCCTCGGCCACAATTTGTAAGTGCTGAAAACGTAGTCCCAGCAAGGCTTTTATCCCTGCGGGACTTTTGGTTTTCTGCGCTCGTCCGATAGCGATATGTCGGCCATAGTGCCCTCCCCCTGTCGGCAGACAATTTAGAAGGGAGGTGGAATGGCAAAGCATCCCGCAGATTGAGTGTCCCGATCCTCGTCGCATAGGCTGCGACAGGCTTAGCCGTGATGTTTCAAGAGGTTGCATTGCATCCTCCTAACCGGAGGGAGAGGCTGATGCCTCCAAACGTCAGCTTCCATTCCGCGAAAGGAACAACCTCTTGAAACATCGCAGCTAGCTAGCTGCGCGACAGCGGCAGCGACGGCTGCAGCGGCTCGATCGTGCCCTCGCCGCGCAGGATCTTCTTGTACTCGGCGCGCGACACCGAGACGTAGCGGTCGTTGCCGCCGATCTCGACCTGCGGGCCCTCGTGCACGGCGCGGCCCTGAGCATCGACGCGCACCACCATCGTCGCCTTCTTGCCGCTGTGGCAGATGGTCTTGATCTCAGTCAGCTCATCGGCCCAGGCCAGCAGGTACTGGCTGCCCTCGAACAGCTCGCCGCGGAAATCGGTGCGCAGGCCATAGCACAGCACCGGGATGCGCAGCGCGTCGACCACCTCGCTGAGCTGCCACACCTGCGTGCGGCTCAGGAACTGCGCCTCGTCGACCAGCACGCAGTGCAGCGTGCCGTGCGCGGTAATGTCGCGGCGGATCAACGCCTCCAGGTCGTCGTCGCGCTCGAAGGCGATGGCATCGGCGCGCAGGCCGATGCGCGAGGCCACCGTGCCGCTGCCGGCGCGGTCGTCCAGGCGCGGCGTCAGGATCGCCACACGCATGCCGCGCTCACGGTAGTTGTGCGCCGACTGCAGCAACGTCGTGGTCTTGCCGGCGTTCATCGCCGAATAATAGAAATAGAGCTTGGCCATCCGCGAATTCTATTCCGGACGGCGCGGCCCGGCATGCGCCGCAGTCATCGCCGGCGCTGGTACACCGCCGCGACCCAGCGTTGCGCCACCGCCGGCGAAGTGATGCACACCGCCTCGTCGGTCACGGTGGTGACCGCGCGCTCGAGCAGCTGGATGTCGGCCTCGTGCTGGCGCGCCACGTGCGGGTCCTCGAAGAAGAGCGCGCGCTGGCAGCGCCGCTCCAGCACCAGGTCGGCGATCTGCGCGTCGCCGCCCATCGGCCCGCTCTGGTAACGGTGCACCCAGGCCCGGTCCTGCGGCCAGCCGCGGCTCCAGGCCAGCTCGTTCAGGCGCTGCCCGGTGGTGCCGGTGGCGACGCGCCGGGCAAAGCGCGACAGCAGCTCGAAGTGCTCGGCGGCGAAGGCCAGCATCTGCGCCTTCATCGCGTCGTGCGCGATCAGCGCCAGCGTCTGCGACTCCAACGCGTGGAAACGGTCGGCCGCGGGGTCCGGCGCGAGGCCGGCATGGACGCGCTCGACCTCGATCCAGTCGCGCGCCGAGGCCACGGTGGTGAGGAACGGTTTGCCGTGGATCACGCACTGGCGCTTGAGCGCGACCGCCTCGGGAAAGATCGAGGACGGATCGACCGGGTCGATCAGGTAGATCGCGCCGTCGAGCGTGCGGCCTTCGCCGTCCAGCCCGACCACCTCAGCCACCAGTTTCATCAGCCCGCCCTCGCGGCCATAGGGGTAGCGGCGCAGGCCGGTGTAGCCCGACAGCATGCCCGCCGCGGCGATCGCGTCGTAGGTGCGGCCGACCGTGTGCAGATCGAGGCGCAGCTCGCGGATGCCGGCCTCGCAGGCGCGCAGCCAACGGAACAGCGCGGCGTCCTCACTGAGGTGGTGCAGGCGGTTGGCGGCCAGGCCGAGGTGCATCGCGGGCTCCGTCACAGGGCGAACAGTGGGGATGAGGGAAGGACAGCAGTCTGCGGTGGAGCTGTTGCACTAACGGCCTGCGCGCGCCGCGCTCGACACGCCGCCGGCCTCAACGCCCGTCGATCACTTCGGCCGGACCGACATCGACGTTGCCGTCGCCGCGCAATGCGTCCTCGACTTTCCAGTAGCGCTCGGGGTCGTAGCGCTCCTGTGCGTGCATGCCGGCCAGGTCGAGGCTGCCGTTGCCGCCGAACAGCTCGCCGCCCGGCCCCGGCGTGGTGACCGCGAGGTTGCCGACAAAGCCGGTGCGGCTGCCGGTGACCTGCGTGCGCGCCCGGCTCATGGCCTGGGCGAAGCGCGGCTTGGCCACGTCGTCCCCGTACTGCGCATACAGTGCGACGCCGTCGCGCAGCGCCCGTTGGCGCTGGCCTTCGTCGAGTGCCTGCCACATCTTCTCGCGCAGCAGCAGGAACTGCGGGTACATGCGCTCGGCCGCCAGATCGGCCCAGACGTAGGCCTGCACCGGATCGCGCTCGACCCCGACGCCGTGCCAGTACATCAGGCTGATGCGGTGCTGCGAGTACTTGTCGGCATAACGCGCGGCGTGGCGGAAGTGGCGCAGGGCGTCCTGCCAGTCGCCCTTGCGCGCGCTGTCGGCGCCATACAGGCGCCACAATTCATTGGGATGGGTCGCGGCGAAGCGGCGGCGGAAGTCGAATTCATAGAGATTGGTGCGGTCGGTATCGGCCAGCACCGCGGCTTCGGCTTCGGCCTCCGGCGCGCTGCCGCCAGAAGCCAGCGCACAACAGGCCAGCACGATTGCGCTCCAGTCCATCACGATCTCCTTGTGTGTTGCGCCCCAGCGCACGGTCTTCGATGGCCGTCGTCCGTTCGATGCCGGACATTCTTCGCCACGGACTCGCAATGCCGCGAGCCGCTCCTACAATAGCGCCTCCATGCACGGCCTCAACCCCCCCCAACGCGCCGCCGTCCTGCACACCGACGGCCCCCTGCTCGTGCTCGCCGGCGCCGGCAGCGGCAAGACGCGCGTCATCGTCGAGAAGATCGCGCACCTGATCGCCTCCGGCCGCATGCCGGCCAAGCGCATTGCCGCGATCACCTTCACCAACAAGTCGGCGAAGGAGATGAAAGAGCGCGTCGCCAAGCGCATCAAGGGTGACGCGGCCGACGGCCTGACCGTGTGCACCTTCCACGCACTGGGCTTGCGCTTCCTGCAGATCGACCACGCCAAGGCCGGGCTGCGCCGCGGCTTCTCGGTGTTCGACAGCGACGACAGCAGCGCGCAGATCAAGGACCTGTTGCCGCCGGGCAGCAAGAACGACGTCATCGACAACGCCCGCAACCTGATCTCGCGCGCCAAGAACGCCGGCCTGTCGCCCGACGAGGCCCTGGCCGCGGCGCAAAGCCCGCGCGAGATGGAAGCGGCGCTGCTGTACCAGCGCTACCAGGCGCGGCTGAGCACGTTCAACGCGGTCGATTTCGACGACCTGATCCGCCTGCCGGTGCAGTTGCTGGAGGCCGAGGAAGACCTGCGCCTGGCCTGGCGCGAGCGCATCGGCTACCTGCTGGTCGACGAGTGCCAGGACACCAACGACGCCCAGTACCGCCTGCTCAAGGCGCTGGCCGGTGACAAGGGCTTGTTCACCTGCGTGGGCGACGACGACCAGTCGATCTACGCCTGGCGCGGCGCCAACCCGGACAACCTGCTGCAGCTGGGCAAGGACTACCCGGCGCTGCAGATCGTCAAGCTCGAACAGAACTACCGCTGCTCCAACCGCGTGCTGCGCACCGCCAATGCACTGATCGCGCACAACCCGCACGAGCATCCCAAGACGCTGTGGAGCGACCAGGCCGACGGCGAGCGCATCCGCGTCTGGGAGTGCCGCGACAACGCCCACGAGGCGGAGAAGGTCGCCGGCGAGATCCACTTCCTGGCCGCCGCCAAGCAGGCGCCGTGGAGCGATTTCTGCATCCTGTTCCGCGGCAACCACCAGAGCCGCGCGCTGGAAAAAGCGCTGCAGCTGCTGCGCGTGCCGTATCACCTGTCCGGCGGCACCGCATTTTTGGAGCGTGGCGAAGTCAAGGACGCGCTAGCGTGGTTGAGGTTAATCGCCAACCCCGACGACGACGCGGCGTTCCTGCGCGCGGTGCAATCGCCCAAGCGCGAGGTCGGCGCGACCACGCTGGCCAAGCTGGCCGAGATCGCCCAGCGCGCGCACATGCCGATGTCGCGTGCCGCCGAGCAGATCGGCGTGCTGAAACAACTGGCGCCGCGCGCATCCAACGCGCTCGACGGTTTCGTCAACATCGTCCGCCATCTGCGCGGCGAAGCGTTCAAGATCAGCCCGGCGCAGCTGGTGCGTTCGCTGGCCGACAAGAGCGGCCTGCTCGCGGCGATCCGCGCGCAGTGCAAGGACGAGGCCAGCTACCAGCGCCGCAAGGAAAACCTGGAAGAGCTGTCGGACTGGTTCGACGGTGGCAAGGGCTCCGGCCCGGGCGAGCTGGCCGCGCAGCTGGCGCTGCTGTCGCATGCCGACAAGGGCGAGGCCGGCAACCAGGTGCGGCTGATGTCGCTGCACGCGGCCAAGGGCCTGGAATTCCGCTACGTGTTCATCGTCGGCATGGAGGACGGCACGCTGCCGCACGAGATGGCGCTGGAGGAGGGCTCGCTGGAAGAAGAGCGGCGCCTGCTCTACGTCGGCATCACCCGCGCCAAGGAGCAGTTGTGGCTGTCGCACTCGAAGGAGACGCAGCGCTGGGGCGACAAGATCCGCCTCAAGCCGAGCCGCTTCTTCGAGGAACTGCCGGCCGTCGAGGTCCAGCGCGACGGCGCCGACCCGGTCGCCGATGCGGCGCGCAAGCAGGAGCGCGCCAGCGCCGGATTTGCCGCGATCAAGGCGTTGCTGGAAGGTTAGCCCTCCCGTCACTTCACCGCCCACAGCCTCGTTTGCCGATCGCGCTGTACGTGGCGGCGCCGTGACCCGCCTCGCGCTAGGCTGGCCGCCCCCTGTTGCCACCGCGCCACGCCATGGCCATCGACATCCGCAGCGCCGACGCCGCCGATCACGCCGCGATCCTGGCCCTCAACCTCGAATCCGAGCAGCTGCTCAGCCCACTGAGCGCTGCGCGCCTGGCCCGGCTCGACGCGCAGGCGGCCTACCACCGCGTGCTCTGCGACGACGGCGCGGTGGTCGCGTTCCTGCTCGCGTTCGCGCAGGGCGCCGATTACGACAGCCCCAACTACCGTTGGTTCGCGCAGCGCTACGAGCGCTTCCTCTACATCGATCGCGTGGTCGTGGCCGCCTCGCACCAGGGTCGGCGGTTGGGTAGCCGGTTGTACGAAGACCTGTTCGCGTTCGCGCGCGGGAGCGGCATCGCCACCGTGACCTGCGAGTTCTACGTGGTTCCGCTCAACGAGGCCTCGCGCCGCTTCCATGCCGGCTTCGGCTTCCGCGAGGTGGGCACGCAATGGGTGGCCGAAGGCCGCAAGCAGGTGTCACTGCAAACCGCCACGGCCTGATCACCGCGACGGCCCGCGCGGCGGGCGCGGCCGCCGGCCTCGGCTACACTCGCGGCCCCCTCCAGATCCGGGACCGCGATGCGCACCAGCGTCCTCACCCTGTCCATCCTGAGCGGCGCGCTCGCGCTCGCCGCCTGCCAGCGCAGCGACGCGCCGGCCGCCCAGCCCGCCGCACCGGTCGCGGCCGCGATGCCGGCCAGCGCCGCCACGGCCACCGTCGCCGCCGACGACAACCTCAACGCGGTGCTGTGGATGCAGGCATCGGCCGAGTACCAGGCCGCGACCATCACCGTCTACCGCGCCGCCGCCGACGGACTCGACGCCGCGCTGAAGCAGAAGCACTGGGATGCGCTGGTGCCGGACGAGCGCGGCAACGCCGCCACCGGCCTGAAGCCTGCGGTGATCATGGACGTCGACGAGACCGTGCTCGACAACTCGCCGTACCAGGCGCGCCTGGTCCGCAACGGCAGGGCGTACGACGAGCTCAGCTGGGACCAGTGGGTCGCCGAGAAGAAGGCCAGGCCGGTGCCGGGCGTGGTCGAGTTCGCCAAGGCCGCCGCGGCCAAGGGCGTGACCATCGTGTACCTGTCCAACCGCGCCGTGCACCTCAAGGACGCCACCCTGGCCAACCTGAGGGCGGTCGGCATGCCGGTCGCCGACGACAGCGTGTTCCTCGGCCTGGGCACCGTGCTTGACGGCTGCGAGCAGCACGGCAGCGAGAAGAACTGCCGACGCCGCCTGGCCGGGCAGCAGTACCGGGTGCTGATGCAGTTTGGCGACCAGCTCGGCGATTTCGTCCAGATCACCGCCAACACCCGCGACGGCCGCGCGCAACTGCTCGACGAGTACGCCGACTGGTTCGGCGAGCGCTGGTGGATGCTGCCCAATCCGAGCTACGGCTCGTGGGAGCCGGCGCTGTTCAACAACGACTGGTCGCAATCGCGCGCGGCGCGGCGCGAGACCAAGCGCCAGGCGCTGGACGTGGCGCCCTGAGCGACGGCAACACCAGCTGGTGCGTCGCACAAGTATTACTTACTTATAAATCAATTGTTTACATAATATATCTTGAGGTGTTGCATTAGGTTTTGAGGGCGGTTAGTCTGCTCCCATCCGGCGCGAGCCGGAGCCATGCCACAACTCGAAGTCCCTCCGGCTGCGGCCGGATTTAAAGGAGGCCCCGCGCCTCCTTTTTCTTTGCGCGCAGCCGCGGGATTGCCCCGCCATCGTGCTGGCGAGCTGACCCGGTTCCGCCCTGTCGCGCAGGCCACCCGTCACCCGACGTGACGCGACCACTGCAGTTTCTTCACGCACGGGGGGTTATGCCCTCAAGCCCGACGCCCGCCTGCCAATAAGGCGCATGGGCGTATCAGGCGGAGTGGAGCGCAAGGACTGCCATGGGTCGACTCGGCGCAACAGCAGGCATCCTGCTCTGGGCACTGGCGGTATCGCCGGCGGCGCAGGCCAATGACGGCCGGATCTCCTTCCACGGCAGCGTGGTCGTGCCGACCTGCGGCCCCGCACTCGGCGTGCCGGCGGCCAGGGCCCTGCCGCACAGCACCCAGGCACGTTGCCCGGATACATCGGCCAGCACCCACTATTCCCTGAGGGTCGAACCGGCCGCCAGCGCATTGCCGGGTTCGCAGCTGATCAGCTACCACGACAACTACCTGCGCGCCGCTGGCACGTCGGCGTGGCTGGCCACGCAGGTGTACGACTGAACCGCAGCGCCGGCTAGTTGTACGTCATCGTGTAGGTCACCGTGGCCGACACCCTGCCCGCACCCGGAGCGCCGAGCCGGTAGTACTGCACGTAGAAGGGGATCTGCCACGCTCCCGAAGGGCTGATGCCCACGGGTCGCGCACTGTCGAACGGCACGGGGTTGAATGCACTGTCGAGAATCTGCACGCCGACGTTGTTGGCGTTGCCACTGCCGAGAGCCTGACGGACGACGCCGGTCAGGCTCGCGTGTTGCCGGTTGCTGTCCAGAGTGACCCTGGTGTTGACGCCGGCTTCGCAGGTCAGGTTGAGGTTGAAGCCGGTGCGCCCGGCCGTGGTTCCGTTGGGCGCCGGCAACGACCGCACGCTGATGGTGGGCAGGGTCACGGTGAAATCCTTCGTGCCGGCGTTCACGCCGCAGGTCGGCGTCCGCACGATCGCGGCGCTTACCTGCAGTGGTGTCGCCATCGGCCCACTGCTGGGCGTCACCCCGTACTCGTACCAGTAGAACTGCATCAGCCGGATGGTGTTGAGCGTGCCCGGGGCGATCGTCCCGGTCTTGATGAGCTGCGCGGTGAAGTTCTCGGTGATGCTGCCGCTGCCACCGTTGCTGGTGATCGGCCCGATCTCGAAACCGCGCGTCGCACCGGGACCGCAGCGCAAACAGGCGTTGGAGGACGGTTGGAACGGGCTGCCGGTCAGCTTGAGCGCGACGCCGGCGACGCTGGTGGCAAACACGATCCCGCCGGAGCCGGTGTCGGAAGAGTGTCGCGTGGCCAGGTCGCCGGCCTGGAGGTAGAGCCCCTGGTTGCCAGTCAACGCGGGAATGCCGGTGCAATTGAAGGTCATGCTGACCGGCACTTCCGCGATCACCGAACCGGTCGCCTGGCTCGACGAAACGACAACGGTGCCAAAACTGATGACACCGCCCGAGGTGCTGCAGTTCGACGTCGCCGCCTGCGCGCTCCACGGCAACGCCGCCAGGCCGGCGACGATCGCCAGCAAGGCCAGCAACCGCATCAGCGACCGCACCCGCGCTACGGTGCGCGGGGCAAGGTCGAGGGGAAGGTCAGGCAGGTTCATGGCAACGGGTCATCGATCGGCATCGTGAGCGGTGGCGGTCACTGCGCGGCCACGGCGGAAGGGGCGTCCGGCGTGCAGCGCACGTCCAGCGTCGGGTAGTCGGACGTCGCCGCAGCGGCCTGCGGCGACGACGGCATGCGGTAGGAGACGCGGCACTGACGGGCTTCGCCCTCTTCCTGCCAGCTCAGGGTCATCGTGCCCTGCGCGTCCGCGCCGCGCACCAGCAGGCGACCGCCCTGGCCGACGATGCCGAGCACGCGGCCCTGCGCGTCGCGGCCTTCGGCGCCGAACGGCACGGCGCGGCCGTCGCCCGTTCGCGCGCGCACCAGCGCGGTGCGACCGTACTCGGTCTCGAACCTGAGCATCGCCACCGAGCCGGCGTACGGCGCCACGCGCGCGCTGGTGGCGGCCAGCTGCACGTCCAGCGACACCCCCTTCGGGTCCAGCTCCACGCTATTGATGTGGTACGGCGTCAGGTACGGGACCAGTGCGTAACCGAAGCGGTTGATGCGCACGCCCGGCGCGCTGATGACGCGCGCGCCCGTGGCGTGCGGCGCCTGCACGATCGCCAGCGTGTCGCCGGCCGGCTGGCCGAAGGTGACGCCGCCCGGATGCGCCACCACCGCGCCGGCCATGCCGAAGGAGGCCTGCGAATAGCCATCGCCCTGGCCGTAGCTGGCGTTGAGGACGGTGTAGCTGCCGCGGTAACCGGTATTGACGCTGCCGGAGGTGCCGGCGTCATCGCCGTGGGCGGCGCTGGCGCCGTAGGTGAACTGGCCATCGACACCCGCCTGGCCGGACAAGGTCACCTGCCCCTGGGTCTGGCCGCTGTCGTCGCGCGTGGCACTGGCGGTGAGGCTGGGCGCCCTTGGACTGGTGCCCAGTGGCAGGCTGAAGCTCAGGTAGAACTGGTTGCTGTAGCGCCCGTCGACATCGCGCACGCGGTTGGCCGACACGGCGTAGCTGAGCGAACGCAAGCTGTTGCTGTAGCCCAGCTGGAACTGCACGTCGGTGCCGCTGCGGTTCCAGTAGTCGCGCGCCGACGCGGTGGCGTACACGCTGCCGCCGGCCTCGCCCAGGGTCTGGCTGAGGTTGATGTCGAAGCGGTTGCGTTGACGCTCCAGGCCGTACGGGTTGGCCAGCAGGTCGGCATTGCGTCGGCCCTGCAGCGCCTCGCGCTGCGCCGGGGTAAGCACGCCGGGCAGGTTCTGCGACGCGTCGAGCGCATTGAGATCGCCGTTGACCAGCGCGCCGTTGGCGTAGTCGCGCGCCAGCAGCGCATCGCGCAGGCTGTAGTAGCCGCTGGTCGAGTAGCGATAGGACGCCAGACTGAAGGAGGTGCCGGTGGTCGGCAGGATCTTGCTGTAGGTCGCGCGCAGGCTTTGTCCGGTCGTGCTGTCCGCGCCCGGCAGTTGCGTGCGGGCGGCCGTCAGGTCCAGCGCCATCGCCCCCAGGCGGGTGTTGAGCGACAGGCCGCCCAGCGCGGCGGAGTAGCCGTCGCTGCCGAGCAGGCCGCCGTACGCGGTGACGGTGTTGGTGAGGCCGCGCTGCACGGTGGCCTGCAGCAGTTCCGGTTCGTCCTGCAGGCCCTGGTCGTGCACTCGGCCGACGGCGACAGCGACGCGGTAGAGGCCGGGACGCAGCTGCTGTGGCACCGAGGCGTAGGGCACGGCGAACTCGCGCACACGGCCGTCGGCCTCAGTCACGCTCACGTTCAAATCGCCGCCGTAGCCGGTGGCGTAGAGGTCGTCGATGACGAACGGGCCCGGTGTCACCGTGGTCTCGTAGAGCAGCGCGCCGTTCTGGCGGATGGTGACGCGCGCATTGGTCTCGGCCACGCCACGCACCGTCGGCGCGTAGCCGCGCAGCGAGTCGGGCAGCATGCGGTCGTCGGTGGCCAGCTGCACGCCGCGCACGCCGACGCTGTCGAACAGCTCGCCGCTGGTGTAGCTGTCGCCCAGGGTGATCTGCGCGCGCCAGGACGGAATATCGCGACGTGCATAGGTGGCAATGGACTGCCAGTGACGGTCCGAGCCGTTGCCTGCCGCCGCCGATTGCCAGCTCAGGCTGCCGTCGTGGCGGAAGCGCCAGGCACCGACATTGAGGCCGACGTTGACGCCTAGATAGCCGGACGTCTGGCTCTGGCCACCGCTTTGCGTGCGATAGCTGTTGAGGTTGTAGTTGAGCAGGGCGGCGGTCGCGCCCGTATCCCACTGTTCCGGGCCGACGTAGCCGCGCGCGCGGTAGCCCAACCAGGCCTGCGGCACGGTCACGTCCAGGCGCAGTTCGGCCTGGTCGTAGGTCACCGTGGCATCGGGGATCAGGTCGGCCAGCGCGATGCAGCCGTCCGAATCCGCCAGGGCGGCGCGGGCGGCATCGGACAGCTTGTCCTGGGGCAGGCCCAGCTGGTCCAGCAGGGCCGGCGTGAAGCAGGGCACGGCCGCGGTGCCTGGCGTGGGGGCGGCGAAACGCACGTCGGCCACGCCCGACCACTGCTGGGCCAGGTACAGGTCCAGACGATAGACGCCCGGCACCACCGCATTGCCGCGCTCGAAGCGCGACAGGTCGACCGCCTGCTCGCTGCCGCCCGCGAGCAGGCTGACATCGAACTGCGCATCGGCCGGCGCGGCCGGGTCGGCATGGGCATGGGCGCAGGCCAGCAACGCAAACGCGATCGCCGCACCGAGCGCGGCGCGGCCCGGTACGTTCAAGACAGCCGGCGAAAGAGAGCCGGCGCGTCGCATCAAGGGGTCACGGTCGCGCTGAACGGCGACGACGCGCCGTAGTCGTTGATCGCATTGAAGCGGACGGCGGCGCCGGCGGCCGCCGGCTTGCCCAGCTGCGGCACGCGCAGGCGCAGTTCGGCGAAGGGCGCGACCATGCCGGTCTCGACCTCGTACGCCTTGCCGGCATCGGTCACCGCCAAGGTGCTCAGCGTGATGTGGTACGGCGTCGGGTTGCGCACGACCAGCTCACCGGCCGCGGCGCGGAAGGTCAACTGCGCAGGCGCCTTGAACGGATCGCCCGCCAGGCCCGGCGGGCGGAAGAACAGCTTGAGCCGCGAGCGCAACGCCAGCTGCAGGTAATTCTGGTTGGCCGCGCCCTGCTCCGCCGGTTTCGACGGGATTTCCAGCACGTTGAGCCAGAACAACGACTCGCGGTCGGCTGGCAGCGGCTCACGGGTGTAGAGGATGCGCAGGCTCTGGTCGCGCTGCGGCTCCATTCGGAACATCGGCGGCGTGACCAGGAACGGGGTGTCGACGGTGTCCGGCGTCGCCTTCGGGTCGCCGCGGTCGATCCACGCCTGCACCAGCGCCGGACGCTCGTTGTCATTGGTCAGGCGCACGGTGACCTCACCGTCCTTGGCCGGCAGCACCACGCGGGTGCCACCGATCACGACGTTGGCATGGGCCGGGGGAGCGCACACGCACGCGCCGAGCAGCGCCGCAGCGAGGGCGCGGGTCCAGAGGTTCATCGGGAGTACCTGAGGGGGATCGAACGGAGTGGGTTGCGGGCGCAGCGATGCTGCTGCGCCCGCAGGCGCAGCACTTACTGGTACTGCATCGTGAACTGGACGCTGGTGCTCACCGTGCCGGCCGTGGCCTGGCCGAGGGCGTAGTACTGGGCGTAGTAGTTCAGGTTGGCGGCGCCGCTGGTGATGGTGGCTTCGCTGGACTCCTGCGCACCGGAAGCCAGGTGGAGCTTGATCGGGCTCATGTCGCCGTTGAGCAGACGGACCTGCACGTTGCCGGCGCCGCCAGCGGCGGTGTTCTTCAGGAAGCCCGTGCCGGTGTCGATGTTCGGGCCGTGCTCGAAGTAGGTGATGGCCCTGGTCAGGCTGGTGCCGCACTCGGTCAGCGCGATGGTGAACAGCTTGTTGCCGGCGGTGGCGCCGAGGGTGTTCAGCGCGGTGGTCGACACCGTCGGCAGCGTCACGGCAATCGCGGCCGGGCTGGCGGCGCCGCCGATCTTGCAGGTGGCGGTGGTCACCTGGCCGTTGACGGTGATGGTGCCGTCGATCGCCATGGCCGGCATCGGGGCCAGCGCGGCGATGGCCGCAACGAGGAGGAGCTTCTTCATACGAATACCTTTGATGTGGTGGTCGATCGACCGGTGGCAGGACGCGTTGCTGCCGGCGGAATGCCGGGTCGATGGCCAAGAAGCAGAAACTGTGCCAAACCTGTCGAAAGGCCTAGGCCATTGGTCATTACGATCGTGAAAACGGTCACATCTCGATTTAACAAACGGGATAAAGATCACATTTCCTTCACCCTGACGACCAAAGCTGACGCGTCGTGTCAGCTTTCCGGCTGCAGGCAGGTTCGGGTGCGCCGAGAAGCCGTCGCCGTTCTCATTCCCGACCGGCACGGCTTGCCGCCGCCCGGGCCGCCGGCCAAGATTCCGTCAGCGACCGGGGGAGCCGCAGCCAATGCCATCGAACCGACGTGCCATCGCCGCGCTGCTGCTCGCCGCCGTCGCGGTCGCGGGCGGCTGCGGGCGCGACGCCGCGCCGGTCGCCGAAACGGCACCGGCGCAACCGACCCAGGCGGTCACCCAACTGGTCGCCGACCTGCGCGCCAACGACCTCGCCGGGTACGCCCGTCACGCGGTGCCGCCGGCGCTGCACGCCCGGCTCGAAACCGCCTGGCGCGAGGGCCGCACGCGCTGGCCGCTGACCGAGTTGCCGCTCGACGACCGCCTGCCCGGCTTCATCACCGCCCTGGCCGCCCCCGGCGCCGACAAGCAGCTGCTGACCACCTACAACCGCCAGTTCGCCGGCGCCCACGGCGAGCTGCGCTCGGCCGCGGCGACGCTGAGCCTGTTCGCCACCCAGTACCTGCGCAGCGAGGGCGACTACAGCGACGACGAGCGCGCCCACTACGTGCAGCTGGTCGCGGCGATGAGCCGCTGGGGCCAGCAGGCCCCGCTCGGTGACGCCCAACGCGCCCGCAAGGCGATCCCGCAGCTGGTCACCGCCGCGCGCCTGACCGGGCTGGCCGGACCGGACCGGTTCCGCGAGGCCGGCATGCAGCGCAGCCTGGAGCGGCTTGGACCGTTCTTCGGCCGCTTCAAGCAGGTGCTGGCCGGTTACGGGCTCAACCTCGACGCCGCCTTCGACAGCGTGCAGGCGACACTGATCGAACAAACCGGCGACCACGCCCGGGTCCGGCTGCACTACACCCTGGCCGGGCAGGCAATCGAGGCCCAGCTCCAGGTCGAGCGCCGCGACGGCCGCTGGTACCTGCGCGACATCCTGCGCCACGCCGAGGCCGAAGCCGCGGCCACGTCGGACGCGGCGGTCGCCGCACCCGCCGCCGCGCGCCCGTCGAGCTGAACGCGGTTCCGACGCCGAAAGGCATAATGGCCACGATGCCGAAACAGACGCCCCTGCCTTTTCCGCACGCCGCCCAGGCCGCGCCCCCCGGGGAGACCCCGCCGATCGCGGACGCCGACCCGAACCGCCCGCCCGTCGCCGCGGACGCCGCGGATGCGCACGCCAGTGCCGGGCACCGCGCCGCCGAGCCCCCGGCCCCGGCTGGCCCACCCGATACCGACCCGACCCAGGCCGAGCTGCCGATCACCCCGCCCGCGCCCCTGCACCGCCTGCCGCCCGTGCGGCGGCCGTGGTGGGCCAAGTTGCTGGGGCGGTTCATGGCGCCGTGGGTGCAGCTGACCATCGAGCCCAGCAACCCGACCGCCGAAATCCCCGAGGAGTGGAGCGGCCGTCCGGTCTGCTACGTGCTGGAAGGCTACGGCCTGAGCAACGCGCTGATCCTCGAACGCGCCTGCCGCGAGACCGGCCTGCCGTCGCCGCTGCAGCCGCTGCCGGGCGACCCGCTGGGCCGCAAGCGCGCCTACCTCGCGCTGTCGCGGCGCAACGTCAACACCCTGACCCAGCTGCAGGCCCTGGCCGGCACCGCCCCGGCCACGACCAAGAGCCATTCCAGCTCGCTGGCGCGCCTGCTCGACGCCCACCGCGCCGACCCGGCCCTGGACGTGCAGCTGGTGCCGGTGTCGATCTTCGTCGGCCGCGCGCCGGACAAGAGCAGCGGCTGGTTCTCGGTGCTGTTCTCGGAAAACTGGGCCCTGGTCGGCCGCTTCCGCCGCCTGCTCGCGATCGCCCTCAACGGCCGCGACACGCTGGTGCGGTTCGCGCCGCCGGTGAGCCTGCGCGAGATCGTCGACGAGGGCCTGCCGCCCGAGCGCACGGTGCGCAAGCTGTCGCGCGTGCTGCGCACCCACTTCCGCCGCATCCGCGCGGCGGTGATCGGCCCCGACCTGTCGACCCGGCGCCTGCTGGTCGACCAGGTGCTGACCTCGGCCTCGGTCAAGGACGCCATCGCCGACCAGGCCCGCCGCGACAACTCCAAGCTGGCCGAGGCCTGGAAGAAGGCGCACACCTACGCCTACGAGATCGCCGCCGATTACTCGCACCCGGTGGTGCGCTCGGCCAGCTTCCTGCTGACCCCGGTGTGGAACCGCATCTACCGCGGCGTGCTGGTCCACCACCTCGACCAGCTCAAGCAGGACGCGCCCGGCTTCGAGGTGGTCTACGTGCCCTGCCACCGCAGCCACATGGATTACCTGCTGCTGAGCTACCTGCTGTACACGCGCGGCATCGTGCCGCCGCACATCGTCGCCGGCATCAACCTCAACCTGCCGGTGATCGGCACCATCCTGCGCAAGGGCGGCGCGTTCTTCATCCGCCGCAGCATCCGCGGCAGCGCGCTGTACTCGGCGGTGCTCAGCGAATACGTCGCCCAGCTCGTCGCCGGCGGCCACTCGATCGAGTACTTCGTCGAAGGCGGGCGCTCGCGCACCGGCCGGCTGCTGCCGCCCAAGGGCGGCATGGTGGCGATGACGCTGCGCGCGTTCCTGCGCCAGCCAACGCGACCGGTGCTGTTCCAGCCGGTCTACATCGGCTATGAGAAGCTGATGGAAGGCAGCAGCTACCTCGACGAGCTGTCCGGCAAACCCAAGGAGAAGGAATCGATCTGGGCGCTGCTGTGGGGCATCCCCAAGGTGTTGCGCAGCAACTACGGCCAGGTGGTGGTCAACTTCGGTGAACCGATCCGCCTCAACGACGTGCTCGCCGAGCACGCCCCGGACTGGGACGGCCGGCCGATGGGCGAGGAAGACAAGCCGGCCTGGCTGTCGCGCACGGTCGACGCCTTGGCCGATCGCATCCAGGTCAACGTCAACCGCGCCGCCGACGTCAACCCGATCAACCTGCTGGCGCTGGCGCTGCTGTCGACGCCCAAGCACGCGATGGGCGAGGCCGACCTGCTCGCGCAGATCGCGCTGAGCAAGACCCTGCTGGCCGAGCTGCCGTACTCCGACCGCGTCACCGTGACCCCGCATTCGCCGCAGGAGATCGTCGCCCACGGCGAGGAAATCAGCGTGCTCAGCCGCACCGCGCACCCGCTCGGCGACGTGCTCGGCGTGACCGGCGACAACGCGGTGCTGCTGAGCTACTTCCGCAACAACGTGCTGCACCTGTTCACCGCGGCCTCGTGGATCGCCTGCTGCTTCCAGAACAACCGGCGCATGAGCCAGGCCGGCGTGCTGCGCCTGGGCCGCAACGTCTATCCGTTCCTGCAGGCTGAATTGTTCCTGCCGTGGAGCGAGGAAGAATTCGCCCAGCGCCTGACCGACACCGTCGAGGTGTTCATCCGCGAGGGCCTGCTCGAGCGCGTCAACGAGGACGACGGCGGCATCCTCGCCCGCAACGCCGGCCAGACCGACGAGGTGTTCCGCCTGCGCGCGATCGGCCACTCGCTGCAGCAGGCGTTCGAGCGCTACTACATCGCCATCTCGGTGCTGGTGAAGAACGGCGCTGGCACGCTCACCGCCGGCGAGCTGGAAAGCCTGTGCCAGCTCGCCGCGCAGCGCCTGTCGCTGCTGTACGCGCCGGCGGCGCCGGAGTTCTTCGACAAGACCCTGTTCCGCGGCTTCATCCAGAAGCTGCGCGCACTCAAGCTGGTGTGGCCCGACGCCAACGGCAAGCTCGCCTTCGACGCGCGCCTGGACGCCTGGGCCAAGGACGCCAAGGTCATCCTCGGCCGCGAGCTGCGCCACACCATCGAGAAGATCAGCCCGGAAGGCGCCAAACCGGCGGCCGAGCCGCCACAGGCGACGTGAGCCTCCCGCGCCTGGCTGTCAGGCCGGTTCGTCCGGGATCAGCGCGCTCTCCAGTCGGGCGATGCAGTCCTTCAGCCACAACCGGCGCTTCTTCAGGCGCTTGATCGTCAACTCGTCGGCGTCGGTGTCGCCGACCAGGCGGTCGATCGCGGCGTCGAGGTCGCGGTGCTCGAGCCGCAGCTCGGCCAGCTGGCGCGCAATGACGGCGGGATCGTCGCTTTCGATCATGGTTGAAGCTTAGCGCGCGCCGACGACGGCCGTCACCGCGTCCCCGGCCAACGGCTGCGGCGCCCATCCGGCAGATCAGGTCCAGCCGATCAACTCCAGTAGAATCGGCGGTCCGATGAACACCGTCCTGTCTTTGCGCGAACCCCGGCCGCACGTGCGCACCGACCCGCGTCGCGCCCACGAGCAGCACAAGCTCGGCAAGCGCCTGCGTCGCCAGGTCGGCCGCGCCATCGCCGACTTCGGCATGATCGAGGACGGCGACAAGGTCATGGTGTGCCTGTCCGGCGGCAAGGACAGCTACACGATGCTCGACCTCCTGCTGCAGCTGCAGAAAAAGGCGCCGGTGCGGTTCGAACTGGTCGCGGTCAACCTCGACCAGAAGCAGCCGGACTTCCCCGCGCACGTGCTGCCGGCCTATCTCGCATCGATCGGCGTGGCGTACCAGATCCGCGAGCAGGACACCTACTCGGTGGTCACCCGCGTGGTGCCGGAAGGCAAGACCATGTGCTCGCTGTGCTCGCGCCTGCGTCGCGGCGCGCTGTATGCGCATGCCGCCGAGCAGGGCTTCACCAAGATCGCGCTCGGCCACCACCGCGACGACCGGGTGGCGACGTTCTTCCTCAACCTGTTCTTCCACGCCAAGCTGGGCGGCATGGCGCCCAAGCTGCTGTCCGACGATGGCCGCCACGTGGTGATCCGCCCGCTCGCCTACGTGCGCGAGGACGACATCGCCGCTTATGCGGAAGCAAAAAAGTTTCCGATCATCCCCTGCAACCTGTGCGGCTCGCAGGAGAACCTGCAGCGCCAGCAGGTCAAGAAGATGATGGACGCGTGGGAGCGCGAAACGCCCGGCCGCATCGAGTCCATCGCGCGCGCGCTGGGTGACATCCGCCCGTCGCAGCTGAGCGATCCGAAGCTGTTCGATTTCGTGGCGCTGGGTCGCCACGGCGACGCGCCGCTGCCGGATGCGCACGCGTGGTTGGCGGGTGAAGCGCCGGCGTTGCACGACGACACGACTTGATGCATTCAGCCTTTCACCGTCATTTCCGCGAAGGCGGGAACCCAGGGACGTTGCCGTGACTTTTCAACAGCAAACGACGCTGGGTTCCCGCCTTCGCGGGAATGACGATCTACACCCTCCCTTCAGGACCTTCGATGTTCTTCCGCAACCTGACCCTGTTCCGCTTCCCGACCACCACCAAATTCGATGACCTCGACACCGGCCTCGGCGAGTGCCAGCTCAAGCCGGTCGGCCCGCTCGAACTGAGCTCGCGCGGCTTCATCTCGCCGTACGGCCGCGACGCCGAGCTGCTGACCAACCGCCAGGGCGATGCGATCTGGCTCACCGTCGGCGGCGAGGACCGGCTGCTGCCGGGCTCGGTGGTCAACGACATGCTGGCCAAGAAGCTGGCCGAGATCGAACACAAGGAGGGCCGCAAGCCCGGCGGCCGCACCCGCAAGCGCATCAAGGACGAGCTGATCGTCGACCTGCTGCCGCGCGCTTTCATCAAGCCCAGCCGCACCGACGCGCTGCTCGACCTCGGCCACGGCATCGCCGTGGTCGACACGTCCAGCCGCAAGACCGGCGAGAACGTGGTCAGCGAAATCCGCCGCGCGCTCGGCAGCTTCCCGGCGCTGCCGCTCAACGCCGAGGTCGCGCCGCGCTCGATCCTGACCGGCTGGCTCGCCGGCGAGCCGCTGCCAGACGGCCTGTCGCTGGGCGACGAGTGCGAGCTGCGCGATCCGATCGACCAGGGCGCGGTGGTCAAGTGCCAGCGCATGGAACTGCAGGGCGACGAGATCAACAAGCACCTGGAGTCGGGCAAGCAGGTCACGCGGCTGGCGCTGAACCTCGACGACCACGTTTCGTTCGTGCTCGGCGAGGACCTGGTGGTGCGCAAGTTTAAGCTGCTCGACGGCGCCGTCGACCAGCTCGAGTCGAGCGAGCGCGACGACCTGCGCGCCGAACTCGATGCCCGTTTCGTGCTGATGGCCGGCGAGGTCAAGCGCCTGTTCAACGTGCTCGAAGCCGCGCTGAAGTTGTCCAAGGTCGAGGCCTGAGCGGTCGTTCCCGTGCCGCGACCATGACGTCGCGGCCCGGTCACGTGGCCGCGGTGTACTTCGCCTATGCTGCCGCGATGACGAGTGCCCACGCGTGAGCGGCTGGTTCCGACTGCTGTCCGGCAAGCCGCGCCCACCGTCGCGCGGCATCGCCCGCGACGCCGTCACGATCACACTCGCCGACGGCCAGGCGGTTGAGGTGCAGCGTGTGCGCGACCCACGCGCGCGCCGGCTCAAGCTCAGCGTCGACGAGCGCGGCGCGCGCCTGACCCTGCCACTGCGTGCCAGCGATGCGGCCGGCGAGCGCTTCGTGATCGAGCACGGCGATTGGCTGGCGACGCAGCTGCGCAACGCCGGTAGCGTGATCGGCGCGTTGCAGCCGCACGTCACCGCGGCAGTGCCACTGCGCGGTGCGATGCAGCCGCTGCAATGGCACGACGGCCGCTACCTGCGCCTGGCGCTGGACGACGCCACGCTCGCCATCACCGCCCCGGCCACGGTCACCGATGCCGCCCTGCGCCGCACGTTGCGCGACTTCTACGAGGCGCAGGCGCGCGCCGACATCGGCCGCTGGCTGCCGCAGTACCTGCCCGGCCTGCCGCGGGCGCCGTCGCGGCTGCGCTTTCGCATGATGTCGTCGCAGTGGGGCTCGCTCGCGCCTGACGGCGCGCTCTCGCTCGACCTGTCGCTGATGCTGGCGCCGCCGCCGGCGTTCGAGTACGTGCTGGTGCATGAGCTGTGCCACCTGATCCACGCCGACCACTCGCGCCGTTTCTGGCGCGAGGTCGAGGCGCGCTGCCCGCACTGGCGCGACCAGCGCGACTGGTTCCGCAGCGACGGCCGCCGCCTCAAGGCGACGCTGCACGCGTTGTGCGGCAAGCTGAAATCGTAGGCCCGCGCGTACGCGCGAACCGATGCGGTCACGGCGCGCTCAGCGCGTGAAGAAATCGCCGATCGCAGCGGCCACGCCGGCCGGGTCTTCCATGTGCAGGTGATGGCCACCGGCCAGCACGACCAGCTCGCCTTGCGGCAGCAGGCCGGCGCGCTCGCGGCGCAGGGGATCGGGCAGATAGGGCTGGGCGGGGTCGGCGAAGATCACCCGTGCCGGACACTCGATCCCCTGGACCAGGTCGCGCACCTGCGGTTCGGTCATGCGCGTCATCGTCGGCAGGGTCAGGCGCGGGTCGCTGCTCCAGACGAAACCGCCCTCCACCGGCGCGACCCCGCGCTCGACCAGCAAGCGTGCGACCGGTTCGCTCAGGCCATTGACCGCCATGCGCGCGCGCACCGCCAGGGCCAGGTCGGGGAACACGCGCAGCGGCTTGCGCGGCAACCCGCGCGTGGCCGCGATCGCCTCGCGCAGGCGGGTGACGGTGCGCTCGGGTGCCTCGGCCAGTGCGCCCAGCGCTTCGATCGCGAGCAGGCGCTCGACGCGCTGCGGGCAAGCCGCGGCGACCAGGCTGGCGATGCCGGCGCCCATCGAATGCCCGAGCAGGGCGAAGCGCTCCCAGCCCAGCGCATCGGCAATGTCGAGCACGCTGTTGACCGCGCCGGCGAACGAATAGTCCGCGCCCGGGTGCAGGTGCGCGCTGGCGCCGTGACCGGGCAGGTCGGGCGCGACCAGCTCGATGCCGGGCAGGTGCGGCGCCAGCGGAACGAAGCTGGCGGCGTTGTCGAGCCAACCGTGCAGCGCGAGCACGCGCGGCACATTGTCCCGCGCATCCTGAGCCTGTCGAAGGACGCGCAGGCCGGTGATGCGGCCCAGGCGGGTGTCGAGGACGAAGTCGTGCAGCACCGTCATCCTTGCCACTCGTCCAGCGCGCGTTGCGCGATCGCCGCCAAGGCATGCGCGTGCGCCGGGCGGTCGTTGAGGCAGGGGATATAGCGCAACCGGCCGCCGCGCGCGGCGAAGTCCTCGGCCAGCATCATCGCCACCTCCTCCAGCGTCTCCAGGCAGTCGACGGCGAAGCCCGGCGCGACCACGTCGACCTCGCGCACGCCGCGCTGCGCCAGTGCCGCCAGGGTGTCGCGGGTGGCCGGCTCCAGCCAGCGCTCGCGGCCGAAGCGCGACTGGTAGCTCAGCGTCCAGGCGTCGTCGGCCAGGCCGAGGCGCTGCGCGATCGCGCGCGCACTGGCCTCGCACTGGCGCGCGTACGGATCGCCGGCATCGACGAAACGCTGCGGCAGGCCGTGGAAGGAGAACAACAAGTGCGCACCGGCGCCGTGCTCGGCGCGGTGGCTGCGGATCGAAGCGGCGACCGCCTCGATCCAGTCGGCCTGCGCGTGGTAGTCCTCGACCATGCGGGTCTGCAGACCCGTGGCGCCGGCCAGCACGTCGCCGACCGAGGCCGTGGTCGAGGTCGAGTACTGCGGGTACAGCGGCAACGCCAGCACCCGCGCGACGCCCTGCGCGCGCAGGACCTGCAGCGTCTGCGCCAGCGCCGGTTGCCCGTAGCGCATCGCCGCGACCACGCGCAGCTGCGGCAACTCGCGCTGCACCGCCTGCGCCAGCCGCTGCGTGTGCACCGCCAGCGGCGAGCCGCCGTCGTGCGCGCCGTCTGCGGCATCCGGCAGCCAGATGCTGGCGTACTTGCGCGCCACCTTGGCCGCACGCAGCGGCAGGATCACCAGGTGCAGCAACGGCCACCACAGCCAGCGCGTCAACGTGACCACGCGGCGGTCGTGCAGGAACTCGCTGAGGTAGCGCCGCACCGCCGGCGCGGTCGGTGCATCGGGCGTGCCAAGGTTGACCAGCACCAGCGCGGTATCGCGTGGCGCGGCCGTAGAATCGTGGGCGGGGGAAGCGATGCGGGCGGCGGCGGGCATCCGCATAGGATGACAGCTGCGGCGATGCGGATCAGCACCTGAGCGCTGCAGCCGGCAGCATCGGCAATTCCGTGGCGATTCATCGCCGCTTCACTAGCCTGAGCCGCAATGCTCGCCCATGAAGCCACTCGCCCACGAAGCGCCGCGGCTTGGCGTTGTCGAACCCGAGCACCGGGTTGTGGTCGAATCCACACCATCGTTTTCTGGAGTCCGCCATGCCCCGCTTGCCGCGCCTCGCCGTCCTCGTGCTGTCCCTGTCCCTCGCCACCGCCGCCGTCGCCGGCCCCGACGAGGACGAGCGCGCCCGCAACGCGGTGCGCGTGCTCACCGACATCCAGCAGATCCCGGAGTCGTCGATCCCCGACAAACTGCTCGACGAGGCGCGCGGCATTGTCGTGGTGCCCGACTCGCTCAAGATCGGCCTGGTGCTCGGCGGCCGCCGCGGTCACGGCCTGCTGTCGGTGAAGAATCCCGACGGCACCTGGTCCAGCCCCAGCTTCGTCAAGCTCACCGGCGGCAGCATCGGCTTCCAGGCCGGCGTGCAGTCGGCCGACATCGTGCTGGTGTTCCGCAGCGACCGCGGCCTGGACTCGATCGTCAACGGCAAGGTCACCCTCGGCGCCGATGCCGGTGTCGCCGCCGGCCCGGTCGGCCGCAACGCCTCCACCGCCACCGACGGCCAGCTCAAGGCCGAGATCTGGTCGTGGTCGCGCGCGCGCGGCCTGTTCGCCGGCATCGCCCTCGACGGCGCGGTGCTGAGCATCGACGATGCCGCCAACGAGGCCGTGTACGGCCGCGACACCACGCCGCGGATGATCTTCGAAGGCCGCGCCCACGGCCAGCCGTCGACCGCGGTGGTCGATTTCCGCGACCGCCTCGAAGAAGCCAGCGCGATTGCCCGCAACGCGCGCGGCAACGCCGATGCCGATGCGCGTGCCCGCAGCGGTGCGCCTGCGCCGCGCCCAGCGGCCGCGCCGACGGCCACGACCGTGCCGCAGCAGGCCCCGGCACAGCCGAACCCGCCGCAACCGCAGCCGTTCGAGACCGTGGAAAGCCCGGTCAAGGCCGAACCGCTGCCCTGATCGCCGCCAGCCCCGCTTCAAGCCGGGCCGCTCCAGCCTGGGCCGCTCCAAGCTGGCGGTCGCGTGGAAATAACGGCGGCTGTCATAGCGCTGCGGTATCCTGATCGTCCTCCTTCCAGCGGATACCCTCATGGGCGGTTTGAGTCTTTGGCACTGGCTGATCGTGCTGGTGATCGTGGTGCTGGTGTTTGGCACCAAGCGCTTGGGCAACGTCGGCAAGGACCTTGGCGAGGCCGTGAAGGGCTTCAAGAAAGGCATCCACGACGACGAGGCCGACAAGCCAGCCGCGCAGCTGCGCGACGAGACCCGCAACGGCGAGGCCGACAAGCCGGCCGGCGACACCGAAAAAACCCACGACGACCGCAGCGCGCGCTGAGGCGCGCCGCGTCGTCCTGCTGCCGCGTCGTCGCCTGTCATGTTCGACATCGGCTTCTCCGAGCTGTTCCTGATCGCGGTCGTGGCGCTGCTCGTGCTCGGCCCCGAACGCCTGCCCAAGGCCGCGCGTTTTGCCGGCCTGTGGGTGCGGCGCGCGCGCGCGCAGTGGTACTCGGTGAAGTCGGAGTTGGAGAACGAGCTGGCCGCCGAGGAGCTCAAGCGCGACCTGCGCCAGACCCAGGACACGCTGCGCCAGACCCGTGACGAGCTCAGCACCGGCCTTGGCGAGGCACGCAACCGGCTGCAGCGCGAGGGCGACTCGCTGCGCCGCGAGTTCGACGACATCGCCGCCGACGCCACCGCACCGGCCGTGTCGGAATCGTCCGTGACGCCTGAGGCGGCGGACGCACCCGCGCCGCCCGCGCTGGCGTCGCCACACGACCCGAGCGTCTCCGACCCGCCCGACCCGCGCCCCGACGCCGAACGCCCGTGACGATGAGCCACGACAGCGAGCCGGCCGCCGAGGCCGGGCACGGCAGCCATGCCGAGCCGCGCCTGATCGACCACCTGATCGAGCTGCGCGCGCGCCTGCTGCGCGCCGTGGTCGGGCTGCTGGTGGCGTTCGTGGCGCTGCTGCCGTTCGCCAACAAGCTCTACGCCTTCCTGGCCGCGCCGCTGCTGGCCAAGCTGCCGGCCGGCGGCCAGCTGATCGCGGTCGAGGTCGCCTCGCCGTTCTTCGCCCCGGTCAAGCTGGCGTTCTTTGCCGCGCTGATGATCACCATGCCGTGGCTGCTGTACCAGGCCTGGGCCTTCGTCGCGCCGGGCCTGTACCAGCGCGAGAAGCGCCTGGCGCTGCCGCTGCTGGCCTCGGCGGTGGCGCTGTTCTACTCCGGTTGTGCGTTCGCGTTCTTCCTGGTGCTGCCGACCGTGTTCGGCTTCCTCGCCCAGATCACGCCCACCGGCGTGGCGATGATGACCGACATCAACGCCTACCTCGACTTCGTGCTGGTGATCTTCCTCGCGTTCGGGGCCAGTTTCGAGCTGCCGGTGGCGCTGGTGATCCTGGTGCTGCTGGGCTGGGTCACGCCGCAGCAGCTGCGCGAGTCGCGCGGCTACGCCATCGTCGGCGTGTTCGTGATCGCCGCGATCATCACCCCGCCCGACGTGGTCTCGCAGCTGATGCTGGCGGTGCCGATGTGCCTGCTCTACGAGGTCGGCATCGTCGCCGCGCGCTGGCTGGTGCCGCACGCCGACAGCGGGTCGACGCCGACGTCGTGATCGCCGCCGGTTTCTGGCAGCGCTACGCGGCCTGGTCGCTGGACGCGGCGCTGCTCGCCGTGCCGACCGCGGCACTGGCCGCCCCCTCGGTCGCAGCCCATGCCCACGTATTGGGCGACCTCGGCCAGGCGCTGCTGCAGCGGATCTATACGACCCTGGCCGAACACCTGCTGCAGGCCGAATCGTTGCCGGCCGCTGTCGCCGCGGTGCTGCACGACCCGGCCCTGGCGCCGGCCCTCACTGCCACGCACGCGGCGCTGCTGCAGTTGTTGCTGGCGCCAACCGCGGCCTTCGTGTTGCTGGGGGCGCTCTACCACGCCGTCGCCGAGGCCTCGCCCTGGCAGGGCGGCGCCGGCAAGCGCGCGCTGGGCCTGGCGGTGAGCGACCGGCGCGGCGCGCGTCTGGACGTCGGGCGCGCGGGCCTGCGCCATCTCGCCGGCGGCCTGTCCTGGCTGACGCTCAACCTCGGCCACCTGCTCGCCGCGGTGGCTCCGGCCCACCGCGCGCTGCATGACCGGTTCAGCGGCACGCAGGTGATGGCTCTGAGCGGCTCACGGCGGCTGCCGGCCTGGGCGCGGCTGTGGCTGGGAATCCAGGTGATCGCCGCGGTCGCCGCCAGCGCGTGGCTGGGCCTGCTGACGGCGGCGATGGCGCAGCGCGCGCTCGAGGCCGCGCTGCGCTGACTTCAGACCGCGACGTGGTGGTCGCCGGCCACCGGCGGCGGCGTCTCGCCGCAGACGTCGCGCCAGAAGTAGTACATCACCCCGAACATCACCACGTAGAGCACCACCAGCAACGCGATGTACACCGGCAGCACCAGCGCCACGCTCAGCGCCGGGTGCACCAGGCCGCCGATCACGGCGAGCAGGCCGAGTACCAGCCCCAGCACCAGCCCCAGCACGATCGACGCCAGGAACACGACCACCGCCAGCACCAGCATCGGCAGCAGGTTCTTCAAGGTGCCGACCAGGCCATCGCCGATCGCGCCGCCGATCGAGCGCGGGGTCAGGGCGATCTGGCCGAAGCCGATCGCGTAGACGCCGGACAGGAACAGCGCCAGCAGCGTGCCCAGGCCGAGCACGCGACCGAAGCCTTCCGGCAGCGCCGGCAGCGCCGACGGATCCGGCGACTGCCCCTGCTGCGACAGCGCCAGCACCTGCAGGTACCACTCGAGCAGCCCCTCGCCGAACAGCTTGATCACCACCAGCGCCACAACCAGGTAGATCGCGGTCATCAGCAGGCCGAAACCGATCAGGCGCAACGCATCGCCGCGGTCGCGCAACGGCGCCAGCACGTCGCTGGCACGCGCCGGCTGGCCGGATTCGCTGGCGTGGATCAACCGCAGGTAGCCGCCGACCAGCGGCGGCAGCAGCACGATCGAGAACAGGGTCAAGGCGGCGGCGATGACCAGGCTGCCGTTGGTGTCGGGCTTGAACAGCGACTGCAACACCAGCTGGATCACGCTGGGGACCAGCGCCACCACCATCAGCAGCGCTGCGCCGCCGAATACCGCGCGGGCGTTGTGGCGGCCCAGGTTGATGGCGCGCTTGAGCCAGGAGAGACCCGCGAGCGGTCCCATTGCGTGTGTCGTCATGTGTCTTGGTCCCCGGGACGAAGCGTGGCGCGTCGGTGCGCCGATGGCGCTGATGCTAGCCGATTTGCGTCGATCGATCCGTGCCGGTCGATAGCGGCGGACGGCTTGCGCTAGCGGCGAGCCAGGCCAAGCGCGTGGTGGACGAAACGCCGCAGCACGCGGCGCGCCTGCGGCGTTGCGCGGATGTTGCCGGTGATGGTCTTCGGGCACTGGCCCTCGCGCTGCAGCGCGACCTTGCGCGCCTGCACGTAGCCGCGCATGTGGGTGGCGCTGAATTCGGGATGGAACTGCACGCCCCAGGCGCGGTCGCCCCAGCGGAATGCATGGCACTCGTCGCGCTGCGAGCGGGCCAGCACGGTCGCGCCGTCCGGCACGCGCAGCACCGACTGCAGGTGGGTGGCCTGGACCGGAAACTGTGCGGGCAGGCCGGCGAACAGCAGGTCGTGCTCGGCGTGCGGGTGCAGGTCGAGATCGACCGTACCCATCTCGCGCCCGGCTGGGTTGTCGCCGACCTCGCCGCCGAGCGCATGCGCGAGCAGCTGGTGGCCGTAGCAGATGCCCAGCAGCGGCAGGCCCGCGTGCGCGGCGTCGCGCAACCAATCGGCGCTGCGCTCGCTCCAGTCGTGGCGGTCGGTGACCATCGCGCCGGAACCGGTGACGATCACGCCGGTAAATGCAGTGCCGGCAGCCCCCGCGCGTGACGGCAGCGCTTCGCCGGCTTCGACATTCACCACCACCGCCTCGTCGGCGGCAAGGCCGGCAGCGACGCGGATCCAGTGTGGAAAACCGCGGTGGCGGCGCATCGAGACAACCGGCTGGCCGGTCTCGAGGATCAGGAAAGGACCGGGATGGCGATGGGTCACGGCGGCGTTCGGCAAGGCGGTCTGGGAGGCGTGTGCGGGCCAAGAATCGCAAGGCCCGTCGCTATACTAGCGCGCTTTGCTGCAACTCCATGAGCGACGCATGGCCGCCCCCACCTCCCCGCAACCGCCGACGTTTCAACAGCTGATCCAGCGCCTCAACGCCTACTGGGCGGAGCAGGGTTGCGTGTTGATCCAGCCGCTCGATCTCGAAGTCGGCGCCGGCACCTTCCACCCGGCGACCTTCCTGCGCTCGCTCGGCCCGGAGCCGTGGAACGCCGCCTACGTGCAACCGTGCCGCCGCCCCACCGACGGCCGCTACGGCGAGAACCCCAACCGCCTGCAGCGCTACTACCAGTACCAGGTCGCGATGAAGCCCAGCCCGGACAACATCGTCGAGCTGTACTTCGACTCGCTCAAAGCCCTGGGCGTGGACCCGCTGGTGCACGACCTGCGCCTGGTCGAGGACAACTGGGAATCGCCGACGCTGGGCGCCTGGGGCCTGGGCTGGGAGGTCTGGCTCAACGGCATGGAGGTGACCCAGTTCACCTACTTCCAGCAGGCCGGCGGCATGGAATGCCGGCCGGTGCTGGGCGAGATCACCTACGGTCTCGAGCGGCTGTGCATGTACCTGCAGAACGTCGACAACGTCTACGACCTGATCTGGACCTACGGTCCGCCGGATTCTGATGGCCGCGTCACGCCGGTGACTTACGGCGACGTCTACCACCAGAACGAGGTCGAACAGTCGACCTACAACTTCGAGGTCGCCGACGTGGCAGAACTATTCCACCGCTTCGACGCCTGCGAGCGCGAGGCCCAGAAGCTGATCGAGCTGGGCCTGCCGCTGCCGGCCTACGACCAGGTCTGCAAGGCCAGCCACTCGTTCAACCTGCTCGACGCGCGCCGCGCGATCAGCGTCACCGAGCGCCAGCGCTACATCCTGCGCGTGCGCCGCATCGCCCAGGGCGTGGCCGAGGCCTACTACGCACAGCGCGAGAAGCTCGGCTTCCCGGTGCTCAAGAAGGCCGCCGCCGGCCAGGAGGCCGCGTAATGGCGATGCGTCCGCTGCTGATCGAACTGGGCACCGAGGAGCTGCCGGTCAAGGCGTTGCCGGGCCTGGCGCAGGCCTTCTACGACGGCGTCATCGACGGCCTGGCCAAGCGCGGCATCGCCTTCGCGCGCGGCGAGTCCAAGCCGCTGTACACGCCGCGCCGCCTCGCCGTGAAGCTGCCCGGCGTCGAAACGCAACAGCCCGAGCAGAGGTCGGAGGTGCTCGGCCCCTACCTCAACATCGCCCTTGATGGCGACGGCCAACCGACCAAGGCGCTGCAGGGTTTTGCCACCAAGGCCGGCATCGATTGGACCGCGCTGGAGAAAACCACCGACGCCAAGGGCGAGCGCTTCGTCCATCGCGCGGTCAAGCCCGGCGCGCTCACGCGCGAGCTGCTGCCGGAGATCGTGCGCGAGGCCATCGCCGCGATGCCAATTCCCAAGCCGATGCGCTGGGGTGACCACGATTACGGCTTCGCGCGCCCGGTGCACTGGCTGGTGCTGCTGCACGGCAAGGACGTGGTCGACGCCGAACTGCTCGGCGTGCGCAGCGACCGCATGAGCCGCGGCCACCGCTTCATGCACGACAAGCCGGTATGGTTCTCCACGCCCGACGACTACGTCGAGTTCCTGCGTGGCGCGAAAGTGCTGGTCGATCCGGACGAGCGCCGCGAGCGCATCGTCCACGAGGTCAACACCGCCGCGCAGGCCGCTGGCGGCAGCGCACGCATTGACGCCGGCATCCTCGAGGAGGTCAACGGCCTCACCGAGTGGCCCAAGGCCGTGGCCTGCAGCTTCGAGCGCGAGTTCCTCGCCGTGCCGTCCGAAGCCTTGATCGCGACGATGGAAGCCAACCAGAAGTTCTTCCCGGTGCTCGACGCCGACGGCAGGCTCAGCGAGCACTTCGTCGGCATCGCCAACATCGAGTCGAAGGACGAGAACGAGGTGCGCAAGGGCTACGAACGCGTGATCCGTCCGCGCTTCGCCGATGCCAAGTTCTTCTTCGTCGAGGACATGAAGCAGGGCCTGGTGTCGATGAACGACGGCCTGGCAACGGTGAAGTACCAGGACAAGCTCGGCACGATCGCCGACAAGGTCGCGCGCGTAGCCGCATTGGCCGAGGCCATCGCGGCGCAGGTCGGCGTCGAACCGGCACTGGCGCGTCGCGCCGCCGAGTTGTCGAAAGCCGACCTGCAGTCGCGTCTGGTCAACGAGTTCCCCGAGCTGCAGGGCATAGCCGGCCGCTACTACGCCGCGGTCGAGAACCAGCCGCTGGAGGTCGCGGACGCCATCGACGAGGCCTACATGCCGCGCTTTGCCGGCGATGCGATCGCGCCGAGCAAGTTGGGCCAGGTGCTGGCGATTGCCGAGCGGTTGGATACGTTGGCCGGCGGCTTTGCCGCGGGACTGAAGCCGACCGGCAACAAAGATCCCTTCAGCCTGCGGCGTAACGCGCTGGGTTTGGCTCGCACGATTGTTGAGTCGGGCTCCGACTTGGATCTTAAGGTTTTCATCAGCTCCGCCGTCGGATTGATCGGAGAGAAGGGAGGAGCGGGAAAGGGGAAACCAGAGTTGTTTGATTTGATGGATGCGCGCTCGAAAGAAATCTATGACTTCATTTTCGACCGCCTTCGCGGCTACTACACCGACCAGTCGGTGCCGTCACAGCAGTTCAGCGCCGTCGCCGAACTGAAGCCGGCTTCACTCCTCGACTTCGACCACCGCCTCAGCGCCATCGGCGAATTCGCCAAGCTGCCCGAAGCCGAAGCCCTCGCCGCCGCCAACAAGCGCATCCGCAACATCCTCAAGAAGGTCGACGGCGAGCTGCCGACCACGATCGACGCAACGCTGTTCGCCGAGAACGCCGAGCGCGACCTCGCCGAAGCGGTCGATGCCGCCATCGCCGACACCGACCCGTTGCTGGCGCAGCGCGACTACGTCGCCGTGCTCGGCCGCCTGGCGCGGTTGCGCCCGCAGGTCGACGCGTTCTTCGACGCGGTTATGGTCAACGTCGACGACGTGGCGCTGCGCAACAACCGCCTGGCCCTGCTCAAGCGCCTGTCCGACCGCCTCTGCAGCATCGCCGCGATCGAGCACCTGTCGATCTGACCTGTAGTCGCGGTTATCACCACTGAAGAAAGGGCCGGCTATTCGCTGGCCCTTTCTTCGTCCCGCTGTGGCTTCGACTCAGAACTTGTAGTTGGCGCCCACGTAGTAGGCGCGGCCGATCGCGTCGTACAGCGCCGAACCGAAGCCGGTGCCGAACAGATTCACCGGCGGATCAGAGTCGAACAGGTTGGTGACGCCGGCGTAGACCTCCCAACCTTCGCCGAACCGGTAAGCGCCGCGCACGTCGTGGAAGACGCCCGAGCCGGCCTTGATGGGCGTCGTCGAGGTCGGGTTGGCCTTGAAGCTGGCGTTGGTGACGCGCAGCCCGTCGGAGACATAGCGCGAGTTCCAGCTCACGTCCCAGCTGTCACGTCCGTACATCACGCCGAGCGTGGCTTTCCACTCCGGGAAACCCAGGGTTTTGTTCTGGTCCTCGGACTCGTCCGGGGAATCCTGGAACGGGAAGTCGGTATAGCCCAGGACCTTGGTTGCGTTGAGGTTCCAACGCATCTTGCCGCCCACCAGGTCGAAGTTGTAATAGACCCCGATATCCACGCCGTCCGTCTCGGTGGCGGCGATGTTCTCGTTGATGGAACGGACGAAGGTGATCTGGCCGGTGAGCGGATCGCGCGTGATGTTGCCGCAGAAGACATTGCCGATGCCCGAGACCGAGTCGACGCAGCGGTCCGCGGTTTGCTGGCCGCTGGGCGCGGTGATTGCGTCTTCTATCTTGATTTCCCAGTAATCGGCATTGAGGCCGAAGCCCGGCAGGAAGGTCGGTGTGAAAACGAAGCCCGCGGTCCAGCTGCGGCCCGTCTCCGGATCGAGGTTGGGGTTGCTGCCCGACAACCCTTCGTTGGTGCCGGTCACCTCGTCCTCGAAGCCCGGGGGAATACCGAGCGCGGCGCAGTTGGCGCGGCGCACGGCCGGATCCGCGGCGTTGTCGAGCTGCCTGCTGTCGCAAGGATCGGTGATGGCAAAGAAATTCTGCGACTGCCCGCTGAACAGTTCGTCAATGTTCGGCGCACGCACCGCCGCCGACATGTTGCCGCGGATGCGCAGGCTATCGTTGACCGCCCAGTCCAGGTTGTAGCGCCAGGCCTCGGTGCTGCCGATGGTGTCGTACTGCGAATAACGGGCCGCGGCGCCCACGGCGAGACTCTTGACCATGACAAGATCGGACAGGATCGGCACCGCGACTTCGGCCCAGACTTCCTTCACGTTGTAGCTGCCGCCCGAGCTGGGGATGGCGTTGAGGAAGGTCTGGCCGGAGACGTCCAGCGGATCGTTGTCCTGATGGCTGGTCTCGCGGCGGTACTCCACACCCATGCCCAAGCTCATCGGGCCAGCCGGCAGGTCGAACAGGTTGTTGTTGGTCAGCGAACCACCGGCGACGAACTGGGTCAGGCGTGTCTTGGTGATGGTCGTGGTGTTGAACCGGCTGGACGCCGCCGTACTGATGGCGCCATCGCCGAAGACGCTGAACGGAATGCAGCTGGCGGCCACCTCCGGCGAGATGATGCCGTCGGGGCTGAGGCTGTTGAGGAAATAAGCCTCGTTGACCGCGGTCGGATCGATCTGCGAGCGGCAGACGATCTGGCCGGTGGCCGGATCACGCACCGCATCCAGGCCGGCATAGAAACGCTCGAGCACGCGGTTGTTGAGGTTCTCACGGCGCTCGTGGGTCCGGCCGTAGTTGACCGATGCGTCGTACAACCAGTCCTCCGTCACGACGCCCTCAATGCCGAACACGACGCGGCCGGTCTGGCGCTCGGTGGCCTCGCCGCGGCGGCCTGCATCGACGTCGTTGCGCGACACCCGGAAGTCGCTGTTGCCCGTCACCGCGGCCAGTTCCGGCGAGATGTAGGCATTGTCCGACTGGATCAGGTGAGCATTGCCGGTAGTCGCGCTGCCGAAGGCCGGCGAGAAGTACGACTTGACGTCGACCAGACTGTAGGTGCCTTCAAAGTACAGGCGGTGATCCTGGGTCAGGTCGAAACCGGCCACCGAACTGAGCGTGGTGCGGTCGTACTTGGGTTGCAGCTGCAACGTCCGATTGCCGTCGATGTGATCGCAATCCGAGCAGCGGGCGGTGTCCATGACCCCGTCAAAGCGCTGATTGCGGAAACTGCCGCCCGGATCGAACACGTAGCGATTGGCGAGGTCGGTCTGCGTGGTGGTCGTGAACGTGCCGCCATCGGTGATACGGAAGCTGCCGGCGTCGGGCATCAGCACGCTATCCGTCGGGCCTCCCGGCGTGTTGATCGTGCTGTAGACCTGGCGGCCGAAGCGATCACGGAATTGCAGGGCGTTCTGACGGCTGTGCTCGAGCGACACCGCGAAGTTACCGCGGTCCTCGGCGAAGTTCTTGCCGCCGGTGACCGACAAAAACTTCTCGTCGAAGCCGCCGTGCTGGCTGTCGCCGTACTGCGCGCGCAGGGCCAAGCCTTCATAGCTCTTCTTGAGGATGAAGTTGACCACGCCGCTGACCGCGTCGGCGCCGTACACGGCCGAAGCACCACCGGTGATGATTTCAACCCGGTCGACCCAGTCGGTGGGGATCAGGTTGGTATCGACCGCCGACGAACCCGAGGACGAAGCAACCATGCGGCGGCCGTTGACCAGCACCAGGGTGCGGGCCGTGCCGAGGTTGCGCAGGTCCTGCATGGCCACGCCGGCGGTGCCGATGAAACGGCCGGAGTTGCCCATCGTGAACGTGGTGGCCAACTGCGGCATCGTGGTCAACAGGTCGCCGATGTTGACCGCACCGGTGGCCTTGATGTCCTCAGCGGTCAGGATGCTGATCGGTGCCGGCGACACCACGTTGGGGTTGGAGATGCGCGAACCGGTCACGGTCACCGTGCCCAGTTCTTTCACTTGCGCATCGTCCGCAGCCGCGGCTGCAGGATCCACACTTTGGGCCTGCGCTTTCGGCACGATCACAGTGGTCAATGCAGCGCACACGGCCGCGGTCAGAAGTTTCCTGTGCTTCATCAGAGCTCTCCGTTGGCAAACACTCAGTCGGGGGAATCCGAGCGAAAGACGGCAGCTTGGCCAGAGCAGCGCTGGCTATTTGCGCAATGTGGCGGAAATTACGACTTCTTAACGAGACCCGCAAGGGCCGGGGACACCCCAAGTCCGCGCTCCCCCCGCGCCCCCATTCAGTCTGAGGGCGATCCGCCCGCAACGCCTCAAAGCAACTCCGCTGCGAAGCCCGATGCGGCGTTGTACCGCGGCCCTCTCGTCATGCCCGACGTCGACACGGCGACTCGCGTCCGGGCCGGGCTCGCCACCATCGGCGGCGGCTTTGGACACCGCGGTGTGATCGATCGTGGCTTCGTGCATTGATCGGCTTTTTGACGCCGTCCGGTTATTCTGCCGCGCATGCCCCCCCTCCCCCGCGTCCTGGCCACCGCTGCGTTGTTGCTTGTCGCAGCTGGCACAGCCCAGGCGGCGAAGGTCGTGCAGGTCGACATCCACGGCCTCGACGAGATCAAGGCCGCCAACGTGCGCGGCGCCTTGTCGCTGGTCGACACGATCGACAAGGAGGTCTCGGGCCGGCGCCTGGGCTACCTGCTGCGCGAGGCCGAGGACGAGACGCGCGAGGCGCTGGAACCGTTCGGCAATTACTCGCCGCAAATCGAGATCGAGCGCAGCGGCAGCGGCAGCGGCGAAGCGGTCAAGGTGTCGATCACGGTGACGTTGACCGATCCGGTGCGCGTACGCCGCGCCGACATCGCCATCATCGGCGAGGGCAACGAGGACCATTACCTGCAGGAAGACCTGGCCGCGTTCAAACCGCAGGTCGGCGACGTGTTCGAGCACGCGCTGTACGAGGCCAGCAAGACCAAGGTCACCCGCCGCCTGGCCGAGCGCGGCTACTTCGATGCCGACTTCGTCTCGCGCCGGGTCGAGGTGACCCGTGCCGAGCGCGCGGCCGACATCGACCTGGTCTGGAACAGCGGTGGCCGCTACGACATGGGCGCGATCACCTTCACGCAGACGCCCGAGCACATCATCCGCGACAGCCTGCTCGACAAGCTGGTGTACTGGGAACAGGGCAGCTACTGGCACCAGGGCAAGCTCGACCGCTTCCGCGAATCGCTGACGCGGCTGGACTACTTCTCCAGCATCGACATCGAGCCGCACCCCGAGGCCGTGGTCGACAACGAAGTGCCGGTGACGGTGACGCTGACCCCGGCCAAGCGCACCGTCTACACCGCCGGCCTGAGTTACGGCACCGACAGCGGCGCCGGCGTGCGCCTGGGCGCCGAACGGCGCTACGTCAACGACCGCGGCCACAAGGCGCTGGCGCAGATCGACTGGGCCGAGACGCGCAAGACCGCGACCGCGCAGTACCGCATCCCGGCGTTCGCCTGGCTCGACGGCTGGTTCACCTTCAGCGCGCAGTACTACGACGAACAGAGCGACTACATGGACACGCGCAAGGTCGAACTGGTCGCCAGCCGCAGCGGCCAGATCAACCGTCGCCTCAACGCCATCGCCTCGGTGCATGCGCTGCGCGAACGCTGGGCCTACGTCGCCGACGATGACGGCGACGAGGCCACGCCGGTGAGCTACCAGTACGCCACGTTTCTGTACCCGTCGTTGCGCGGCGAATACATCGATGCCGACGACCGCATCTTTCCGCGCAAGGCGGTCGGCCTCACCGTCGAGGTGCGCGGCGGCCTCGAAGGCGTCGGCTCCGACGCCAATTTCGCCCAGGCCTGGGCGGTGGCCCGCTGGTACCAGGGCATGGGCCCGAGCAACCGCCTGATCCTGCGCGCAGAGGCCGGCGGCACCTTCACCAACGCGCTCATCAACATGCCGCCGAGCCTGCGCTTCTTCGCCGGCGGCGACCGCAGCATCCGCGGCTACGGCTTCCGCGAGGTCGGCCCGACCACGATCGGCAGCGACGGCAAGAAGTACGCGCTCGGCGCCAAGAACGTGCTGACCGGCACCGCCGAGTTCGAGCACTACTTCAACGACAGCTGGGGCGGCGCGGTCTTCGTCGACGCCGGCGACGCCTTCGACGACACGCCCGACATCCACACCGGCGTCGGCTTCGGCGTACGCTGGAAATCGCCGGTGGGGCCGGTGCGCTTCGACATCGCGCGCGGCCTCAACGACCCGGACTCGGACTACGAGATCTACCTCAACATCGGTGCGGACTGGTGAGGCACGGATGAGCGAGCAGGCCGCCCAGAGCCACGACGAACGCATCGCGCAACTGCGCCAGCGTCGACGCGCGCGCCTGCGCTGGCTGGCGGTGCGCGGCAGCCTCGCCGCCGGCGTGCTGACCCTGCTGCTGGCGGGCTTCGCCTACTGGCTGCTCGCCACGGTCGGCGGCCGTGACCTGCTGCTGGCGCAGATCGTCGCGCGCCTGCCCGACAACGCGGCGCTGTCGTGGAAAGCAGTGGACGGCCCGCTGTCGGGGCCACTGACGATGCGTGGCGTGCGCTTCACCTACGACCGCATCGTGTTCACCGCCGACCGCGTGCACCTGGACCCGGCGATCCGTCCACTGTTCGGCCGGCGCCTGCGTCTGGACGCGCTGCAGATCGGCGGCGCCACGCTCGAAATCCCCAAGAGCGACGAGCCGTTCGAGCTGCCACGCTGGCCCGAGGTGCTGCCGCAGATCGCACCGCCGCTGGAACTGCAGGCCGACGACGTGCGCGTCGATGGTTTCCTGCTGACCCAGGAAGGCGAGAAGCTGATCAACATCCACACCCTGCGCGCTGGTCTGGATGCGCAACAGGGCAAACTGCATGTCGAGAAGCTCGCCGTCGACAGCGACCGCGGCCGCTTCGACGTGCACGGCGACTACGCGCCGCGCGACGATTACCGTACCGACCTGACCGCAACCGCGGTACTGCCCGCGGCCCATGGCCGCACGCCGGCACGGCTGGGCCTGGTCGCCAAGGGCGACCTGTCGCGCATGGACGTGGCCGTGTCGGGCAAGGCCCCGGGCCCGGTGCGCGCCACGCTGACCCTGCGCGGCAAGGACGATCCGCGCTGGCAGCTGCGCGCCAACGCCGACGCGCTCGACCTCGGCCTGGTCACCGGTGCCGAGCAGGCCGATGACGACCAGCCGCTGACGCTGCAGCTCGCAGCCGACGGCATCGGCGGCGCGGTCGACCTGCAAGGCAGCTTCGCCCAGGGCGACCTGCGCGCGACCGTGCTGCCGTCGAAGATCAAGCTCGACAACCAGATCCTCGACGTGCAGCCGCTCGCACTGGAAGTGTTCGACGGCCGCGTCGCCTTGCGCGGGCGCGCGGATTTCACCGATGCCGCAAACGCCTCGTTCCGCTTCGCCGTCAACGCGCGCGGACTGCAGTGGCACGGCACCGCCACCGCCGCGCCGGCCAAACCAGCGGCCAGCACCAGCGCGAAGAAGCTCGCCCAAGCCACCAGCCAGGCCAGCGGCCAGACGCCGGGCGTGGCCATCGGCGCCGACGCCGACCTCGGTGTTGCCGGCACGCTCAAGGCCTGGGCGGCGATCGGCCACGCCACGCTGAGCCGCGATGGCGACCAGGCAACGGTGCAGTTCGACGGCCGCGGCGACGACCAGCGCATGACGCTGAAGACGTTCAAGGCGCAGATGCCCAGTGGTGAACTCGACGCCACCGGCACGCTGGCATGGGCACCGGCGCTGGGCTGGGACCTTAACGCGACGCTGGCCGGCTTCGACCCCGGGTATTTCGCCCCCGACTGGAAAGGCTCGGTCAACGGCAAGTTGACCAGCACAGGCCGCACCCGCAACGACGGCGGCCTGGAGATCGGCGTCGACGCACGCGAGCTAGGCGGCCGCCTGCGCAACCGCCCACTCAAGGGCCAGGGCCGTTTCGCGATGCACGGCGCCGGCACCGCCGGCGGCACCACCGCCTACGACGGCGACGTCGCCCTCAGCCTCGGCGGCAGCCGCATCGACGCCAAGGGCAAGGTCGCCAACACGCTCGACGTCGATGCGAAGTTTTCGCCGCTGGTGCTCAGCGACCTGCTGCCCGACGGCGCCGGCACGCTGCGCGGCACGCTCAAGCTCAGCGGTGCGCCCACCGCGCCGAACGTCGTCGCCGATCTCAGCGGCAGCGGCTTGCAGTACGGCGATTACCGTGCCGACAGCTTCACCGCCAAGGGCCAGCTGCCGTGGCAGCGCGGCAACGGCGCGATCGCCGTGCGCGCCAGCGGGCTCGCGGTCGGGCTGCCGCTGGCGTCGCTGAGCGTGGACGCGCGCGGCGCGGTCGAAGCGCTGCAACTGCAGGGCGAGGCGCGCGGCGACATCGGCACGCTGACGCTGGCCGGCCACGCCGACAAACGTGGCACCACCTGGCAGGGCGCGCTGGCGACGCTGCAGCTGACGCCGGCCAAGGGCGCGTCCTGGCGCCTGCAACAGCCGGCGCAGTTCCGCTGGGACGGGCGCAACGGCACGCTCAGCAACACCTGCCTCGCCGCCAGCGGCGGCGGCTCGCTGTGCGCCAGCGCCGACTGGCCGCGACGTGGCGTCGACGTGCGCGGCGAGGGCCTGCCGTTGAGCCTGGTCGTGCCCTACCTGCCCGAGCGCGAAGGCCGCCAGCCGTGGCTGCTGCGCGGCGACATCGCGCTCAGTGGGCAGCTGCGTCCGGTCGGCAATGCCTGGCGCGGTCAGTTCAACCTGAGTTCGTCCGGCGGCGGCCTCAAGAACAGCGAGCGCTCGCGCAGCGAGATGCTCAGCTACGACAACCTCAAGCTCGACGCGACCTTCGACCCGCGCCGGATCAACGCCGAGTTCAACACCGCCTTCAACAGCGGCGGCCACATCGACGCGCGCATCACCACCGGCTGGGACGACTACGCGCCACTCGCCGGCGAGCTCGCGTTCAACACCGACCAGTTGGTCTGGCTGGAACTGTTCTCGCCCGACATCGTCGAGCCCAAGGGCCGCCTCGACGGCCGCCTCACCCTCGCCGGCACGCGCGCGCAGCCGCAGCTCGGCGGCCAGGCGCGGCTGTCGCAGTTCAGCACCGAGCTGCCGGCGCTGGCGATCGTGCTCGAGGACGGCGACGTGCAGCTCAACGCCCTGGCCGACGGCAGCGCGCGCATCGCCGGCCAGGTGCGCTCGGGCGAAGGCACGCTCAACGTCGACGGCTCGCTCAACTGGCAGAACCTCGATGCCCCCCTGCAGTTGAACGTGCGCGGCAACAAGGTGCTGGTGTCCGACACCCGCGACCTGCACGCAGTCGCCAGTCCCGATCTGCAGGTCGCCTACACCGCCGGCCAGCCGCTGCAGGTCACCGGCACCGTCACCGTGCCGTCGGCGCGCATCGACCTGGAACGCCTCGACCAGGGCGTATCGGCGTCGCCCGACGTGGTCGTGCTCGACCCGGTCGACCCGGAGGACACCGCCAGCACGCCGCTCGAGCTCGACCTCACCCTGGCCCTGGGCGACGACGTCAAGCTCAACGGCTTCGGCCTCGAGGGCAGCCTCGGCGGGCAGATGCGCGTGCGTGCACGCCCGGGCCGCGAGATGACCGCCAGCGGCCAGCTCGATGTCGAGGGCCGCTACAAGGCCTACGGCCAGGAGCTCGACATCACCCGCGGCCGCCTGTCGTGGTCGAACGGCCCGGTGTCCGACCCGGTGCTCGACGTGCGCGCCGAGCGCAAGGTCGGCGACGTCACCGCCGGCGTCGACATCCGTGGCCGCGCCAGTGCGCCGACCGCGCAGGTCTGGTCGGACCCGGCCAGTTCGCAGTCCGAGGCGCTGTCCTACCTCACCCTGGGCCGGCCGCTGTCGAGCGCGAGCAGCGACGAGAGCCAGCAGGTCAACGCCGCCAGCGCCGCACTCTCGGCCGGCGGCAGCATGATCGCCTCGCAGATCGGCGCCAAACTCGGCCTCGACGACGCCGGCGTCAGCGACAGCCGCGCGCTCGGCGGCAGCGTGCTCGGCATCGGCAAGAACCTGTCACCGCGCCTGTACGTCGGCTACGGCGTGTCGCTGCTCGGCACCGGCCAGGTGCTGATGCTCAAGTACCTGCTACGCAAAGGCTTCGACGTGCAGATCGAATCGAGCACGGTCGAGAACCGCGCGTCGATCAACTGGCGCACGGAGAAGTAAGGGTGGAGGCTTGCCCTCGCTCGCGATCTGCCGCACGCAGTCGATCGATGATGCCCCTCTGTGCCGTGCTGCTGGGATCGTGGCTGATGGGCTGCAGCCCACGGTCCCCGCCTGGCGAAGCGCCCTTGGCCGGATGCCCGGCGCGGTTCGCAGCGACGGCCGGACCCGGTTTCAGCGCGATGCTGCCAACCGACGCGGGCATGCATGGTCTGTGGGATCCGCACAGCTTTGCCGACGTCTGCACGCGGGCCCGCTGGGAGGCCCGGTTCATGGAGAACTCGTCGATCGAACGGTCCATCGCGAACGGAAGTTTCGTGCCGATCTACGTACACACTGACGGTTCGCCGATGATCGAAGTCAGGACCGGCCTGGGCGGCGCCGCGGCTGCGCTTACGCCGATCGAGCAGGATCGGGTGGTCCGCACTTCGCGTCCGTACCTGTTCCGCTCGCAGGGGCTGCTCTCGCTCAGCGGCATCGAGTACATCTCCGGGATGCAGGACGCGGCCTCCCGCACGATCGCACTGGCGCCGGGAAAATGGACGGTGCGGATCATGGATCTGCGCGCCGATGTGCCGGGACAGGACCCGGAAACGGTCCCTGACTTCGTCGCGCTCATCAATCCGGAGAGCATCGGCGCCGTCGACTACGCCCGTTCGGTGGAAACCTTCGACTAATCGCCCACGATCATCCTGGAAACGCAACTGCGCGGGATGGAGCCACGCGGCGTGAACTGCGATGCCGCCTGCGCCAACGTCGTATCGAGCGTGATGGCGCCACCGTGACACCGCCGTGCAGTGCCGTGTCATGGCGCGAGCGAGTAACGCTGGCCTTTCAGCAGGGGCTTGCCGTCAACGACGTCGGTCCAGACGACATACGCCGCATCGTCCGCGACCGCTAGCTGCGCAAAACCCGTGGCCCGGCCCTGCCCCTGCAACCGCGCCACTTCGCCACGCTGCAGTTCACGCGAGAGGTCGGATGCGAGTCTGGCAAACCAGAGCGATTGGCCTTGCGCCTCCTCGCGCGTCCACACCGCCCAGACGGCATCGTCTCCGATGGCCGTGCCGATGCGGCCCTGCACGGCGGCTCCCTGGTCCAGCGTGATCGGTGCAGTGAAGCCCGTGCCGGCATCGGTGCTGCGTGCAAGCTTCAACGTCGGTGTATCCCCGGCCGCGGTGTACCAGCCGACGACCGCTTCGTCGCCGCGCGCGGCGACCGCCGGGCCATTGACCGGGCACGCCGGCATTTTCCAGTGGTCGGCATGGACCAGGTGCGCCGGTGTCCACGCACCATCAACGAAACGGGTGACGGCAATGTCGCGGATTTCCTCCGGCGTGCGGTCGCGGTACACCAGCAGCGGGCCGCGCGACGTCAGCGCCGCATCGGTCTGGCAGCAGTCGCAGGTCATCGCATCGAATTCGCGTTCGTCGTGGCGCTGCAGCGACGCATCGAAGGCGGCCGTGCGCAGGGTCATCGCAGCCGGAACCGGCCCTGAGCCTGTCGCGGCGTGGCCTTCGTGGCCTTCGTGACCACCGCCGCTGTTGCGACCGTCCAGCCAGGCGATGCCTAGGCGGTCGCGCGCCGCCGGCCACAGCGAGACGAAGCCGTGTTCGGTCGGGGTGCCGTCGTCGTTGACCAGCGTGGGCTGCGACCAGGTGACACCGCCGTCGCCGGAGCGCACCAGCGCGACGTCGTAGGCGTAGGTCGCGGCCGCGGATTTGCGCAGCCAATGCGCCCACAGCGCGCCATCGGCGGTGACAGCCAGGTGCGGCGTGTCGGCCCAGTTGACGAACCAATCCGCGCCGCGGGCGATCTCGCGCGGCGAGCTCCAGGCGCTGTTGGCGTAGCGGGCGAACATGAGCGCATGGCCTTTGGCTTGCGGCTCGATCCACGACAGCAGCAACGCGCCGTCGGGTGCGCGGATCAGGTCGGGTTGCGCGGCGACGCCCGTGGTTGGCAACGGCCAGTCCGCGGGAACAGCCTTCTTAGCGGCGACTACCGGCGCAGCATCCGTAGTCGGCGCGACCGTCTGCGGTGGAGTGGAACGCTGGCAGGCCACCGGCAAACACAGCATCGCCGGCAGGAGCAGAGGCAGGAGGCGGAGGGGCTTCATGCGCGCAGACTAGCGCGCCGGGCTCGGCCTGCGCGAGTGGCGTGCCCTGAAGAATCCAAGCCCCATGACCGTTCGTCCTGAGCGTAGCGCAGCGAAGTCGAAGGATGAGCGCGACGGCAGCCTTCCCACCCGTTCGCGCTTCGGCTTCGGCGCAAAGCGCCTGCGCTCAGGGCGAACGGTGATTGGCAACCAGCGCGCTGCAATCCACGACGGCGGGCAGCGCCAGCGTCACGCCGCGCCGCGATACCGCCTGGGTGCGACGATGCCAAACGCGCCGCAGCGCGCGAGGCTCTACGCCACCCGGCTGCGGCGGGCGCGGGTCAGGTGCACCAGCAGCAGCGAGATCGCGGCCGGGGTCATGCCCGGGATGCGCTGCGCCTGCCCCACGGTTTCCGGCTGCACGCGCTGCAGCTTCTGGGTGATTTCCGCCGACAGGCCGCGCACCGTGGCGTAGTCGAAGTCGGCCGGAATCGCGGTGCCTTCGTGGCGCTGCTGGCGCGCGATCTCCTCGCGCTGGCGCTCGAGGTAGCCGGAGTACTTCACCCCGATCTCGACCTGTTCGGCCACGGCCGTGTCGCTTACTGCCGGACCGAGCGACGGCACGCTGGTCAGCTGGGCGTAATCCAGTTCCGGGCGCTTGAGCAGGTCGAGCGCGCTGGTTTCGCGGCTGAGCTCGATGCCGAGCGTACCCATGACTTCACGGCCCAGGGCATTGTTCGGCGCCGCCCACACCGACGACAGGCGCGCGCTTTCGCGTTCGATCGCCTCGCGCTTGGCTTCGAAGCGGGCAAAGCGCGCGTCATCGACCAGGCCCAGTTCGCGCCCGACCGGGGTCAGGCGCAGGTCGGCGTTGTCCTCGCGCAGCTGCAGGCGGTACTCGGCGCGCGAGGTGAACATGCGGTACGGCTCGCTGGTGCCGTGGGTGATCAGGTCGTCGACCAGCACGCCCAGATAGGCCTGGTCGCGGCGTGGGCTCCAGCCCTCGGCGCCGGTCACGAAGCGCGCGGCGTTGACGCCGGCGAGCAGGCCCTGCGCGGCGGCTTCCTCGTAACCGGTGGTGCCGTTGATCTGGCCGGCGAAGAACAGGCCCGCGACGGACTTGGTCTCGAGCGTGGTCTTGAGCCCGCGCGGGTCGAAGAAGTCGTACTCGATCGCGTAGCCGGCGCGGGTGATGTGCGCCTGCTCGAAGCCGCGGATCGAACGCACCAGTTCCAGTTGCACGTCGAACGGCAGCGAGGTCGAGATGCCGTTCGGGTAGATCTCGGCGACGTCGAGGCCTTCGGGTTCGACGAAGATCTGGTGGCTGGTCTTCTCGGCGAAACGCACCACCTTGTCCTCGATCGACGGGCAATAGCGCGGGCCGATGCCCTCGATCTGGCCGGTGTACAGCGGCGAGCGGTCGAGCGCGCCGCGGATGATGTCGTGGGTGCGCTCGCTGGTGTGGGTGATCCAGCACGAGACCTGGCGCGGTTGGTCGGCGTGCGAGCCGATGAGGGACATCACCGGGCGCGGATCGTCGCCGGGCTGCTCCTCCATCACCGAGTAATCCAGCGTGCGGCCGTCGATGCGCGGCGGCGTGCCGGTCTTGAGGCGGTCGACCGCGAACGGGCCTTCGCGCAGTTTCCGGGCGAGCGCGATCGCGGGCGGGTCGCCGGCGCGGCCGGCGGCGTAGGTGGTCTGGCCGACATGGACCTTGCCGGCAAGGAAGGTGCCGGCGGTCAGCACCACCGCCGGCGCGACGAAGCGCAGGCCGGTCTGGGTGACGACGGCGGCGACACGGCCGTCAGCGAACTCGATGTCGTCGACCGCGGCCTGGAACAGGGTCAGGTTGGGTTGGCTCTCGATCGCACGGCGGATGAAGCTGCGGTAGAGCGACCGGTCGGCCTGGCAGCGCGTGGCGCGCACGGCCGGGCCCTTGCTCGCGTTGAGCCGGCGCCACTGGATGCCGGCAGCGTCGGCGGCGCGCGCCATGACCCCGCCGAGGGCGTCGATCTCCTTGACCAGGTGGCCCTTGCCGATGCCGCCGATCGCCGGGTTGCAGCTCATCGCGCCGACGGTCTCGACCGAATGGGTCAGCAGCAGCGTGCGCGCACCGGCGCGCGCCGAGGCCAGCGCGGCTTCGGTGCCGGCGTGGCCGCCGCCGACCACGATCACGTCGTATTGGTAGAAGTTCTGGGTCATGGCTCGGTCCGGGGCGCCGCGGCCCGGGCGCGCGCGAATTCTAGGGCAGCGCGGTCCAGCCCGGCGTCGCCGTGTGAACACAGGATGAAGGTTGGCACGGTTCCTGCGACATCTCCCCTGCACCCAGCGGGGCAGGCGCTAGGCGCCGGCCGGAATTGGAACAGGGGCTGGTCAAGCGCTCGCAGGGGAAGCCGGGGGCCGAATGTCGGGGGACATTCGGCCCCTTTTTTATCTACCGCTTACGGCATTGATTGCTTGAGGACTGCGCGGCGGGAGGCCGGGGGCGACGGCCGCCTCGGCATGTTGCGCGTGCCCGGAATGGGCGCCGACGCCCGACGAGGACGGAACAGGGGGGATCCGTGATTCCTCATCGGGCGCCGACATGGAGCGGGAACTTCTTTCCGATTACGTCCAAAAGCGACGCTGCCGGTCAATACACGTAGATTGCGGTCAGTCTGGCGCCAGTGCAAGTGGCAAAAATGTGACTGCGCCCGAGCTTGCGACCCAAGCCTTAGCGCTCCACCTCGCGCTGCCCGGCGGCGCCGGTCGAACGGCGCATCATCTGCTGCACCGGCGAGCCGCCTTCGCGGCGCGGCGCGCTGGACGGACGCGGTGCCGGCCGGCTCGGCGCCGGACCGGCCTGGCGCGGCTGCATCCGCCCGCCGCCCTCGCCTTGGCGACGCAGGCCGTCGAGATCGCGCCAGGGCGCCTTGCCGCTGTCGGGGCGGTACGGCGGCGGCGTGCCGGTGCCGGGTCGCGGCGGGCGCACCACCGGCGGCCGCGGGTGGCCGCCGTGGTAGTACGGGTAAGGATTGCGGTACGGATACCCGTAACCGTAGCGGTACGGGTAGCCGCCGCCGTACCGGTAGGGGTAACCGTACGAGGGGTAATAGCCACCGTAGTAACCGCCGTAGTAGCGGTAGTCGACGCTGGGTCGGCCGTAGTAGTAGTCACCGCGACCGCCGTTGCCGCGGTAGGTGTAGTCGGTGACGCAGCCGGCCAGCAGGGTGGCGGCGAGCACGGGCAAGAGCAGTTTGCGGATCATGGTCGGAACCCCCCGGGTCATGGCGCCAGCTTCGGCCCGAGCCATTGAACTCGGCCTTAATTGTTCCGGGCGGCGCCGACGTAGCGCGGATTGGTTCAGACCCGCTCGCGGCCACCATAGCGCGAACCGCCAGATCACGCGTTGCCGCCCCGGATCGCCAATGCCAGCATGATCGGCCGCCCCCCGAGCCCGTCCATGACCCTGCATCGCGCCTCCGGCCACTGGCGACTCGGCCTGCTGCTGACCGTGATCACCGCGCTGTGCTGGGCGACGTTGCCGATCGCGCTCAAGCTGGTGCTCGAGGTGCTCGACCCGATCACCCTGACCTGGTTCCGGTTCCTGGTCGCGGCCGCGTTCACGGCCGCCTGGCTCGGCGCGCGCGGCCGGCTCGGCGGTTACCGCGCGCTCGGCCGGCGCGGTGCGGCGATGCTGGCGCTGGCCGCGCTGATGCTGGTCGGCAACTACGTGTTCTACCTGCTCGGCGTGCAGTACACGACGCCGGCCAACACCCAGTTGCTGATCCAGCTGGCGCCGCTGCTGATGGCGCTGGGCGGGATCTGGGTGTTCGGCGAGCGCTTCCGCACCGCGCAATGGCTCGGCCTGGCGCTGCTGGCGGTCGGCATGGGCCTGTTCTTCGCCGACCAGCTGGTCGCGGCGGCACGCGCACCCGGGTACATGCTCGGCTCGGCGCTGGTGATCGTCGGCGCGATCGTCTGGGCGGTGTACGCGCTGCTGCAGAAGCAGCTGCTGGTGCGACTGGGCTCGATGCAGATCCTGCTGGCCATCTACGTGTTCGCCAGCATCGCGCTGCTGCCGTTCGCGCACCCCGGTGCGCTGCTGCGGCTCGATGCGTTGCACTGGGCGATGCTGGCTTATTGCGCGCTCAACACGATCGGCGCCTACGGCGCGTTTGCCGAGGCGTTGGCGCACTGGGAGGCGTCGCGGGTGTCGGCGATCCTCGCCACCACACCGTTGCTGTGCATCGCCGCCGCGGCGCTGGTGCACGCATGGTGGCCGCAGGCGCTGGCCCCGGAGCGGATCACCGCGCTGGGCTGGTTCGGCGCGGCGCTGGTGGTCGCCGGCTCGGCCGCGGTAAGCCTGCTCAACCGGCGCGACGCGCGCTAGCATCGGCCGATGAACGACGCTGCCCCGCCGTCCCTGCTCCCCGACTTCGCCGCCGTGCTCGCCGCGGCCGCGCGCATCGCCCCGCTTGCCCACGTCACCCCGGTGCTGCGTTCGCGCAGCCTCGACACGCTGGCCGGCTGCGAGCTGCACTTCAAGGGCGAGCACCTGCAGCGCACCGGCTCCTTCAAGTTCCGCGGTGCCTGCAACGCGATCTGGTCGCTGAGCGACGCCGACGCCGCGCGCGGCGTGGTCACCCACTCGTCCGGCAACCACGGCGCGGCGCTGGCGTTGGCCGCCCGCACCCGCGGCATCGCCTGCCACGTGGTCGTGCCCGAGGGCGTGGTCGCGAGCAAGCTCGCCGCGATCGCAGCCTACGGCGCAACGCTGCACCATTGCGCGCCCAGCATCGCCGCGCGCGAGGCGTTGTGCGGGCAGGTGCAGCGCGCCACCGGCGCCGAACTCGTCCACCCCTACACCGACACGCGGGTGATCGCCGGCCAGGGCACCGCGACGCTGGAACTGCTCGCCAACGGCACCGCCTTCGACGCGCTGGTGGTGCCGGTCGGCGGCGGCGGCCTCGCCAGCGGCACCGCCATCGCCGCCGCCGCGCTGGCGCCGGCGACCCGACTGTTCCTGGCCGAACCCAGCGGCGCCGCCGAAACCTGGGCCTCGCTGCAGCGCGGCGAACGCGTCACCGACTTCGTCCCCGACACTATCTGCGACGGGCTGCGCGGTACGCTCGGTGCGCCCAACTTCACCGTGCTGCAACAGCACCGCGCCGAAGTACTGACCGTCGACGACGCCGCCACCGTGGCGGCGATGCGCCTGCTCTGGCAGCGCAGCAAGCAGTTGGTGGAGCCGTCGTCGGCGGTGGCTCTGGCGGCGGTGCTCGGCCACCCCGACCGCTTCGCCGGACAGCGTGTCGGCCTGGTCCTGTCCGGCGGCAATGTCGACCTGGACGCACTGCCGGCACTGTTCGCGCGCGGCTGACCGCGATCACCGCGCCGATGCCACCGAGCGTCGTGTTTGCGTCGGCGGCCATTGCTTTTTTTGTGAACTTGCCAGCAATATTCTTTGCCGCATTTGGCGGATTCGCCGTAAGCATCTGAATGTGCAGGCGGTACCGGATGGGGATCCGGTCGTGGCGGCGTGGGGACAACCAGGTTTCAAAAACAACACTGCAAGGCCAGGGGGGTGGCTGATGGTGGATGTTGAATTTCGCGTGGTCGCCGACCGCCGCGAGGGCTTGCTGCTGGCGCTTGGGCAGACCGTGATCGCCTGCGACTTCACCCTGTTGCGTCAGCGCATGCTGAGCAGCAACGAGGGCGTGGTGCTGACCATGCTGGTGCGCGGCCCCGACAGCGGCCTGTTGCAGCTTGAGGAACGCCTCGGCACGCACCCGCTGGTGCGCAGCTTCGAGGCCGCGCCGGTACTCGACGGCCCGGCCGCTCGCCTGGCCGAGTCCCCGCCGCGATCAACACCCACCACCACGGCCACGCACGCGGCCGCACCCAGCCCCGCCGATTCACGCCGGATCGAAACCCTGCTGCCTCAACTGGCACGCGACTACCCGAACATCTTCATCCCGTTGCTGGTACTGGAACACGACCTGACACCGGAGCAACGCGAGCCGACCCTGCATTACATCGGCCAGCGCGTCGGCGCCTGGGTCTACAAGCGCGACTTCGCCCTCGGCGGCCACCTCGCGCTGGGCGACGCGGTGCGCCACATCGCCCTGCCGGCGATGCGCCAGATCGTGCAGGCCGAGCTGCACGGCGAGGCCTTGGCGGTCAAGAACAGCCCGTTCTGCCATCGCGGCACGCATGGCGCCTGCTGCCACTTCCTGCGTGGTCTGCTCGGCGGCCTGCTCGGCGGGCCGCACGGCACGCAGGGCCTGCGCGTCATCGAACACCAGTGCCGCAACGCCGGTGCCGACAGCTGCAGCTTCGAGTTCCACGCCTGAGTCATTCCAACCACAAAGGGGGGTTCGCAATGCCGCACGATCACGCCATCCAGTGCATCCACGATCCGCTGTTGGTCGCTCTCTCGTACCTGGTCTGCGTCCTGGGTTCGTTCACCGCCTTGCAGTTGGCCATCGCGATCCCGGCCGCGCGCGGCGCGGCGCAGCGCTGGCGCGCGATCTTCGGTGCCGGCGCGGCGATGGGCGGCGGCGCGATCTGGGCGATGCACTTCATCGCCATGCTGGCCTGCCGGATGGACCTGCCGGTGTCCTATGACCTCGGCATCACCGCGCTGTCGGCGGCGATCGCGATCGCCTCGTGCATGGCCGGCCTGGCCATCGCCAGCGCCGGCGTGTTCGGCTGGGGCAAGCTGGTCCTGGCCGGGTTGTTCATGGGCGTGGGCGTGACCGGCATGCACTACACCGGCATGGCGGCGATGCTGATGCCGGCGACGATCGACTACGACACGACCCTGGTCGCGGCCTCGGCGGCGATCGCGATCGTCGCCTCGATCGTCGCGCTGTGGCTGGCGTTCAACCTGCGCGGCTGGCTGCAGATGCTGGGCAGCGCGCTGGTGATGGGCGTGGCGGTGTGCGGGATGCACTACACCGGCATGCTGGCGGCGCGCTTCCTGCCCAGCGGCAGCAACGCGCTACCGGTCGGCCTCAGTGGCAACAACCTCGGCATGGGCATCTTCGCGGTGACCACGCTACTGCTGGCGGTGGTGCTGTCGACCAGCCTGATCCGCCAGCGCCAACGCGAGATGGTGCAGATTTGATCGACCGTCCACGCTGAACCCGGGAGGCCCACTCGCGCGGGCCTCCTTGTTTTCGCGGTGTGTTTCGCGGCGTTTTCTGCGGTGCATCACGTTCGCGGGCACCGACCGCGCCGGTATCATCAGGCACCGCTCCCGTTCGCCCGCCAGGACACGCGATGAAGATCGATGGCACCCGCAGCCACGACCGCGCCACCGAGCTCGTGCTCGCCTATTACGCCGCCTTCAACCGCGGCGACTGGGACGGCATGCTGGCGCTGCTCGGCGACAGCATCGTCCACGACCTCAACCAGGGCCCACGCGAGGTCGGCCGCGAGGCGTTCGCGGCGTTCCTGCAGCGCATGGCCGCCAGTTACCGCGAGCAGCTGCACGACATCGTGGTGATGGTCTCGCCCGACGGTGCACGCGCCGCGGCCGAATACATCGTGCACGGCGAATACCTCGCCGACGACGCCGGCCTGCCGGCCGCACGCGGGCAGAAATACGTGCTGCCCGGCGGCGCGTTCTTCGAGATCCGCGATGGCCGCATGCAACGCGTAAGCAACTACTACAACCTGGAAGAGTGGATCGCGCAGGTCAGCTGAGCGCGCGGGCGCTAGCGGGTGCCGGGCCCGGCGTTGGCCGCGGCCAGGTAATTCAGCCCCTCGCTCAGCAGCAACCGCGTCACCGCGGCGCGCTCGGCCAGTGGCCGCGCCTGCACGGCATCGAGCAGCGCGCCGACCGAGCGGCAACGGGCGTCGTGGTCGCCGCCGTTGAGGCCAGCGACGAAGCCGTCGTCGAGCAAGGCCGCACGCACGCCAGCCGCCTTCAGCGCCTGCTGCGCGGTGGCGGCATCGAAGGGCTGCCGCGGCGACTGCGCCGCAGCGATGACCAGGTCGGCCACCGCGGTGGCGAAATGCGTGCGACTGGCCTCACCCAGTTGCGCGGCGATGGCGTTGTAGCCGGCGATGCTGCGCTCGGCCTGCGGATCGAACAGCGTGCACAGCACGCGCGCGTCCTGCGGCGACTGGGCGCTGGCGTGCACGGCCTGGAACAGGCCGTCGATGCTGGCATCGGGTGCGCGCCGCAGCAGGTCGCGGCCGTCGGCCGCCAACACGCTGGGATCGATGCCCCATTGCGCCCAGGAAACGTCCTGCGCGAAGGCCGGCGCGGCCGCCATCAGGGCCAACATCAACCCGGCACGACGCGCGCGATCAAAGACTGACAAAGGCACGGCAACGTCTCCAGAGGGTGCGCACCGACTCTAGTCGGCAGCGGCTGAACCGGACATACGGCGTCGAGCATGCGGCTTCGGGCGCGCGAGTGTTGAACGTGCGCGCTCAGGCGCCGCGATCGCCGCGCAGCTCCTGGGTGGCGCGACGGTCGCCGGCCGCGGCGCGTGCCGCGACCAGGCTGAACACGACGATGCCGACCACCACCAGCAACGCGCCGCCGAGCGCGCGCCCCTGCGGCCAGGCCTCGCCGAGCCAGAGCACGCCGATCACCGTGGCGAACAGGATCTCGGCAGCCTGCATCGCCTCGGCCGCGGCCAGGGCGGTCGGGTCGTTGCGGACCATGCCGGTGGCCTGGAAGAACAGCACGGTGGCGATCACCCCGGCGCCGAGTGCGACGCCGGCGGCGAACCCCACCTGCCCCAGCGACGGCAGGCCGGCATCGGCGAATGCGTAGACGGCGACCGCGAGCCACAGCGGCTGGCTCGCCAGGGTCATGCCGAACACGCGCTGGGTCGCGTTGAGCTCGACACCGGCACGTTCGAGGTGCAACAGCAGGCCGCGGTTGCCGAGCGGGTAGGCGAACGCCGACACCGCCACCAACGCCAGCGCGATCCAACCGTCGCGGTCGAGTACGCCACCGCCGTGGCCGAGCTGCAGCAGCAGCACGCCGGCGACCACGACCAGGCCGCTGAGCAGCGCCGGCAACGGAATCCGCGCGCGTTGGTCGCGACCGTGCTTGTTTCGATACAGAAACGGCGCGCACAGCATGCCGGCGATCACGGTCAGCTGGAACGTGCCGGCGATCAGCCACGACGGCCCGCTGGCGGCGGCGTAGCTCAGGCACACGTAGAACAGCACGAAGCCGATGCCGCTCCACAGCAGCCACGGTCCGGGATGGGCGCGGATCGCGCGCCACACCGGTGCGCTGCCACCCTGCCACGGCATCAGCGGCAGCAGCAGCGGCAAGGTGATCAGGTAGCGCAGCGACGCGGTCCAGGCCCAGTGCCCGCCGTCGACCGCGGCGGCGCGGTTGAGCACGTAGGTGCAGGTGAAGAACAACGCCGAGGCCAGCGCGATCGCCACCGCAACCAGCGCCACGCGACGCGGGCTCACGGCCGCTTCCTGATCGGGATCTGATGCACCGGCACCTGCACCTCGTCGACGCCGCCGACACGGATCGGCGTACCCGGCGGCGGCCCCCAGGCATGGGCGTAGATCACTTCCCAGGTCGCCGGCAGGCGGCCGTCGCCGCGCCGGTGCGGCTCGTAGGCCAGCGCGGCGCGCGCGAAGCGGGCGCGACCGGTCAGGCTGCGGCGGCGGTCAACCATGGCATTGGTCGCGCCGAGCGTGCGCAGCTCACGCATCAGGTCGGCGAGGTCGGGGTGGGCGAGCGTGAACTCGTCGCGGTCGAGCACCGGATTCTTGAAGCCGGCCGCGATCAGCGCGTCGCCGAACTGCGCGATCGATGCGAACGGGCTGACGTGCGGCGCGTTGTCGGCCTGCGCGAACGCGCCGCGCAACTCGAACAGCGTGTCCGGGCCAAAGGTCGACACCAGCAGCAGGCCGTCGGGCTTGAGCACGCGACGGAAGCCGGCGAACACCGCCGGCAGGTCCTCGACCCACTGCAGGCACAGATTGGAATACAGCACGTCGACACTGGCATCGCGCAGCGGCAGCGCGCGCGCGTCGGCGCACAGCGGCTGCGGCCGGCGTGCGAAATCCAGCAACCGGCGCCGGTCGCCACCGCTGTTATGGCGCGCCTCGTGCAACATCGGCAGGGCCAGGTCGAGCGCCAGCACCTGCGCCTTCGGCCAACGTTTCTGCATCGCCACGCTGGCGTGTGCCGGGCCGGAACCGACATCGAGCACGACCTGCGGCGGCGCACGGCCGTGCGCCGGGTCGTCGCGGTAATCCAGCGTCTCCATCAGGCGCGCGCCGACCTCGCGCTGCAACGCGGCAGCACCGTCGTAGCCATGCGCGGCGCGCGAGAACGCGCGGCGCACCTGGCGGTGATCGAACAACTCGCTCATGCGTTGTTGCCTTGCGGTTGCCGTTGTTCGTCATCGCCGCGCAGGCGGGAGTCCAGTGCCTGCGCTTGCGATGCAACCGCGCGGGAATGGCGATCCAAAGCCGTCATGAAGTCATCGATCTCTTGCTCAACGGTCTGCGTCGCGCCGAGGAACGGCGCGTGGCCGGCACCGGCGATGACCACGCTGCGCGCGTGCGGCGCCAGCGCGGCGGCAGCCGGCATCGCGCCGGCCGGGACCAGGCGGTCGCGGCGACCGGAGATCCACAGGCTCGGCACCTGCAGCTGCACCAGCTGCGCGCGTGCATCGAAGGTGTCGAGCAGGACCAGCCCGTCCTGCAGCGCACGCGGGGCCGGCTCGCCGCGTGCGAACGCCTGCAGCTTGAGGCTGCGCAGGTCGTCCTGGGCGGTGTTCGAACCCAGCGCCTCCAGCGCCAAAAACCCTTCCAGGGTGCCGCGGAAGTCGCGCTGCAAGGCCGCGCCGAAATCGCGGAACAGCTGCGCGGACACCCCATGCGGCCAATCGTCGGCGGCGACGAAACGCGGCGACGACGCCACCATGATCAGCCCACGCACCTGCTGCGGAAAATCCAGCGCGGCGCGCAGCGCGACCTGGCCGCCCAGCGACCAGCCCAGCCACACCGCGTCGGGCACGCGCGCGACCAGTTCCGCGGCGAGCGCGGCCGGGTCGAGCGCGGTCATGTCCTCGCGCGCATGGCCGTGGCCGGGCAGGTCGACCAGGTGCAGGGTGTAGCGCGCGGCCAGGCGCTCAGCCAGCGGCGCGAACAGGCCGCCGTGCATCGCCCAACCGTGAATCAATGCCAGCGCCGGCCCGTGGCCGCGCGTTTCGATGTACATGCTTTTGGTTTGCCTAGCGGTGGGGGGAACGCCGGGCCGGGGCAGCCAACGCCGCCAGGGCCTCGTCGCGGCGATCGGCCGCGACCAGCAGATGATCGTGGTACAGGCCGGTCAGGACATTGCAGGGTATGCCCTGTTCGGCCAATGCCTTCAACGTGTCGAGCATCGCTGCCAGATCGGTCTGCGCGCGCGGGCACCGGCACGGTCACCCGTCGCGGGCGCGCACCGCCCGGGCCGCGACGACGCACTGCTGCAGTGCGTCGTTCGCATGACGCAGCTCACGCCGTGACCGCGACGCCGAGGTCGGCGCGATCACGCGCCTTCGCCAGCGCCGCCACCAGGCCGTCGACGTCGCCGACGCCGTGCAGCGCCGACAGTGTCACGCGCAGGCGCGCGCTGCCTTCGGGTACGGTCGGCGGGCGGATCGCGGCAACCCAGTAACCGGCCTGCTCCAACGATTGCGCCATCGCCAGCGCGCGGCTGTCGTCGCCACACAGCACCGGCTGGATCGGTGTTTGCGAATCGAGCAGCTTGAGCCCGGCCTGGCGCGCGCGTTCGCGGAAGCGGCCAGTGAGCTCGCGCAGCTTGTCGCGGCGCCAGTGCTCGCTGCGCGCGAGCTTGACCGCGGCCAGCGTCGCCGCGGCCTGCGCCGGCGGCAACGCGGTGGTGTAGAGGTAGGGGCGGGCGGTTTCGGCCAGATGCCCGATCAGGGCCTCGTCGCCGAGCACGGCCGCGCCGTAGCCGCCCAGCGCCTTGCCGAGCGTGGCCAGCTGCAGCGGCACCTCCTCCACGCCGAGGCGGGCGGCGGCCACGCTGCCGCGGCCGTCGGCGCCAAGCACGCCGACGCCGTGCGCGTCGTCGACGTACAGCAGCGCCTTCTGCACGCGCGCGACCAGGGCCAGCTCGCGCAGCGGGGCGACGTCGCCGTCCATGCTGAAGACGCCATCGGTGGCGAGCATCGCCACGCTCTCGGGCAGGCTGCGCAGCTGCCGCAGCGCGCCCTCGGGATCGGCGTGTGGGTAGCGGCGCAGGCGGCAGCCGGCCAGGCGCGCGGCGTCGATCAGGCTGGCGTGATTGAGGCGGTCCTGCACGCACAGCGACTCGTCGTCGAGCAGCGCCTGCCCCACTGCCAGGTTGGCGAGGAAGCCGCTGCCGAACAGCAGCGCGCGCGGGTAGCCGAGCCAGTCGGCGAGTTCGCGCTCGAGCGCGTCGTGCAGGGCGTGGTGGCCGCACACCAGGTGCGAGGCGACGCCGCCGCCGCCTTCGCGCGCGGCGGCGTCCTGCAGCGCGTTGATCACCGCGAAGTGCTGCGACAGGCCGAGGTAGTCGTTGCCGCAGAAGTTCAGCAGCGAACGGCCGTCGACCTGGCAGCGCGCGCCGTCACGGTGGCTGACCGTGCGGCGCACGCGCGTGCGCGCGGCGGCGGCGCGTTCGGCGCGCGCTGCCTCGATCCGCTCACGCCACGACGCGCGGCTCATGGTTCAGGCCTGTGCTGAGGAGACCGCAGCGCGGTCGTCCCGAAGCACCGCGCAGGAACGCGGGGCGGCATCCGTGCCGGTGTCCTCAAGGATGTCAGCGTGCACGGTGGTCCCCCCGGCTTGAAGTGACTGTTCGACCAACTGCATCGGGCGCAGGCCCAGTCGGGCAAACAATGCCATATCGCGCTCGGTGTCGGGGTTGCCGGTCGTCAGCAATTTCTCACCGTAGAAGATGGAATTGGCCCCGGCCAGGAAGCACAGCGCCTGCAGCTCGTCGCTCATGCTCTCGCGGCCGGCTGACAGCCGCACCATCGACTGCGGCATCAGCAGGCGCGCCACGGCAACCGTGCGCACGAATTCGAACGGGTCGAGTGGCTCGGTGCCGGCCAGCGGCGTGCCCTCGACCTGGACCAGGCGGTTGATCGGCACCGAGTCCGGGTGTGCCGGCAGGTTGGCCAGGGCCTGCAGCAGGCCGGCGCGCTGCTCGCGCGACTCGCCCATGCCGACGATGCCGCCGCAGCAGGTCTTCATGCCGACGTCGCGGACGTGGCCCAGCGTGTCCAGCCGGTCCTGCATCTCGCGGGTGTGGATGACCTGGTTATAGAACTCCGGCGCGGTGTCGAGGTTGTGGTTGTAGTAGTCGAGGCCGGCCGACTTCAACGCCTTGGCCTGATCGCCCGACAGCATGCCCAGCGTGGCGCAGGTCTCCAGGCCGAGCGCCTTCACTTCCGCAATCATCATTGCCACTTTCGGGATGTCGCGGTCCTTGGGCGAGCGCCAGGCCGCGCCCATGCAGAAACGCGAGGCGCCGGCGGCCTTGGCCTGGCGGGCCTTCTCCAGCACCGCTTCGGTGCTCATCAGCTTCGAGGCCTCGACGCCGGTGTGGTAGCGCGCGGCCTGCGGGCAGTAGCCGCAATCCTCCGGGCAACCGCCGGTCTTGACCGACAGCAGGGTGCTGACCTGGACCTGCGCCGGGTCGAAATGGACGCGGTGCACGGACGCGGCGCGGTGCAGCAGTTCCGGGAACGGCAGGTCGAACAGCGCGCGCACTTGCGCGCGCGACCAGTCGTGGCGCAACTCGCTGTGGCGAGCGGGGGGGGATTCGCTGACGGCAGGCATGGGGGTTTTCCGACGGACACGGCGGGACAGGCCCGGCAGTCTGGAAAGCATGACGACCCCTGTCAACCAAATCGCCGCTGCATCGGTTGACGGCTGGCTGGCCCGGCTGGGCCGGAGCCTGTGGCCGCCGCACTGCCTGCTCTGCGGCGAGCGCGGCCACGCCGGCCTCGACCTGTGCCCGGCCTGCCGTGCCGAGCTGCCGTGGCAATGCCACGCCTGCGCGCACTGCGCCCTGCCGCTGGCGGTCGCCGCCGAGGCCTGCGGTGATTGCCTGCAACGGCCGCCGCCGCAAGCAAACACGCGCGCCGCCTTCGTCTACCGCGCCCCGCTCGACCGGCTGCTGCCGCGCGCCAAGTTCCACGGCGACCTCGCCAGCGCCCGCCTGCTCGCGCAACTGATGGCGCCGGCCCTGGCCGGTGCCGACCGGCCGCAGGCGCTGCTGCCGGTGCCGCTGCACCCAGGCCGCCTGCGCCGGCGCGGCTACGACCAGGCGCTGGAACTGGCGCGGCCGCTGGCGCAGCAACTCGGCCTGCCGTTGCGCGACGACCTGCTGCAGCGCGTGCGCGCCACCGCGCCGCAGTCGCGGCTCGACGCCGGGCAACGCCAGCGCAACCTGCGCGGCGCCTTTGCCGTGCGCACCGGCGCCGGGCTGCCCACCCACGTCGCCGTGGTCGACGACGTGATGACCACCGGTGCGACCGTGCAGGCGGCGGCGCGGGCTTTGCGACACGCCGGCGTGGCCCGCGTCGATGTGTGGGTATGCGCGCGGGTGCCGTGAGGCTTGACCCGCCGCGGCCCGCGCCGTTTCATGGCTGCTCCGACCGCACAGGGACGAACGCGCATGAACCACGCAGCCGACGACACCCGCAATCGCAACCGCTGGCTCATGCTGCTGTATGGCCTGCTCGGGCTGGCCTTCGGCGCGGCCGTGCTGCTGTGGCCGGACAACACCGTGGTCGCGCTGCTCATGGCCTTCGGCGCACTGGCGGTGATCGACGGCATCTACGCCATTGGCTGCGTGTTCCGCAAGGTCGTCGCCCTGCCCAACGCGCTGCTGCTGGCCTATGCGGTGCTGTCGATCGCACTCGGCGTGGTCGCCCTGCTGCAACCGCTATGGCTGGCGATGAGCCTGTTCTGGCTGGTGGCCGGCTGGCTGATCGTGGCCGGCATCGCGCGCCTGGTGCTGGCGGCGCTGCTGCGCCGGCTGGTCGAGGGCCACTGGTGGCTGGCGATCAGCGGCGTGTGCATGATCGCGCTGGGGGTGTTCTTCCTGACCTACCCGGAGCTGCGCCTGCAGGCGATCACGCTGTGGCTGGCCGTGGCCGCGCTGATCTACGGCGGCATCCAGACCGCGTTCGCGCTGCGGCGCTTTCGCCGGTAAGTCCGGTCAGCGCTGCGCCGGCGCCGCAATCTCCGCCTTCGCACGCCGGCCCGATCCGATGACCGCCTCGGCGCGGATTTCCATCGGCGCGTCCTTGGAGAACAGGGCGGTGGTGCCGACCGCGGTCCAGGCCGGGTAGTGGCCCTTGAAGAACTCGCGGTGGATCTTCAGCACCGGGTCGGCCCGGCGCCGGAATTCGGCGTGGTCGCGGGCGACGTGGAAGCTCTGCAGCTCGACCACGTCGTCCAGGGTCGCGCCGGCCGCCTCCAGGTGCGCTTTCAACTGCTGGAACGCCCAGCGGATCTTGGCCTCCTCACTGTCGCCCTCGCTGGCGGGAATGCCCGACACGATCACGCGGTCGCCGATGCGCACCACCGGGCTGTAGTGCAGGTCATGGTACGAGTCCTCCCAGCCGGCCGGCGCCAGGTGCTCGCGGCTCGGCGGCACCGCCTGCTGGGCGTGGGCGCTGGCAGCCAGGCCACACAGGAGCAGCGACAGACTCAGACGGCGCATGGCAGCACTCCAGTGACGGGACCGGCCGCGATTGCAGCACAACCGCCCCCGCGCCGGCTTCACATCGGTTGCGACTTCGGCGATGGCGACTTCACACGGGCCCGCAATCGCCCGTGACATGCTCCGCGCCCATGTGCCGGCGCGCCGCGTCCGGCTTGTTCACGCCAAGGAGGTCGTCATGAATGTCGGTTTGCTCGCAGGTCTCGGACGCAGCTGGTGGGTGCTGGTGGTGTACGGCGTGATCGCCGTGCTGTTCGGCGTGGCCGCGTTCGCGTGGCCGGGCACCACCGCGGTGGCAATTGCCTGGGCGTTCGGGGTGATGGCGCTGGCCGAGGGCGTGACCAGCGTGATCGCGCTGTTCCGCAAGGACGTGGCGATCTCCAAGGGCTGGCTGGCGCTGTATGCGATCGCCTCGCTGGTGTTCGGCGTGCTGGCCGTGCTCAACCCGGTCACGACTGCCGGCGTTTTGCTGCTGTTCCTCGCCGCCTGGCTGCTGGTCGCCGGCATCTATCGCATCGTGTTCGCGATCCGGGTGCGCAAGGAGATCGAGGGCGAGTGGCTGATCGCGCTCAGCGGCGTGCTGGCGATCGTGCTCGGCGGCCTGTTTGTCGCCTACCCGGGCGCCGGCCTGCTGACCGTGGCGCTGTGGATCGGCGCCGGTGCGCTGATCTACGGCGTGCTGCAGATCATTGCCGGCTTCCGCCTGCGCAAGCTGGCGCACACAATGTGAGCCTGGCGAGGCGGGCGCGAAACGTGCCCGCCTCAAAGCCGGCCCGCCTCAGCCGGCCGCACCGCGCCGCGCCAGGTCCAGCGCGATGCCGGCGAACACCGCCAACCCGACCCAGTGGTTGTGCAGGAACGCGCGGAAGCAGGCCGCACGTTCGCGATGGCGCGCGATCGCAAACTCGTACACCACCAACGCCGCCGCCACCGTCAGCCCGGCCCAGTAATAGCCGCCGAGCCCGGCACGCTGCCCGACCAGCACCAGCGCGACGAAGAACAGCGCGTACAGCACGCCCTGCGCGACCAGGTCGAGCTCGCCGAACAGGATCGCGGTCGACTTGCTGCCCATCTTGAGGTCGTCCTCGCGGTCGACCATCGCGTACCAGGTGTCGTAGGCGGTCGACCACAGGATGTTGGCCGCGTACAGCAGCCACGCCAGCGCCGGCACCTCGCCGCGCACCGCCGCAAACGCCATCGGGATGCCCCAGCCGAACGCCAGCCCCAGGTACACCTGCGGCAGGTGGGTGTAGCGCTTGAGGTAGGGGTAGCTCGCCGCCAGCGCCACGCCGATGAAACTCATCCACACCGTGAGCCGGTTGAGCGTGAGCACCAGCGCGAACGCGATCAGCATCAGCACCGCGAACAGCGCCAGTGCTTCGCGCCCGCGCACCGCACCGGTCGCCAGCGGACGGTTCTGGGTGCGTTCGACGTGCGGGTCGAGCCAACGGTCGGCGTAGTCGTTGATCACGCAGCCGGCCGAGCGCGTCAACCAGACCCCGGCGCTGAACACGAACAGCGTCCATAGCGGCGGCACGCCATCGGCGGCCAGCCACAGGCCCCACCAGGTTGGCCACAGCAGCAACAGCCAGCCGATCGGACGGTCGCCGCGCACCAGCTGCCAGTACAGCGCCAGCCGGGTCTTCCAGACCGGTGCGGGTGGGGTGTCGAAACGTTCGTAACTCATCTTATGCAACCAGTGAAGTGCCCGGCGGCGTGCAATCGCGCCGTGCGCGGCAACGCGTCGCCACGGTTTTGCCGCTAGAATGCCAGCCCCGCGCTGCGTGGCCATCGTTCGATGCCAGGCCGCCGGGATCTCAGCCAGGCGCCCGTAGCTCAGCCGGATAGAGTAGTGGCTTCCGAAGCCATTGGTCGGGGGTTCGAATCCCTCCGGGCGCGCCATCCCCTGTCTCCGGACGGGGGAGCCGGCTTTATACTGGCGCGCGGCCGCACCCTGGGTGCGGTTCTTGTTGATGGCTCTGCATGCCCGACCGGGCGTGCGCTATAGGTGGATCGTGCGCAATTACGACCTTGAATTCCTGAAGAAATTCTCGATGGTGATCGGCTTCCTCGTGGTGGTCACGGTCGGCCTGATGATCGGCGCGTACTTCGTGCACAAGCAGATCCCGCCGGAAATCGATCCGGCCGTGGCCCAGCGTCAGTTGAACCGCATCGCCCCGGTCGGCGCGGTCTACGCCGGCTCGACCGGCGCCGCCTCGCAGGCCGCCGCGGCCGCCGCGGCTGCAGCCAAGGCTGCATCGCAGGTCGCCTACGGCGGCACGCTCGACGGCGCGGTGATCTTCGACGGCCTCTGCGCGGGCTGCCACAAGTCCGGCGCCGGTGGCGCGCCGACCATGGACCAGGCGCACTGGGGTCCGCGCCTGGCCCAGGGCAAGGACACCCTGCACAAGCACGCGATCGAGGGCTTCACCGGCGCTGCCGGCGTGATGCCGCCGAAGGGCGGCAACCCGGCCCTGACCGACGAGCAGGTCATCGCCACGGTCGACTGGATGCTCGGCAACCTCAAGTAAGGTCGCCGCGCTTCGCACTGAAAACGCCGCCTACGGGCGGCGTTTTTGTTGCTGGCGACCGCGCCGGCCCGGTCCGTTGCCCGCGCGCCTGCGCCGATGCGATCGACACGACGCGATAATGCGCGCCCCTTCCCACCGATCCCCCGCGATGACCCGCATCCGCGCCGCGCTGCTGCTTGCCCCCTGCCTGTTGCTGGGTTCGACCGCCGCGCTGGCGCGCGAGGTGGTGACGATCGGCAGCGTGCAGGGCCGCGGCGCGCACAGCGCGCGGGTCGGCCAGGACGTCACCGTCGAGGGGGTGGTGGGCGTGCGCTTCGACGGGCCCGGCGCGCGGGTGGGCTGGTTCCTGCAGGACGCCGGCGACGGCGACGCCACGACCTCCGACGCCGTGTTCGTGCACGACCCCGCCAGCACGCCGGTGGTCGCGGGTGAACGCGTGCGGGTGCGCGGCCGCGTCGTCGAGCAGGACCTCGGCGGCGCCAGCCGCACCGCGCTGGAAGACCCGCGGGTGCTGCAGCGCCTGGGCCCGGGCACGGTAACCGCGACCGTCGTCAACCAGCTGCCGCCGGACTGGGAACGCCTCGAAGGCATGGCCGTGCACCTGCAGGCGCCGCTGTGGCTGGGCGAGCGCAAGGACACCCGGCAGGGCGTCAGTTTCGGCGAGCGCCCCTGGCAGCCGACCGAGCGCGCCGCGCCCGGCAGCGCACAGGCGCAGGCGATCGCCCAGGACCACCGCCGGCGCCGGCTCTGGCTCGACGAGGGCCGCGCCGACGCCGACCGCGCCGCGGCCGCGCTGTGGCCGGACGGCCTCGACCGCGCGCGCCGCGACAGCCGCCTCGACGACGTCGTCGGCGTGCTCGACCAGTTCGGCGGCGACTACGGCGTGCACCTGGGCCAGAGGCCGACGCTGCGGCCGGGCGCGCGACCGCACCCACCGCGCGTCGCCGGCGACCTGCGCATCGCCGCGCTCAACCTCGAAAACCTGTTCAACGGCGACGGCCACGGCAGCGGTTTCCCGACCGCGCGCGGCGCACGCACCGCGGCCGAACTGGCCGCGCAGCTGGCCAAGCACGTCGCCACCCTGCGTGGCCTCGACGCCGACCTGGTCGCCCTGATGGAACTGGAGAACGACGGCTACGGCCCCGAGTCCAGCCTGGTCGCGCTGGTCAGCGCCCTCAACCGCGACGGCGGCGGTGCCTGGCGTCACATCGACGCCGGGCACGGCCCGGGCGACAACCCGATCCGGGTCGGCCTGATCTACCGCGACGACCGCGTGCGGCCGCAGGGCGCGCCGGCGACGCTGACACAAGGCCCGTTCGGGCCGCACAGCCGGGTGCCGCTGGCGCAGGCGTTCGTGCCGGTCGCCGGTGGCCGCGACGACGGTGCCGCCTTCGTCATCGTCGCCAACCACTTCAAGTCCAAGGGCTGCAGCGGTGCCGAAGGCGCCGACCGCAACCAAGGCGACGGCACCGCCTGCTGGAACGCCACGCGCACCGATTCGGCGCGCCGCCTGGATGCCTGGCTGCAGAGCGACCCCACCGGCTCCGGCAGCGATCGCACGTTGATCGTCGGCGATCTCAATGCCTACGCGCAGGAAGCGCCGTTGCGTGCGTTGGCCGAAGCCGGCTGGCGCGACGCCTTCGCGGTGGCCGGCATCCGCGCGCCGTACAGCTATGTCTACGACGGCCAACTCGGCCGCCTCGACCACGCCCTGCTCAGCCCGGCGCTGGCCGCGAACCTGCGCGGTGCGGCCGAATGGCACAGCAATGCCGACGAACCCGAGGCCGCCGGTTACCGCGCCGGTGGCACCGGTCCCTGGCGCAGCGCCGACCACGACCCGCTGTTGCTCGGCTTCGCCCTGCGCCGCGGTCACTGACCCTCTGGCCGCGCGGATTACGGGCCCTGAACCCGTCGCCCCGTATCATGACGGCATGAACAGCCCCGCCTTTCCCACCGACGCCTCCACCGCGTTGATGCTCGACGGCCCGGCCGGCGCGCTCGAGGCGATCGTCGAGGCGGCCGAGGCGCCGCCGCGGCCGATCGTGGCGATCGTCTGCCACCCGCTGCCGACCGAGGGCGGGACCATGCACAACAAGGTCGTGACCATGGTCGCGCGCGCGCTGCGCGAGTCCGGCGCGGCCACGGTGCGCTTCAACTTCCGCGGCGTCGGCGCCTCCAGCGGCCGTTTCGACGAGGGCCTCGGCGAGGCCGACGACCTGCGCGCGGTCGCCGCCTGGGTGCGCGCGCAACGTCCGGACGCGCAGCTGTGGCTGGCCGGTTTCAGCTTCGGCGCTTACGTCACGCTCAAGTGCGCGGCCGAACTCAAGCCCGGCATGCTGATCTCGGTGGCGCCGCCCGCGGCCGGACGCAGCTGGGACTTCAGCCAGATCGTGCCGCCGGACGGCCCGTGGCTGGTGATCCAGGGCGAGGCCGACGAGATCGTCGACCCGCAGGCGGTGTACGCCTGGCTCGACAGCCTCAAGCAGCTGCGCCAGCCGCCGGAGCTGGTGAAGATGCCCGACACCAGTCATTTCTTTCACCGCCGCCTGATCGACCTGCGCGGCGCGATCAAGAACGGCGTGCGGCCGTACCTGCCGCCGGAGCTTCCGGTCGACCCTCAGAGCGCATGAACGCCCCGACCGCGGCGACACGCGCGCCCGCCCTGAGCCACACCGACGGACCGTCCGCCGCCTATGCCGCCGGCGTGGCCCGCGGCGACTGGAACGACGACCCCGCCCAACACCCGGCGCTGCGCGAGCTCGACCGCATCCACGCGGCGTTGCTCGACCCGCCCAAGCGCAGCTTTTTCGATGGCCTGCGCGGCAAGTCGCCACCGGCACCACCCGGCCTGTACCTGTGGGGCGGCGTCGGCCGCGGCAAGACCTTCCTGATCGATCTGTTCTTCGACGCCCTGCCCCTGAGGGACGTCGCGGTCGCAGGCCGCACCGATGCCCCTCCCCCGCCGGCCGGGAGAGGGGGGGACCGTTCGCAGGGCGAACGGTGGGGTGAGGGCGGCAAGCGTCGCACCCACTTCCACCGTTTCATGCGCGAAGTCCACGCGCAGCTACGTGCCCATGCCGGCGAGCGCGACCCGCTGGTGACGATCGCGCGCGACTGGGGCAAGCAGCTGCGTGTGCTGGTGCTGGACGAGTTCTTCGTCAACGACATCGGCGACGCGATGCTGCTCGGACGCCTGCTCGAACACCTGTTCGCGCAAGGCGTGGCGCTGGTGACCACGTCCAACACCGAGCCCAGGCATCTGTACAAGGACGGCCTGCAGCGCGAGCGCTTCCTGCCGGCGATCGCGCAGATCGAGCGCCATTGCCGCGTACTCTACCTCGACAGCGCGCAGGACTACCGCCTGCGCGCATTGACGCGCTCGCCGGTCTACCGCGCGCCGCTCGACGGCGAATCGGAGCGCTGGCTGGCGCAGCGCTGGCACACGCTCACCGCCACCTGCCCGCACGAGGCCGGGCCGTGGTTGATCGACGGCCGCGAGATCCCGGTGCGCGCGCTCGCCGAAGGCCACGCCTGGTTCGACTTCGCCGCGTTGTGCGAGGGCCCGCGCGCGGCCAGCGACTACATCGAGATCGCGACCGAGTGCCACACCGTGCTGCTCGGCGGCATTCCGTTGTTCGACGGCCGCAACGACGATCCGGCGCGACGTTTCGTGCACCTGATCGACGAGTTCTACGACCGCCACGTCAACCTGGTGTGCACCGCCGCCGCCGCGCCGCAGGCGCTGTACGCCGGGCAGAAACTCGCGCACGCGTTCGAGCGCACCGCCTCGCGCCTGATCGAGATGCAATCGGCGCAATACCTGGCGCTGGAGCACCGCGGCTAGGCCGCGCGTGCCCGGCACCGTCCCGGTGCCGCAGAGGGCTGGCCCGCTCAGCCGCGACGCGTGGCGCGTCCGCTCGTCGCCGCCAGCACCGCGTAGACCACCACCAGCGCGGTCAATGACGCCGCGATCGCCAGCCACTCCCTCTCGGTCAGTGTGGTCAGGATCGCCACCATCGCCAGCACCGCCACCACCGGCACCAATGCCCCGCCGGGCAACACCAGCGGCGCGCCGTGGCCCCGCAGGTCGATGGCCTGCGCACGCCACGCGGCCACCGCGACCGCGGCGAACACCAGGCAGATCGCGCCGCCGGAAATCAACGCCAGCGCTTCGAAGCTGCCGGCCACTGCCAGCACGATCGCGATGCCGGCGTGCGCGAACAGGCCCAACTGCGGCACGCGATACTTCGCATCGACCCGAGCGAACGGACGCGGCAGGAAGCCATCGCGACCGAGTGCAAACAGCAGGCGCGACGACGAGAACAGGTTGCCCATCAGGAAACCGAGCATCGACACGCAGGCGGTGACCAGCAGCACGCCGCGTGCCGGCCCCCACACCGCGCCCGCGGCGTCGGCGAGCGGCGCATCGCTGCCCGGCAACGCGGCACCTAGCATCCCCTGGCACACCACCTGGAGGCCGACGTACAGCAGCACCACGATCGCGATCGCGCCCAGCGTGGCGCGCGGCACGTGCGTGGCCGGATCGCGCACTTCACCCGAGGGCACCAGCGCGGTCTCCATGCCCGCGTAGGCAAAGATCACCAGCATCAGCGACGAGCCCAGCGCGCTCGACGACGGCAACGCGCTCCAGGAAAAACTGACCTGCTGCCAATCGATGAAGAACAGGCCGAGCGAGGCCAGCAGAAACAACGGCAGCAGTACCAGCGCCGCCAACGCCACGATCATGCGCGCGCCGAGCCGCACGCCAAAGGCATTGAGCGCGAACAACAGCGTGTAAGTCGCCGCGATGAGCAGGCCGCGCGGCCACGGTTGCGCGAACCAGGGAAACGCATGCGCCGCCTGGCCGGCCAACGCCGCCGCCGCACTGGCACTGGAGGTGACGCTGCAGATCCACATCAAGGCGCCGGCGAGGAAGCCGGCGAACGGCCCGAAGGTGGCGCTGAGATAGGTGTACGGCCCGCCGGTGGTCGCGGCACGGCTGCCGATCGCGGCAAAGCACAGCGCGATCGGCACGATCGCCGCCGCCCCCACCACGAACGCCAGCGGCGCGGCCGGGCCCATGCGCGCGGCCAGCAGCGCCGGCAGCATGAAAATGCCGACACCGACGACGACGTTGATGATCGACGCCCCCAACTGGAACGTCCCCAGCGTGCGCACCAGCGCGGCCTCGCCCTGCAGCGGCGCGGAGGAAACAGAGCGGGCAACGTCGGCCATCGAGCAATCACGGCATTCAAAGTCGCAGGAGGGTCGCATGACCGGGCCGTTCTTGTCTAAGGCAGCCTCTTTCTGTCCGATCTGCGCATCAAAGCGATCTGCTTGTCGCCCGGAGCCGGGTGATACCCCGTATCACTTCACGGCTGTGATTTTCCCTGGCGAGGCAAGCATTCTTTCGATGTAATTGTTTGTTTCTTATTCGAATACCCGCTTGACGTGCCGATTAGCAGATCGGAATACTCCGCCATCCCCGAGCCGGGGTCTATTTGGCGTTAGCAGGCTGCTGAAATACCTCCCACCCGCATAGACTTGTCCCATTACCGTTCTGCTTGCCCCGAGACCTTCGATGCGTGGTGCCGACGTACTGCAAGAA